>JAJDZB010000062.1:0-69834 GCA_022824835.1 Candidatus Poribacteria bacterium | reverse complement strand
TCATTCATTGCCTCTTCTCCTGAACTTTTGTAAGGTCTTATTTGAACTCCATCAGGCGTTTATACTCTCAGCATGCCCTGCCGCGAGTTAAGATTTTAGCGAATGGAGTAGGGGCGTTGTAGGTTGGACAACGTAATGTTTAGTTTTCACTACTACATTCTAATGTTTTATGTGATTTCGCACCAGCACCACACAACTTTCTACGGTTGGGGATAGGACTCAACACGAGTTAGTGCTGAGGTAGAAATCCTATCCAAAGATGCTGAATATATGATCCCACACTTTCAAGTGAAAGTCAAATCTTCTTTCAAGAACAACAACCTTAGCCGTCTACATCCCCTACCTAAAGGCAGGGGTCTTGACGGATTTTAGATAACCGGAGATGCAACTGAAGCGGGGGGAATACTAACCGTAGTATCGGTAGTTATCTGTTGTGTACCTGGAACTAACACGAGATTCCCTGGCGAGGTTATGCCTGAGACAACAGCTTTAACTTCACCGGTGCTGAGATCCATCTGCTGGATTCCACCAAGTGAATTTGTCCAATAAACCATGTTTGCCCCAGTGTCAACGGCAATGCTAATAAGGGAACCCAGTTGATGAGTAAGCGTTTCAACGTTTGTTCCATCAAGGTTAGCACGGTGGACTTTCCCGTTCCGAAGATACCAACTTATTCCCTCTATCCAATAGATCTTGCCTTTGACAATAGCGATACTACCAATCCAAGGATTCCAGCCCGTACCTCCTTCTGTCAGAAGCCTTTCGACGTTTGTACCATCAAGGTTCATACAATGGATACGGTATTGGGCATCTCCCCAATACAGTTTATCACCTTCAACATCTAATGCCATACTCGTGATATCATCACCAACTTCTTGGATGAGTGTATTGATGTTTTTGCCGTTGAGGTCTGCACTTTGAATACTGTTTTGAAGTGTATCCGCCCAATAGAGTCTGTTATTGGCAGAGTCAACAAAAAGATAATGTGGTGTAGTTGATAATGTAGCAAGGTTCTCAACAGCGGTCCCGTCAAGGTTTGCACGTTTTATTGTACTGTCGCTGCTACCTTTTTCACTCCAGTAAATCTTGCCACTTGCTGCATCCACTGTGATACTCACTACTCCTTGCGTAACAGCCTCAAAAGGAGCAACAGACTCAATTTTGTCGGTGTCCGTATTTATCCAATACATCAGCGGTAGGTGAGACTCTGGAACCAGGGCTTGTGGTCCTGTGGCAGCAGAGACGGGTAACGAGGCTGTGAGCGGGGGACCGTCGTAGTTCTCGATCAAACTGGGTGGCACTGTGAAGATTAACGTTGCATCGGTGTTAAAGTCGTCCGAAAACACAATATTAACCAATATATCGGTGCTACTTAGGCGAACAGCATATTCTCCTGACCCAAACCCTCCAGTTTTAGTGCCTACATTTGGAATACTGATTACTTGTATTACCTGTCCATCATCATAATCATAGTCATCGGACGTTTTATAGGAATTATTTTGTAGTGTTAGTCGCACATAGTTCTTATTAAGTGTCGTTTTCGTCAACGGAATCGGGGTTGATGCGACCAATTCACCGGTATGTTCAATTTCGGTTGACGCAGAGACAGGTATTTCTGCAGTAAGTGGAGGACCGTTGTACCCCATTATTCCATCCGGTTGGACAGTAAATGTTAAAGTAGCATCCGTGTCAATGTTGTCAAAGAAACTTAGTTCATACTTTATTTCTGTGTCGCTGACTTTTCTTCCAGATTTAGTGACTGCTGGAATTCCAGATATTTTTATATAATTCCAGACGCGTGCCTCAAAAACCGCATCTGTCAGTTTTAATGTTACTATGCTTCCGTGCAACGTTACCGCTGTCAATGGATACGCTGTTGATGCGGTTAATGTTTGAGATAATTCATTTTTAGTCACACCGGTAACAGGAATCTCTAACGTGTAAGGATCGCCGTTGTAACCAACTACTGCTTTCGGATCTACGGTAAGTGTAAGAACAGAATCAGTAGTGATTAAGTCACCTTCATAGGTGAATTTAAACTTTACCTCTGTACTACTCACATATTCAACCCCGTAGTCTTCGTATTCATCGTCGAGCCCGATACCGGGAATACCGGAAACCGTAAGACCGTCTATAAGTGTATATACCCACCGGCTGGGGAAAGAGAAATCAAAAGTTTTGCTGTGTAGCTTCAATGTCACGATATTTCCCCCTAACGTCGATCCTGTCAAGGGAGCAGATGTTGATACCTTTAATGCCTGAGAAATTTCAGTCAAATCCGCTTCGGTTGGCACGGTGACAGGTATTTCTGAGGTAAGTGGAGGACCATTGTAGTAAGCTATCGCTTCCGGTTCCACGGTAATGGTTAGCGTAGCATCTGTGGTAATAGTGTGGGAACCCTCGTATGTTAGACGAAACTGTATCTCTGTACCACTTCTATAGCGCTCGACTTCAAAATCGTCGTACCAATTCCATTTAGAGATGCTAATATCAGGAATACCGAAAATTGTAATAGCATCAGCAATTTGTTTTTCATCGGTATGGAAAGTACCACTACTCAGCGTTAGTTTCACTCCGCTTTCATTTAATGTTATCCATGTCAAGGGTTGCCTGGTTGATGCCGTTATTGTTGTTCCACCCTCCTCCCGGATAAGTGCATGTGCAATATCTAAATCCATATCCGGATTCTCATCCAGAAGTGCGTTAAGTGGGGCCGTATCTTCAATCGTATTGCCTTTTAGTAATAATTCTTCAAGAAATATCAAATTCGTAAGCGGTGTTACATCTTTGATCTGATTGTTAGAAAGGTCTAACTTAGTCAGTTGTGTAAGATGTACCAAAGGAGAAATATCCGTAATCTGATTTTCATAAAGATATAACTCTGTTAAGTTCGTAAGTCCCGAGAGTGGTGTAATATCCGTGATCCGATTCTTAAAGAGGTGTAACTTTGCCAAGTTCGTAAGTCCTGATAGTGGCGTAATATCTTTGATCTGATTTTCATAGAGATATAACTCTGTTAAGTTTGTAAGTCCCGACAGTGAGTTATAATCACTGATTCCATCATTACCTGAGAGATCAAGTTCCCTAAGTTGCGTTGCTTGTTCTAAACCAGAAAGGTTTGTTATTTGATAGTCCCTATCATTCAGACCTGCAAGTTTTAGTTTCGCCAATTCCTCTACACTAATTTTAAGCAACTCAAATGCACCATCAGTCAGTTGCGTTGCTTGTTCTAAACCAGAAAGGTCTAAACCCGTAAGTTTTAATATCCGGTAGTTAACATGATTCAGACTTGTTAGCTCTGCTAATGCCGCTTCAGGAATTTTAAGCAACTCAATATGTTCACCTGAAGTATAAAGGTCTAATTCTCTGCGAACAGCTCTTGCTAAATTGGCATCTATGAATTCAACACGAGGGGGTGCCACCAAGTGGGTGGTACCTTCACCAATCATCGACCACGGCCCCGGAACTGGAGGATTCTCAACACATTCAGACGTGTGTGCATCCCGGTAACGCGCTTCATAAGTAACGCCCGCTTCAAGATCACCGATGATCCATACGTTCCCAGTACAATAGGTTGTACTACTCCAAGTCCCGATAGGAATACCAAACCAGGAACGGATTCCACCACCAATAGACACCTTTTTAACAATAAGACATTTTGTTGTCCACTCTCCTTGCGGTGATTTACGACGCAACTGAACCTGATAGGCTTTATCTGTGTTGTCACAATCAGCTGAAAAACGAACTATAAGGGACGTATTCGTTTCGCCTGGTGTAAGAGTGGGTGCCTTGGGTGTCTCATCTTGAGCATAACTGATCCTTTGCACACTATATATCAACAACAAAACTACAAAGATTGGTAGAGTTATCTTTCGTAAAGTTTTCATAACAAGCTCCTTTTGATTTGTTTTAAACTGAAATGTGCAGTCAGACTATTGGCTGGAAGAGCATTTTCTTCCAGCCTTCCGCTAATAGTTAGAAGTGTTACTTCCGTATCAACATCTTGCGTGTAGCAGAAAAATCACCAGCGGTGAGTCTATAGAAATATACACCTGTTGCGACTTTTTCACCGAATTCGTTTTTACCATCCCAATACGCAGCACGCGAACGACTCTGATACATACCTGCGGACTGATGTCCGAGCGTCAACGTCCGAACCAGTGTGCCGTTCATCGCATAGATATGCAGGGTAACATCCGCATCTTTCGCCAAGTGATACGGTATCCATGTTTCAGGGTTGAATGGGTTTGGGAAATTTGGTAAGAGTGCTGTTGTTTTAGGAATCAGTGCCTTATGGAGTTGTTCCAGCACGGTGATACCGCGCTTATAATCAGGGTCGGTCAGTGTGATTTTCTGTGCTTGGGTTAACCATTCTTTCACATCCGCGGCGGTGAGTTGTTCAAGGACTTGTGGATTTAGCGATGGTGCTGCTGCATTCGCACCAAACGCATTTGCAACCAGCACAAGGTCAACGATATCTACAATTCCATCACCATTGACATCTGCGGGGTTCTGTCCTTTCACCCCAAAACGGTTGCTAACGATGATCAAATCTTGAATGTTCACGTCGCCATCAATGTTAAGGTCTCCAAAGATTCTTTCCGCGAGTCCTGGGGGTTCAATCACCTCACAATTTTCTGTGGTAACTTCCCAACGTTTTCCGTCCGCATCGACAAGGTAGACATTGGATAGGGTCACCTCAGAGGGTTTATAGTCAACCACCTCAAACGTAATGTTGGCAAGTGTGCCGTCTCCGTTGCGTGCCTCAGCAAGTGTGTTTCCGGCGATTGTCACATGACGTATGAGAATTAAATCATCAGAAAATGGATCTCTTAACCAGTCATAGTCAAGGATAGGTTCTACAAAAAACGCGTCTGCTGGCAAGTAGTTTCTATTAACACTTTCCACATAGTTGAGGACGGAAGGGTCAAACGACACGGTTGCTTGATAGCCTGCGACGTTTTCTCCGTTAGCGATGTCCAAATTGAGCGTTAGTTTTTCACCAATACTGGTCAATGCTATCGGTGATGGCGAAATACTTACCGTGGCATCCGATTGCCGTGTCGCTGAGACAGGCAGCTCAACAGTGAACTTTTTATCGGATCCGAGATCGTATCCGACGATCAGAGGTGACGCCACAGTGATGGTAAGCGTGGCATCGGTGTCAAAGTTGTCATTGAAGCCCAATTCAATTATCGCATCTCCATAGCCAACAAACCAATTAGATTGGGTAAAGCTGATATCTTCAATCGTGACACCTTCAATGCCGGATATTGTTATCGCTTCTTCATCTGTGATCTCATCCAAATCCGCATTCACCCAAAGTTGTCGTCCATTGAGTGCCAACCTGACGATGTTTCCATTCAGATTTTCTTCTGTCAAAGAAAACTCCGTTGAGGCAGTCAGCGATTCTTCTACGGCTGTGACAGGGAACTCGAAAGTAAAATCTTCATCGTATCCTAAGATTGCGTCTGCTCCCACAGTGAGCGTGAGTATAGAATCTGTGTCAAGATCGCCATCGAAGATTAGAGAGATAACCAATTCTGTGTCACTGACACGATCCACGGCATCTATGCCAACAAATCCGATGTCATTGAGGTGTACTAAGTCGTCAATGTCAACAACTTCCCCATCTATTTCCAATGCTGTGTCTCCCACGGGGGTGATGTCATTCTGTCCAACAATTCTCCCATCAATACTGGAGAATGTCAGGGTATCTTCAATGTTCAATTTGGCATTAAACTCCCGTCCAGTGAGTGTAAGTCTGATCAAACTCCAATATAGGTTTGCCTCTGTCAATGGTGATTTTACTGTTATGAGCTCCCCTCCATTTAGTAATTCCTCATATAACGGGGTCTCTGTCGAGGCGGTCAGCGAAAACGCAATCGGAGTGACGGGTACTTCAGCGGTGAGTGCGGGCCCAGAGTATCTGGAGATTGCGTCCTCTCCCAGAGTGAAGGTGAGTACAACATCGCTTCTAATATCTTCATTGAAACCCAGGCTAACTGTCATCTCCGTGTCACTAACGATAGCAGCGTGTAAGATTTCAACTGCACCTCCGTCACTACTGGATATCATCAGTGTATCTTTGATGGACCCTCTACCTGCAAACTGCCGTCCGCTGAGCGTGAGCTTCACTACATTCAAATGCGGGTTCTCCTCCGCTGCAGCGACCAAGGATTCTTCTACCGCAGTAACAACGGGTAGTTGTGCGGTGAGTGCAGCTCCATCATAGTCTGCTATTGCCCCTGGTCCTACAGTAAAGACAAGCGGCGTATCCACATCAATGTTTCCAGAGAATGTGAGTTTTACAGTTACTTTCGTATCGTTGACACGATCCACATTCCACGAATCATCAAAAGTGACACCCTCAATACGTTATCGTCAAAGCCTCTCCGATATCTGATCTCCACTCAGTAAAACTCCGTCCACTAAGCGTGAGTGTCACAACACTGCCGCTTAGTGTTGCCTCTGTCAGAGTTGCTTCTGTCGTTGCGACTAACGACTCTTTAACGGCAGTAACAAGGAGTTGAAAGGTGAACCCCTGATTATAGCCAACTATTGCATCCGCTCCTATCGTGATGATGACGTTACTATCTACGTCAAAGTTCCCAGAGAATTGTAATCCGAGTGTCCATTGTGTATCGTTGATACGATCTAAGTCGAACCAATGGTAAGAAACGCCATCAATGCCAGAAACTGTCAATGCATCGTCAAAAGCAGAAGTAGATCTTATAAAAGTACGTCCTGTGAGTGTGAACGTAACAACAGCACCATGTAGTGTTGCCTCTGTCAAAGGTGCTTCTGTTGTTGCAACCAATGACTCCTCTACGGCAGTGACAGGAACTTGAACAGTTAACGCATCATTATAGCCTACGATAGCATCCGAACCCACAGTGATTGTGAGGGTCGCATCCGCATCAATGTTGCCAGAAAATGTCAATGGCACGGTCACCTTCGTGTCACTTATGCGATCTACACCAAAATTGTAAAATGATGCGCCTTCAATACCGGAAACAGTCAGAGCGTTATAGACGTAGTATCTACTGTTGAAAAAACGTCCACTAAGCGTAAGCGTCACAACACTGCCGTTCAGTGTTGCCTCTGTCAAAGGTGCTTCTGTTGTTGCCACAAGTGTCTCCGCTACAGCAGAAACAGGGAGTTGTGTGATAAGCGCAGCTCCATCATAGTTTTCTATTGCTCCTGCCCCCACTGTAAAGACAAGGGGTGTGTCGGCATCAATGTTACCCGAGAATGTGAGTTTTACGGCCACTATCGTATCGTTGACACGATCCACATCCCAAGATCTACTCACAGTGACCCCGTCAACACCGGATATCGTCAGAGCACGCCAAACGTAATATTCACTGGAAAACAGTCCCCCGCTAAGGGTAAGCGTAACGATGCCCTCGTTCAAATTTGTTTCCGTTAGCGGTACTTCAACGGATGCTGTGATTGTCGGGGTGTCTTCCTGCGCGTAACCAATACTTTGTGTTCCAAAGGTAACCATCAAAATGGATACCAGAATATATACAATACCTTTTTGGTTCAGTATGTCCGTGTTCATAATAAACTCCTTATATAGTTTTGATTACACCGGGCAATCGGGTTTCTTTCATCCTTCCTTGAATATTTTCAACGCCATTGCGATAGATATATAATGCGGGGGTTTTACGTCTCCCCGCAGGACCATTTGTGAAACGGGTCGCTATTATTTACACGCCGCGACCAGGGCGAGGCCTCATGTCGAGTCATCAACTACAAATAGAAAATCACATACTGCTAATACCGCAACAAATCATGGCAAATTCTGCAACAATAAAGCCGAATCATACTTTACACGTGCTCCCTACTTCTTCATCAAGTAGGAGACTATAACACATAATGATTACTAAGGGGAGAGGTGTAATCAAATATGTGCTATAGTCGAGTTAAGGCAGATTTTTCTATATCGCCTCTGCCTGTAGCGAGGTGTAAACGCTTGCGTTATGATCACTTCCTTACAAAAATAGAACGAGGGAGTAAAGTTCTTCACGAAGCAGATATCCAATTAACTAACTCCAAAATCTGATACAGTAATGATAAGATAATTACCCTTAAATTGTCAAATTTTAAATGTTATAGCCTATAAATTACTATATTATAACGTGAGTTTGATAAATCAGATTTTCCCAGGCCGGTAGGTTCGGTTTCCTAACCGAACTGGATCCTTCGCGAAAACCTTTATGAATGCAAGTGGCACAAAGCCGGTTCGGTTAGGAAACCGAACCTACCGAGTCTATGCCAGCAATATTTTGGGAAGATGAAGTCCATATTCCTATTATCAAACTCACGTTAAATCCATGAAAAGTAATGTGTAGTGTTTTTGCCATGAATTTAAAAATATCCTTAAAAAACTTGACTTAAAAATAGGATTTATGATAATATATAAGTTAAATAGTTTAAATACTAAATCGAAATATCTAAATCTTATGAATACGAATGTCCTACAAGATATTATTACACTTTGCCATGAACGGCATGAGAAGCCTCTGAAGCAGAAGAAAACGATTTCAGTACCTTCGCTTTACAAAGGACTTCCTTACCACTTCACAGTCTATTGTGCCCACAGATATCCTGTGATGCTTCAAGACTTGGAGGCTGCTGGTATATCTTATATGCCGATAGGGCAGGCTCCTGGAACCGACCGTCCTCCGCGGAGTTTTGGAGGGGAACGGTTCTTGACACGCCAACAAGCAACGGACTGGGATCCCATCCGATTGCATAGGTCGTGGGGTATCCAAGTATATACAGGTATGCCTTCAGCACGTGATCGCGCGCCATGGCACGACATTACGTTTAACTACGAGGCACTCTGTGCTGCACCTGATACCGTTCTTACTTGCGTTCAAGCACTGATTAACAGTGTCACAAACCCATTGTTGACAATAACCAAGTCCGGCGGACTCCGTTTTTCTTGTCGTATACAGGAATACTTGCACCCATACACCGATCAGAAACGATGGTATATCTATGAACAGAACCGAAATGGAGAGAACCTGAACCCAGATGAAGCGTATATTGAAATATCGGGTGAGAAAGGATACAATTGCTGGGATGCACGCTATGAAATCCTACTTGGAGACATATTAGAGCCGCCTATGATTTCTAAAGAGGTCTTCTTCGCACCGATTGATGCACTTCTGGCTACACTTCCTGAACCTGATCTGAAAAGCAGACAACACACAGATAACGCCCTTGCAACACCACACTCGCTCGGGTCATGCAAACTTGATCTCGCCAAAGAAGCGTTTCTCAAACGCGGTTTTTCATATCACAGACAAGAGGATGGATTACACTTCTGGAGCCGAAACCAACGAGATGATGGAGTTGACAACGCAGAGATAGCATTGTGGGAAAACAGCGATGGTGTGTGGGTTCGGGCATCTACAGCTGATACGGAACTGTCTATGGAGGAAACGCTTATAACAGATGTTTGGAGCGATACTGGTATTCTGCCACCGATTCCCACGACGGGACTGCCGATAGACGAAAATGTGAACGCCATTCGAGAAGGAAAACTCAGTCCGTTGGCAATAAAACGTCCGCGTCCAGTATTACAGAAATCAGACCCCACCGAAAAAATTGATAATACCCGTGAAGAAATCGGCATTCAGGTGCAACGTGCTTTTGATAGGAATGTGCGCGTTCTTGGACTTATTCCCGAAATAGACTCAGAAAAATACGCTGAAGTGGAATCCCTGCTGCAACATGGCGAGACGATCTGTTTAAACATGCAATATGCTGAGCTGGCAATAGAAGCAGAACAATTTTTTCAAAAGCGAAATTTGGGTACCGTCGCACGCTGGCGGCACCGAATGTACCTGTGGAATCAGGTGAAAGACATACCTGTTGAAGAACGTATGGCAACTCCCTTTCAACGGGGAAATGTCTGTGAAGATGCTGAACGGTGTAGAGCACTTGAGAGAAAAGGCGGGAATCCGAACGAAAGTATCTGTCCACAGTGCCCTGTCTATACAGCATGTCAGGAACGCGGCTATTTATCGCAATACGCTACATTACAAACTGCCAAACTGCAAATAACAGAGAGGCATCGGCTGCTTTTAGACCCACATTACGCAAAAATAGTTGAACAACTGCTTGAAACGCAAGATGGAACACAACGGGTCTGTGTCATCAATGCCGCCAGAGATCACACACTGTTCCTTGAATGTAAACTCTCAAAAACCGTGTTGAAGGAATGGATCATCAACTGGCAGGGTGCTGCTTTAGGGAACTTTGCCATAGTGCTATTGAATGCATTAGAAATCAGAAATAAGACCCATGACTATTTCATCAGACGGCTCCGCACAGTGATACAGATGTTTGAATGGTTGGAAGAAGATATCATTCAACAGATGTGCCACTTCACTGTGAGAGGCAGAATAATCGAGCGAGGCGTGACTGATAAAGAAACCGGATCGGAATTAGCACGTTTTACAATACTGTTTGATCAAGGAATCTCCGCTTATATACCTTTGGATACTGCAGCTGCGGACAAACTGGCAACACAAAACCTGCCATTTCTTCAGCTCAACACTTTTGTGCCTGACGAAGACAATAATATCTTGATATCAATAGCGAATGCCATCAGACTCGGTATCTTAGATACTGCAACTGTTGAAAACATTGAGACGTTTCCGAGGGTCTGTCAGGATCCGAATTGGACGTTATGGCATCAACTCAAATGTTTCTTTACACATTACACGCGAGATGCTGATGCACCGATGCGATGGGAGGACGAAATACTACAGTTCTGGATGCCACCTGTGCTACACCCGAGTATCAAACGCCTTCTGGTCACCGCACCCGTTGCTAACGAACATCTACAACGAATTTTTTTAGGTGAGGAAATTGAGAGAATTCGTCCACAACCGGTGGCATGGGTTGCAGGAAACCACATTTTTCAAATTCGCAACAGTATCTATCCACAAAGGGCAATTGTTGATACCGACAACACTTGGGATATCTTCGGGATTTCTCAGATTGGACAACACATTTTATGGAGAATCCAAGCTGAAATTGAAAGGGACCCAAATATTAAACATGGGATTATAGCCGATGTTCCCGTAATTCAACAGTTTAAGGAAATTATGAATCATGAGAACGTCTGTTTCTTGACAACGCATCGACAAATAAAAGGACTGGAATCCGAATTTGAAGAAGCACAGGTCTTATGGATAGTCGGCATACCCGAAATGGTGCCACGTGCCATTTTGAAACGGAATCAGATGTTGTTCGGAAACGATGAAGACCCTCTCAATTATGCAATGGAGCTTCAATCCCATCGTTACAATGACGCACGGATCCAGAGTGTTTACGAAATAACGATCTCACGTATACTCACAGAGATTATAGAACTTGCTCAGTTGAACCGTATAGCAAATAAGAAAATTATGTTAGGTACGAGCTTCCGAATACCTGAAATCACTGACAGACCTGAAACCGTACTATTTGACTGGGAAGATTTAGATGTAGCTGGTGGGTTAGACAAACTGTCCGAGGCGATAGCGACACGCGAACGTTTTGAGGCAGAGCGCGACAATATGACGACTGAAACCCCAAGAAGAGAGGTAGAGAGAATATTGGGATGCTCAACAAGGCAGGCGAACCGAGTGTTGCGGAGAATGAGGGGCGGAGCACTTGCCCGTGTTTCTTTCCGCATTCAGATTCTTGAACTTCTCGCCGATGGGGAAATGACAACACCCGAAATCGTTGAGGCAATTGAGGGACATCCGAAAGCAATAAATACAAAACTCACGCGCATGGTAGAATCAGGTGAAATTGTAAAGATCAAACGTGGTTTGTATACACTGCCGAAACCGTAAATGCTGTTTGCTGTTTCAACTTTACCGGATGCTCGGGACCTGCTATAGCCATGGTGTCTGACCCAGGTCACTACTCATACATAACTTCAGCAAAAATGTCTTCTAAGGAATGTTGTACTTCAACCAATTGCCGCAGTTGGACACCCGTTTCATGAGCGATCTTAAAGAATAAATCCCCGTCTGTACTGTTTGGCATTTCTGTGGTTACAAGTACATGTCCATCTGGTCGTAATTCTGTCTGATACTGATGCCGTTGTAATGCAGCTACATAGTCATTGCGGTCTCCTATTATTTTCAGGTCGAATGCTCTAATATCTTTCTTTCTGAGTTCATCAATCTTACCTTGGACCGCAAGGCTCCCGTTTGAAAGACCTAATACCGTCTGGCATGTAGATTCAACATCAGGTAATAGATGTGAAGACAATAAAACATCTATACCTTTATCCGCTGATATATCTTTTACGAGCAGCAGCATCTCCTCTCTCCCGTTTGTATCCATACCATTTGTTGGTTCGTCAAGTAGCAATAATTTAGGGTCGTGCACCAATGCCTGTGCAAACTTTACCCGTTGACGCATCCCAGCAGAATACCCGCTTATGGGACGGTAACGTTCTTCATCTACACCGACATAATACAAGACTTCGTGTGCGCGTTGCATGGCATCGCGAAATGGCATACCGCAGAGTTGTCCAGCATAAGCGACCAATTGAACAGCATTCATCGTTGGAATTAAACAATCATCTTCAGGCATATATCCGACGCGTTCCCGAATATTGACCTGTTCTGTTTCCACCTCCATATCAAAAACCTTTGCTGTTCCACGCGTTGGTTTTACAAATCCGAGTAGCATCTTTATCAACGTGCTTTTTCCTGCACCGTTAGGGCCCAGGAGGCCGATTGCTCCACCTGATGCTATTTCTATTGACAGATCATCAAGTGCGATAGTTGTACCGAAAGTTACGGATACGTTGTTAAGTTCAAAAAGCATAATAAAATGATGGATATATTGTCTTTACAATTTCACATTACGGTTTATAGATACGTTGGACGCGTTTGCCAATCCGAGTTAGTATCTCATAAGGAATAGTATTCGCTTTTTCTGCTAACTCCTCAATACTTATCTCTTCTTCACCCTGTTTTCCTAAGAGTACAACTTCGCTTCCGATTCTTACATAATCAGATTCCTCTAACTTAACAACCATACTATCCATACAGATACGTCCAAGAATCGAACGTCGTTTTCCATTTATCAAAACTTCACCGATTCCAGACAATGCGCGCGGATACCCATCCCCGAACCCGACACGCAATCCCGCGATACGGATTGGATGCAGTGCCTTATATTCTAATCCATAACTTACACCTTCACCCGCTTCAATTTCATCAATCCAATGAACATGTGTTTTCCAAGTAAGGGCAGGATACAAGGGTAATACTTTTTTTTCACCGGGATAGATACCGTACAGACTCAATCCTGGACGCAAAGCATTAAAACGAGAATCTGGAATTTCAAGTGTAGCAGCACTGTTTGCTGTATGTACGATAGGAATACGTGGCTTAATTGTTAACAGAGGGTAAAACCTATTTAGCTGGACGTGTGCGAACCTTTTATCTTCTTCGTGTGCAGTTGCAAAGTGTGTGAAAATCCCTTCTACTTCAATATTCGGTAATGATCTGAGTCGTTCAATGAATTCACGCGCTTCTGTGTAACAGACTCCGCTACGATTCATCCCTGTATTGACATCAACATGGACTCTAATTTTACCATCTGGTGTATGTTTTGCTAATATGTCGCCCTTTTCTGACATATCATTTAGACGAATAGCCAAATCCCAATTATCAATAGCAGGAGTCAATTCGTGGAGCAGAATATCCTCAGTATATTCAGGCATTGGTGTGTAAAGAATTAGGATAGGTTTACTGATGTCTGCTTGACGGAGTTCAATAGCCTCTTCTACAGTTGCGACGGCAAACATATCAACAACTGGTGTTAATGTCTCGGCAACAGGAATAACACCGTGTCCATAAGCATCCGCTTTCACAACCGCAATAAGTTTACCATCTGTATATATTTTTAATGATTCAGCATTTTCTTTAATATCCAACAGGTCAACTATCAGATGTGTTTGATTAATCTCATACACAAGCGATCTCCACAATCTTACCTTATCTCAGTCAACGTGCCTTCAACACCAATTATTGTTAGTTTTCGTAACAGCCAAGCATCTTCCATAACATTCACGATATCTAACGTCAGTGTTAGTTCATAATTACCAGGTACAGTGATAACTGAGGAGACATCAATTTCATCTCCAATCATCTGTGGTTCATTAGGTTGGACTGCACCTATCGTTTTGTCCTGACCAACTGATATACCGTTGATAGCAATACTCAAGAATGCCCCAGCGCGTGCCGTATCTTGTAGTATCTCATACCGAAGCTTTATATTCTCACGAAAGATTTCATCAACTTTCAAACTATATGATAAGGTCTGCGTGAAGGTATTTCCTTGCCAATATCGATTCGGTGTAGCAATAATAGCGTGTCCAATATCGACTTCAATCCGTATTTGTTGTCTATCGGATACATTCCCATCCGTAACTTCAAGTGTAATAGTGTTAGTACCAGCCGACTCAGGAGCAACATAAACAACGCTGTTTCCGTCCCCTACTATTCTACCGTTGCTTACGTTCCACATGAAATCTAACGCCGATGCATCACCAGAATAGTCAACTGTTGCGGTGATGGTAGTCGTGTCCCCGATATTGAGCATTTGTGTATCTGCTTTTAGCGTAATCTCCAGAGTTTCTGCGTCAAGATTCAACAAGTTTTCAGTTTCACATGCTGATACAAAGCACAATAAACTCAACAAAAAGAGGATTTGAACATAAAATTGTAGCTTTTGAATTTTCATAGACTTACTTTTATTCATCAAAAACATCAAGTGAATCAATAGTTGCGGCTTTCTCAAAAAGTGAATTGAGGCGGGAGAGGTCTCGTATTCTGTTAATTTTCTGTCTAACGGAAACGGGAACATTATCAAACTTTAGTTCCAGTAGTTTTATGATGGCTTCGCGTTTTGCACGCGTTTCACCTCTTTTTTCACCTCTTTTTTCACCTTCTTCAAACCTTATGTCCATGATTGATTTTGCCATGTTTTCTACCTCCAAATCATGTGCATGCTTATCAAGAAGCGTTAGCAATTCTTTGTGTTCACTAACTGGTCGTCGGTTCAAGATTAGTAAAACTAAATAGATAAATGCCTTGCGTCTTTGCTGTGCTTTCGTTTCATCAAGTGTCTCAAGATATGATACCGCTTCAAGCATGAAGTATTTCTTGTTCTTGGATGTCTAAAGTCTTTGACATTAAGCTCCTAAGCCGCACCTACCGAGTCTGGGAAAAATAAAATATTCACCAATTTAAAACTCAAACTTCATAATGATTATAGCATAATTCCCGCACCTTGGCAATTGTTTATCTTGTCATACCATTGTCATATTTAATGCAAGGAACTCTACAGTCCCTGTCTGGTTTTCCCACGAAACCCTACAAAGAGTAACACAAACACAATAGAATTGACTAACAACACTGACGAAATTGCATTGAGTTCAGGTGTGAGTCCAAACTTAATGCTTGAATAGATATATACAGATAACGTTGTTTTCCCGACACCTGTAGTGAAGAATGTGATAACAAAGTCGTCTATTGACAACGTAAATGCCAGTAGTGCCCCGCCAACAATACCGGGCGCAATGAGCGGAAATGTAATTCGCCAGAACGTCTGCCATTCGTTTGCACCCAGATCAAGCGCAGCTTCCTCTACCGTATAATCATATCCCTGCAAACGCGCACGCACCACTATGGTAACATAAGCAACATTGAACACGACATGTGCTAATATAACCGAAGTTAATCCAAGGGGGATATTTACATTATTGTAAAACATCAGCAGCGCAATCGCTAACACAATATCTGGAATAATGAGCGGAAGATACAATAATCGGATGACAGCTGAACGCAGCAAGAATCTATGTTTTTCGAGAGCCAATGCAGCTGCAGTGCCAATTATCGTTGAGATAAGCGTTGCTAACCCCGCAATGATAAGACTGTATTTGCAGGCATCCAATACATCACGATTCTTAAACATCTTCCCATACCATTCAAGTGAGAAACCTTCCCAAACCGCAATCTGATTTCCGCTATTGAACGAAAAGACGACAACAACTAATATCGGAATATAGAGAAAAAGGAACACGATGACGATGTTGAACTGCAAGAGTCGTTTCATAACGTGAATTTGATAATTAAATGCAATATGCGTTGTAAGTTATTTGTTCTGATTTATCAATTCTCTGCAGGATCACTATCCCGTAATGCTCGAAAGTAGAGAACTGTGCCGGCTGTGACTATAACCATCAACATGAAAGAGAGTGCAGAACCGAATGGATAATCACGTGAAGATTTGAACTGTCCCTCAATCACATTCCCTATGTAATTCACCTTTCCGCCACCAAGCAAGTCGGGTGTTAGGAATGCTCCGACTGTCGGAATAAACACCAACATTGAACCCGCAAGAATACCGGGGAGGCTGAGAGGTAACGTGATATGCCAGAAAGCATGACGGGGTGATGCACCTAAATCTTTCGCTGCATCTATTAAAGACATATCCAACTGTTCCAATGCTGCATACAGTGGAAGAATCATAAACGGCAAATAACCGTAAATCAAGCCAATCTGAACCGCTATGGGTGTATTGAGAAGTTCTAAAGGTTGAATACCAGGTATGAGAAATGTGAGAAAATTATTTAGCAGACCTTCTGTCCGTAAGATCAAAATCCATGCATACGTGCGTATAAGGAAGTTCGTAAGGAAAGGCACTACGACAAGAATTAACAACACATTTCGCCATTTCGGTCGGTAGCATGCCAGATAATACGCGAACGGGTAACCTACCAGTAGACATATTGCAGTACACACGAATGCGGTTGACACTGAACGCCAGAACGTTTTAAGATAGACTCCATCAAAAAACCGTAGATAGTTTTCAAAGGTGAAGATCCATCTTATGCCACCATAGGTATCCCGCTCCAGAAAACTAAAGATGAATATGGAGATAAGCGGAAGAATGAAGAAGATGATTAACCAGAATAGAACAGGTGAAAGTAGGACTATGTGGCGGTATTTATGACGCATTTTGTTTCAAAAACTGACGAATACTGTTCTGAATGTTCCACGGATCCGTGATTTCAAGAAATTCCCATTTTCCAAACTCACCACACCCGTTCACTGCTGGTAACCACATATTTTTGATCGTGTTGACCTTTTGCACTTTATCTTCCCTCGGCATTCCCGAGACCTCAAGAATTAGGTTCACAATTCCATCCGTGGAATCGCTCTCTCCGCTTCTAATACGGACGATAAAGTCAGGTACATATTGCCGTCTTTCGCCGTTGTGATCGATGTAGGGAATCGTAAAATCTAAATAGTGATTCTTGACATAGGCAATTACTTCATCCATCTGTTCCAGTGCTTGTGCGGTTTTCTGTTCCCATGAGTCCGTGTCAGCAACAACATGCGAAATGTGGCATTTGTCCGGTTTTGTTTCCCATGTGGGACGTGAGGTTTCAAATAGGACATCTGACGTTGAGCCTGTACGGCCTTTTAGATGAGAAGATTGAGCAAAAATCGGAAGGAACGTCTTCTCTGAAGCAGTGTCTTCTGAATCTGCTCCTTCGGATCGTTTTTCTGCGTTAAGAATCCCCATGTGAATCCGAAATGCAGCCTTTCGGGCAATTTCGCCAACATGAAAAAACTGGGGATGTGTGTTGTCTTTATAGGTAACACAGTCCTTCATCCATCGGCGCGTGATACGAAGCAATTCTGGGAAAAGCCACCATTTCGCATCTTTCTCAGTGTCACATAAGTAATTATCCATAAGCACTTTGGTAAGGTAAAACTCGGTTTCTTGCTGTCGAAACTTCTTCAGAAAAGGGGATTCAACTTCTATTACCGTACCCGTAATTGCTTCAATTTCTATACGTGACGGAATCTCTGCTGTAGAAAGCTCATAATGAGAATCTTCAGTAAAAGTGGCATCCAACTTTTCATAAGGTAAGCAAGGACGATATCCAGCAATTCTCGGAAATGTGATTTCACACTTCGCTTTTCTTTCAGGCAATGCCTTAACTTCTGTTACAGGATTAGGTTGTATCGCTCTTCCACTACCAGTGGCGGGAATAAATGAGAACGGCACCCCATACACTTCAGCGTATTCTGGTGGAAATGTTTCTAATTCTATCTCATTGTCATTGACTTTAATTGTCGTCTTTTCAAAATCATAAGTTGAGCGACGTAGACCTCTCCCAACGACTTGTTCACAGAGCAGTTGCGTGCTAAAGGCACGTACACCAAGAATATGCGTTACTCGCCTTGCATCCCAACCTTCACTCAACATTGACACTGAAACAACACATTTAATCTTTTCGCCAAGTTTATCCTTCTTGCCGACAGTGTTCAGCACTTCGCGTAATAGGTCCTCATCTGTAACTTTCTCTACGTTCATCTTGTGCATGAACTGTTCAATCTGTGTTTTGGAGGCTTTTTTAAACTCGCCTTTTAATGCCTCACCAGATTCCAACTGTTTGCTATCAATTAGTAGTGTGCTTAACTTTTCACTCCACTCCCCGTTCTCCTCATTGTTGAAAATCGGCAAATTTCCTTTGACAATTACCTTTTCTCCATCGGCAGTCAGTTTCTCCCAACCCGCAATCCAATCATAAACGAGTTTGGATACCTTTGTATTATTGCAAACGACGATCATGACAGGCGGTGTCAATCCGTGTTGATCTTTCTGCCATAAATCATAAGCCTTTTCGTAATTGGTATAAAGACTTTGGAGTGCTGCCTCTAATTCTTGTGGTAGCTCCGGTTCTCCATCCGTAGAAATACCTGTAAGTTTAGTACGAATAGTATCCCACAGGCGGCGATAAATCGGATCCCTTGCCATTGTATCGTCTGCAACAGGCACGCGCGGCACCTTTGCAATACCGCTTTCGATCGCATCTATCAACGCAAAATCGGACACGACCCACGGAAACAGAACACCTTCTTTGAGTTTCTTTCCACTCTGCGTAGTGGTTGAATAACCCGAATTGCCCAGGAAGAATGGTGTAGCGGATAAATCGTAAACAGTTTTTATACCGAGTTTTGCTTTTACAGCGTCAAGTCCACTTATCCATAAACGCGGGTTGTCCTGCGTTAACTCAGATTCCTTATCGTTTTTTCGATGGAAACAGTGATGTGCCTCGTCATTCAGGACAATTATGTTTCTCTTTCTACCAAGACTGCGACAGACTCTCGTAACCATCTCATCAGGTGTTTCTATGAAATTCTTTGCACTCTCTTTCCCGAGAACCTGTTCGCTTACTTTGCTCAATTTTTCTTTTTTCCGTGTCTGAAAAGCGTGATAGTTTGTAATCACAATTTTCGCTTGACATAACGTATCAAAATCCCCGGGTGGCAGTAACTTCATTTTTTTGTAGTCGTTTTCAGAATTTTCAGGATGGAGCACCTGCAATCGATCACGAATTGTTACGCCAGGTGTGACGATGAGAAATGCATCAGCATAACGTTCGCTTCGGGGATTCGCTCTTTTGTTCAAGGTGTGATATACAATAAGCATTCCCATAACTACCGTCTTACCGGAACCTGTTGCCATCTTGAATGCAACTCGGTATAAGTCAGGGTTCGCTTCGTTGTTCGCAGTCAGAAGTTGTCTATGGAACGAATCGCTGCGGTTTCTGTTTTCACATTCATTGAGATAGATAGCGGTTTCCACTGCTTCGCGCTGACAGAAAAAGAGGCGCGGTTCGTTATCGGGATTGTTCCAATGCTCAAGCAAACGCCTTGTTGTTGGCGTTACGCCAGGATAACCGCTATTACGCCACGCTGTTACTTGGGCGCGCACTCTGTTAATAAACGCGTTTGCCTCCCGAACTTCTGGGTCAGGAAAAAGCTGCGTTTGATTCGCCTGTGGCTGTTTTTTCGGTTTCGGCATCGGGATAAAGTATTCACTTTCTCGTCTACCCTCAGCAACCTCTTCAGTAATTCCGCGTGGTGTAAATTTGTGGTGTCGTTGCGGTTCTTCAAACGGACTGTTGATTACGGGGTTATCTATGGTAACTTTTGACATTATTGCTCCTATTCCTCCTCGATCTTCATCATTTTTTGCACGTTGATTTGAAGTTTTTCATCCGTATATGTGTAATCATTTTCCCTGCCTCCGTGTTGATTGCTATTTTGTCCGAAATAGGATTTGCAAGATTAGCAGCCCGTAGGTTGGGTTGAGCTTGCGAAACCCAACAAATGATGCTTTCCATTTTTATGCAGACATGTACGGGTCTTGTCGGATTTCGCTGGTGCTCTACCCGACCTACAAGACTAACTAAATAACCCTACCCAACACATGATGCTTTTCATTCATAACCAACATCCAAATCAAACGAAACCTCACCACTTGATCCCCACAATATGTTATATAATCCAGCTTGCACATAATTATGAAAACTTGAGTATTTCCAATCTTTTGGGGATTTCACCAAACCATGTTTGACCGGATTGTAGTGAATGTACTCGACATGTTTCGTAAAATCTTTATCATCTCGAATGGTATGTTCCCAAAATCTACGCTGCCAAAATGCTCGTTCCTGTTTACTTTGGCGTGATTTTGATATAACATCTTCATACCTGTTTTGGCAATGACGACTGAAGTAACTTTTGATTAACCCCCACCGCATTGAATAATCGGCATCATTTTCGGGCAAAGTCCAGATACTGTGCAGGTGATCAGGGAGCAGGACGAAAGCATTGATTTTCATAGGATGCCGCTGCATCGTATATCGAAAGGCTTGCCTTAGTAAATTTACGTTATCTGGAATACAAAGGAAACGTCTACGATTGTAAGTGGCAAGTGTAAAGAAGTATGTTCCCCCCTTGATTTTTGACCGACGATATCTCATACACATAACCTATATTTTCAATAATGTGTTGGGTTTCGTTCCTCAACCCAACCTACAAATACAAAGATAAAGTTCGCGTAGGTTGGGTTGAAACACAGTGAAACCCAACATCTTGAACATGTAAAAACCCGTTGCATATTGGGTTTCGTGCCTCAACCCAACCTACAAGAGGAATAGAAACCACTCGAACAGGATTGAAAATTCTAAAATTGACGACTATGAATTTCGCAAACTCAACCCAACCCACAAAACTTCATCGCACAATAAACCCGTTGCATGTTGGGTTTCGTTCCTCAACCCAACCTACAAATACAAAGATAAAGTTCGCGTAGGTTGGGTTGAAACACAGTGAAACCCAACATCTTGAACGTGTAAAACCGTTGAGTGTTGGGCTTCGCCCGAAAACCAACCTACAATATAAACTAAACCTTATACTCCTTCATCACCTCATCGCCATAGTGATTGATAACCTTCACCGCAATTTTACCAGATTCAGGTTTGGCAAACGGCAGACTCTCTGTGCGATAAAGTGCCTCCCACGCCTCCTCGTTGATTTCCGCTTTTAGTGCTTTTTGCAGCTGCTTATAAGGTTCGTTTTCACCTGTGAAGTAGGCATGCCGCACAAAAAACGCCTCGCCATTGTAAGCAGTATCAATGAACCAACACGCGATGTCCTTCGGCGTGTCAGAACGGAGCAATCCCTTCCCAGGATCATACACATCTACACCTAAGAGTTGAACAGAGATTGTGCCATCTTCATTCTCTACAATCTCCACGTCAGGTTCTCCGAATACCATAAACAGATTGCCCTCACCCGTATTTTTGAGCTCACGCACCATCAACTCAGGACTAATTTTGACAGGTAGAATCGGTAAACTTCCTATCTGTGTGCCTTTATCAGCGGTGTAACCCTCAAAGGCGAATCCTGCAACAATGAGCAGGTCGTACTTAGCAAGTTTACGCACAGCCTCTTTCGCAGCTTCCCGTATCCATTGCGGACCCACAGTATCATATTGCGGTCCGATGCTAATTGCGATGTTCTGGACTTTTTCGTCTTTGTCTGTCCGGACACCTTCAGCATGAAGCCACTCACCGGGATGTTCCTCTAACCAATCAAAGGTGATGCGATCTTCCTTAAGCCGATTTTGCACCCCCGCTGTTTTGAGATGCTCTAAAATATGTTTATGGTAATCTTGTGCATTCTCTGGAGAAACTTTTTCTATTGTATCACTTTCTGCATCCGAAGAGTCTGGAACAAGGTGTGGAGATAAACTCTCCATCGTAAAGGGACCTGTTACACGTATCCGTTTTCTGTCTTGATGTGGTTGATCGTATAGCGTCTCACTTTTAGCGCGTTTTGCGGTGGAGACATCCATATCCAATTGGCGTTCGCGTTTAAGTTCAAGCCATTTACGATGCAGTTTCTGAAATGTTTTGTCCCATTCCGTATCAGTTTCAGTTGGCACCTCCCATTCTTCCCAATTTTCTTCAAAAAGTTCGTTCATTTCGGCACGGAGCGGATCTAACTTCTCTGCATACTCTGCATAGATATCGTCAATATCAGTGTTATTTGCCATGTCTGAAAGACTGACATACGGTGCTGTTTTATATGAAAAACCTTGCTTGATATCGTCTGCATCTTCAAGACGATAGTAAGGATATTTAGCAGACATGAGGCGAGTGCGTGCTAATGCAAGCGCGACGCGTGACGTATCTACTGTTATCCAACGTCTTCCCCATTCCTCTGCAACATAAGGGGTAGTACCGCTGCCGCAGGTTGGATCAAGGACGAGATCCCCTGGATCTGTTGTCATGAGTACGCAACGTTGAATGACTTTGGGATTAGTTTCCACAACATAACTTTTTCCAGCGCGCCCTTGTCCGGTGTCTGTCCACATGTTAGTTATGGCACGTCCTGGAAAATCGCCCGCATAACGAATATAATACAGCAATAGCCCTGTTCCGGTTAATCTTTTTTGCTTAGCTAGCCGGTCTAATCCTTCTCGACTCGTACTCCACCCTCTTCCGTTTGCAGGAGTGAAAAGTTTACCTTCAAATTCATACTCATAGTTAGCACTACCACCCGTTTGGGAAGTAATTCGATATGTTGCAAACCGACGACTCCTTTCAGGTAATAAAGCAGGATTGTTCTTTTCTTGCTTTGTCATACCTCGACAATTTCCATCTGGTAATTCAACATAAGCATAATTCCCAAGAAGCGGATCTGGTTTTCGCTCATCCCATTGAAAATAAAGCTGATGATACTTCATCTGTTCCTTTTCTTTCGCATACCACAAAAGGTAATCAGATACAGAAGCGAGTCCAGCTGCTGAGGTAACAGTACCTCGTGTCCATGTTATTGTGGAAACGAAGTTTCTTTCACCAAACACCTCATCTAACAAGCACCGAACAAAATGAACGTTTTCATCACTAATCTGCACAAAGATACTACCACTCTCAGTAAGCAATTCGCGAGCCACTATGAGACGGTCACGTAGGTAAGCAAGATAGGAATGTATACCGAGTTCCCATGTATCACGGAATGCCTTTACTTGTTCAGGTTGCGGTGTAACGTCTTCTGCCTTTGTATCATTGACATCACGTCTTCGAGTGCTAACTTGCCAGTTGCTACTGAACTTAATGCCGTAAGGTGGATCAAAATAGATCATCTGCACACTATTTTTGAATCCCTCTTTTTCTGCCAGGGAATTCATCACTGCCAGCGAATCGCCTAAGATAAAGCGGTTATGCCAATTCTGTTCGTGTTGGTAAAACTCAATTTTCTGGTCAAAGTCAAGGTCGTTGAATCCATCAAAAAGCGTTGCTATCTGGTCTTCCTCTTTCTGCTGTTGCGCGCGAAGTACCTCAATTATGGCTTGCGGTTGGATATGCTCCTGTATGTAGATTGGAACGGCTTGTACCTCAAGGTCATTATCGTTCTGTTGGTCTTTACCTTTCCAAACTAATTGCGGGTCAAGTGCAACATCGCGCGGGTAACGTGTGGGAGCAAAGTCATCATCTTCAGCAAAACCGCTCAGTTCTTGGGTTGGGTTGTTGGGTAGTTTGTCGGCATGCTCATAATGGTTTATAGGTTTTTTCGGCATAGGCAAGCCTCCTCTCTTTTTGACAGTCATCTCCTAAACAAGTTTATTGAGTTCTTCTTTATTGTAGTACATTCTTCCAGATTGTGCCATTCTCCCTTTCATTGGGTGTGTAAAGTTTTTGCACTCTGTTTGTCTGAACCGGGATTATAGGATTTTCGGGATTTTACCAGGATAAGATGTATCTTCTCGTATTTTCTTTTTCTGAAAATGAGAAACATTGTGTGTTTTATTTCTTTGTCTTATCCTGGTGAAATCCTGATAATCCTGGTCAATCCTGGTTCAGACAAGTAACCAGAACTTTACAGACCCTTTCATTTTTATCAATCAGCAGCAGGGGCAAAAGTTTCGGGGTTTTCCGCTGCAGCATCATAATCATCAATGAGTTGGGTTATACTCGGATTCTTCCCACAAAGCGGGCAATTCTCATCACGAGGCACTTTCATTTCACGATAGGTCATACTTAACGCATCATATAGGATAAGTCTGCCGATAAGCGGTTCACCAATGCCGATAATATACTTAATCGCTTCAGTCGCCATCATCACACCGATTACGCCTGGGAGCACGCCCAGGACACCAGCCTCGCTTCAGCTCGGCACCATGCCGGGTGGCGGCGGTGTGGGATACATGCATCGGTAGCACGGACCTTCATTCGGTTTGAAAAGTGTGACCTGTCCTTCAAACTGGAAAATACTACCATGCACTACCGGTTTATTCATAAGCACCGCAGCATCGTTGACGAGGAAACGGGTCGCGAAATTATCACAACCATCAACTATCAGATCATATTCCGAGAATATCTCCTCAACATTATCAGCTGTCAATCTTAGATTGTAAGGTGTTATCTCAACATCTGGATTTAGAGACTTAATCGTAGTCGTTGCGGATTGAACTTTCGGTGTGCCGACTGCTTCTGTGCGATGTAGTATCTGACGTTGAAGGTTGCTTAATTCCACGACATCTGAGTCAATCAAACCAAGATGACCAACACCTGCAGCCCCAAGATACACACCTGCAGGTGAACCTAATCCGCCTGCCCCAACGAGTAAGACCTTCGCATCAAGTAGTTTTGCTTGTCCGCGTTCACCGACTTCTGTCAGCATAAAATGTCGACTATATCTGTCCAGTTGCTCGTGTGACATCTGTTTGTCTTGAGTCGTTGGAAATCCAGCTGCACTCCAATCTCTGTAGCCACCAGCCATTGAAACTGTATCCGTATATCCCATTTCTTGCAGCGATTTGGCGGCGAGCAGTGAACGTAGTCCTGCAGCACAGTAAACGATAACTTTTTGATCTCGATCAGGGATGTAATCCTCAACAGAAAACTCCAGCATACCGCGTGTTACGTGCACAGCATCAGGGATATATCCGGCGCGATATTCATCTTCATCACGCACATCCAGAAGTACAAAGTCTTTTCCATCATCCTGTTCTGCTTTCACATCGGTAACAGATACTTCTGGAATTTCCGTTTTTGCCTCCTCTACTATCTGCCTGTATGATTTCATGTTTTATTTCTCCGTGAGATTCTTCAATCTCTTTATTGTCATGGGTTTATAGTGGATTCTACAATTAACTTTACATCTGAGTAGGAGGGAACTCCGATTCCCGACTATTAGGGGTTGCGTCGCGATTCGGAGATCGCTCCTACAGAATATATGTAAACTTATTTACATAATTTACTATAATGAAAATTGTAAAGTGATTATAACATTATTATTTAGCAGTTGTCAACATAGGTGATTTGGAATTTGGAATAAGAGTTGACATTTGCAGATGCATTTGATAAAATTTCCCATAAGTTAGAATAACTCAAACTGCGGAAGATTAATTTACTGCCGAATTCTGGATAGAAAATTGGATTCAAAAAAAAACCAAAATAACACAGACAAAAGCACTCTCCAAGCTCTCCCTTCAATCGAGAAGCTACAGTCATTGCCTGAGATGCAGGAACTACAGGCATCGTATTCAAGAAACCTACTGACTGATGCATTGCGGGCAGTCGTTTCTGAACTTAGAGACAAAATACTAAATGGGGAGGACAATTTTGTTCTGCCTACTTCATCTGAATATGTAACTTTAGCACGTAAACAAATTGAGGAACGGACACGACCCATTCTACGTAGTGTTGTAAACGCAACAGGGACTGTTACACATACGAATCTCGGAAGATCATTACTCACCGAAACAGCAATTCAAAGCCTTCAAAGTGCTGCGCAGAATTATGTCAATTTAGAGTATGACTTAGAAACTGGGAAACGGGGACACAGAGACCGAATTACTGAACCATTACTAAAAGAATTGACCGGGTGTGAAGCATCTACAGTTGTCAATAATAATGCTGCAGCAGTCTTAATTGCATTGCAAACGGTAGCACAAGGAAAAGAGGTAATCGTATCCCGTGGAGAACTGATAGAAATTGGAGGGGCTTTCCGCATTCCTGATGTGATGACTGCCAGCGGGGCAATTCTCAAAGAAGTCGGTACAACAAACCGTACGCATCTGCGGGACTATGCAAATGCAATAAACGAAAACACCGCACTGATACTGAAAGTACATCCAAGCAACTATAAAATCGTAGGTTTTACGTCTACTCCAGAGATGGATGAATTGACACAACTCGGTAAAGAACACGGTATTACGACCATGGAAGATTTAGGTAGTGGGGCATTGATTGATCTATCCCAATATCAACTCCCTTATGAACCTGTTGTTGCTGAAAGGGTTTCATACGGTGTTGATATTGTAACATTTAGTGGAGATAAACTCTTAGGGGGACCCCAAGCAGGTATCATTGTTGGCAAGGAAGAATGGATCCAGAAGATACGCAAAAATCCGCTTATGCGTGCATTACGCATTGATAAACTCACGATTGCAGCTCTCTCCGCAACTTTACAAGATTATCTGTATGTTGACACAATTCCTGATAAGTTCCCTATGGTTAATCGGTACACACGTTCTATGGATGAATTGCTTACGATTGCGGTACACATTGCGGACAGACTCAAAGTTATTTTCGAAAAGACAATTTCAGTTCACGTGTCAGAAACCCAAGCTGAAATAGGCAGTGGTTCACTTCCAGTCGAAACACTACCGAGTATTGCCGTTATGTTAACACCCCAAACAGTAAGCGTAGATAAACTTGCTAAGTATTTTAGACTCGGTAGCACGCCAGTGATTGGTCGGATTGAAGCAGACCAGCTTTGGTTTGATGTCCGCACATTGTATGGAATGGAACAGGAGTTGTTAATAGAAACTGCATCTGAGGTAGCAAAGGTAATGGAATCTGCTATAGTAACGTGAGTTTGATAAATCAGAACAAATAACTTACGTAGGTTGGGTTGAGGAACGAAACCCAACATCTTGACTTACGTAGGTTGGGTTGAGGAACGAAACCCAACATCTTGACCCATTATAGAACAATACATGTTGGGTTTCGTGCCTCAACCCAACCTACGTAAGTTATTTGTTCTGATTTATCAAACTCACGTTAATTATAGGTTTAACTATATATGTCCATAAGTGTAGAATTAAATCGCATTACAAAATCTTTTGACACGACTATCGCCGTGAATGATGTGTCCTTGACAATCTCCCCCGGAGAACTGTTTTTCTTATTAGGACCTTCAGGTTGTGGTAAATCGACACTGCTACGAGTGATAGCAGGCTTCTATCGTCCAGATGCTGGTGTGTTAAAGTTTGACGGTATGGAAATGAACAATGTGCCACCACATCAGCGAAATACGGGTATGGTTTTCCAGAACTATGCATTGTGGCCCCACATGACTGTCGCAGAGAACGTAGCTTACGGTTTGGTATTACGTAAAATGGGTAAATCCGAACGAGAAGAAAAAATCCAATCTGTACTTGAGATGGTCCAGATGGTTGAATACCGGGATAGACCTGTCAATACACTCTCTGGTGGACAGCAGCAACGTATTGCACTTGCACGTGCATTAGTGATAGAACCGAGTGTCTTGTTGCTTGATGAACCGTTGAGTAATTTGGATGCTGCACTGCGACAGAACCTACGTGATGAAATAAGAGAGATACACAAAAGAACGCAAATCACAACGATTTATGTCACCCATGACCAGATCGAGGCTATCTCTATGGCTGACAGAATGGCTATCATGAAAGACGGCGTGTTCGTTCAAGTGGGAAGTCCGAGGGAAATTTATCAGTCTCCATCAGATGCATTCGTGGCAAGTTTTGTCGGTGAAACGAACTTTATTACCGGGAATATACAGAACATCTCTGACGGTAACGCGACTATTGAAACACCTATTGGTACGCTCTATTCGGAACGGATATACCACGACTTCAGTCCCGGACAAGAGGTGAGTTGTTCCATACGACCAGAGACAATTCATCTCAACGGTAATACTGGAATTAATACATTTTCAGCTGAAATTGGAGCAGTAACCTATCTCGGTAGAGTTGAAGAGTACGAACTGATCTTATCAGATTCTCTAAAATTAAAAGCCATCATACATGATCCCGGTGCTAAAACCGGAGTGACTCATGATACCATCAATATTTCACTTTCACCCAATGCAGTAATTCCATTACCTAAAAACGACTAACCTTCTCTATACGCATCATGAACCTAACACCGAATCAAACTGAAGCATTAGGCATTGATAATCACATCTGTGTAACAGCTGGGGCGGGCTCTGGAAAGACAACCGTACTGGTTGACCGCTATCTCAATATTTTAAAGTTGAGAGAGGATATCAATCCAGATCAGATTGCTGCTATCACCTTTACTGAAAAAGCTGCTGCTGAAATGAAGGGACGTATCATTAAGGAAATGCGTAAATCTAAATATGCAGATATTCGGGATAGACACCTTGAGAAGATGCATTCTGCCCCCATTTCCACCTTTCATGCCTTCTGTTCTCGTATTTTGAAAGAGAATCCTTTTCAAGCGGGTGTCCCAGCAAATTTCGGAGTTCTGGAAGGTATTGAAAAGAAACTACTCCTAAAACAAACAATTAAGGATACACTGCAGGAAATTGCAACAGATACTGAGGATAGACATCGCAAAGAGCTTGAACGTTGTCTACAGAGTTTTACTGATGTTGCAACACTCGTTGAAATGCTAATCTCGCTGGTGGATAAACGCGATGTGATGAAGCATCTGTTAGATACTGTCTATTCAGATTCAGCAATTGAAAGCCTTCCTGCCGAATGGGAACAAGCATTTCAAGATGTCTTGCCGTCATCTGTTGAAATAGTGGAGTTCATTGACTGCTTACAGCGTATTCAAAGCATTGCAAGAGGTAAGAATGCTGATAGAGTTGATTTTCTGACATCAGATTTCGCTTCTCTACAAGAATTATATAAAAATCGTCCTGATGTATTTAGTTATCTCACTGAAATTGCAAAATTGATAACGACTAAAGAAAATAAAATCGCAACAAGAGATTTTATCGGACTTAGAAATGACACAACTGGTTATGAATATGAAATTGAGTTCTTAGTTTCAGTTGCAAGAAGAATTAAAGAAGCACCTACGGTTGATTGTAATGATGTTGATTCAGATGATTTTTTACTTTTAAGTATCACCCGCGACCTGCTAACGCTGTATCAGAGAGTATTACAAGATTACCAATCAACAAAACTCTCCCAAAGTAAACTTGACTTTGCTGACTTACAGATTTATACACGAGACCTGCTCAAAAACAACAATAGAATTAGACAGAAACTATTAAATCAGTATAAGTTCTATATGGTAGACGAATTTCAGGATACGAACGAGCTACAGTATGAACTGGTGATGTTACTGACAGATGAATTAGAAAGAGGAAATCTGTTTGTCGTCGGCGATCCTAAACAGAGCATATACGGATTTAGAGATGCTGATGTTAGAGTATTTGAAAGAACAAAAGAAAAAATAGTCAGCATGGAGGGAAAAGATATACACCTGAAAGAGAATTTCCGTTCATTACAAAATAGTGTAGGATTTGTCAACTACCTTTTCGCACGACTGATGGGGGATGAAAAGGAAAATGACTTTGAAGTAATCTATGACCCCTTAAATGTTGGAAAAACTAACAACGAGGAGGGTGTAGTTGAAATCATACTTGGTCAGAAGGATAGTGAGCATGCAAATGAATTTACACTCTTGGCACAATATATTAAGGATATTGTAAGTAATGAGGATCCGCATAGCGACCAAGACAATAGAGATAATGGCAAACCAGTTAAGTATGGTGACATCGCTATTCTGATACGCGCCCGAAGACATTTACCGGATATTGAGAATGCCCTTCATCTGGCGGGGATCCCTTACCTAACTTCGGGCGGTATCGGATTCTATCAACGCCAGGAAATCTATGATATATGGAATTACCTCAACTTCCTGAATGCACCAGATGTAAATGGTTTGTCTCTCATAGGAATTCTACGAGGTCCTGCCTTTGGTATTTCTGATAACGAACTGTTTGAAATATCACTACAAAAAGGAGATGGTTTTTGGCTTAAGACACAGAACTATGTTAACCAAGACTATGATAAAAAGGTAGATAAACTCAAAACCGCAGTTACTATTCTAAAAGAACACCATAAGGTTGCCCATCGTTTGCCAGTAAATCAGCTTATCCTAACTATTGTTAATGAAACCGGATTGATTGGAACACTTAAGACGGGTAGCAAAGGAGAACAGAGATGGGCAAACTATCAAAAATTATTGGACATAGCGCGGAATTTTGAAGCACAGGAAAACAGACCACCCCTAACAGATTTCATTGAATATTTAGACATACTGATTACCGACGAACCCCGTGAAGGAGACGCACCAATTGAAGAGGGCAGCGACTCAGTTAAAATCATGACTATTCATGCAGCTAAAGGAAAAGAGTATCCTATAGTGATACTTCCATGTCTAAACCGACAAGGACAAGATGCAAGAGAACCATTCATTGATGAGAAACTCGGAATCGGGTTCAAACCACTTACGCCTAGTCAAGATTATGACCAAAGTTCACCAGAGATTGTTCAGTTGATGAAGGATACTGCTAAAGAAAAAGATGAAGCTGAAAAGAAACGGCTCCTTTATGTCGCTATTACCAGGGCAAAGAATCGTCTAATTCTATCAGGAACACTAAAAGAGAAGGATAAAGCAGAAAACACTTTGAAAACATTGCATGAACTTCTTGAAATCAATGAAGGGGACGAATTAAAAGAAATTTCTGATACATTAGTTTTTTACCGTGATGGCATGAATACCCGTAGCGATTTTCATCTCAAAATACCGATTATCAGACAACTTGAGGTTACCGCTGATGATGTGCATGTTGATGGAGATGCAGGTGTTAGTTTTCCTAAACAACCTGTTGGGACATTGAAACCAGCAGAGTTCGATTCGTCATTCACTGTTGAGGAACTCGCGAACTTTGCACGTTGTCAACTCAGGTATCAATTAAGTAATGTTCTCCGGATGCCACCATTAGAGAAAGGTATATTTGCCGAGGATAGTTCCGATTTAGACAACGCGATTCAACGTACGTTATCTCATATTGACCAAAGATTGGATTCAGCAGAAATTGAGAGTCAGATTAACAAAGTTCTGGAGACTAATCCTGATATAATGAATAATAGGACAGAGTCGACTGCAAGAAGCACACTCCGACGTCATATTGAAAACTATCTGAATTCTGATATCTCTGCCACGATGCTATCTGCAGAAAAGTCAAACTTCAATCAACAGATTCATGCCAAGACGAATGGACACATCATCTCTGGTAGAATGAATAGGATATTTCAAGATCATTCAGGAAACTGGCATATAGTAAATTTCAAGATGGCTGAATTACATGATACTGCAAGTTGCACACCAGAAATGCAACTATTGGCATATCTTTTCTTCAGCAGTAATCCGAGTGAAGACAGGATAATCATTACTTTTTACTTTACAGAAAATAACGGTTATCAACAGAAACACTTCAACAGAACAGAATTAGATGATATTATGAATTTCTGGCATAAACAGATAAAGTTACTACAAAAGGGTGAAAACAGAAAGCACCTTGAACACTGTTATATCTGTCCTTATGCTGATTCCGAAGATCAGTGTATCGTGAACGATCCATCAGGTGGGAGTAGTGCTTAGTCAAGTGTCTTTTGATGGCACAAAATAGTCGGGAATCGGAGTTCCCTCCTACAATACAAAAGATTCTGTAGGAGCGATCTCCGAATCGCGACCTACGAAAGTATGTTGACTAAGTAGTAGTGCCAATACAACGGTTTTCTAAAATGACATGTCCCCCATAAATATGACAAATATACGCATTTCACATATACGTTTCTTTTTCGTCCGCTGTGTTTTTATCTGCTGTTTTATCAGTACAGTTTGTATTGCTGCTGACACTTTACCGCAATTCACAGAAATCACCGAAGAAGCGAATATAGACTTCGTTCATAATAACGGTGCTTTTGGCAAAAAATATCTACCCGAAACTATGGGGTCGGGATGTGCTTTTCTCGATTACAACGCAGATGGATGGCAAGACATCATTTTGGTAAATGGGAAGGATTGGGATGGACATCCTACCGGAAAACGACAAACTTTAGCTCTATACCGAAATAATCAAGATGGAACATTTACTGATGTAACGATTGATGCAGGTTTGGATATTCCCCTATACGGCATGGGAGTCGCTATCGCTGACTACGACAATGACGGTGATGATGATATCTATCTGAGTTGCCTAAACGCAGATAAATTGTTTGAAAATAAAGGTGACGGTTCTTTTCTGGATGTGACTGAAATAGCAGGAATTGACAATCAAGGATTTGGTACAAGTTGTGCATGGTTTGACTATAACCTTGATGGGTTTCTTGACATTTATGTTGCAAACTATGTTGAATGGACAATAGAAACTGACATATTCTGTACACTTGATGGAAAAAATAAGTCATACTGTACCCCTGAATCGTATACAGGACAAGCAAGTAAACTCTTCCGTAATCGAGGTGATGGTACTTTTGTAGATGTTTCGCGCATCGTTGGCTTGTATGATCAATTCAGCAAGTCGTTAGGGGTTTGCATACTGGACTATAATCAGGATGGGTTACCAGACATTTTTGAGGCAAATGATACACAACCGAACAAGTTGTATCAGAACAACGGAGATGGTAAGTTTTCTGAAGTCGGTATGTTGACAGGCGTTGCATACAATGAGAGTGGAGTTGCGACTGGAGCTATGGGGGTTGATGCAGCTGACTACGACTTGAGTGGTAGGGAAAGTTTGATTATTGGTAATTTCTCAAACGAAATGTTAAACTTGTATCACAACGAAGGTGATTTCTTTATTGACGATGCACCTATCGCACAACTCGGCAATTCAAGTCTTCTAACCCTCACTTTTGGATGTTTCTTTTTTGATTTTGACCTGGATGGTAACCTTGACATCTTCACGGCGAATGGACATGTTGAGAATGACATAAACAGCGTGCAGAGTGAAGTTAGGTATGCCCAGTCCCCTCACCTATTTCACAATATATCCGGAGGAAAGTTTGTTGATGTTATCAATAAAGTGGGACAGGATTTAGCAACACCTATCGTTGGTAGAGGTGCAGCTTATGGTGACATAGACAACGATGGAGATATTGATATATTGACCACGACATCCAATGGACCCGCACACCTGTTTCGCAATGATGGCGGAAATAGCAACAATTGGATTAAAATACAACTTGTGGGAAGCAATAGTAACCGTAACGGTATCGGGACGCGTATCCGAATTACCTCAACTACTGGCACGCAAACACGGACAATAAAAAGCGGATCAAGTTACTGTTCACAGAGCGAACTAACAGCATTCTTTGGCATAAAGAAAGATACACATATCAAGAAAATTGAGGTGCACTGGTTAGGAGACGAGGTACAGGTCATAACTGATGTCAAACCGAACCAGTTGCTTCGGATTGAGCAGAAACAGTAGCACGTTGGATGACCAAGGATGTCTATGAAAATCAAAGATCAAAAATTACTTGTGCTTCCCAAATACCGTTCGGGTTCTGTTTGACATACAACTGATGATACGTAACCGCTTTTATTTCGGTATAGACAACATGTTTGTCAAAATCTGTTGGTTCACCGTAGGCTGTAGCAATTATTTCAGAATCGTTTATACGCGCTATTTCAGTCCGTTTAAAGAAGAGTTCAGCAGTTTCATGTTGAAATACCAATTCGTCTAACCACGCAACGAGCAAGTATTCTATAGAATCAGCATTAATCTTTAAATCAATCGATGTTGTTTCATCAATTGTATCAACGACAGCCATCATTTCAAATAGACCTTGTGCTGCGTTGTTAAAAAGCGATTTCAGTGTATCTCCAGTGACACACATCCCCGCATCAGCCGTATGTTCAATGTATTCAAAAGGTTTGTTATTCATTTTACAAGAACGTGAGTTTGATAAATCAGATTTTCCCAGGTCGGTATGTTCGGTTTCCTAACCGAACCGGCTTTGTTCAACTTGCGTTCATAAAGGTTTTCGCGAAAGATCCGGCAGAATACGCGTTTGGTATTCTGCATTGGTTAGGAAACAGAACCTACCGACTTAAATGTAGAATTTGAAACGTTAGTCTGTTATGAAGTCACGCAACACTATTTGAGTATATAACTTTCTACCACATTTGACAAGGAAAATTGTGATGACTTCAAGTAAAATCTTCTATAGGATTCTGATATGCATGCATCTTCTATTACTCACAATACAACCGTAAGAATCGGATGCATTGTTTTAATCGGATGGTTTTGCATTCTTAGCGGCTCGCTTCACGCTGATCACTGGCAATGCGGCACACCGTTGCTGATTAAGGATACACAGCTGAGTCAAAATCCGAATCAGGTGAATGCAGCGCAAGTAGCATCTGCACCTGCAGCACCTGCAAGAGTAGGTCAAACGCAACGTTTCTTTGTTCACATACCAGAAGCATCAATCAATGCTACCTGTATAGCAGTAGGCATTCATTGTTACATATTCATTGATACCGAACACGAAAATATGCTATCTGAAGCAACTGCGAGAGTTGTTGCGGATACATTTGACACTAATATTTATCCAAAAGTTCAGCATTGGATGGGTTCAGAATTGAAACCCGGTTTAGATCGTGACAATAGGATCACAATACTGTTTCATGATGTCGGTATGAATGAATCTGGACAGGATTACGGCGGCTATTTTGCACCGCAAGACCTGAACCCTACCTCTCCAAATAGCAATCGTCGCGATATACTCTACATGGATATCTTCCAGTTTAGAGAACGTTCCCGACATACATTTTTCAGCAGTCTGACACACGAATTGGCACATTTAGTCAATTGGTATCAGAATGGCGGAACGACAGACCAACGTTGGTTAGAAGAGGGTATTGCTTCATTAGTCGAATGGGGTGTCTACGGTACAGTTCACAATTTATTCGTAGATAATTATCTCGCGAATCCACGTATATCATTAATCACAGAAAACACAACAGACACCTACTATGGTGGCGCGTTTTTACTCCTCTTATATCTTTACGAAAAACATGGGGGTATTAACTTTATTCGCACACTTGCAGATGAAGATGTCTTAGGTCTTTCAGCTATTTCTTTGACTTTAGGTGAGCAGAAGCATATCGTAGATGTCTTTCTGAAATGGGGGATCGCAAATTGGTATAATAACACTGCTCGCGGAAACGAATATGGATATCAGAATCTACGAAACCGGAGGGTTACTGCTTCTATACCTCGTATTACAAGATATCCCACGACTTCAAACTATATACCGATAGAGAATTGGGGTACTCAATATATTCTATTACAGAATCTTCCTGAAACCCTACATCTTTCATTGATCGCCAATTCACAATCAAGACTTCACACGAATGTCGCGTATCTCCCACCGAACGCAAGCTCACTAATCGTCACACCAATTCCATTAGTATCTGCATTAGATGATGCAGAATTTGTGCCTACCCATGAGATAACAATCAGTAACTTGGATCGTAATGGTCAAATGCTGCTAATTGTCACATCTGAAAACGCTCAGAGTTTCCGTTATGTTGCCAGAACGGGAACAACGGGTGAAGGTACGGATATTGAAGAATTGGATAAGATATCTCGGATAGAATTAGAGGAACCCTTCACCACTTTGAGTCCGATATCACTTGACTATCTCAACAGAATCAATTCACAACCATTTAGTATAGATGACGGTATAGGGTCATCACATATCATATCTAACCGTTTTCCTAAGATTGAACCGATGTCTCAAATTCATCTTTCAAGCAGCTACAATTCTATTGTAATTCAGGATGGAACCGCCTTTACTACGAGCAAATGGGGACTGGAGATATTCGCGTTAAACCCATCTCCAATACGTGTTGGAGAAATCGCAACACCAGGTGAAGCACAGGCACTTGCTATTGATGGGGACACAGCTTTTATCGCAGACGGTGAAGCTGGAGTTCAGGTTATTGATACTGAAAAGATAGAATCTCCGAGAATTGTAAAAACACTTGGTGGTTTTCAAGATGCACGTGATGTTCATGTAGCGAATGATGAACTTTATGCCGTTGATGCAGTACGGGGATTGCTGGTATTCAATCAAAATGATATAGTCAATATCAATAATCCGCATCCCCGCCACACTTTTAGAACGGCAGGCACCCCATTCAATGTTACGACAAATGAACAAGGGACTGTCTATCTGAGTGATAATGCACAAGGACTTTACATATTATCTTCCGATCCACTTGGTGGTTATTTAGTTGATGCTACGATTCCACTACTTATGCTGGATTTTGAGATCTTTGGAAAATATGCCTTAACGGTGTCAAGGGATTTAAGCATCATAGATATGGGTTCTCTCCTGAACCCACAACTTGTATCGAGATTAAATACCCCCGGTATCACTTCATCAGTGAAGTTCTTTGAAGGTCTGCTTTACTTGACGGATCAACATGCAGGACTGCAGATTGTTGATGTAAGTAACGTTCAAACGCCCCGGTTAATATCTTCACACCTTACAACCGGCAGTGCTAAAGATGTAGCATTACTGTATTCAAATTCAGATAAAAAGACTTATGCCTATATTGCAGATGGTAAGGGGGGTATACAGACACTTGATGTTTCAAAGCCTGAAATGCCAATCTGGTTAAACAATTTCGTTGCAAACGGAAACCCTTATGCTCTTGACGTTCATACCGATGGTGCGAAAACACTTGTTGGTATTGCAAATGGCATAGGTGGATTAAAGATCGTTGAACTTTCGGAACCTTACAAGGGACAAGTGATTAAAGATATACATACAATTTCAGGATCCCACGGTGCCTTGTGTATTCAGATAGAAGACAATCACGCTTATGTTGGTACGGATGCGGGCATGGACATTATTAATCTGATAACAGAGGAAACCATGTTGCATGTCAACACATCAAATCCAGTTTGGGGGATTGAGATAAAGGATGGCTATGCCTATCTGTGTGCAGGTTCTCTCTATGTAGTTGATGTTAGTGAACCAATGCGGAGTCGTATTGTATCAAGACATGAAATTTCCGGTGATGCCTATAAGATTACATGTAATTCTGAATATGCTTTTGTGGCGGCACTGGAAGGTGGAGTCTACATTTTTGACATGTCTGATGTTACGCGTCCGCAATCAATTTCTCATTTTCCTACTGAGGGAGCTGCTACGTATGTGACCTCTGATGAAAGTTACATGTATGTCTTAGATAACAGGAGTGGGTTATTGCAGATAGATATACAGAATCCGCAGCAACCAAAATTGATTTCAGAATTTACCGAGACTGAACTGCCTATTACTGTTGCGCTAAATGCGAATCATATATATCTTCTTGATAGCAAGAGCATACAGATAATTGATACGCGTTCAATGGAACGTGTCACCCGTTATACACAGATACAAGCTCCGAACGACCTTGCTATTAACAATGGGACATTATATCTCTGTGATCTATTTCAGTTAAGTATGTTTCGTATTCAAACGGATGATTCTAACTTATCTGTTGAGGAATCTTATGAGCAAGCGACCTTCCAACCTATTCTCTCCACATCAACTTCAAAGAATATCCTATTTCAGAATTACCCGAATCCGTTTAATCCTGAAACCTGGATTCCTTATTCTCTGTCTATTCCCGTTGATGTTTCTTTGTCAATTCATGATGTGCAAGGAAGGTTAATTATAGATATTTCATTGGGATTCCAGCAAATAGGCGAACATTCCGTGCATTGGAATGGTAGAAACAGAGAAGGCGAACCTGTTGCAAGTGGTATCTACTTCTACACATTGAACGCTGGGGAATTCTCTGCTACACGAAGAATGTTCCTGCGCCGTTAAATGTATCATACTAACGCTTGTTGCCATGACTTGCTCAGGAGTTTTTTTGTCTGTAATAGCAATGCGTTCTGTAACCCACAATTAGTTGTAAACGTTAAACTTTTTATATAGAGATGGTGTTTTAACGAGAAATCCTTAACCATCATCTTGTATGCTCAAGGACGATAGTATTGCTTGTGAAACAACGAAACAACTTCAGAAGTTTGCTGATTTTACGGATGGTTTTATTGCCCATACTTGGTAGGTTAGTATGATTTTCAATATTACCATCCGGACTCAGCAACGCATGATGCGTATCACGGATTATATTAAGAGGAGATTTAAGGATGGCTGCTAACAGCGTTACTGGTAGTTTTCGGGGTATTGACGTTAGTTTTGCATATAAGGGCCCTCATATTGTAATGAGTGTAATGAATAAGGCAGAACAGGGTAGACGTTTACGGGTTATGTTCCAACAACAACCGTTGAGTGGACGCGTCAATTGGGTTTCTTTCCAACTTACGCAACAGGCTCAAGACGTTGTCGTGCCAGCAGAAGTCATTCATTCATATAAATTGGCATTCTATGTTGACGATCATGAACCAATTGCTACTTTCACTAAAAAGATTTTAGAGGAATTAAAACTGATACAAGAAAATCAACCGGCAGATGATTCTACAGATGAAGCGATTTCAGATTCAGGAAAACAGCATCAACAGAATATTGAACCTGATCAGATAGAAAAAGAAGATGCAAACGAAAAAATTGAAACACAATCAAAAACTCAGACGGACGATGTCGTTACCAGTGAAGAGCCCCGTTCAGAACCCCTCTCAAATGATGAGTCATCCCATCAGGATCTTGCTGATAGTTCTAATAGTGCTGGTAAGACACCGGAAAACAATGAGGTTAAACAGACAAGTGCTACGAAACAGACAGCGTATGAACCGAACACATCCATACCTAATACTGTTGTACAAATGCCGGGTCTCCTTAATCAGAAAAAACATTATTTAGGTAAGTATATACCAAATGTTAGTACTGAACTACAGTTTAAGATCAAAGTGCCATCTCTTCCGAAGAGTGTGTCCCAAAATCAAGCAACTTTCATACCACCCCGACCTGCCATCGGATCTAAATCGAATGGTAAGAAAAACGGTTTCTTCGGACAATTAGCAGGAACATTTGGATTCACCTTCTCTAATAGGAAAAAGGAATATTATACACAACGTAACAGACGTCTGTATGAGAAATTCCATGCAGATCTGGAAAAGTTGGAATCAGATTACAATAATGGCTATGGTATTTCTCTTGACAATTGGGATCTTGAATCATTAAATGAAGAAGAAACTGCAGTGCTTCTTCTGAATCTCATGGTCAATGAAATCAGTACTTGGAAAAAAGTTGCCTTGAAGCGAGAATCCACGAAAGAGACGCTTGCTAAATCCCTACAGAATATTGAAGATGAACTGAAGCATACGTTGAAACAGACAAGAGGGATGCAGGCACCCTCTCCCACACTGTTTCCTGATCGCACAGCGATGACAGATCAAGATCTGATGAACATTCAAGAAGACTGTGATAGTTACCTTAAACGATTCTCTGAGAAGTTAGCTACACTTGAACAGCAGCATGCAGAAAAGGTAAGAATACCTGTTTTCAAAAAGTTCTTACTTGAATTTATACGTGACAAACTCTTTTTTGCGGTCGCTAAATACAGTGATCTACCTTCTGTTCAATCAAGGTTGAATTGGTTTCTTGATTTAGTTGAGTATGAAATCATACCGATTGAACCGGGTAAAACCAAGGTTTCCTCTGAATATCACGATGTAAAAGAGAAACGGAATTGTGATCTGGAGTCTGATACAGTGGCTGAAGTCATTTTGCCAGGTTTGCAGACAAAAGATGGGAAACGGGTTGTCCAAAATGCAATTGTGATTCAAGCGGAGTAGTTTGTGCTTACCAGACAGGATCTTCTTCAACGTATTACGCGTGTCCCTCAAGTTAACATTGGTCATTTTCCTACACCTTTAGAGGCGTGTCCACGTTTATCCGAAACGCTTGGTGGTCCCCAAATCTTCATGAAACGCGAGGATTGTTCTGGATTAGCATTCGGAGGTAACAAGGTTAGACAGTTGACCTTTACTATCGGTGAAGGTGTATCCCAAGGTGCTGATACAATTGTGCATGGTGCTGCCTCCCAATCTAACCACTGTAGACAAACTGCCGCAGCTTGTAGTAAACTTGGTTTGAAGTGTTATCTCCGTCTTGCACGCGACCCAAAGAGTGTCGTACAGGGGAATGTACTATTAGACTATTTGACCGGTGCAGATGTTGAATTCGTTGATGTTCCATTTGGACCGAAGTTAGAGGCGTTTAAAATCAATCTTGCTGAGAAACTAAAGGCTGATGGATTAAAGCCTTATGTCGTAACATCACCGCGATCCACAGCCCTTGCCGCAGTAGCATTTACATGGTGTGTCGCAGAGATTCATGCACAGCAAACAGAATTAGGAATTGATGCGGATTGGATTTATACGTCCTCCGTGGGTGGCACACAAGCTGGTTTAGTATTGGGCACAAAATCTCTTGATTTGAAACTCAAACCTTATGCTTGTGCACCTGTACATTGGGAAGGTAAGATTAATAGAATTCGCGATGCTGCAAATTCTGCTGCTGCAATTCTCCAACTTGATACAATGGTGAACGATGCAGATATAATCAATACAGATGATTATATAGGTGAAGCTTACGGACACCTCACACCTGAAGGTATCGCAGCTCTCAAATTAGTTGCCAGGACAGAAGGAATCATCCTTGATCCTGTTTACACATCAAAGGCGATGGCATGCTTGATAGATCATATCAAAGAAGGTAGATTTAGTACCGACGATGTCGTCATATTTCTGCATACGGGTGGTACACCTGCGCTGTTTGCATATCATGAAGAATTGAACGAATCGTTGCCGTGATAGGTTATCCGTCATGTGTGTTAGGTTTATTTTCTTCCTGCCTTGTGTATTTCTCATAGTGAACGAACGCATTAGGCTCTAATCTGACAGAATTGCTTTCCGCAGTTTTCATATAACCCATTCTCAGTAACGTTATCACCTCAAGATAATCCGGTATGTTGAAATGTTGCTGAATCTGTATTCGGTCTTTCTGAGATTCTAAAGGAGCACTCACGAATTGAACACCGATGTTGATAGATGTAGCTGCGAGGAGTATATTTTGAATTAGCATCCCCATACTTAACCACATCCATCGTGTAGCACCTTCTCCTGGGGGTTGCCGATGTTTGTTCATTGTGATGAGGAGTAACACTGGTGTTTCCCGAACTTGTGTAGCGATATCTTGTGCAGGCAATTTACCTAATCCGATATACCCCAAAAATGATAGTGGTTTTGCGTAATTTAGCAGGATTCTTAGGATATGCTGAGTGAATTTCTCGGGGGCATTTTGGATCAATTGCGGTAGATTCACATGGTCTGTTAGCAGAACGCCATCACCTTGTTCTGTCCATTCCTCTTCATTGAGTCGCATCCATTGACTGTTCTCATCTAAGAATTGCGTATCCTTGAACTGTTTCCTGATTGCTTTTTCAGTCATATTTGCAAGTATGTCTTTACCATTCTGTTCTTTAATGAAGACTAATTCCCAAGGTTGAACATTAAAGGGTGAAGGCGTCCATCTTGCTGCTTCAATGATTCTATCCAAATCAGCCTCATCAATGGGTCGTTTTTGAAAAGTCCCTCGGTAACTACGGCGTTGTGTTATCGCTTTATGTACGTTCAATTTTACCTCCGAAATATGCTTTATTCTTAGCAAGTTTCTGTCCTGAATGAAAATTATTATAGCATAGATTCAGCCTTAATTTAAGGTTGTATATGAGTTTACACCCCTTAAACTGCCAAATTCAGTTGATATTTGATTGAATGTGTGTTATAATTTAGAAAAAGTATAAAATACACAATTGAATTGGAATTTGGAACAAGCAGAAAATTACAGAAGAATGCTAAAGCATGCTAAATTCGTGTATCTTCCTTACTGTATGGATCGTCTGCAGCATCTTTCATAGTTCTTAAAGCATGTTATTAGAAAACGAGGCAAGTGGTTGTGAACAAGAACACAAAGAACATGTTTGTGTGGTTTATTTTGGGGTTAGTTGTTATTGTTGCTATATATCAACTTATCAACCGAAGCGACCATGTACACCAATTAGCTACTTCAGACTTTCATAATTACATTAATGTTTCTGATAATGATAATGAGAAAGTTAACTATTTTGACGGTTACCTTGTCCTTGATAATGAATCGATTAAAGGTAAATTTCTTGAAGGGTATATAAAGGTTGTTAGGTCAGATCTTAGCCAGAAAGATGTGCTTTTACCTGAGAAATGGAAAGGTGATTTTAAGACAAGTCGTGATGTAAATGATGACTACAAACTACAAGAAAAACTTGACAAAGCAGGAATTCCTTATACTGTTGATCCTTCGTCAAATTTCTCTGAGTGGTTGCTTGTCTTTGGGACAACAATAGTACCTTTATTAATATTTCTTGGGTTGATGATTTTCCTCTCCCGTCAGATGCAAGGGAGTGGCAACCGTGCGCTTTCATTCGGTAAGAGCCGGGCTCGTTTGCATACCGAGACGGGTAAGAAGATTACTTTTGAGGATGTTGCTGGTGTGGATGAGGCGAAGGAAGCTTTAGAGGAGATAATACAGTTCCTTAAAGCACCTGATAAGTTTGAAAGATTGGGTGGTACTATTCCTAAAGGTGTCTTGTTGGTTGGTCCTCCTGGAACTGGTAAAACGATGTTGGCGCAAGCAGTAGCGGGAGAGGCGGATGTTCCGTTTTTTACTATCAGCGGTTCCGATTTTGTTGAGATGTTTGTTGGTGTTGGTGCATCACGGGTGAGAGACCTATTTGAAAATGGGAAGAAGAATGCGCCTTGTATAATTTTCATTGATGAGCTTGATGCAGTTGGTCGTCACCGCGGTGCTGGTATCGGTGGTGGTCACGATGAGCGTGAACAGACTCTCAATCAACTCCTTGTTGAGATGCAGGGTTTTGAAGCATCCGAAGGTGTAATCCTGATTGCAGCGACAAACCGTCCTGATGTTCTTGATCCCGCCTTATTACGTCCTGGCAGATTTGACAGACAGATTATAGTAGACTTGCCGGATGTGCGTGGTAGACAAGCGATTCTTGGTGTTCACACCAAAGAACCGTATAAACTCTCTGACGATGTGAATTTGGAAATATTAGCCAAAGCAACTCCTGGTTTTTCCGGTGCTGACCTAAAAAACATGGCTAACGAAGCAGCTCTACTTGCAGCGAGACAGGATAAAGAAGACATTGACATGAGTTGTTTTGATGAAGCTAAGGACCGCGTCTTGATGGGACCGGAACGTCGTAGTCTTGTCATAAGTGATGAAGAGAGACGTAACACTGCCTTTCATGAGGCAGGACATGCCTTGATGTTACATTTTGTGCCAGAAAGCGATCCGAACTACAAATGTACGATTGTTCCGCGTGGTAGGGCTCTCGGTGTCACGGCTATGTTACCGCTTGAAGAACGACATAATATGAACAGGCAGCGTTTGCTTGCACATATTATTTTTGCTCTGGGGGGTCGTGTTGCTGAAGAGATTATCTTTGGTGAACAGACGACTGGGGCACAAAACGATTTTGAACAGGCAACCCATCTTGCTCGACGCATGGTTACCCAATGGGGTATGAGTCCCTTAGGACCGCTGACTTTCGGTAGGCGAGATGAACAGATATTCCTCGGTAAAGAACTTGCCGTTCACAAAGATTACAGCGAAGAGACGGCGATCGCAATTGATAAAGCCGTTTACGACATTGTTATGGAGTGTTACGAAAAGGCGAAAGAGATCATAGAGACAAACCTTGATGGATTGAAACTGCTCGCTGATGCACTATTAGAACACGAAACATTAATTACCGAGGAGATTGAAGATATCCTTGGCCCCCGACCACAGTTGCCAACTAAACCCCTCACATGAAATGCCGAAATATAGATCTTGTTATTGATGGCACAACCCACATAATGGGTGTATTGAATGTTACGCCTGATTCCTTCTCAGATGGTGGTGCATATTTGGAGGTAGACTCTGCTATTGTCCATGCCAGAAGTATGGTTGCAGATGGTGCAACGATTCTTGATATCGGTGGTGAGTCGTCCCGTCCTGGTGCAGAACCAGTTCCAATTGATGTTGAATTAAATAGGGTGTTACCCGTCATCCGCGCCTTGAAATCTGAGCAACTGGATATTCCAATTTCCATAGATACAACGAAAGCTGAGGTGGCTCAGAAGGCACTTGAAGCTGGCGCACATATCATCAATGATATTACCGCTCTTCAAGGAGATCCTGCGATGGCTGATGTTGCATCGGAAATGGATGCAGGTGTAATTCTGATGCACATGAAGGGTACACCCAGAACAATGCAACAATCACCATTCTATGAAGATGTTGTCAAGGACATTTACGATAATTTAGAAAATTGGATTGATAGGTCGGTAGACAAAGGTATTGAACCTAACAGAATCATTATAGATCCAGGTATCGGTTTCGGAAAAACTACTGAACAAAATATACAAATATTGAAGAAACTATCGGTATTTAAACAACTAAATAGACCGATATTGATTGGCACTTCACGCAAGTCGTTTATCGGCAAACTATTAGATTTACCTGTTACTGATAGAGTTGAAGGTACGATAGCCACTGTGTGTTGGTCGATAGTCCAGGGAGCTGATATTGTGCGCGTGCATGATGTGAAAGCAGTCTCGCGTGCGGTAAAGATGATAGATGTTCTTTCTCGTACAAAGGAGTGTGAATCAATAGACTTATGATTCAAGAAAAGATCCAGGGAATTGGCATAGATATCATTGAGATAGCGCGCATAAAACATCTCTCGTTACGCTGGGGAGATCGGTTTGAACAACGTGTCTATACGTCCCAGGAACTAAGTTATTGTGGTCATACATCATCCCGTTATGAAAGACTCGCAGCGAGGTTTGCTGCAAAAGAAGCGACTTTCAAAGCACTCGGAACCGGTTTGACAGTTGGAATGTATTGGCAGGATGTAGAAGTCTGTTCAGATGACTTAGGAAAACCGTTCCTTGTTTTAGGTGGTAAGGTGAAGGAGCATGCGGATCAACTTCGTGTTGTCTCAACCTACGTTAGTATGTCGCATGCTATGGAATATGCAGTCGCACAAGTAATGCTGTGTTCATCAATTGAAAATCATAACTAAAGGGTGAGATTATTGCAGAATAGGATTTACGCTACACAATACATACTTTTATTCCTATTGGTTGGTCTGTTCTATCAGTTTCATACGCTCGGGCATGCGGAAGACGTTGCAATGACATCCGATGCAGACAGATTCCTTAAGTTAATGTTGGGGGCAGAACACCGGGGCATGGGTGGAAGTTTTGCTGCGTCAACAGCGGGTGCTAAGGCAATTGGAACTAATCCCGCTGGAATAGGTGTTATTGATGACAATCAATATGTTATTCACATGTCACGTTTTCCTCGTACGGTTGCCATAGTTGCTAAACCGAATATCAGTAACAGTTATGAGGATTATAGTCGATATGATCATCATGCGTCGGGTATTGAAACATTGAATTGGGTGTTTCCGTTTGGCAAATTTGGGACTTTGGGTGTTGCAGTTTCTACAGGACATGAGGGAGAATTCCGTCGTGTCAACCATGAAGGTAAAGCTTTTAACAGTTTTCCAGAAAATAATCTTGCAACGGGGTTAGGTTACGGGTTAGAATTCATTGAAGGGACAGTAATCGGCATTGATGCGAAGTGGATACGTTCAAAGATCACAGATGCATCGGGTACTGAACATTTTGGTCGTGGCTATTCGTATAATGTAGGTTTGATTCAAAGAGTCGGGGAGACACTTCAGGTAGGTGTAGTTCTTCGTAATTTAAGTAACGGACTATCATTTTCAGATTCGACAGTTCCTGATGAGATCAACCGCGATGTTATATTTGGCGTTGCCTATAAACGTGAGATTACAGACTTTTCACTTCGGATTGGATTAGATTTTCATCCACCTTTTGTGGACGGTATCAGAACGAACGTTGGAGCAGAAATATGGTATCGTGCTCGTCTTGGTGGTAGAATTGGATATCTTAGAGATACTGATCAACGTTATTTACCAGTTATGCGAGTTACGACTATAGCAGATTCTTCAGTAGAGATGGAAGATAGGGTTTGGGTGATGGAGGGTCTCTGTTTAGGATTAGGGTTCCGGATTGGCAACTTTCTAATTAACGCTTCCCGTACACCGCAGTTTAAGCCCAATGTTTCTGATAAGGAGCGTCTGCGCATAACACAAGGTACTTCAGTTTATACATTTTCTATTGGACAAAATTTTTAATGGTTTTTTGGTAATAAAATTCTGTATAATAACCCTAATTCAAATATCGTAATTCACATTCAAACAGAAAAATGGGGTCTTTCCTAAAGCTACTTAGAAGTATGAGTATAACAGAAACTGATATACTTTGCGAGTGATGTTTATTGGAGGAAAATAAATTGAGCACCGTGAAATATACAACTACGCATGAATGGATTGAAGTTAACGATTCAGAAGGCACAATTGGAATAACAGAGCGTGCCCTTCTCATATATGGCGAAATCATTTATGTTGATGTGTCTCCTGAACAAGAATGTGAACAGGGAGAAATAATCGGAAGGATTGAAACAGAAACGGGTGGGAATTTTTACCTGTATGCCCCTGTCGCTGGGGAAATCTATGAGGTAAATGATGCCCTTGAAGAAGATGTTGATGTCATCAATGTTGCCCCGGAGGGTGATGGTTGGATATGTAAAATCTACATAGACAATCTTAGTGAGTTGGACTCTCTATTAGAATTAGATGACTATGAAACTTATGAAGAAGATGCATTTGATGATAGTGAATACATGCCGGAAACCGATTTTTTTGAGAATATTGATGACTATTGATCACCGTTTGAAGTGAGAAATATCCGTCGGACAAGCTGTAGTTTTGGTACTGGTATAACATTTTCGACGATATACCCTAAGTCTGTGAGTGGTTTTCGGAGGTCCCGTGTATCAATGAATCCTGCTTTAGGAGCACAGGTTCGTAGATTTTCCAGTATCTCTGTTGCTGCAGATGTATCTTTAACGAGACTGATCCCGTAAGGTAAATCAGTAGCGACAGTGTTGAAAGTTTGCCTAATTTTTCGCGCGTCTTCCAAAGCGACGTTAGCAGTTAGTCCAAAATGGATCAGGTTCTTGGTTGTTGCTCCGACCATGCGAGGGTTAATATCGTATCCTGTCGCCTGAATACCATTATGAGCAGCCGCCAAGACTATCGTTCCTGTTCCACAACAGGGGTCAAGAAGATGTTCCCCCGGTGATGCGACAAGGTTCACAAGCGTTAGTGCTAATCTTGCTGGCAGAGAACTTGAGGTAACATGTGGGCGTTGATTGTGTTTAAGCCACACGTTGTCAGATTCAGAAAGTAGTCGGCCAAACCAAATTCTGTCTGGTGTAATGACAGTTGGAAAAACTACGCGTGGTGATGACAGGTTCGGTTTACCATCAATGACTCGACCAATCTGACTTGCTAATGCCATTGAATTGAGTTTTTGATTGCGAGGTCGTTTTATGACAGAAACGCGAAATGCGTCAGCATATATTTCCGCGTTTCTGATATTTGAGCAGAGTACATCAACATTGTCACCTTCAAAGAGTACTTCAGTACAACTTTTTAGGTAGGCACCCCGTTGTGCATCAGTACACTTATCCGAAATAGTAATGCCATGTGCATCTGGTGCTTGACCCGTAAGTGCAATAGATTCTGCGGTTACAAGTTCTCTGAGTTGCGTTGGAATTGCAATAAGATAGAGATATTTTTTTGATTTCATGTTTTTTATAATAACACAATATAGTTAATAAACACAATCACACAATACTCATAAACAGAGAAAGGAATATATTAATGTCTGAAACTGAGAAAGTGCGGATTGGACATAGTCCCGATTCTGATGATGCATTCATGTTTTATGCCCTTGCTAAAGGCCTCATACCGACCGGAGAATTTGAAATTGTCCATGTAATAGAAGATATTGAGACATTGAACAAAAGGGCTCTTAATGCGGAGCTTGAGGTTACAGCGATTTCTGTTCATGCTTATGCTTATGTCGCTCAAGATTACGCGTTGATGCCCTGTGGTGCAAGCATCGGTGATAATTACGGACCTTTAATAGTTGCCGATAAACCCATAAAATCACTGACAGGTAAACGTATAGCAATTCCGGGTGAAATGACGACAGCTTACTTAACGATGAAACTATTTCATCCAGATGTTGAAACTGAAACTTATCGCTTTGACAAGATTATTGCGGCTGTGCAACAAGGTGAGGTAGATGCTGGACTCATTATCCATGAAGGACAGTTGACATACTCCCGTGAAGGACTTCATAAGATTGTGGACTTAGGTGAATGGTGGTATGAAGAAACTGGATTACCTCTACCCCTTGGTGCCAATGTTATCCGTCGTAATCTTGGACATGAGAAAATTCGTAAGATTACATCATTGTTGAAACAGAGCATTGAATATTCTCTGAACCATCGTGAACTGGGTCTTGAGTATGCTATGACGTACGCCCGTGATATGGAAACTGACCTTGCTGACAAATTTGTCGGCATGTATGTTAATGACTATACGTTGGACTATGGAGAAAACGGAAGAAAAGCTGTAGAAGAATTGCTAACGCGTGGATACAAATCAGGCGTGATTCCGCATAGTGTAGCTGCGGATTTCGTGGAACTATAGTATATTTTAGAATCAAGTTAAAGATTGTAGGTCGGGTAGAGCGAAGCGAAACCCGACAGGATAGACACAATCATTACATTTCGGGTTTCGCGTCGCTCAACCCGACCAACACATTTTAGTAAAGACAGACCAATAGAGGTCAACTATCCTAAGGTCACTAAGATGGACGAGAAACGCCGCAGAACTTTTCAGTTGGAAGATAATAATGGGAATGTACTTGCAACAGGTGTTTTATATGATGAGGGGAATGTTCAGGTCCTCTGGCGGATTGACATCGGTTATACTGCTGAACAGTATGCATCAATAAATCCCATTATAGATTTGATGCCAGGTATAGTTGTGCTTCGACTTCAAGATACATGTGAGAGTTAATTTTTGAAGCATTCTACCGAAGACGACTGTCTGCCAATTTAATCACCTGTCCATTTTCCTGTGCAATGTACATATAGCCGAGTCCATCCAATGTAATTCCTTCTTGGTCATCTCCTGGTAACAGATAACGGTGTAGTATTGTCCCGTCTCGTTTAAGTTCAACTAATAGGTTTGTTGTATCACTAATCAGCAGTAGGGAATCTGCTTGTGCATCGTAGGTAAGTCCAGAAATATCCAATAGGTTCATTTCAAAGAATCGTATTATAATTGCTTCAGCCTCTGTTGCTTCTGATGTGCGTAGAGGTGCGACGACTTCACATACGACTGAAGGTTCACCGTTAGGTTTACGGCTAAAGGATTGGTTTCCAATCCAGAAAGTTCCACCTTCTGGGTGTTCAGTATCAGGTACGAAGGTAATAGCTTCTATTCCCATTCCTCCTTCTATTAATAAGGGTTTTCCTTCAAATAAGCGGTTGACTTTAAACTCCCGTCTTATGTGAAGTGTTTGTGGGTCAATTTCCAATATTACTTCCTCTTCCTCAACTGCGGCATAGAGCCATCCTGATGTTGGGTCTACTGTGATTCCCTCAAGGTCCCGCCCGTTTAGTTCTCCTTTCTGAACAACTGTGCCTTCCTGTCGTATTTCATGGATGAATCCGCCGTCGTCAGCGATAAAAATAGTTTTGCGTGATGGGTGAAAGGTTACCCCTGATGGTTCAGGGATAGGCGTCTTATTAATCATACCAACCCAATCATAGGGAAGATCAATTGGGATGATTGCTGCCTGTTTTCTCCTTTCCGAATCCTCAATCCTCATTAGAAGGTAAACCATCAACACGCTGATACCTAAAAAACACAATAAAAGCGTAATTTTGTTATGGCGCATCACTAAACACCTGAGGGTATATACCTGAAAATGTCTTTGACGAATGACAACAAACCACTGATGTATACTGTTCTGATAGAAAAATAGCATGTTTTTTCCGTAATGTCAAGTATTTATGTAGTTCTCTATTTCCTTTTTCCTTGACAATTCAATTTATCAATGATATAATAGAGTCTTAGAATATCGAATAGACATAAAGTCTATACATGGAACAGAAACATGGTTAGTATGCCCAGGTTAGTCGTTGAAGTTTTTGAACATGTAAACTTTCACGGACGAAAAATAACGCTCATTGAATCAGTACCAAATACCACTTTGATCGGTGCCCAAGATGTAATATCTTCTGTTAAGATATACAAAGGACCAGGCTTCAATGCGTCTCCTAACTATAAAGCGATTTTTCACGAACATGTAACATTTCGCGGTAGACAGTTGGTCTTAGCCCCTGGATTCTACCCGAATATTCATGAAATACCATACAACTTCGGAGATGCGATCTCATCTATTAGCTTCAGTCCTGCGGCACACCCCACACCACCGGAATATGGAGCTGTACCTGTCATCATTGAAATATACAGCGATATTGATTATGGCGGTCGCCGCAGCACAATTATGCGTGATGTGAGTTCAATGTTTGAGATAGGTATGAATGATACTATATCCTCTGTCCGCATCCAACGAGGCCCCAGTTTTCCATTCAGTGGATGTCATATCATTTTCTATGAACATGTGAATTTTGAGGGACGCAGACTGAACTTAGATTTAAATTCACGTGAGTTTCAAAAGGCGGTCAGGAATCTACGTTCTCTACCCGATTCACAATCTTTTTCAGATATTATATCGTCCATAAAGATAGTTCCATCAGGTGTTTTCAAAGTTCTCATAGTTGTTAGTGATAATATGACAGGCGAGCCAGCCGTATTACAATCTTTGACTTCGCTTGAGGGACTGGAATTTCACTATACAATTGTCCATATTAACGATAATCCTGATAATCGGGGGGACCCTCAGAATGCTATAAAACTCTCCAGTGTACCCCTATCCGATTTTGACATTATCTGGTTTACGTGGAACGGTCCTGGTCATGATGGTGAGTATTTCGTTGAAGATGCTGATGAAGAAATCAAAGACTTCGTCCGAAAAGGGGGTATTGTCTGGGCATCAGCGATGGACAACAACATTGTTCCGGCGGATGGCGTTCATCACCCTGAACCTGTCTGGAGAGGTGACTGGCTACCAGTCGATCGTCACCCAATTACAGTTACAAATTCAAACGATTCAAATGTTCACATTACAGAAGACGGCCAAAGAACAGGTATGTTTACATGGCCGCACAAAATAAACGTTGATAATTTAGTGACGGATGATCATTGGGTTACTGATGACCCAAGTTACCGAAAGTTGGCTATTAGAGAAGATAATAAAGATGCTGTCAGTATCCTCTTACAGTGGGGAGAAGGTTACTACGTGGGTTTTGCAATAGATACTCGAGATGCACATCGCACCGCAGTCGCGAAACCACTTATTGAAAATACACTCTGTTACTTAGCAAACCTTGCATGGCAAACCTCACCCAGACAACCCCTTAGAGGACGGTACAGATCAAACCGTAACACTGAATTAATTTTCCAATAGACATAATCTTGAACGGGATGGTTTACGATAGGAGAAACTAATGCGTCTGATAATTGCCGTGATATTTTTAATTGTTGTCGTAAGTGTTATCGGATATTTTGCTTATGAAAGACTCATCGCAAGCGGGGACGAAGGTGAAGATAACCAAGCGAATGCCTTGCAATGGATGGGTGTAATTGCAATCGTATTCGTAGGAGGTCTCGCTGCCTTCGTAGGATCTGTTATCCGGTATAGGATACCAAAAGCAGATATAGCCTTGGTCAGAACAGGGGGGGCAAGAGAAAAAATACGCATCACCAGCGGACTTTGGGTTAATACCATTATCCATGAAATAAAAGAAGTTTCACTCAATACAATGCGACTTGAAGTGCTTAGAGAAACTGATGATTCCTTGATTACAAACGATTTCAACCGCGCCGACGTTGAAGTCGTTTTCTATATTAAGGTTGATCCTAAAGAAGAAGATATATTAAAAGCCGCACAGGCACTCGGTGATAAATCAATGACACCAGAAACTATACGTGAACTGATTGAACCTATGTTGGATGGTGCCTTGAGAAGCGTCGCAGCAGAGAGTCAAATCCAAGACCTACTTCAAAAACGTATTGAATTTGGTGATAAAGTCTTAGATGCTTGCGGTAGTAATTTGAAGGATCACAATGGATTGACACTTGATACTGTCTCAATCATACGTGTAGATCAGACAAATATCAGTATGTTTGATCCTACCAACAGGTTCGATGCAATCGGTATCCGAGATATTACAGAAATCACTGCTGACCAAGAACGAGAAAAAGAACGAATTGAACGTGAAAAAGAGGTCGCAATCTATCAAATTAATGTTGATAAAGATCTCCAAGAATATGAATTGGAACAGAGTAGAGCTTGGGGGGAATCTGATCAACAGAAGAATATCGCAATCTATGCCGCTGACCGGGACGCTGAAACAATTAAATTCCAATTTGAGATGCAGGAAAGCATTGAAGTTCGTGAAAACGAAATGAAATTGGAAATTGAGCGATCACGTATTTCACAAGAAGAGGGTGTCCAATTAAGAGAAGTTGAACAAGAATTGGCTGTTCAGACTGCCAAATTTGCACAAGAACAACAAGTTGAACAACGTGAAATTGAGAAGAACCTTGTCGTGGAAACAGCACAGATTGATCAATCCAAAGTCGTCCAGCTTGCAGAAATCCAACAGCAACTCACCGTTCAGTTAGAAAAGATCTCACAGGAACAGGAAGTTGAAGTACGAGATATTGAGAAACAGTTGATGGTAGAGAAAGCGCGCATCGCTCAGGAAGAGGGCGTGCAACTGCGAGATGTTGAACGAGACTTGGTCGTTCAGACTGCTAAGTTCGCTCAAGAACAACAGGTGCAACAACGTGAAATTGAGAAGAACCTTGTCGTGGAAACAGCACAGATTGACCAGAACCGACAAGTGGAAGTCGCTGAAATTCAAAAGGTGCTTGCTGTTGAGCTGCAAAGAATCGAACAGGAACAGGAAGTTGAAGTACGAGATATTGAGAAACAGTTGATGGTAGAGAAAGCGCGCATCGCTCAGGAAGAGGGCGTGCAACTGCGTGATGTTGAACGAGACTTGGTCGTTCAGACTGCTAAGTTCGCTCAAGAACAACAGGTGCAACAACGTGAAATTGAAAAGAACCTTGTCGTTGAGACAGCGCAAATTGACCAGAACCGACAAGTGGAACTTGTTGAAATTGAAAAGATGTTGGTAGTAGAACAATCACGCATCAACCAAGAATTACGGGTAGCACTCACTGACGAAGATAGAAAAATTGATGTAGCAAATAAACAGCAACTCACAGCACTTGCAGAAAAGGAACAGCTGCTTGCCGAAGCGGAACGCATGGGGGCTGAAGTGGAAGTCACTGCAACCGAACAAGTAAGAGGGGCTGAATGGCAACGCGATGTTGCAATCATCGGTGCAGAAGCACAAGCACAACCGATAGAACGTCTCGCCGATGCGGTATTGTCAGAAGCGCGTGCTAAAGCACAAGGTGAGATGGCTGAATATGAAGCCCGAAATGTCGCTGAACAACGTGTTCTCGTTCAAGAAGCTATTCTTGAATTAATTGAAGAAGCACCAGATATTGTTGAACAACTGATGAGACCTGCTGAAAGAATTGATAGCATCAAGATCCTTGACATGGGTGCCGATGGCAAAGGGGGTCTCGACCGCAGCAGTATGGGTCGTCTTGTGAATGCCTTACTTGACACAGGTGCTATCTCACCAATGCTGAAAGAACTCTTTAACTTCGCTGATATAGATGCGGTTCAAGTCACGGATAAAATCGCTGAATACCTTTCAGGACTTGTTAACCCATCAGGTGCTAATGGCAACACACCCAATATTGACATAGATGTTGATATAGATGACGAGTAGTTATAATAAAGTGAAAGACGGAAGACCATGCGCCATCAGAGACATCTCAGCAAAAGAAAACGTACCAGACGTCAAAGGTGTAGAACTTGCAGCTCTAATAATGGTAAGCGTGCATGTCCTGCACTCGGCAATATGATTATTTGTCCTGACTGCTGTAGTGCCAAACGCGCAAAAATTCCCGGTTGCGATCATCACTGCAAATACTATAGTCCTCTTCTTGTCAGCAGCAGGAAAAACAGACCCCCTGAGTACCCACTCCACCTATGCCTTGTGAGCCGTTCACGTGACACCGGGATGGTCATTGTCGTTGGCACACGCAAACGTCCTGATGGCAATCTAAAGGCGATGTTCGTTTTACTTGACCTATGGAAAAAGGGTGTGAGAGATTGTTTCTACGATGCAAACTTATCAGAAAAACAGTTTGAACGCGCGTGCCAAAGGTTCGGAAACAGTTATATTGAAACGGACCAAGCCCCCATAGAGGAGAAGGAGGAAGAGTTAGAAAAGGCGGAAGAAGAGGAGAAAGAGATCAAGGCGGAATTGATACGCGTCCCAAGAAATACCCTCATCATTGAATCGGAATCCGCTACACATTTTGATAACGGCATCAAAATAGTAGATGAGAAAGAAGCATCTAACGGAAAAGCAATAGACAGTCCGCGGAATGCCCGAGGAATCTATGAGGTCCACATCCCAAAAACTGGCAGATGGTATGTTTGGATACGCACATTCTATAAAGCTGGTAATCAGGACTCATATTGGGTCGGCATTGAGGATGTTGAACCTAATCCCTGGGATGAACAGGGAGGTCCAAATGCAATCAAAATTTGGGCTGAACCTGGCGATAGCTCAAAGTGGAATAGGTGGATATGGGATACCTCAACACACCCCCTTGGCAAAAAGATCCCAGGTTATTTTACAGTGAAACGCAAAGGGTACTATCGTCTGTGGTCAAAAGGGAGAGAACCCGGTACCCTGTTAGACCAGATTCTGCTAACACGTTCACGCAGGTTCAATCCAGAAACTGCCTCCGAAGGTAAACCGATTCCTGTCTACACCGAACCCCACCCCTATGAACCCGCAACTTTTGAAGAATGTAAAAGACTGATTAACCATGCGGTTGAGATTTCAAAGGCAGTTGAGACAGAATTTCCATGGGAGTTTAAGTACTGGCTTAATGATATCTGGGGAGATATTAGGAAGTTTCCTGAACATATAGGTTCACTCTACAAATGCCATAAATGTGAAGCCGAATTACCTGATCAAGCTGTTGACCTGATAAAACAACATGCACATACGGAAGACATACAGTTTTACATTTTATGTAGGAAATGTGGTGGTGAGTTTGATTAATAAACCTTCGGTATTGCGGATCTTTTTTGTTGTAGTTCTTTTCATACTTACATCACAGACGTATGCTGCCCCCCCTAACCCTTATCTCTATTTTGATGTTGATCCTACCACTGGAGAATTCGTTCCTAAACGTTCTACCGGTTTAAGTGCCGAACTTAGCATGGCAAAATACATGCAAGCCTTAGATGGATGCTGTATTTCGCGGGAACAGGGAGTCCTACAGCCTGATGGAATTGAATATGTGCTTGCGCTAAAAATCGATTTCAGTGACCAGCCTGGGATTAGGTCAAGTGCAGAATTCAATGACTATCTCTATGCTGAATCGGGAGTATCTTTAAGAACCTATTTTCGTGAGAACTCATATCAACAGATGGATGTTCAACCGGGTCCTGCTGGGGGCGTTTTACCAGCAGGTGATGAGTGGATACGCGCAAAGAAACCGATGGTCTATTACGGTGAAGGGACACGACATGTAAACCGTTATCAAGAACTCATTGCTGAAGCGTGTCGTGCAGTAGACGACGTCGTGGATTTTTCTAAGTACGATAGAAATAAAGATGGGATCGTTGATCATGTATTCGTGATACATGCTGGGAATGACGAAGCATCTACAGGCGTTTCCGATGATATTTGGTCGATTTTAACGCCTGACATCAACGTTGTACTTGACGGTGTTCGAGTTGACACCGCAGTCATAGTAGCTGAAGAACCTGATTTTGATAAACCACACTTAGGCATATATTTCCATGAATTTTTTCATGATTTCGGGGCACCAGATGTCTACGGTTTGAACTTTACAGATGCGCGAGATCATAAATGGGGGTTGATGGGTCAATTCGGTCCGTTTCAAGGACCTGAGGTATTCGGTGTTGGAAATGGTTTGGCACCAAGTCACATTATGGGTTATCTGAAATGGGACTTTGACGCGCGTCCAGAAAATGGACGACTGGGTTGGATTGATCCAGTGAATATTACAGGTGGCGGAGAATATTCTATTCCAGCTTTTGAACTATCCTCCAAGACAGATAAACTCTTCAAAATAGATATTCCAAATTCAAGAAACTTATCAACGCAAGTCAACATTAATTCCGCTTTACCTGACACATCACACAATAGAGAGTTCTTTCTCATAGAAAATCGCTATAAAAATTCGGGTGCAACCTTTGACACCTACCTTCCGGAATCTGGCATCCTAATTTGGCATATAGATGAAACGCAAGTACGCCCCGTTGGCAGCTACGATGCTGCACAACAAATATGGTTAGAGGACCCGAACGATCCTGAACATTTAGGTATAACACCAGATGATCCTGGATTTATTGACATCAATACTGTCACTGATGGTGCTGCTTATTCTGCTGATGATGGTCAGACTGCATTTACACCTGGGACGTTACCAAACAGCAGTACTAACAATGGAACGTCATCAGGCATATCAATTACGAATATAAGTGCTGAGGGGATGGTCATGCAGATACTTGTATCATTTGGCGATACTTATGAACCGAACAACACATTAGAGACAGCATTCCCTATCCTATATGGTCAACCTTACTATTCCTTTATTTATGATGCAGCAGACACTGGAGATTATTATAAAGTTGTGGCTGCGGGTAGCATCTCTGTCCGTGCTATCTTGTCAGAATTTCCTGTAGAACTGGATTACAGGTTAACGCTCCAGACAGAAAATGGGGAGCCACTGGCTATAGGTGAGAAAGCAATAGACGCAATCGGATACGAGATAATATATCAACCCAAGACGCAACAGATATTGTATTTCAAAGTATCATCCGAAGGGGATTACAGCAATACAGCGTCATACAAATTCAGTGTTGAACAGATTGAACCTGAACCCTTTGCCTTTTCACAGACGCGGGTGTATCCAAACCCGTTTCGGCCAATGACTTCTGAAATGACATTTGCTTATCAGTTATCTGCATCACAATCTGCCGACAAGGTGTTCCTTAGAATCTATACGATAACCGGTGAGATGATTTATAACACGTCCCATCATGAGGTATTCGCACCGGGAATTTTCCGTTGGAATGGTGCCAACCAGTATGGGACTCCACTTGCCCCTGGTATCTATATCTACCATATTGCTGCAACACAGAAGGATTCAATCGTAAATGATATAGGCAAATTCAGTATCCTTAGATAGTTCTGAGGTAGTTTCTTTCCCTTAATCTTGTTGACGAAAAAAAGCAGATATGGTATTGTATATTTAGGTCTTATCAAAATATCTAACTGCGTTACGATTACTATAGTAAATTTTTGAATTAATTATACAGTCTGTACCAGTGCGGTTGGGAAACCGCACCTACCGTGGTCCGAAAGTGTGTAATTATTTTCAAACTTCACTATAAAAAGGTATCTAAGGAGGCAATACTATAAATGAAATGGTTTAATCATCAGACAGAATCATGCCAAAGAGCACCGAGGTGTATTAGTACGACTCAATACCGAACTAAACACCTGCAATCTCGGCGGCAACTCCCTAAACTGTATAATGTTGGAATGTTCTTTTTATTAACTTTGGTGGTATCAGGTTGTGGACAATCGCTAAAGACTTTAGCCCCTATTCAACCTGTCAAAAATATTGCAGATGCAGAAATGACATTAGCCAATGATCCATCTGCGAACGTTGTTGTTCCCGCGAATCCTGAAAAGGAATTGTCTGAACCTGTTTTTGATAAACACGGTTTACAGACAGTCGGACTCAAGATCGCGGATGCAGACATCGCAAATACAGATGCTTTAACTTATATATTGGCGTTTGATGACTATGGATATACTTTGGAGAATTGGGATAATTTCTTAACGGAATGGGCAGAGGTGGAACCACAGATTGAACTACCGAAGGCGGATCAAGACTCAAAGATTGTTGATGTTATTTTAGTATCAGACTATCCACAGGCTTTTGAAATTCCGGCAAAGCAATCTATTCTAACTAAGACTCTTGACGACATAACTGTATCCATCTGTTATTGGCGTCGTGCGGATCTTGATTACAAATACAATCGTGGAAATTCATATTCACCTTTCTATGAAAATGCTGCCGCTGGAAATCAAGGAGAAAACACCGATGTGTTTTATGTGAAGATTACCAACAATCGTCAGCAGCACATCATCATTGATGTTAAGAAGTGTAGAATAATTGACCAAGGTGAAAGTGTCTATGAAGGGCTCTACTATAAAGACCTTGAGGATCGATTTGTATCTAATAGACGGGTATCAGGATTGTATGCAGCCAACGGACTTCAAACTGCGAAAGAAGTTTTACTGGAAAAACGCATGCCGATTGTTGAAAGACAGGTTGGGACGCATCGGATCGGTATAAATGCTGGTGAGAGCGTGGAAGGATTTGTACCCTTCATTCAAGTAAAACCGAACGCGACAGAACTTACTGTCATTCTTGAAATTGAAAAAGCACCACCGCCTGAAGGTGCACAGCGTTACCAAACGATAAATTTTAAGTTTCCGTTCACACATGACAGAGGCATACGGGTTGCCCAACCAGCCCCACAACGGTATTAGCTTAATAGTAGTAGGCACACTCCGCTGTGCCGTTCTTGTTGCTCAACCATCGGACATCAAAAGTAGGTTCGGTTAGGAAACCGAACCTACCTACCTGAAATCTATAGAATCGCTTTATGTTTTTAGACGCATTGGCGCAATGAAACACATATGTCCATCTTCACTCTGCGGTTTGACGATAAAGAACTCAAACTCACCTGAAAACTCAATGATCACAGATTCTGATTCAACATGTGTAAAGATCTCTGTGAGTCTGTTTGCATCCAACCCAATCTTCACAGTTCCCGTACCAGATTCTACCTTGACAGTTTCGTGAGCCTCGCCGACTTCGGGAGTTTCAGTTGAGATTTGTATGTTCTCAGGGTCTATTTCTAAACGGATGGCAAAACTCTTTGGATTTGAAAGCAGTGCTACCCTACGGGTTGCTCGCAGTATTGCTTCCCTTGAGACAACAACCCGACCTGGTGAAGTTTCTCGTATGAGTGTTTGATAGGATTGATATTCACCCTCAACTAACCGAGTTGTCAAGGTTGCATTTTCATCTGACAAGAGGAGCTGATTCTTGAGGGGTAAAACCTTTACTTGTGGTGAATTGGCAAATGTGCGTGCGATTTCTTTGACTGCTTTCAAAGGCACAATAAAACCATCAATATCTTCAGGTGCTTTGATGGGTGGACAGTGCGTGAGCGCAAGATAATGTATATCCGTTGCGACTACTTCTGTTTTATCTTCAAGCAGATTGAAATATAACCCGTTTAGTTGATACCTAAATTCCTCGGTAGATGCTGCGAATTCTGTTTTATGAATGACTGCACATAGCGTTTCACCATCTATCGTAGTACCTTCTCCTTCAGCTGATGGTAGTTCTGGAAAATCATCATCTGGGAGTCCAATTATTTTATAGACACCTGTTCCACATGTGAGTTCAACACGATCATTCGCAGTTGTGACCAATTTTACCTGCATGTCGGAGGGTAATTCCCTGACGATGTCAGTTATCTTTTTTGCGGCGACGGTGATTGATCCTTCTTCGTTGATCGTACCATCTACTTTAACCTTTATTCCGACTTCTAAATCAGTAGCGGAACATTCTATGCGTTCATCTTGTGCGCGAATGAGGACATTTGCCAATATTGGGAGTGTATTCCGTCCTCCTGCAACACTCTGTACTAATTGTAGTGAATGTAATAGATCATCTTTTTCAAATATAAGTTCCATTCATTGCTCCTTTATATATAGCGAAATCTATAATTACTTTTACATCTCTGGTAGGTTCGGTTTCCTAACTGCACCGGATCCGAGAATACCCGGCAGAATACGCGTTTGGTATTCTGCATTGGTTAGGAAACCGCACCTACCGGGTGTTCACATATTTTTATAATTTACCATATATGGCTATTCCAAACGTATAGGCATTATAACGTGAAGTTGTTGATCATCGCCTATAGGTTTTATTGTAAACTGTGAAAACTCTCCAGAAAATTCTATAACGACAGTTTCTGCGACAATGTGTGCCAATGTATCTATTAATGCTCTGGCTTCTGAACCGATCCGTACAGAACCGGATCCGGATTCCACTGCAACTGTTTCATACGCTTCCCCAAGTTCGGGTGCTTTCGCCGAGACACGAATTCCATCTGGTTCTATCTCTAAACAAACGGCAAACTGCTTAGGGTCTGAAAGTAAAGCAACACGACGTGTTGCCTGTAAGATAGCTTCTCTTGAAACGACCACTCGTCCTTCAAAGGAACTGGGAATAATTTCATGATATTTTGGATATTCACCTTCAACCAAACGTGATGAAAGTGTCGCGTTATTGTCTGAAAGTATGAGTTGATTCTTACCGAGTGCTACCTTTATCTCCTGTGAATTTGCGAATGTTCTTGATATTTCCTTAATTGTCTTCAAAGGAACAGTGAAACTATCGGTTTCTTCAGTTCTCTCTAAAAAATCGCAGTATGTCAATGCTAACTGTCTGATTCCATCCGTTGCAACGACCTCTGTCTTCCCCTGATTAGGATTAAAGTGTAAGCCATTCAATAAATATCGCACTTCCTCTGTTGATGCGGCGAATTCTGTTTTGTAGATTACATTTCTGAGTGTGTCACCATCAACAGTAATAGCGTTTTCATCAATAGACGGTAGGTGAGGAAAATCTTCATCTGAAAGTCCGTATATCTTATAAATCCCCTCACCACAAATCAGGTCAAGTCTATAATTTGCTGTTGTTGAAAGTTCAATCATGCTATCGGGTAATTCTCTTACGATGTCTACTAACTTTTTTGCTGAGACTGTAATTGCACCCTCTTCAATGATAGTACCCAATACTCTTATCTTAATACTAACTTCTAAATCTGTTGATGCACATTCGATAATCCCATCTTCAGCACGTATTAGCAGGTTTGAAAGTATCGGCAAAGTACTACGTCCGCCTGCTACGCCTTGAACTATTTGTAGTGCATATAGCAATTCATCTTTCTCAAAAGCAAGTTTCATGAGTAAAAACTCCTACTTCACATTTATGTCTGCAAATTACTGCTACTGAATGTGGTATAGCAATACTGTGTAACACAGGGTTACCGTGAATTTGAACTTGACAGACAATTGATTGTTTAGTATAACATATCATAGAGTATATGTCCATTTTATTTTGACAATTTCAGTCTTTAATAGTAGTAGGCACTCTCCGAGTGCCGTTCTTAATAGTAATAGGCACTCTCCGAGTGCCGTTCTTAATTTCATAACCCGCCTATAATGATGAATCAGACAGACCTGCAGACTTCACAGTCAATAACAAAACGCGCAGTATTTATTGGCACTATTCTTATTATTGCCAACAGTTACTGGATTGCTTATATTGAGATGATCTGGCACACGGCTCATCTAACGACAGTAGCGATGTCAGTAAATGTCATGTTCGGTATTTTTGTTATAACAGTTCTGAATTTGTGGATAAGAAGTTTTGCTCCGTTTGCTGCCCTGACGAAACGTGATCTGGTTGTTGTCTATAGTATGCTTGCGGTGGGGAGTGCCTTTTCTGGACATGACTGTATACCTCGTCTGATGGGACTTATACCGTATGCTTATCGCTTTGCTACAGCGGAAAATGATTGGGAAGCACTCCTTTTTCACCATCTGCCCGACTGGCTTGTTGTCAAGGATCCGAGAACAGTTAACGATTTCTATGAAGGAAACACGAACTTCTTTACAGGTGGGTATTTACAGTATTGGATAGTTCCAATTCTTTCTTGGTCAGCAGTTATCTTCCTATTGATGCTGATTTTCCTCTGTTTAACATCGCTCATTCGCAAACAGTGGATAGAAAATGAGAAACTTGCCTACCCAATTATCCAGATTCCGCTTGAGGTAGTCTCAAATCGTCGTATCTTTAAGAGTCGTCTTCTTTGGATCGGTTTTGGCATAGCCCTAGGGATAAATCTACTTAACGGACTACAGTATTTTTTTCCTGTCTTACCGACTATTCCCGTTAGGGAATATAATCTCAATATCTATTTTACACAAAAGCCTTGGAATGCAATAGGGAGTACACCCCTGAGGTTTCATCCCTATCTTATAGGTTTCTCATTTATCCTTCCGTTGGACTTAGCATTTTCATGCACTTTTTTCTATCTGATGAAGAAGGTACAGCTGATTTTTGGCAGTGCATCAGGCATGTCTAAGGTTGCAGGTTACCCTTTTTTAGGTGAACAGGGAGCCGGTGCTTTACTTGCGTTACTTGCGATTGCATGTTGGCATGGTCGTAAACACTTTGCATTCGTTTTTTCTCAGGCAATTCGTCCGACTCGTTCAGGAACACAGAATGAAGGTATTTCATATCGCAGCACATTGATTACACTGGGATTATCACTATTTTTGCTTGCTATACTCTGCATACGTGGTGGTATGTCGTTATGGGCATTTTCTGTTTTTATAGGTATATACTTACTGATCGTCGTCGGTTTAACTCGGATGCGTGCAGAACTCGGACCGCCAATCCATGCTATCGGCTATCTTACCCCTCAGTACATGATGATTTCGCTACTCGGTACACGAAGACTTCGTGCGGGGAACCTTACGATGCTATCGCTGTTGAATTGGCTTAGTGGTGCCAGTTATGCATCATTCCGTACACACCCTATGCCAGACCAGTTGGAAGCGTTCAAACTTGCGGAAAGAACGAATATCCGAAATAGAACGATGTTCACGGTTCTGATCATCGCAAGTCTTATCGGTATCTTGTCAAGTCTGATACTCTATCCTTATGCAATATACCGGGAAGGAGTCGCAGCAGGTTCAGAACAGATTCATGCGGGTGGTGCGGATACGTACAATTTTCTTTCGTCTTGGTTGGTAAACCCCAAACCGATGGACTGGATCGCTACTACTGTGTTGGGTGGTACTTTTGTTGCGAATTTGGGTATCATGATGCTGCGTTCTCGCTTCGTCTGGTGTCCACTACATCCAGCTGGATATGTTATCGGTGTAGCCCCTGGCACCACGGATGTAATTTGGTTTCCGTTATTAATTGCGATGGTGACAAAGTGGATTATACTGCGAAATGGGGGTATAAACGCTTATCGTAAAGCAATACCCTTTTTCATCGGATTGGTATTAGGCGAGGCATTGATGGGATGTTTTTGGCCCCTGTTAAGTTTAATACTCCGTTCCGCAGTGTATAGTTGGATTTAAACCCCTATATGCGTCAATTTATCGATTCCCAAGACCATGGCTGTAGCACATTCATCCTTGATTGTGCTGTCTTTCTCCAATCACTATAAGTGTCAATTTACGGATATTCCCTCTTCTTGGCGGGTTATATAAAGCAATTCCCCTGTTTTTTGTAATAATTACTTGACTTTTATCTGAAAACAACGTATTATTTCCGTTACGTGCTGTCAATTTTATATTATAATATAATTAAATATGAAATTGACTTATTATAACTCAACATCTTCGCCAATTATCTGGGTTTGCGTTGAATGAATATGTCCTGAATACAACCCATTGATCCGTGGTTTTCAAAGATTTAATAAATAAAAATAGTTTCAGGTTACAAAAGGAGTTTATAATGAAAAGATATTTTTTGATGTTCAACGTTTTTCTCGCCATGATGATTGTTGCGTGTGGGGGCGATGAGGATATCACCTCCCCAACACCTATAGTTCCGCGTCCAGAACCTGTCAGAACTTATTATAAAGGTACACTTGAAGGGCATACGGATTATGTCCTCTGCGTAGCGTTCAGTCCGGATGGTCGCACAATCACAAGTGGCGGTCATGACGACACCGTCCGTTTGTGGAACGCGAATACCGGTTCAGAGATTCAAACGCTCAAAGGACATACGGATTTTGTCTACAGCGTAGCGTTTAGTTCAGACGGCCGCACAATCGCAAGTGGCGGTTACGACAGAACCGTCCGTTTGTGGGACGCAAACGATGGCACACATATTCGCACGCTCACAGGGCATACGGATACTGTCTGGAGTGTAGCATTCAGTTCGGATGGTCTCAAAATCATCACTGGCAGCCGGGACAGCACCATCCGTTTGTGGAACGCAAATAATGGTTCAGAGATTCAAACGCTCAAAGGGCATACAAAAGCTGTCACCAGTGTAGCGTTTAGTTCAGACGGCCGCACAATCGCAAGTGGTGGTTACGACAGAACCGTCCGTTTTTGGAACGCGAATACCGGTTCAGAGATTCAAACGCTCAAAGGACATGCGGATTTTGTCTACAGCGTAGCGTTCAGTCCGGATGGTAAAGTTCTCGTCAGTGGTAGTGCTGACAAAACCGTTCGCATGTGGGATGTGCCGTGAGTGATGTTGGGAACTTTGGCTGAACCAAGATATATTGACTTCCTCACATAAAGCATCTAAAAAACCTTATGTATATTTGCCTCTACATAAAACTGGGGTAAATCAGGTTCAATACTCTGTTGATAAACAACTAAATGCATGATAAACTAATGTCACAACGGCACACAAAAAGAAACGAATCTATTTGAGGAAATGATGATGAGTGAAGTCAAAGACACACAAGAGCACCCAAAAGTTGAAATCGCAGTAGAAAATTTTGGACCTATTGCGGAAGCAAACATAGACTTGCGTCCGTTAACAGTGTTTGTTGGTCCGAGCAATACTGGGAAGACCTATTTTGCTACGTTGGTGTATGCGTTGCATGGAATTTTTGAGGGTTTCTTACGAGTGCCTTTGCCGATGCTGTTCAAATCATCATACAGGATGTTTTCTAAATCTCACAACAATCCTACTGATGCTGCTGCTGCTTTGGTTTCAACAGATGAAGAAGTACCAGAAATAATAAACAAATTATTGGCAAAACACAGACGCTTTAAATTCTTAGATTTACCGAAAAGGATTCGTGAATTGGCACAAAAAACTATTAAAGATTCAGAAATTTCGCAAAACAATTTAGATACTGAACTTAGGCGTTGCTTTGGATTCCATAATATATCGGAATTAATACGAGGCACTCAAGATCAAAACAGTGAAATGAGAATGTTTATAAATGTAAGCGAGGAAAAACAAGATCTTTGGGCCCTCAATATTGCAGCTACAAATACTGACGTTGTCATAGATGGAACTATCAATGAAGACATGATTCTTCTTGACGAGAATAGTTGGTTGTCAGAAGAAGATGGTCTGAATTTTGAAGAACTAATGGAGATTTCTCCCGAAATCTTTCCCGGACTGACAGTAAATAATAGGAATCGGTACTACCTACCAGCAGCTCGAAGCGGTATTATGCAAAGCTACCAAGTTATAGCAAGTTCGGTTATGGCTAATGCTTCTCGAGCTGGGTTAGAACAGATAGAAATACCAACACTATCTGGATTAATTGTTGACTTTATACAGCAAATCATTCTATACGAAGAAAGCAAATCGTCAGAAAGTAAAATCGCTAAGTTATCAAAAACATTAGAATCAGATGTAATCGGTGAGCAGATTATTTCAACACCTTCACAAAACAGATATCCTGTTTTTCTCTACCAACCATCAGATAATAGTGAGGGTGTCCGTTTATCCCAATCGTCGTCAATGGTATCTGAACTTGCCCCATTGGTGCTGCTTTTGCGAAGTGGTATTAAACCCGGTGATACGCTCATCATTGAAGAACCGGAGGCACACTTGCATCCCGGTGCACAAGCAGATATGGCAGTTATTCTTGCGCGTCTGGTACGGGCAGGTGTGAAGGTCATAATTACGACGCATAGTGATTGGTTGCTTCAGGAAATAGGAAACCTTATACTTGAAGGGTTGATAGACGAAGAGACTGATGAACAACCGAGTTGGTTACGACCAGAAGAGGTGGGTGCATGGCATTTTCAAAAGGATGAACCGGTGAAAGAAATCACGTTTCATTCCAATAAAGGATTTTCTCCCAAGGATTACGAAGACGTTGCTGAGGGACTATACAACAGATCGGTGAATCTTCAACAGAAGTATGAGAAACTGAAAGGTTAGAGCAGACGTGAATCTACATGAAGCTCTTGAGGAGATGTAGAAAGAATAAGATTTCGTAGTGAACATGTTCCAATTAACATGACAACCTGCAGCTATCCTGGCAATATAGCGGACGTTGTAAAAAAATCTACAAAACGTTGAATTCGTTTTACCTGAAAATATTGAGAACAAGCATCTGTTGATAGAATCCGTTTTTCATGTTGGTTGTCAATAATATCGTGTGTCATAAACGGTTTTGATATACGTGCCAATGGATTGGCCAATCCAATCATTATAAGGTCATTTGATACTATTTCACAATCAACATCTTGCGTGTCTCAGAGAAATCTTCCGCAGTCAGTGTATAGAAATACACACCGCTTGCCACAGACTCACCAAACGCATTCTTACCATCCCAATACGCGGCACGGTTACGGCTCTGATAGGTGCCCGCAGCCAGATGGCCTAAGGTAAGTGTTCGAATCAATTTTCCATCTACAGCATAGATAGAGATGCTAACATCAGCAGACTTTGCCAATTGATAAGGTATCCACGTCTCCGGATTGAACGGGTTCGGGTAGTTTGCAAGCAGTGCTGTTCGTTTTGGTACAGCCTGCGCCTCGTACCACGTTGCCAACAGCCGTTCAAGTACAGCTATCCCTTTTTGAAAATTTGTATCTCTCCGATTGAGTTGCTTGGCAGCGTCAATCCATCGCTGTAGGCTTTGTGCCGTAGAGACAGCCGCAGCTGCAGCTGTGTCCGCCGTTTCTTGTGCTTCTAACACATCTAAAACTGCAAGGATATCTTCACGATTGACTTCACCATCACCATTGACATCTGCGATGTTTTCCCCTGTTTTTCCGAAGTCAGCTGCAACTAATACAAGATCTGCAATATCGACGATACCGTCATCATTCACATCTTCGGGCAGGAAGATATTTGTAACAGCAGGGGTGATTTCCCAAAGCAGCACTCTATTACCACCACTCGCGAGGGTGTTGCCATCCGGACTGAACGACACGCTATCGACTCTGCCCGTATGTCCTCTGAGAGTCTGTATGTTCTCCCCGGTGTGTACGTTCCATAAGCGAACCCAGGAATCATACCCACAACTTGCGATGGTGTTGCCATCCGGACTGAATGACACATACCTCCCACTGCCGCTAAGGGTCTTAATGTGTTTGTATGTGTGTGCATTCCATAGGTTGATGTCGCCACCACTCACACTTGCAAACGTGTTGCCATCCGGACTAAACAACACATGCAGTCCCCAACTCATGAGGGTCTTTATGTGTTCCCCGGTGTGTGCGTTCCAAAAACGGATAGTGCCATCATCACTCCCACTTGCGAGGGTGTTACCATCCGGACTGAATGACACGCTAAAGACCCTATCCGTATGTTCTGTGAGGGTGTGGATGAGTTCCCCAGTGTGTGTGTTCCATAGGCAGATAGTCTCATCATAACTCCCACTTGCGATGGTGTTACCATCCGGACTGAATGACACGCTCCAAACAACCCCCGCATGTCCTGTGTATAGGTCAAGTTCTTCACCTGTGTGTGCATCATATATCCAGATACCAATGCCACTTCCGACTGCAAGTTTCGTGCCATCGGGTGAATACTGTATTATAGTGATACTGCCTTTCACGAGTCGTCCTTTCGCCCCTTCAGGTAGTTCCAATTGCGATAGGTTTTGGGCAACGCTGCTATTGGTCAAGACGAATGCTATACCGATTGTTATCAAGATAGAATACGATAATTTTTTTATCATTAAACTCATTAGCTCCTATAAATAGTGAATACAAATAGAGAGTTTTACTCACACGGTTATTACCTTCATTAACGTGAGTTTGATAAATCAGAACAAATCACTTTCGTAGGTCGGGTAGAGGCACGCCATTAAAATATTAACTGGCGACACGTCTTGATTAAGCCTATCATGTCGGGTTTCGTGCCTCTACCCGACCTACGAAAAGACAATAATGGTAATTGATCAATTAGAGCTGATGTTACTTCAGTAACCACATTTTGTGCACACTTTTCGTATTACCAGCCTCAAACTGATAGAAATAGATACCACTTGCCACAGCTTCACCCGCAGTATTTTTACCATCCCAATGTATACGTTTTGGACCGCGGGTCTGATAACCAAGTTTGAATTCTCTTATCAATTCCCCACTCGTGTCAAAGATTGAGAGCTTGACGTTACTTGTTTCAAAAAGGGTATACGGTATCCAGGTTTCTGGATTAAACGGGTTCGGATAGTTTTGATAAACTTCGGCAGTTTTTAACGTGCCCCACTTCGTGTAATGTTTACCTTTTGCGTCAACTGATTGGGGATCTGTAGTTGTTGTAGATGTAGTCCGCCACAACAACACCGTACCGTCCACACTTCCACTTGCGAGTGTCTGCCCATCCGGGCTGAACGCTACGCTATTGACCCGATTAATACGACCTGTGAGTAGGGATAATTCTTGATAGGTCTGCGCGTCATAGATCCAAATGCCAATCCTACTCGCGACCGCTAAACGGGTGCCATCTGGAGAATATGCAATATTATCACCAAACGATAGAGTGCCTTTTCCCAGTCGCGCTTTCGCACCTTCAGGTAAACCCCATTTTGTGTAATCCTGAGCAACACTGTTGGATAAGAATAGGGTTGAAATAAGTAATTGTATAAAAAAAACAGATAAGAATAACTTCGTTTTCATAAAAATTTCCCTTCACGCGGAAACGTTTCTAATAGGGTTAGAAAGAATGGTTGGCTAAAGGTCCACAATAGGTCTTTGAAAAGGGCAAGGGTTCCCCAATCTAAAATGTTGATGCGGGCAACCCCTGCCGTAATGTAGGTTTATTGGACAGGGGCTGTGATTGTCTCTCCAAAGTGTGATGCGACTGAAACAAGATCTAAGATATTGACCATTCCATCCCCGTTGACATCGCTCCGTGGGTCTGCGGGAGTCTCTGCACCGAAGTCTTGTGAAATAAGAACAAGGTCAAAGATA
>JAJDZB010000036.1:0-24315 GCA_022824835.1 Candidatus Poribacteria bacterium | reverse complement strand
TACCATTTTATGGTAAAATTTTGAATTAATTATACAGTCTGTACCAGTGCGGTTAGGAAACCGCACCTACCGTGGGTTGAAAGTGTGTAATTATTTTTAAACTTCACCATAAAATGAAAGTGAAGCGTCTCTAAGTAATGCACTGTCTAAGAAAGCAGCAGCAGGTTTTCCATCAAATAGCATTTCACCATCTTTCAGTAGCAAGACCCGATCCGCATATTGTTCGGTAAGTTCACGATGATGCGTGGCAAAAATTAGTGTTTTTTTTCCTGCCCGTATAGCCTGACAAAGTTCATCCATTATACGATGAAGGTTCTGTAAATCCTGTCCAGTCGTCGGTTCATCAAGCAAAAATATCTTAGGTTTAAGAGATGCAGCTGCTGCGAGTGCTGTGCGTTGTCTTTGTCCACGTGAGAGTGAATGTGGTACATCATCGGCGATCTCTGTTAGCATGAAAATGTCTATGGCATCTTCAACTCTGCTTTGAATATCCTCTATGGCGAGTTTAAGATTCTTAGGTCCAAATGTAATTTCATCTTTCACAGTGGCTGCCTGCAATAATAGATCTGGATTCTGAAAGACGATACCTACTGTTCCCGCTAAATGCTTCAGTTTGAGTTTCTTCGAATCTCTACCGACTATTGAAACTTCCCCCTCAGAGGGTCGTAATAATCCACCCATCAGATTCAATAACGTTGTTTTACCTGAACCATTAGCACCCATAATCCCTATTATCTCTCCTTCAGAAATATGACAGCTCAATCGCTTCACAGCATCCAATTTACTTTCTGGATAACGATAACAGATGTTAGTCAGACTCAGAAGTTGATTTCCCAACTCAATAGATGGTGAAAAATTTGTAATCTGTTTTTCCTTAACAGTGTCTGAATTCGGTATTTCCACACCTAAACGTTGAAAAGGTTTAGGGTCCTGAAATGCAGAGGATCTTGGCAGGTCTAAACAGATTTGACCTTTGTCCATTAGCACAACCCGATTACACAACTCTTCCACCTGCTTAACTCTATGTGTAGTAAATACAACTGTAACCCCCATTTCAGTATTCAGGTTTCTAACTATTTCTAATATGCTATGGGTTGCTTTAGGATCAAGATGACTGGTCGGTTCATCAAGTAGCAGCACCTTGGGTCTCATTGATATAATCGACGCAAGCGCTACGCGTTGTTTTTCGCCACTGGAAAGTTCTGTGATGAGTCTGTTCTCAAAACCTTTTAAACTAACCTGATCCAGCGCGAGTGTTAATCTATCACTGATAGCATCGGCAGGTACACCAATGTTTTCAAGACCAAAAGCAATCTCATCCGCAACTGTCGTACAGAAAAGTTGATACTCGGGATTTTGAAAAAGAAACCCGACCTGTTGGCATGTTTTGGACATCGGTTGCGTTGTAACATTTTGATTGCCAACAGAAACGGAACCCGATTGTGTCCCCGCAGAGGCATGTGGGATCAAGCCATTGATGGTACGCAGTAATGTCGTCTTACCACAACCCGTTGGACCTGTTAATAGCACAAAGTCACCAGCAGATATATCTACATGGATGCCATTGAGTGTAGGAGTCGTACGACTGGGATAGGTGAAGGAGAGATTATCTATCTGAATTGGCACCATAGCAGAAAATGATTGCCATCAGTTGTATTGCAGTTCTTCAAGGGGTATTGGCAAAGAGCCGAAGAGTTGCTCAATATGTCGTTTAATTGACTCTTGGAAAACGTCTAAAGTATCTTGAATATTCTGCTTAAGATCAGCATGAAGTTGGGCTTGTTGTGAACTAACACGTTCAAAGAGCGTGCGTAAGTATGCTTGCAATTCAGCGATTTTTTCAGTCTGCAGTTTAGCGAAAACTGCAACTGCATTCTTGAATGCTGCAAATTCCGCTTCTAAATAGGCATCAAAAAAAGATTTCTGGAAATCGGTAAGGGCATTATAGGCTGCATATCGGAAATCTTTGTGAATTGATTCATACGCTGACTTCACTCGCTTACTTAGGGATTGTATATATTGCTGTATTTCGTGCATACTGTCATCATTTTTTACAGCAAACTGTTCGATTTTTTCTCTAAAAGACTCCATTTCTGCATTCAAGAATGCTCTGAAATCTTCTACAGCGACAGTATGTCGCGTTATCTTTTCTAAATGGTAACCCATCACGGCTAAACGAACAGCTTCAGGGAACATTCTACGATCAAATTTCAGAACTTTCATAAGGAATTTCATGTATTCGTATCCCTGCTTTGAGAACATCTGTCTCTTGATAGACAACATAAAAGCACGAACTTCCCCTATACCTATAGAACGGACATTGTGCGCGGTATAAGGCATGTGTTTGAGCATTCTATAGCATCTTTCAAAATAGTTTTTCAATGTCGGGTCATACAGGGTGGAAATCACACGCCGGTATTCTGCAATAAGTTTCTCGCGCGGCATTTCTGGCACAAAATTCAGTGTCATATCGGTATTATTTCCACTTGATTCGTCCAGTAATCTATTTTCAATTTTGAGTCTGTGCCATAGGTCAGTTTCTTTTAGTGCTGTGAGTAATCCTGCCATCGCCATCGGAATCCCCGCTTCTTGGATGAAGTCTATATGCGAATCAAACTCGGTATCCCCATCAAGTCCGATGATGAATCCCCCCGTAACCTCCATCCCTTTATGTTGTATCTTTCTAATGGCATTAAGTAAGTAACTACCCGCTTCTTCTTCTTTGCTTGTATTTTGTCCTTTTGAGGTAGTGATAAGTGCTTCTTCGTTAGGTGATTCAATTCCAAGAAAGACCATATTGAAACCAGCCGTGCTCATTGCATCTAACATTTCAGGAATTTCGACCAAGTTTACACTTGCTTCCGTATATAACGTAAATGGAAACTCGCGCTCTTCTTGCCAGGTTTTTACAGCTGGCAGCAAACGCATTGCGTCTCGCTTGTTACCGATAAAATTGTCATCAACAACAAACATTGCCCCTTTCCATCCCAGTTTATACAACATCTCAAATTCAGATAGCATTTGATCGTTGTTCTTGGTTCTCGGTACACGTCCGAACAGTTTGGTAATATCACAGAATTCACAATTGAAGGGGCACCCACGCGAAAACTGCAATGCCATGGAACCGTAAGCACTTAGGTTAATCAGATCATATCTTGGAGGCGGTGTTTTCGTTATATCCGGTTTCCGTTTCTCTTTGTAGACTTCATCTGCTGAACCACTTTCAAAATCTGTCAAGAAATCTTCAAAAATCTCCTCAACTTCACCGAAAAGAAAATGGTTCACAGTGCCATCACACTCTTCCTTAATATTATCATAGTAGGATGTGGGATGCGGTCCACCTGCAATTATGGGTATATCTGCCTGATTGCAGCGTTCTACGACATCGTATAGTGATGTTTTCTGTACAATCATTGTTGATGTTAAAGCAACATCCGCCCAAGCCAGATGTGTATCTGTCAACTCTTCAACGTTCATATCAACGACTTTGAGGTTGTAATTGTCAGGAAACATGCCTGCAATAGTCAACAGTCCGAGTGGTGGCATTGAAGATCTCTTGCCAAGAAAATCCAAGGCATATTTAAAACCCCAATAAGATGGAGGAAATTCTGGATAAACTAATAGTGCATTTGGCATAATGATGCTTTTAACTCCTTAGGGCAAAACTGTTTGCCCAACTCAACAATGAGAAAAAATGTATGATAGACATAATCATGATACTATATTATAGTTCTCATGTCAAGTATATTCATACCATCTTCATGTCATTATATTCGAGATATTTTACCAAGAATATACCATTTTATGTGGAAATGGCGTTTACTTCATAATTAACATTTTGCGTGTGGCGGTGAAGTTACCTGCGGTGAGTGTATAGAAATAGACACCACTTGCGACAGGTTCACCTTGTGTGTTTTTGCCGTCCCAGTGTACAGCGCGACTTTTGCCCTGATAGTTCCCGATAGGTTTATGTCCTAACGCTAAGGTGCGGACTACTGTGCCATCTATCGCATAGATTGTCAACATCACATCTGCTGGTTCGGATAATTGATAAGGTATCCATGTTTCTGGATTAAACGGATTCGGATAGTTTGGAAGTAGTGCTGTCTTTTCAGGTATAAGGATTGTTAGCAGCCGTTCGAGGTTCGCAATTCCTTTTCGGAAAGTGAGTGATCCATCATCTTCAGCGCGTGCTTGGTCTATCCACGTTTGGACGGTTGCGGGGTCTAATCCCTTTATGGTTTCTATTGCGATAGTCGTCGGTGTGGACATGATTTCCGATTCACCGAAATGTTGTGCGACAAGGATAAGATCTAAGATGTTGATTTTACCATCACTATTTACATCAGTTCGTGGGTTGGAGGTTTCTGTCTTGCCGAAGTCTTGCGAAATGAGAACCAAATCTAAAATGCTTATCTCTCCATCTTCATTAACATCCCAAAGTAGTTTACCTTTCAACATAAGTGAGAGATAAAGCGGACCGGCAGGGATTCCTCTACCTGTGCTATCAACGAGTCTGAAGTTATTCAGCCGCAATTGTGTTTTACCCCCGGCTTTTGCTTTGAAAGTTAATGACAAGAGCAAACCTGTACCACTCACACTGTTGCCATTAAGTGTTGTGTTACTGATACTTGTAATTTTACCGGTCTGATTATCAATTGTGCCTTGCTGAAACGAAGTTACAGCCCCTGCAGATTCCAAGAAATAGCCGTTATGCATCGCAAGTACTTCAAGAAGTAAGCGATCAAAAGCGATGTCAAACTGCCATCCTGCTAAATCGGTCACATTTTCTGCGTATAGGTCAACAGTAAAAGTATCCGCTGCGGAAAACACACCATCAGATAGGACATAATTGGAAAGGGCATATCCAACACCCGCAAAGGGTAGCACTGTATATTCTGCATCTGCTTGGAAGCCAAAGTATCCGCTCCATCTACCTGTGCCGTTACTCACAGCGACTAAAAGTGTATTTTGACCCTGCTTTAGCGTGACAGGAAAAGCCCTTTGGTAATCGTAAGCATTATAATATACGATTCTCTCATGAACCAGTTTGCCATTCAGCCAAACTTTGAGCGCGTCATCATGCCCAACGAACATCCTTATGTGTTGTTCCTTTGGCGAATCTATGGAGATAGAGCCGTAAATGACACGTGAGTTTCCGTCCCAACCGATAGCACTTACCATTCTGTTTATGTTGTTTGCGGCACTTGATGAAATTTTTAAGGGGGTCCACGCATAGTCGCCAACGATATCCCCTGGTGATGCTCCAGTAGTTGAGATTTGTTGTTCTGTAACAGTTCCCCCACTTACTTTTGCCAATAGGTCTGTTGTTCTGGTAAGGTGTTCATCTGGCAACAGGACCCATAACCACGCTCCCTCTATTTTGGGACCGCCGCGTGTTGGGTCTAAGTTGATGGCTGAATCGTCGGGAGGTGTTACCGGGTGTCCTGGATCGATGATAATGCTGTCAAAAAACTTTTTATGTGCTTCTTTGGTAGCGTCTACCCATGCTGGGAGTGTCCCGAATCGGTGTTTCAGTTGTGCCTCGTAGAGTGACGAAGGATGAACGTGAGTGCCGAATCCTTCAACGTAAGCGTTACGCGGGATCAAACCGCCCAGTGTTTTGTATCCGATCATATTTGCTTGTGTCGCAGCGAAGTTGTATCCGCCAGGATTCCATAGGTTAAAGGTGCTGCTGTCTGCTACCGTGTTATTCCAGCGTGTGTAACCATCAAGATGATGCGGTAGACTACCGATACCGCCACCACTTGCATGATGATTGAAACTGTAGTAATTATCAAACAAGGTATGACGGGGTTGCGCGCCGTGTGTATCGGGACCGTTTATGAATTGACCACCTACATGCCATACAACACTTCCTGTCGCGTAATGCGATACGGCTGCACCATGCCACATGCCTCTGTCCGTCCAATCTTCTAAAAATGCTGTGAGACAATATGTTGAACCGAATATATTCCCTAAATTATGTCCGAATCTACCATCAACGATATTACTAATAGCAGTAGACCCATAAGAATGTCCGATAAAAAAGGAAGCAATCACATTAGAAATCCGACAACGGCGAATCCATGAATGTGCGGTTTCCCATAATGAAACGCCACCACGTCCCTCTTGAACTAAATGCTCATAAACTTCATCAAAACCACCGTCAATATGTAGGTCTTCAAAACCGATTCCCTCTTGTAAATCAATCCAATGTACAACCATACCGTTACTTAGATGGGTTACAACGGGTGCTTTTAGATAGACAAGGTTTCCTTCAATTCTATCAATCTCATGATATTCTCTAAGTGTAATCCCCTCACGGATGCGTGTATACGACTCAGGGAGCTCAGACATGGGGCGTGAGGAATATTTCTCAAAATCCTCTGATTGCAATATACTTACGGTTTATCAAACTGGTTGGGTTATACACCTCAAAGGACTTTGTGCCACTGGGATATGACCCTTTGACGTGTGTTTTTGATCCCCAATCAAATTCAGCATTGATTGTTCCAAATAAAAATGGTGAATTTGACTCTATGACATCATGTGCCTTAATAGTTGTTCCACCGTTGCCTGCGCCTTGCGCGCCACTTCCCCGTACGATTGTATGATGCCCTACAATGACAAACGGTCCTTTTATATCATCATCAAGTAAGACATCATATTGTCCGGGTGGAAAAAACACGATACAACTACCAGCAGACGCTGCGTCAAGTGCTGCCCTGATAGCAGCCGTATCTGATTCCTTATCATCAGGGACAGCCCCGTAATCGGTCACATTGTAGATTGGATAGTCAAAATCTTCGGGGATACCTTCTTCCCCATTTTTATAGCCTGCGTAAGAGTAGTCAATAAGGTTGGGTGTTCCTGGCGGTGCAGGTTCACCGATAAATTTCTTCCAGATGTTCGGTGTGAGTTGTGCTGATGCAAGCGGTAACACTAAAAAGAATAATGCAAGAGATGTCCAGGCTGCTTTTTTTAACATGGTTCGCTTGTCCTCCTTCTGGTGACCTTCTGTATAGCACAGTTTGCTACTGATTTTTAATATGATAACATGAAAAAAAATGAAAAATAAACCTTTTTTATTTATGGTATGTCATAATCATTCCGCATGTCTATTATTCGTGAAGGCATTGAGTGATCAGTGACAAAAAGTTTACACACCCCAATATACAATAATAGTTGACTTAAAATGCAAGTTCGCGTATACTTTAATTTGATTTATAGATAGGTTGTAGTGTTATATGTTGAAAAAAGAAACGGCAATAATGCAGAAATACCGTTATGGCAAAGAAGAAGAAAAGGTCAGCGAATGTTGCTCGGAAACGGGAAAAACGCAATCGCAACCAGAAATCAAAACATAAACAGTTAGCTCTGGAAAAACAACGCAAATTACAATTCAATAAATTGGATGAGGAAGGTATATTTGAGTTGCTCATGAATAGTCGTAGTCTCGTCCTTGAACCAGAATTTGAGAACGTACACTTCGACTTTGATAAAACAATTACGCAACTTTCAAACTATATTCAACTACCAGACATAAACACTGAACTTGATTTTGAAGATGAAGAAGACAACAGAATATCTGAAAATACGGAGGATAGAAATAGTCATTTCAAAGGCAAGTTCTTTCAATCTATGGATGACATAGAAGTCTTTATCGAGAGTTTCCTGGTTGAAGCAATGCCAAACCTAATGACACCGGATATAATCGGCTCCCTGAAAGTTGCACTCAGCAATTGTGAAAAACGTTTCAAAAGAACGGGGGATCGCAGTCAAGCTGAAGCGGCTTTCGTTGCTCGCACATTTTTTGATGTAGCTCCAAAAGAACAATATAACGAACACCCAATATTTGAAGGTATTCTGATAAATACAATACGTCTAATTTCCACAGAGCAACACTTAACCAACACCGAAAGGCATGCAGAACCAGAAATTCATTCAGATACAACCATTCCAAATATACAAGAACTTGATGAACCGATACTAAGCAATCAAGAACAATCTTCCTATGACTTTCTGAATGAAACGTCTGTACCTGACTTTCAACTATTTCTTGATGGGACTATATCAGATAAGTATCCAGTAAATGCACTCTATAGAAATTGTATCGGAAGAGATATAGTTGAGTTGTTAGGTAACTGGGAAACGAAGCAACCTGAAACCTATAATACAATTAATGGTGACGCATCGGGACAAGAGATTGAAAATTATGTTCATGTTACATCAGATAGATTACATCTATATGCACATTCTACAGATGAGCTAACGATTGCCATGGATGCCCTGGAGGCTTACTGTCAATCTGCAGTTATGTTTCTGGCAAAAACTATTGATGAAGGAGGAGATGCTGATGGCACGGAGTAAAAGCGGACAGATCAGAAGACGAACACAAATTCGTCAACGCCAATTACGTCGTAAGAAAAAGAAAAAAGCTGCTTTGAAAGAACTTTTGCAGAACCGTTAGTTACGTTTCTTGTTTTTTGCAGGCGGGTGACAAAATCCGCCTTCTTAAGTTCTTGTTTTGTAATCCTAAACGCAAAATACCCAAGAATTCGGAGAATTTTCCACATTTTATTTGACATTCTTGAATTCTGTGTGTATAATTAATGACAAATTAGTCATATTTCTTTGGCAGGCAATAAACATATTATCCGATTTAGGATAATGAGAGTCGTTATCAATAACACAAAGTCGTACCGTCACGAGAAAAAAATAGAAGTTTTCATATAGATAATGCAATAGAATATGATAATGAGACTTAATATCATTTTTGATAGCGTATTTAGAACAACTATAGTCGTCTATCCGATTGTCGGATTGATCTTCTTATGTTGTCTTAATGCTATTGCTGAAAGCACGCCATTCTCAGTGTCAGGATATGGTGTCATTAACTACGCGCATTATGACTGGGATATGGACCCAGATAGACGCGCAGCTGTTGATGTGGAACGTCTCGTTGTCGCACCAAAATACCGAATTAACGATTATATCCGACTTGAAGCGGAAATAGAGTTTGAACACGGTGGCACTGGCAGCACTATGGAATTTGACAAATTTGAAGAATTTGGAGAATTTGAAACCGAAATTGAGAAAGGGGGCGAAGTCATCGTTGAAAAACTCGCTGCTGTATTCTCTTTTAAACCATCCTTCAACCTCAAGATAGGACACATTATCGTACCCGTAGGACTTGTCGCAAAACGACATAGACCCCAACACTATTTTACTACAACACGTCCTGAAGCAGAAGCACATATCATCCCAACAATTTGGCACGAAACAGGTGTTGAAGTATTTGGGACATTGGGTAATCTGAATTATCAAGCGCAAGTTATCAACGGTTTAGATTCAACAGGTTTTAGTTCTCGACATTGGATAGTACCTGGACATCAATTACGTTTTGAAACGGCAAACGCTGAAGCACCCGCTTTCGTTGGCCGACTTGATTATGTGTTCAACGAAAACGCAATAATCGGAATTTCTGGTTACTTTGGAGACACAACAGCAAACCGTCCAAAACCGGATGTAGATTTTGATGCTTATGTAGGTATCGCGAGTTTTCACGGGTTTTATGAAATGAATTCCGTGAAAATCCGCGGATTGCTTCTGTGGGGAACGCTTCAAAATGCTGAAGAACTCTCTCGTGTCAACAGAAGTCTCTCCAATAATCTAAATGTAAAACGTACACCGATTGGTAGTTCTGCACTCGGTTTTTATCTTGAACTTGGTTACGATGTACTATCTTTTATCAGAGAAACAGAGACATCTTCACAGCAATTGGATGTATTTGCACGATTGGATTATTACGATACGATGGCAAGAGTTGAAAGCACAAGGTTTGACAATCCCCGATGGGAGAGAACTGCATGGACTTTCGGAATAAATTATCATGTGCACCCAAAACTGGTTCTCAAGGGGCACTATTCGCTAAGACGATTAGCACAAGACGAACTAAATCAAGAAAATACATTCTCTCTTGGTTTAGGATTTCAATATTAATACCCTATAGAGGGAGGATCAAATGAGACTATATAAAATAACAATTGTTTTCTGTTGTCTGATTATCACATCCGCGCTGTTAGTAGGATGTGGTGGAAATAATGAAGATGATACAGGCAAAGGGGATGATACAGATGTTAGTCAAGTGTACGATGCTACAGATATTTTAAATCATTATGCAAATAATGTTATTTACGCCATCTATTCTGATCTGGATACCGAAGCGGGTGTCCTTTTAGATGCAGTAAAGGCTTTGCAAGAAGATACATCCCAATCTAACCTTAAAGCTGCCCAAGAAGCATGGGTGGCAGCAAGAATACCGTGGGAAAGAAGTGAAGCATTTCTATTTGGACCTGTTGATACGCAAGGACTCGACCCTGCTTTAGATAGTTGGCCCGTTGATCGTGTCAGTCTTCAAAAAGTTCTGGATGGAGATGACGAATTGACAACCGATTATGTCACGAACGAGTTAGAAGATACACAAAAAGGGTTTCACACTATAGAGTACTTACTTTTCCGAGAAGGGGATAAACGCCAAGCATCTGATATGACTGATAGAGAATTAGAATATCTTCTCGCATCAACAATGAACCTTAAAGATAGTACCGCTCAACTTGCAAACGCTTGGGCACCTAACGGTGAAAACTTCGTTAACACGATTGTGTCAGCTGGTGAAGGAAACAGTGTGTATCGCTCACAGAGCGCAGCATTACAAGAAATGATAGATGGTATGATTGTGATTGCTGATGAAGTGGCAAACGGTAAAATCTCTGACCCGTTCAACGAAGAAGACACAACGCTTGTGGAATCCCAATTTAGTTTCAACTCTATTGCTGATTTCCAAGACAATATCAGAGGAATACAGGCTGTTTACACAGGATTTTTTAAAAGTGATGGTTCCGGTTTGGATGAATTCGTCAGCAGTAAAAATAGCGAACTGGATACCCGTTTTAAGACTGAAGTGCAAGCAGCTATTGATGCAATCGGCGCGATTCCAAATCCTTTCCGTGATGCGATTACAAATGATCGTCCTGCGGTTCAAGCAGCCATTGACGCTGTCGGTACTGTCCATATATCTCTGCAGCAAGATATACTCACTCTTATTGGAGAAAGCAAGTTTAAATAGCATATATAGTAAAATATAAAAATATGTGAACACCCTGGTAGGTGCGGTTGGGAAACCGCACCTACCAGGGATGTAAAAGTAATTATAGATTTCACTATAAGCATGAAGTATTATATCACATTTTTTGCCTTTATACTGATATTATCCATCCTAAGTGGGTGTAATGTGGATCAACCGACGGATGTTATTGATTCCAATACACCCGTAGAATCTACGGGGGCATTATCTGGTGGAGATACGGCTATCTTCAGCGAAACAAGCCATGCATTCTCAACACCAGCCCCCAATCTTTCCGCTGATGCACTTGAGAAACATCTTGATGGAGACTTAGAATTTGAAGCAATATTTGTCACTGCACCTGCTGAGGTGAATCCTGGTTTGGGACCTATCTACAACAATATTACATGTATAAACTGCCATGTGCGTGATGGTCGAGGAAAACCACCAACTGTTGATGAAAAATTTGTATCCATGCTCTTTAGACTTAGCCTACCAAATGGTGAGAACGGTCAAACTGGACAATCGCCAATTCCAGTACCCGGTTACGGGACTCAGTTGAATAATCGCGCGATTTACGGGACACCCTCTGAAGGGACGGTCATAATTGAATATTCTGAGCAAACTGTGACAACAGCAGATGGGACACGTATACATCTACGTTATCCTGATTATACCCTTACAGATACTTATAAACCTATCCCTGAAAATGTAGAAGTTTCACCCCGAGTAGCACCTGTTGTCTTTGGACTCGGATTGTTAGAAGCCATTCCTGAAGAAACTATATTAACTTATGCTGATGAAGAGGATGTAAACGGAGATGGAATCTCTGGGAAACCGAATTATGTTTGGGATGTTGTAGAAAAAAGATACAAACTCGGACGTTTCGGATGGAAAGCCAATCAGCCGAATCTACTTCAACAGGTTGCTTCCGCGTATCATGATGATATGGGTTTGACCACTTCACTGTTCCCCTTAGAAAACTCTCACGGTCAATCACAACTGAAACAGAATCCTACATCCCCTGAAGTGAGTGACGAAATATTAGATGTTGTGACTTTCTATGTGCAAACGTTAGCAGTTCCGGCAAGACGAGATGTAAACGATCCGCAGGTGATGCACGGTGAACAACTTTTCGCACAAGCACAGTGTGCAGATTGCCATATACCGACATTGAGAACGGGTGTATTACCCGGTGTGCCTTCTGTCAGCAACCAAACTATTCATGCATTTACGGATATGTTGTTGCACGATATGGGACCCGATTTAGCAGATAATCGTCCCGATTTTCGGGCAAGTGGAAGTGAATGGCGGACACCACCTTTATGGGGTATCGGATTGGTTCAAACGGTTAATGGACATACGAATTTTCTACATGATGGTAGAGCACGAGATCTGATGGAGGCAATACTCTGGCACGGCGGTGAAGCAGAGAAATCCCGACAGATGACTCTACAGATGACGACTGAAGAAAGAGATGCGCTCATTGCATTCTTAGAGTCTCTTTAGTTGTTAGCATTCCTTTTATGGTAGGTTTTATGAGCAGCAGAATGCATAATAATTTTCTTGAATTTTTCTTAAAACAGTGATATAATTATTATGAGAGTTTGGTGGCGGATTGCCGGGGAACCCCAATTCCTCCCGCCACCCTCAACTCAACCTACATAAAAACGCTATATAATCATTTAGAAATGGTATAATATGTGTCAGTATTTGGAGTAAAGATCACCCCGCTAAAGCGTGGGTGCTTTGACATAGCGTAGCCAAACGTTCCCTGTCAAGGATTGAGATCTTCACTACAGTAATATATCGGGTGTTCTGGGCGTGGCAGCTCATCGTATGTTTCGGATGCTCCCCAAGTCCGATTCCTCTACGAATACCTGATCTGGATGGGGCAATATACAACCCGTAAGGGAGATTACAAAGTATGTTTGTTCCGGTGCAAAGCAAGTCTGGCAAGCAACTGATGCCGACAAAACCTAATAAAGCAGGTGTGCTAATCAAAAAAGGATTAGCAACACCTTATTGGTCTAACGGTATCTTTTGTATTCGGCTCAATTACGAAACAGAAGAATACACACAGGATATAGCAGTCGGTGTTGATCCGGGTTCTAAAAAGGAAGGTTTCACAGTGAAATCCGAGACTCACACCTATCTGAATGTACAAGCAGATGCTCATAACAAGGTTGGCAAGAAGGTTGCTAAACGGAAAGAGTTGCGTAGAAGTCGCAGGGCACGAAAGTGTCCAAACCGAAAGAACAGGACCAATCGTTTTGCTAATAAAGAACGCATCCCAGCAGGCACGCGTGCCAGATGGGATTGGAAGTTGCGGATACTTGATTGGTTATCTAAACTGTATCCAGTCACGCAGGTGTGTGTTGAGGACATCAAGGCACGGACAAAACAATATCAAAAGAAGTGGAACACTTCTTTTAGTCCCTTGCAGGTAGGCAAGGACTGGTTTTATTCTGAAGTCAAGAAACGATGGGAACTGCTAACACTGCGAGGACATGAGACAAAGGAGATCCGTGATAGACTCGGTCTGAAGAAATCATCTCAAAAGTTAGCAGAAACCTTTGACGCCCATTGTGTTGACTCGTGGTGTCTTGCATATCACACTGTAGGCGGTGAGCCTATACCTGATAATACAGATATTTTCTGCATTTCACCGATACCGATTGCAAGGCGCAATCTGCATCGTGAAACCCCAAAGAAAGGTGGCATGCGTAGCAGATACGGTGGAACACTTCTAAAAAATGGATTGGTCAAAAATAGCCTTGTCAAGCACGTCAAATACGGATTGACACGACTGGCAGGTATCAATACCAAAGGGTTGTTTTCAATCTACAGCCTTGATGGAAAACGACTAACAACAAGTGCAAAACAGAAAGACTTTACAGTTTTGAGAAAACTAAACTTCAATTATAGGAGCGGTGTTTCCTCCCCGTGCTAAAGCAGTGGGGTCTCCACACCGAAGAACTTGATGAACAGATCGACATCATTGACTTTTGTATTCATACTGTTTCTGACACTTTTCATTTTTGCAATAGATGCATACGCACAGAACATAGATATTCCCGACGTCAACTTACGGACAGCTCTTGAAGAAGCTTTAGATAAAACAGCAGGCGAACAGATAACAAGAACAGATTTAGAGACGTTAGTAAACCTAACGGCAGAGAACAGAGAGATTAGAAATCTGACAGGACTTGCTTTTGCCAGCAGATTACAGGTACTTAACCTACGCAATAATGTGATAGATGACATATCCGATCTTGCGGAATTGACCCAACTCAATAATCTGCAATTGGGTGCAAACGCGATTACCGATATTTCGCCTCTTGCGGGTAAAATTGCACTGGAAACGCTGGTAATTGATAATAACTCAATTTCCAATTTAACACCTCTGTCAGGACTCATCAATTTAGTGAATCTAAATATATCAAACAACGTAATAAGAGATCTATCACCCCTCTCCGATCTAAATAGACTGGTCAATATAACGATGAGCGGTAACCCACCAGCTGACCTGTCCCCTCTAAAAGATCTATTAAGTTTACGGAATTTTAGCTCTTCAGGAACACCTATATTAGATCTCACACCCTTTGCAAGTATACCTAAATTAAGAAGAATTGATATCCGTGACGGAGAAATATCAGATCTTTCGCCTTTAGAAGGGTTATCAGGTTTGCGAGAACTGTATTTAGTAGATAACGACATAGAGGATATAAAACCGTTGGCAACTTTAACAGGTTTAACACATCTGAATTTAAGACAAAATGAGATTACCGATGTAACAGCACTCGCAACATTACCGAGTTTGGTTCTCTTAGATCTGCAAGACAATGAAATATTGGATTTTACACCGTTGAATGAATTAGAACGGCGCGGTGTATCTATCATTCGCAACAACAACCCCGGTTTTTCCACTGATCCACCAAAGATTGTAGGTCCCTGGTTGTGGGTGATAGTACCTACGGATGGAAGAAGTGGGAAAGAAGCAGCTGAATCTGGAATAGATTTTTTAGATCAGGTAAGTAATGGGACTGTAACTGAACAAATGGTCGCGACGCAAGGGGCTGTTCAGGGCGTTTCGGTCGGGAAAAAAGTGTGGAAAATCGGTTTCCTATCACGAAGAGGCGGGAACAACATTAATGAACTTGTAAACAAGATCGGACTCGGTATAGATGATATCAATCATCATGTCGCTTACGGTTCAATCGTCTTAGATTCCTTACAAGCACAACAGTCGAGACTCCATGTAGGAAGTGGTGATGCAGTAAAGGTATGGCTCAATGGGACATTGATTCATGAAAACGCGGTTGACCGTAATGCTGAAGACTATCAAGATGAACCGATACCTATCTCGTTAAAAAAAGGGGAGAATATCTTATTGGTGGCAGTTTATGAAGGCAAAGGTTGGTGGTCCGGGTTTTTTGGTCTTGATCCTGCTACAGAATATGAGGCGCGTATTCCTAATTATCGCGCACCAGTGCCTCACCGTGCTGATGTGAATGGCGATGGTAGAGTAAGTATCTTGGATATGATTGAAGTCTCAAGATATTTCGGATCACTCAAGGTTGATGGATCATCTGCAAATACAAACGACGATGATGTAATTGATATTAGAGATCTAATTTTTGTAGCACAGCATTTAGGCACTCAGACGAATAGCGAGGAATCTGCTCCACTTTCGCCTGCAATGGTGGAAAATTGGATTGCCTTGGCATGGGACAAATATGATGGTTCAATTGCGTTTCAGGAAGGTATAACGTATTTAGAAAACCTGCTCATACTCTTAACTTCAGAGAAACTGTTTGAAAACACAATAGAGAAAACAGCACTATTTGCCAATTATCCCAACCCCCTCAATCCAGAGACGTGGATACCTTATCAGTTAGCAGCACCTTCTAAGGTGTATGTGACAATCCATTCTTCAATGGGTAAGGTCGTAAAAACGCTAACATTAGGACATCAACCTGTGGGGGTTTATAAGACGCGAAATCGTGCAGCGTATTGGGACGGTAAAAATGAAATAGGTGAACCCGTGGCAAGTGGAATCTATTTCTATACACTCAAAGCAGGTGATTTTACTGCAACCCGCAAGATGTTGATAAGGAAGTAGCATCGGCAAGTGTGGGGTGTGTAGCGTTCTGGATACATATATTAAACAAGTAGGACCGATGCAATTAATCAAACACTTCTCAGATATTACGGAAAATGACCTCACGCTTGTTGGCGGGAAAGCACTGAATCTCGGCAAATTAACCAAAGCAGGATTCAACATCCCACCAGGATTCTGTGTCACCACTGATGCTTTCAATTTCTCAGTTAAGGGGTCGTCAGATCAGAATCCCGAAAACATAATAAACCTTACCTTAGATCCGAACCTTATTGAATTGATAAAGATAGCAAGAGAAACACTCAACAGAGGTAAAGTCGCTGTTCGTTCCAGCGCAACCGCTGAAGATTTACAAGACGCAAGCTTCGCTGGACAACAAGATACATTCTTAAACGTAAAGGATAATGAACTTATAGATTGTATTAAAAGATGTTGGGGTTCCCTCTGGTCTGAAAGAGCAATCAACTACCGAAAAACAAAAGGTATTAAAGATGATGGTTTGTCTATGGCTGTGATTGTGCAAGAGATGTGTGCAGCCAATGTGTCTGGCGTCCTGTTTACGGAAAGTCCGTATGATGAGAATGTCTGTATCGTTGAATCAAATTGGGGTTTGGGAGAATCTGTCGTTTCAGGTTCTATCACACCAGATAGTTTCCAAATCTCGCGCAAAACAGGTGAGATACTAAAGAAAGACATTGCATCAAAAAAAGAGATGATCACCGAGGTCGGTGTGCAGGGTATACCAGAGGGCAAGCAAAATACCCAAAGCCTTTCGGATGAACAGTTGATGCAACTGTATCAGATCGGTCTTCAAGTTGAAAATCTATATGAACAACCGATGGATGTTGAATGGGCACTCGCGGATGATAACATTGTCTTGTTACAGGCAAGACCGATTACAGTAAAAACACAAACTATATCCAGTTCAGATGAAGATATACAGAAACTTATACAAGCAGAAATAAATACACTTCAAAGAATTGCCGACGGTAAGAATACAGTATGGAGTCATCACAATATAGCAGAGGTTCTACCCGCGCCCTTACCCATGACGTGGACAATCATAAAAGACTTTATGTCAGGACAAGGTGGCTTAGGCAAAGCATATCGCAGTTTAGGTTTCCATCCAAGTAAACACGTTGATGAGAATGGAATCTTGGATATTATCTGCGGCAGAATATACATAAATCTGAATCGTGAAGCAGAACTCTTCTTTGATGGATTTCCCTTAGTTCACAATTTTGAAGAACTAAAACAGAATCCTCAGAAAGCACTGTACGCACAAGCGAAGACAGATATCAAGCATAGCACACTTTCATTCTGGGTGAAACTGCCACAACATATTATCCGAATGACGAAAGCAGAATTGCAGCTGAACAAGTGTCGGTCTAACTATGACCAAATTTTGAGAGAACAGGAGATACCAGAGTTTCAGGAGATGGTTAGTACAGAGCAATCCGTTTCTTATATGGAACTTTCAAATAAAGAACTTGTACATAAATTCAGAGAATGGACGCAGAAAACATTAGACGCGTTTGCACCGAAAGCTCTGATCGCTACACTGCTCGCAGCATTCTCTCTACAAAGATTAGAAAATATACTGAAGAAATGTATGAATGAAAATGAAGCGAAAGGATTAGCGAGTAGACTTATTAGCGGAGAGTCAGGAAATCTGACAGTTGAAACGAATGATAAACTATGGCAGGTCGCAAACGAAGAAATGTCTCTCAAAGATTTTCTAAACGACTACGGACACCGCGCTGTCGGTGAATTTGAACTTGCAGAACCGAGATGGCGGGAAGATACAACATATCTTAAACAGATTATTCAATCTTATGCACAACAGAATCCGAAACACACGGATACATCAGAAACCAACAATCAACATTTTAAACGGCAGCATTTTAAACGTCAAAGGGAACAACGAGAAACTGCACAGATAGAACTTAACACATTGTTTGAAACGCATAAGAAATTGAAAAAACAGATTGAAATTGAACTGGATTATACAAGACGATATATGCCTTTTAGAGAAACCGCAAAATTCTACTTGATGCTCGGATACGAACAGATACGTAGAACGTTGATTGAATTGGATACCCGGTACAAATTGGAGGGAGATATTTTCTATCTCCTACCAGATGAATTAGAGGGGTTAATTAACGGAGAAAGGTATAACGATCTGATCATTGAAAGAAAAGAACAGCGAAAAAAACTAATCCAAATCCCGTTGTCAGACGTTATATTTAGTGATGCATTAAATTGCATTGGTCAGCATGAACAGATAAACGCATCGGAAACCTTTACAGGTCTTGGTGTTTCAGCAGGTGAGGCGAAAGGTACTGCACGAGTTTTACTGAGTCCTTCAGATATAAATCCAACTGACAAGGATTATATTCTCGTCTGTCCTTCAACTGATCCAGCATGGACCCCTCTCTTCCTTAAAGCTGCTGGCTTGGTTATGGAACGTGGTGGCATGCTATCGCACGGCGCGGTGGTCGCAAGAGAGTATGGTGTCCCCGCTGTTGTAAATATCGCTGATGCAACACGAACAATTTCAGATGGACAGACATTGCATGTGGATGGAAATCAGGGAAAAGTTTCTATAATTTCTGAATAGATCGCGTTAGGAGAGAAACATGGTTTTTGATGAATTAACATACCAACGACAACACAAACGTAGAAGAACGCGGCGCGCCTTTCTCTTATCGATAACATTACACGCACTCGCAATAGCATTGATAAGTTTGAGTTATATCACATGGTACCGACCGATGATGCTCCCCGAAACGATACTGAACGACACTTTAGAAGTGACAACAGTCAGACGTTTTCATACGAGTAGTCAGCGGAAACGTTCTATGCCTAAACGGCGTCCAGTCTCTTCCAAGTCTGCCCAAGTCAGAAACCAGAGTCATGCTGAACCGATAGACGCTACCCAACGCGTAACAACTGAAAACACATCAATCGGTTTCGGTACAGAGGCAGACCTACCTTTTGCTGAAACACGCTTATCAGATACAAGCACAAAAAAACCTGAATGGAAATCTATAACTGTACCAAGCATGCAATCTCCTACAATATCCGTTTCAACCTTGACAGATGAAGAACACTTAGACACTTTACAAGAAGAATTAGATGTACCTGCTGAACCTGTTGATAGAGATGGAGAAATGGGAGAAGCGTTGACAGGTATCGCTGAAAGTATTTCAGATACTGACCCTGATAGTGCAGTAGATATCATCTTTCTGCTTGATATAAGCGGCAGTATGATTGATAATATACGCGCTGTCGGCAGACAATTAACAACAATGGTATCCGTATTTGAAGAGAAGGGGATCGATTTCAAACTCGGTATCGTCATCTTCCGGTATCTTGAAGACGATACCATCACACATCAACCCACACGTGATGTTGAACGATATAAGCAGCTGTTGACAACGCATGTCGTTGCAGCAGCCGGAGACGAACGCGCACACAACGCAATCATAAAGGCTATAAGAAGGGTTGAATTCCGAAAGGACGCAAAAAGACGATTCGTCCTTGTGACCGATGAAGCAAGTAAGGGAACATATAATCTTAATGATGTTTTGCGCCAATGCTGGGAGAACAAAATCACCATGGACGTCATAGGAATCAATCATCTCACACACAGAGCATTAACATCAAAAACAGGAGGACTCTGGTACCCAATACCGATACAGGAGTAGATATATATGAAGTGGTCGTTAAACACATATCAGACATGTCAAGAATGGGAACTCAAACGTATACTGGAAACTGCCGAAAATACCGGCTATCACGGTGTAGAACTGCTCATGGATTACAAGCAGAAACATGGGTTTGAATGGGATACACCAAAAGACCAATGGGAAGCACTCAAATCAGAGGTTGATGCAAGCAACGTCGTCATATCTTCACTGACAAGTTGCCAGAATTTCCATTCAGAAACCGCATCAGATAGACAAGAAACTGTCCGCCGTGTAACAAAGGTAATAGACATGGCAGAATATATGGACTGTAACCATGTCCGTGTTCTCGGTGACAGATATAACGATGAAAACAGAGATGCTGTGGTCGGTTATGTAACAGATGGACTAAAGGCACTCGGGAACTATGCGGGTGAGAAGGATATTACCGTATCTATGGAGATGCACGGTTCTTTCACTGATCCTGATTCTGCAATGGAAGTCATTGAAGCCGTGAATCTAACAAATGTCGGTTTTGTTTTCAATTCTCAGTTTAGAGGATGTGAAGGGGGTAGTATTGAACCGCTATTTTCACGAATTGCCCCTCATATCACGGCAGTCCATACACATAAAGTGGAAACGCCTGAAACTTTTGAACTTTACAGGCAGATGTTTGAATGGTTAAATCGAATCGGGTTTACAGGTTATATCTCTAACGAATGTGCCTATACAGGTCCTGACCCAGAGAAGGTCTTAGCACTATACGTTGGTCTATTCAAAGCCTTTGTTTGACATGATATGGTGGTCTGTGTGTATCATAGATGCACAGAACTTTAGTATCCGTTCTGAAAGCTCACTCCCACCGCGCCCAAGCAGAAGGGGTAATATAACCTTCATCAGCATAGGGATCATCGCCTGCAACGACGAACACACCACGATAGTTACGTTGTCCTTTCCAACTCAGCCATGTAGCGGTACTGCAGTAATGGCTCACAAGAACGCGACGATAATTATTGCTCCGGTTTTTCTTTGAACGATGCAAAAGATACCCGTTGAAGAACAGGACACTACCGGCAGTCATCTCAATGGGGATTTCATCTGAATCATCAAATCCTTTTGCTTCGTGGCAACTGTCAAACTCATCCCGTTTGTCGTGCGGAAACCGATCATATATCACCCCAGAACGATGACTATCTGGAAGTACCCATATACAACCATTTTCAACAGTTGCATCATCCAATGGAATCCATGCCCCCACAAGCGATCTATCCCGAGTAGGAATAGGATGCTCATCTTGATGCCAAGGGTTTCCAGTATGTCCAGGTACTTTACCTAACATCATAGACTGCATGCACTTCACACCACCATCCCAGAACGGTATATGTGCACCAACTATTTCCTGTAAAATCGCGCAAACCTTTGGATGTTCAACATACTTCCGAATTAGTGGACTAATAATGTGTGGTTCACCGACACACATAATGCGATCTAAAATCTCAGTCTCGGTAGCAGTTTCATTGATATGAGGAATCGCAGCACAGTCATATTCCCCTCTGAAGATTCTTAACATCTCATCTTTTATTTCGTCACATTCTTCAGGGGACACTACATTAGGGACCATCAAATAACCGTCATTAATATAAGATTCTGCAAAACTATCTGGTGATGTATGCTTCATAATACAGATTCTCCATTTTTACCCAAGCTAATAAAATCTCAGCTTAGTATCATATCCCTAAACTTAAATGTGAAATCGCAGCTGCGTTTTATACTGCCGACATCTTGCATCTTGTATTGAATCACAAGGGGTCCTGAAAAACTGATTTCCTTCAATCCTACAGCGAAAGTTTCAAAATCAAATGTCCCGCCTCCCGGCTCACCTCGATCACTTCCTGACACATGCACATCGCCTAAACACGTTTGCATCGCTAATGCAGCAGTGTGTGGGTTGGCATTATCGTTAAATAGGTGATATGTATCACACGTCAGATAAACAGGAAAATCGCTTGCAGCAACGAAATCGATTCCCTCGCGATAGTTATCAAGCGGACACCCCTTCTGAAATTCAAGTGCAATTTTGATGTCGTTATCTTCGCAAGGTGGAGCCATTTCAGCCAGATTAGCTGCAAGCGTGTCCAGTGAATCTTGGCGCGACACACCTTCCGATGGATTAACCCAAACACCAATAAATTCAGCATCAAATTTACATGCAACATCCAACACAATCTCAAAATGCCGCACTGCTTCATCTCTTTTTGTTGGTGTTGTCAGGATGTGATTCCCAAAACCGATTGTTGGTGCAACAAGCCTGTGTTTGTCAGCAAGTCTGACTGCATCCTCTATTTCGTCTGATGACATCTCTCCCAAAAATGCGTTATTCACGGGTATGTTAATACCTTCATATCCTGCGTCAGTAACAATTTGGAAAATTTCTGCGCGTTGGAATCTTCCCAATGTGCCAGAATATGGGTCATAACAGACAGGTAACATAATATCTACTATCCTTTCTGTATTTCCAAAGTTTTTTAATTTCCAGGTGCTATTAATTAACGTAACCGATCTGTTCACGCCATGTATCTAACAGCTGCATGTTCCCCAGTGTATCATCCCAAGACATTGCGGGTGCTTGTCGGTCATCGATATGGTTCGCAACCATTTCTGCTTCATAAGTGAAGAGGTCACGGTCCACCTCAACTGTTATTTCCTTTGTTCCACCGCCTCCGTATGACTGAAGTATAATTTTACTTGGTGGAAAGGAAGTATCCAACGGCAAAGGCGTTCGCGCGCCTCTACAAGGTGATGAGGGTAACCAAGGATTTGGAATGCTGATGATTCCACCTGAACCGTATATTGTCACACTACTGCCGATATTGCAGGCAACTGCGGTACTGATTTCAGCAATAATATCGTTTTCAAATTTCAACGTAGCCGCTGCGATATGATCAACACCTGTAGGTCCCAACACACCGTTCGCTTTCACGGAGATTGGGTCTAAGAACAGTCTGTTTGCTGCTGCTCCTGCTACTTTGCGTGCCATGGAGGCGGAATAACACCCGACATCAAGGATACCCCCACCTCCCATTTCTCGATTGAATAACCTACTTTGCGGGTTGAAATTTGATTGAAAACCGAAGGATGCACGGATAAATCGAACTTCACCTATTTCATCATTTTGTATCAATTCTACAATGCGTTGAATCTGTGGATGGCAACGATACATGAATGCTTCCATGAGAAACACATCATTTTCCTTAGCTGCATTGACCATTGATAACGCAATTTCATGATTGATACTGATAGGTTTTTCAACTAAGACATGTTTCTTGGCTTGAGCAGCTTTAATTGTCCACTCTGCATGGTATGGGTGAATAGTTGAAATATAGACAGCATCAATACTGTTATCAGACAAAAGTTCCTCATAGCTTCCGTAGTGATGTGGAATACCGAAATTATCTGCAAACTTTTCTGCCCGTGAACTATCACGACTTGCCACGGCATATATCTTGCCAGAATCAGTAAAACGCATACCGTTGCAGAAAACATGTGCAATACCACCCGGACCAATTATACCCAATTTAACATAGACTATCTCTCCATCTAATGATTTCTTTGTATTGATGCTACAGTATATCACGGAAAGTTTTTTATGGCAATAGGTAGTGGAGGGTTGGGTCCGAATAAAGTTATTTCTTGACAATCTTTAAAAAATATGTTATCCTAAAATTCACATCACAAAATAGATTACTGAAGCACGCATAATGCGATTCCTACGGGAAAGCGAGGGACACTTGGAATTCTATTCAAAAATTCAGCAAGAGAAAAATGTATATACAAGATGGAAACAGAAAGAATTAAATGCTGACACAGATACAGAAATACTATTCAACTGGATTCACACTATAGTATCTGATAGTTGGGGACGCATTAATGCTGAAAGAGTCTATAGTATTATAGAAACTGGGCAAGATGCAAAGATCACAAGATTTAAAGACAAAAATACTGAAGAGAATAAACATAGTTATATAATTAGAATATCTTTGGAAGGTAATGTGCCTGGAGCACAGCCTGCAGAAAATATCTATGATGTTGCTAATGCCCTTTCTTGGGTTTCATCTCATCAGAATTCACTTCAGAAGCAACATAAAATGATGCTACAAGTTCCAAAGATGTTACTGGAGCTTGAGGACGCTCTTGAAACTATTGACTTTTAACGCAGATTAAAGTATAATACAAACTATTGACCGCTCCCCGTCCTAAAGGAGCGGGGATTCTTTTGTCCCTACTCCGAACAATTAGGATTTAGTCTCACACCCATTTGGTGTTTTTGACTATGGGACCATCTTCAGACTTCTGTTAGGTATGAACCGCTAACACGG
>JAJDZB010000041.1:0-23903 GCA_022824835.1 Candidatus Poribacteria bacterium | reverse complement strand
CGTTTGTTTTATAAATAACAAAAAATAACTTACGTTGGTTGGGTTGAGGAACGAAACCAAAAATTTTGACCTATTATAGAGCAATACATGTTGGTTTTCGTTCCTCAACCCAACCTACAACGCATATTGCATTTAATTATCAAACTCACGTTATACTATAGTTTGGACAGTTTCTATAATGACCTAACATAAGACTACAATAACTGTCTGCCTTTCTATACACCTGTCGCCCCGCTGGGGCTAAAGATTATTGTATATTTGCCTTTCTATACACCTGTCGCCCCGCTGGGGCTGCTCTATTCTATTAGTGAAGTTATACATGGTTTAGAAACTCATCGAAAATAGAAACGATATCAATGCAACAGTCCCAGAGGGACGAAAGGTGTATAGAAACATATTCGTATCTGAAACATCGTACCATTTAATCTCCTAATCCCCTTTCAAGGGGAATGCGTAAGTCCTGACGTATAAAAGCCTGTAAATGGGTTCCTCGTCGTTATTATTAATAACGTTGATAATATCAGAATAATGAATAATTCCTGTTTTTTTGGAGAATTGGTTCCGCTGCGGGAACAGCGGAACCAATGGTAATGAATCAATTACCTAAGTCTTACATTCAGAGTGCCACTTATTATACTCATCTTTCCAAAAGTGACATATTTCGTCCTCTTCACAATAACTATCGTCATAACACTCAAAGTCAGCTTTAGCAGCGGAAGGAAACATTGTTTGCATTAACAGTATACCTCCGCCTACCAGACCGAGTGATAGCGATGTTTTGACTCCTACTTTACCTTCTTCGGAGTTGATGAATTCTATAATTCTATCGCGTAGTTGGTTGAACATTAGGGTTCACCTCCTTTCCTATCCGGTTATCGGAACCGGATTTAGTGAATTAGCAACTTAACATGAGAGCATCTCATAAAATTTGACTGAACAGAACGTTCTGCCAAAAAGTTAAATAACCTTGTATAATACATGACACAAAAAATTAGTGGAAAAGGTGCAAAAAGTGACATAAATTATAAAAAAATATTGAATTTGTGCTGTATATGCGTTAATGTGAGCAAAGATTCACAGGTATAATAATTGAACAATTCTGACTTACAATCTAATTAAAACTTGCCCAAAAAGAACAAATAGTGTATTATATCGCTAATTCAAATTGAAAATTGGTTATAGTAAATTTTTGAATTAATTATACAGTCTGTACCAGTGCGGTTGGGAAACCGCACCTACCGTGGTCCGAAAGTGTGTAATTATTTTCAAACTTCACCATAACGTTTGCACATGGAATTTAATGCTTCTGGTTTTACCAAAAAATCAGATTAACCTTGGAGTTGTTATTAGAATGAAAGAAGATATTGTAAAAGTGATTCAGAAGATCTTAGATGGTGATGAAGCCGCTTTCGCTTTCTTTGTAAAAAAGTATCAAAAGCAAGTGCAGGCAATCGCTTGGGGCAAGATTGGTGACTATCACATAGCTGAAGAAATAACACAAGATACCTTTTTAAAGGCGTATGATAATCTACATTCACTAAAAAACCTAAAAACGTTGAGGGTTGGTTATATGTTATCGCGAATAGGCTTTGTCTGAATTGGATTAAGAAGAACAAAACCCAATTTCAAACCATTCAATCCATGGACGATATGTCAATGGAAGAGATTGAAGAGGCATATTATAGACTATATGAAACGGAACAAAGTGAAAGGAAATCTAACGCGAATAGACGTAAAATTGTAAAAAATCTGCTGGCAAAGTTACCAGAGAGTGAACGTACAGTGCTAACGCTCTACTATATCGGTGAAATGACTTACAAAGACATAAGCAAATTCTTAGGTGTATCAGAGAACACAGTTAAGAGCAGGCTCCGCCGAGCACGAACGCGACTAAAATCACGAGAGGACCTTTTAGATTCCGAATTTATTAACAGCATTCAGTTGTCTACGGATCTCACTGATTCTATTATGAAGCAAATTGCTGATATAGATCCCACACCGCCAACCGCAAAGCCTATATTACCCTGGGCAGCTTTCGGTACTGCTACGTTAGTCATTCTTCTACTTCTGGGATCAATGAATCAATATTTCACGCATTTTCAGAAGCCATACAGTTTTGAGGCACTCTCTGAACCAACTATTGACATCGTTGAATCGCCTATACACATTGATACTGTTTCCATACCGACTTTACAAAGAAGAATTGGGAATGGAGATATGGATAGTCAAAATCAAGGATTTGGAACAACGATTTCAAATGAGGATTTAGCATCAAATCTTCAAGATAACGCTTTTAATGCCTTAGTTGCACCGTGGACTCCTGTAAACGGACCACAAACATCTCCCCAAGCCAGAATCTTCAAGGCTTCAGACAATATCTACGCTGTATCAAGAACAAGTATCTATAAACTAACTGAAGATGGGACATCATGGATGAATATTAACGCAAGTGTTCCCATTAACATGCATCGCTCACCCATAACCGAATATCGTGACGTAATTTTTTCAGTATCTACAGATGAGATATTCGCTTCAAAAGATGAGGGTGAGACATGGAACAGTTACTGTTCACGGCCCGAAGGAGATGCTGTTGGGTTAATTATAAATGGTGATACATCAGATAACTTCAGCATGTTTCTCGCACTGAAAGATGAGGGATTATACAGATCCGATGATGCTGGTAAAGAGTGGGTTGCGTTAAACACTGGATTGGCTGGGGAAACAATTACGGCAGTTGCTTCGGTCGACAACACGCTGTTTATTGGAACAGACCGAAATCTACACCGTCTAAAATCGGGTCTGTGGACTGAAATACCACTTGATCCGTCAAAAACTGTTCATTCTATGGCAGTGTCTGAAAATAACCTCTATGTCGTGACGGGACCGGATTTTCTGAGTGTAGAAATTTTCAAAGCAGGTTCACCTGACGAAATGTCACGTAAAGTTTTTCACTCAGCCGATTTAGGCTCCTCCTGGATCGAAATAACACCTAAAGATGAGACATTTGTCAAGAGACCCTTATACATAGGACCTACAGAAATATCTGCTGCACATAAGACACTTTTTGTATTAGGCATGCCTGCATTCCAATCAGAAGATGGCGGAGCAACATGGACAAACCTTGGAATGGACGTTAACCTATTTCCATCAGAGTGCGCTTCTATCTTTGCAACAGATGCGTATACTTTTTACAGAGTCGGAACATCAGGGATGCTACGCACAATCGATGGTGGTGAAACCTGGCACCCATTCACGGATGGCATGGTAAAATCTGATGTGTTAGACATGGTTGCCTTCAACAATAGTTTTTATGTGTATACTGGCAGTGGATTTTTTAAATCAGATAACAATGGGAACTCATGGGAAAACATTCAAATTGATTACAGCGGGTTCATCCCAAAGACCATTGAGAAAAACCCACAAAACGCAAACTATTTTACTAAATCAAAACTGATATGCACTAACAACACTTTGTATGCCATAATACCGCAACAGGATGAATTGCGCATTTTTCGTTTGCGGGATGATGATGAAGTCCTTTCTCTGATTCACAGGATACCCTCTTCTGAACTGTGGGTAAATGCTGCAGATTTAGATCATAAAGACCTATTAGTTCTTGAGCGACAACCGATGGTTAGTAGCTTCGCTGTAAGCGGCAATACCTTTTATGCAGAATATAGACGTAAACTCCTAAAATGGACTCTCGGTAGTATTAATACAGTAGACACTGGATTAACAGATCTGAATACAAAAACTGATAATTTGTATGACAGAGGTACAAAATTAGCAGCTTCAGGAACAACAGTCTACATGGGTAAGCGAGATGGTAAGTTGTTCGAATCAACTGATAGTGGCAACAGTTGGCAAGATATTACGCTGAATATTCCATACAGGTTTACCAATATAAAGGATATGCTCTTTGTAGATGCTACGGTTTATATTGCTACGGATATGGGTGTTTTGACTTCACACACCGGAGAACATTGGCTTATGTTATCGGATAGTATCGGAAAACAGATCATCGTAGAGATGCTCACAACTGACGGATCCAATCTTTTTGGTGCAGGTAATATGGGTGCTTATCGCTTAGAGCCTTCCGGTAGATGGAAACAGATTATACACAACATCCCAGATAAGGTTGTTTCTCTTTCTGCTAACACAGATAAACTTTACATTGGAACAGAAAAACGTGGTATATTTCACGTATCACTAAAGGACGACACCTCAGATGAAGCCATGACTTCAACGTTACGAACTATCAGATAAGATATGTACGCCTTCTATCAGACAAACGTCATATTTTTTTCCAAATAATGCACCTAATTCAATAATAAACTGTGTCTTTAATTATAAAGGCACTGTATTATTAAATGCATTGTATTTGTCAAAGACAAGAAAGGAATAAGACATGCGTAAGAACTATAGATACGAAGGCGTACACCTCACACCTAAAATCGCCAGAAGGCTGATTTTAGATCTACTATCAGGGAAAACGATCAGAAGACGTGACATTGACACAACTGTCAATAGTTTTCATGAATCGCGCGGCGGTTTCTCATCTACAGCAAAAACCAGTCCTATCAGAACAGCACTCAGGTACCTACAAGAAGAAGGACTTGCTGAAATTCTGTCAAAAGGTCCAGGTAGCACCTGGCGGATACACGAAACCTCCGATTCCACTGAATAATTAATGGATTGCAATTGATATTGATTATGGCTGTAGCACATTCATCCTTGTTTGTGCTACATACCATCCCCCTTCCACCCTCTTCCACCCTTCCTTCTTCCACCTTCCATTCTTCCATCCCTCTTCTCCTCTTCCATTCCTCTTCCAATCTTCCATCCTTCCATCCTTCCATTACACAAATTTGCATTATCAACTCAAGTATGTTAAAATATAACGTGAGTTTGATAATAGGAATATGGACTTCATTTTGCCCAAAATATCACTTGCATAGACACGGTAGGTTCGGTTTCCTAACCGAACCGAATTCCTACGCGAAAACCTTTATGAACGCAAGTTGCACAAAGCCGGTTCGGTTAGGAAACCGAACCTACCGGCCTGGGGAAATATGATTTTTCAAACTCGCATTAAAATATAGAAAGAAATAAACCCTATCAGAAAACATTTGGAGTAAATCTATGTATAAAATTGGTCTCATCCCTGGTGATGGAATAGGCCCCGAAGTGACGGAAGAAGCGATGAAAGTCTTCGGGGCAGCAGCGGAACAGAATGGCATCAAATATGACACCGTTGAATACGATATCGGCGGAGACAGATATCTTGCAACTGGTGAAGTCTTACCAGATTCAATACTTGAGGAACTACGTGGACTTGACGCTATCTATCTCGGAGCAATCGGGCACCCAGATGTCAAACCAGGTATATTAGAGCAGGGGATCTTACTAAAAGTCCGCTTTGAACTTGATCTCTATATCAATCTACGTCCTGTAAAACTCTATCCTGGTGTGCCTACACCGCTAAAAGACAAAGGTCCTGAAGACATAGATTTCATCATTGTCCGAGAGAATACGGAAGGATTATATTCCGGTATAGGTGGACACTTAAAACGGGGTACACGCGATGAGGTCGTAATTCAGGAGATGATAAATACCTACAAGGGTGTAGAACGTTGTGTCCGTTATGCTTATGAACTCACACAGAAACGCAACAAAGAGAATACCCTAACCCTCTGTGATAAAGCCAATGTCCTCACTTATGCACACGACCTGTGGCGACGCGTTTTTGATGAAGTCGGTGAAGAATACACCGATATTAAGAAAGAATACGCTTTTGTTGATGCTACTACTATGTGGATGGTAAAAAATCCTGAATGGTTTGATGTGATTGTAACGTGTAATATGTTCGGAGACATCATTACGGACCTCGGTGCGATGATACAGGGTGGCATGGGGGTCGCCGCATCAGGGAACCTAAATCCTGAAAGTGTCGCAATGTTTGAACCGATTCACGGATCAGCACCACGTTATACTGGAAAGAACGAGATCAATCCGATTGCGGCTATCGGCGCAGCGGGGATGATGCTGGACCACCTCGGATATACTGACGCTGCAGCAAATGTAGAAAAATCAATCTCTGATCTATTGGCAAGTGGAAAGATAAAAGACCTCGGCGCAGGTAGAATGGGATACACAACTGAAGAAGTTGGAGATCTTATCGCAGAAGGACTATAGTCAAGATGTTGGGTTTCGTGCCTCTACCCAACCTACAAGTTTAACTGGCGACATGATAGATATAATCATCACGTGTCGCCAGTTAATATTTTAATGGCGCTTCCTCTACCCGACCTACAGAAGAAAACTATACCTTCATTACCGTAAAGTTAATCCTATCTGAAGAGCGATTCCATTTGTTGAAAGTATACATATCATAAGCACTGAGCAACTTAAAACCTGTGGCTTTCAGCAAACTGTTTACTGTAGAAACTTCATAGATTCGCTGTTGATGTACTTCTTCGTATCGTCTAAAATGTTCTCCGTCCCGTATAAAGAAAGTAAGGAAAGTACGGCACATTTTGGTATTGTATAGATAGGTGTTTTTCCAGATGTATGAATAATCTTGATGATTCTCTGAAAATGTCTTGTTGTGGAAGTGTTCAACGATATTCCGCTCTGTTGTAACATCAAAGATAAAGAGACCGTCTGGTGAGAGATGTTTCGCTACAGTTTCAAACATCGTGCGAAGTTCATTTTCATTGATTGCGTAATTGATGCTATCGTAGGTGCAGAGGATTGCATCAAACTTCTCAGAAAGTTGAAAATCGATCATGTCTCCTTGTTGGAGTGTTATCTTCAGGTCCTCATTTTCAGCTTTCTCACGAGCAACATTTAACATGCCTTCTGCTCTATCTAAGCCGGTAACCTTGTATCCTTTTGACGCTAACAGTATTGTCAGGGAACCTGTCCCGCACCCCAAATCAAGTATAGTGCGCGGACTGCACCGATACATATTGAATAGCGATTCAATATAATCACACCACCTTATGTAATTCACATTTTTCATCATGCGGTCATAAGCATAAGAGAATTGTTCGTAGGGTGGCGTTAAATGCATAGATATTTATTACTCGGTTTCTCGTTTGTAACCAACAGAAGCGTTTAGAAATTGCAGAAGTAAAGTGATCTCGTCAGCACTCCAAACCTCATCGTCATTTGCTTCAATAGCATATTCACCGGCAGATTTGAGCTTCCTAAGATTGATTTTACCCGCAATAAAACTAAATGGTAACTGTTGTGCTCTGTTCTTAACACGATCAAGGGTATTCACAATATACTGGCGATCTACACCTTCTGGAGCCTGTCTCACCATTGCATCCTTCAACATTTCTGTTCCAAATCCAAATAGTGCAATAATAACAAACCACTGTAATATTGAGATGCACACCATGATTACTAAGACAACTATCAGTGCCTTAGTCAGATGTCGTTTCCATTTTGGAGCATCGGTACTCATCGCTTCTGTCCTTGTAGATAATATCAGATTTTATGTGATAACTTCATGAAATGTGATAGAATATAGTAGCATTTTATAGCAATATTGTCAAACTAAAACACATTAAGCAGCAAGATTATGAAAATAGGTATCGTCGGTAGACCTCATGTCGGGAAAACAACAGTCTTCAACGCCATAGCACATTCTAACGCAGAAGTGGGCAACTATACTAACAAAAACCAAGTTAACCTTAGTACTGTGAGTGTTCCAGACGATAGGTTGAAACCATTGCAGGATGTCTTTGGTGCCAAAGAAACCATTCCAGCTACAATTGATTATGTTGATAGAGGTGCAACTTCTCAACATGCCATAAACCCTAACCTGGAGAACGCTCAACAGGCTTCTTTAGATGCTGAAGTATTAGGAGAACTTCGAACGGTTGACGCACTCGCTCATGTTGTTAGACTTTTTGAAGACGACACTGTACCTCACGTCGATGGAAACGTAGACGGAAGTCGAGATATTGAGACTGTGGATTTAGAGTTCATCTTCGCTGATCTACAGATCATAGAAGGACGACTCAATAGACTTGAGAAATTACTGAAGAATGAGAAAACACCTGAACACATAAACGAATTTCGTGTATTAGAACAGTTTCAAACAGCTTTGAAGAATGGTAAACCCTTGCGTGCCTTAACCATATCTGATCAGGATGAAGTGCTAATTCGTGGATACGGTTTCTTAACTTTAAAGCCTATCCTAATAGTTCTTAATATTAGTGAGACTCAGTTACTTATGGTCAATGAAACACGGAATCGGTTTAAAGAATTTGAAAAATATCCAAAGACTGCCATTATCGTCCTCGCTGCACAATTAGAAATGGAAATTGCACAACTCGACCAAGAGGATGCGGAAATCTTTATGATTGAAATGGGATTGAAGGAATCCGCTTTGGAAAGGTTCATACAAATATCGTATAGATTGATAGGGTTGATAACGTTTTTCACAGGTGGTCCAAAAGAGGTAAGAGCAAGAACGTTACGTGATGGTCAGACTGCAGTTGAAGCTGCAGGTGAAATCCATACAGACTTTGAACGTGGGTTTGTCAGATCTGAATGTATAAATTGGCAGGAATTAGTAACATGCGGTAGCTATTCAGAAGCACGAAACAAAGGGTTGTTGAGAGTTGAAGGTAAATCTTATGCAGTTCAGGAAGGGGATGTATTGAATATTTTGGCAAATCCGACTTGATTTCTCCTAAGAACTACCTTCTATGTAACGTATGATTCTCCAAGTTTGATATTGCTCCCATCATCTGCACACCCATTTCCTGATACATCTCGCGTTTAATTTCAGACTCACCGATATGTGAGAAATCGATCGGTTTTCCGAACGTAACTGAGAGTTTCGCTCTGCGAATCCGTTTACTACCGCGCGGCATCATCTTTTCTGCACCTTTTTGATATACTGGGATTGTCGGAACATTCGCCCGGTGTGCTATAAAGCAGGCACCGTCGTGTGCTTTTCCTAACTTACCATCAAAACTACGCGTACCCTCAGGGAATATTAGCACAGCATTACCTCGCTTCAACAACGTAATCGTTCTACGTAATGCACCTAAATCTGGTCTGCCTCGGTTAACAGGATATGCGTTAAAAACTGATATTATCGGACCTAAGAGTGGAACATTGAATACGTTGCTTCGCGCCATAAAATGAATCTCACGATTGGCAGCAGAACCTACTATCACAGGATCCAATAGACTTATATGGTTAGAGACTAACAATACGCCTCCTTCACGAGGTATGTTCTCAACACCGTGTGTCTCAATATGTCCCATGACCTTACAGAAAAGATATGTTAATCTATGTGCCCACCGATATATTCGGCGGGGTGACCAGAATTGATTGTTTGTATACCACATGTAGCTTCTATTCTAACGTATGAACTTCAAACCTTTCTTCAGATTACCTAACGATTCAAAAATTTATTCTGCTACTATTTTAACAATGAAGTCAACGACTTCATCAATTGTTTTTCCTGTCGTATCAACCCGTGTTGCATCTTCAGCAGGACGAAGTGGACTATGTTCACGCGATGTATCCTTTTCATCACGCGTTTTAATTTCATTTTCAACGGTTTCCAGAGTGGTATCAACATTCTGAGATTGTAGTTCAGCAAATCTGCGTTTAGCTCTTTCTTGCATAGAAGCATCAAGGTAGATTTTAAAATCAGCATGCGGAAACACAACTGTCGTTAAGTCTCTGCCTTCAGCAATTATACCTCCATCTGCTCCAATTTTTTGTTGATGTCTGACAATCTCTGTCCGTATTTCAGGAACTTTTGCAATATCCGCAACTAACCGATTTACTTCAGGAGTGCGTATTTGATCAGAAACATCAGCGGAATTGAGGAAAATTTTCTTCCCATTATCATCAAATGCGATTTCACATTCTTTTACCAGTTCAATGAGTTTGACGATGTTCGTCTGCGTCTTATGTTGGATTGCAAGCACTGTTACTGCTCTATACATTGCCCCTGAATCAAGGTAGAGCAACCCGAGTTTTTCTGCAACCTTTCGGGCAACAGTACTTTTCCCAGAACCTGCTGGTCCATCCATAGCAATTGTCACCCGTTCTCCTAATTTATCCATCTATTCTCTTAGATTTCTCTGTTTTATTACTATTTCTTGTGCTTCAGTAAGAATCCTTTCAATTTCTGAATGATTCTCGGTTTTTAACAAAGTTCTGAATTCGTTTATGTTGTCAACAAAATCATCTATTAGCTGTAAAACAACTTCCGAATTCTGGGAAAAGATACCTGTCCATAATTCTGGTGACCCAGCAGCAATCCGGGTTGTATCTCGAAAACCGGTTGCTGTGAAGTCCAAGGCATTCCCTTCATCTGTCCCAGAATTTGCAACACTGTTTGCAAGTATGCTTGCGATGAGGTGCGGTAGGTGACTCGCTGCTCCTATAAGTTGATCATGTGACTCAGGTGATAACATAACCGTTTCTGCCCCGACAAAATGCCACATATCTTTTACCAATTCCAATGCCTGCTCATCTGTGTATTCGGTTGGTGTTAGAAGGCACTTTGAATTGACGAATAGGTCTGACTGAGCAGCCCCTACGCCAGTTTCGTGCGAACCTGCCATGGGGTGTCCGCCGACAAAAGAAACATTTCGTGAACATGTCTCATCTAACATCCTATCAACAGCCGTGACGGTCATAGCCTTAGTGCTGCCAACATCTGTCAATACAGTATGCTTATCATCTGATTTAACAAATTCTAATACCTCTCTGACAAATAATGAAACATAATCTACAGGTAGACATAGCACAATCAGATCGCTGTTCTGGATCCCTTCTGTCACATGAATAGTAATAGTGTCAACTGCATCAAGTTCTTGAGCAATCTTTAATCTATCGATATTCCTACCTAAACCGACCCGTTCCCCCTCAAAACCGTTTTTCTTTAATGCTAAACCGAGCGAACCCCCAATTAATCCCACTCCCCATATTGTAATTCTTGCAATATCCTTTATCTGTAGTGATGTGAGATTAGGTTTTTGATACGTAAACATTCGGTAGAATTCCTATTGAAGCATTGATTCATTTTAAGGTAATTTCATCATGGATGTCAAGCAAAATGTTCCACGGGGGTATGTAAAATCCCTTACAATTATTTGACATGACAATGAGAATGGTGTACTATCTTATATTGCAAACTCCGAAAACAAAACTTTGTTAATCAATTTCGCATATAAAAGAGGAAATATGATCTATTCAATCTCCGTTTCATCTGGTTTAGAGAGTTTAGCACGAAAAGAGATACTTGCACGCTATGGTGATAGTGCCAATCTCAAAATTCTGAAACGCGAACCACAGAAAATAGTTTTTCAATTTAACGGAAGTCCAAAAGATTTGTTAGAACTCCGCACAGCAGAACATTTGCACATCATCGTTAAACATATTACTGGCATGACACGATCTCGTCAGTCCCTGACAGCGATACGTAACGCGATTTCTCGGCTGAATCTGCAGGATATAGCAAACAGGTGTCGTCAGACAGGGATGCGTTTGCGTAAGAGAATACCTTTTCGTGTTATTTGTCGGATGTCTGGTCAACGCAATTTTCAGAAACGTGATCTGCAGCATGTCGTTGAGAAAGTGTTCATCAATCGTGGATGGCAACTGAACAGATCCGGCTCAGGACTGGATATATTGGCTGAGCTGCATGGCGGAGATGCGTATATTAGCATCAGAATTTCAAAGCAGAATTGGGGGGAACGTTCAAAAAAACAGGCCCCTGTTGCTCATTCCATTAAGTCCACTATTGCTTACGGTATGGTCTCACTATCGCAACCGCATCCCAATGATATTTTCTTAGATCCCATGTGTGGTGCTGGAACAATCCTCTTAGAACGCGCGTATTCAGGCAGATATCGTTACCTTATCGGTGGTGACATTTCAACAGAATCTCTGGCCGCCACAACAACAAACTTTGGTCGTCAGCACCAACCGCGTCAATTTTTTCAATGGGAAGCACACAAACTGCCAATTCAGCCGAACTCTGTAGACAAAATCGTCTGCAATATGACAATTAACACAGGAACGAGAGAAGCAGTTTCTGAAATTTCTAATTTTTTTGGTAACGCGCTACATCAGTTTGAAAACGTCCTAAAACCAAGAGGTAGAATGGTCTTACTGACTTTGGATCCTCTCCAATTAGATAAATGTATCAGACGACACAACGATCTGCGAGTTAGGCAAAAAGTCAATGTAGATGTCAGTGGCAAGCGAGGCAGAATTTTTGTAATTTACCATCTTTAGAATTCTGGAACTCTCACTGCAACCTCTTTACCGGTTTCATGTGAACGGAAAATACCATCCATAATCACATTTGTTGATAGTACACCTTCAGGTGGAAGCGGAGATGGTGAGTTGGTTTTAACTGCTTCACGGAATGCAATCATCTGTGCTTCCCACACATCAACCTTCTGTAATCCATCGAATCGTATTGTGGTCATTCCCTCTGGCGGATCGGGTATAGCAGTAAGACCTTCAGTTTCTACCAGTCTTTCCAAGTCTTTATTATATGCATCAGCGTAGACTGTCGGTCCGCTTAAGGAAATTCCTGCGTTTTTGCCAAGGCAGTAGCTGCTTCCGAGGGAGTCTTGGTGAACTGCCCAGGAAATTTTAAAGACCATTACACCGCCATTTTCAAAGCGGATCCAGGCAGAGCCGAATTCTTCTACATCCATTTTATCCTTAAATCTCGGGTCCTGCTGTGAGAGATAATCCGCTGTAATTGCAGACACCCGCACCGGTTTTGGATACCCCATTACATACAGCGAATTATGTAAGTTATAGATACCGATGTCAACGATTGCGCCTGCCCCTGCAGTCTTTTTGTAGATAAATGTGCGTCCAGGGATTCCGCGACGTCTGCACCCAACAGATTCTGAATAGTAAATATCGCCAAGTATGCCTTCAGCGATAATTTTTTTTGAGAATTGTATCTGCGGTGAGAATGCACTCTTAACTCCGATTTGAAGTGTTTTTCCTGAGGACTTTGCTGCCCGTACCATCGCAGTTGCATCTGCGAGTGTTGCAGCCATCGGCTTTTCGCAAAAGACATGCTTACCAGCGTTGAGTGCGGCGACTGTCGGTCTTCGATGTGCTTGGTTATATGTACAGACACTCACCGTATCAATCTCATCCATTTCTAACATTTTGTTATAGCTGGTAAAGACATTCTTTTTTGGTACACCCCAGTTCTCAGCAGCTTGCAGAGCTTTATCACGGAAAATGTCGCACACAGCAACGATTTTGAACCCTCCCACTTTCGTGTAGGCTCTGTGATGTGCCCGAGAAATACCCCCTGTACCCACAATTCCTACTCGTATATCCACTACTTCTTCTCCTCTTGCATAATCTCATTGTGTTATTGGCAAAGTTTAGACGAATTCTCTATGTAATGCAAGGAAAAAGTATTGGAAAAAACTGAAAATCCAAATTTTGTTGCCTTTAGCACATTAATTACGTTATAATATACTGTTTAGATATAAAATATAAAAACAATCTCGGATTTAATCAAAAAACACAAGAACAATACTATTGAGATAATCACATTAGGAGGAAATAGCGTTAAGTACGCTTGTTGAGTTATCTATGCAAACTACTCAGAATCCTGTCAAAACCAGAACATCCAGTAAATGTTTAATTTTATTCGGTCTCTTCATAATTTGTTGCACTTTTTCTCTGTCTACTACTGAGATATATGCAGACACAGCGAGAGACTTTGCATGGAAAGAGGCATTTAAGGCAGTTGATAGGAAGGATTACAGACTTGCAGTTACAAAATTAGAGATGTTACTGAAATATGATTTTACTACCTCTGAAAAACTTGAGATACATCACACGCTCGCCTATAACTATGAGAAACTGGGAAATCGTCCCAAAGCTGTAGGAAACTATGTGAGAGTTATTACAAACAATTACCCACTTGCAGATAGTGCTACCTACCGACTTGCTAAGCTATATGAAGGCATGAAAAACGAGACGAAAGCGATTAAATGGTACACACGACTTATTAACGATTACCCCCAAAATCCTTACCTCAATGAGGCGATTTGGAACCTTGCCCAACTTCACTTGGAACAGAGTCAGTACGAGAAAACAAAAGTACTCCTTACTAACATTGTAGATACAACCCAAAATCAGCGAGAAGTGAAGTACGCATTAGCACGATGTGAGGAGGGCTTAGAAAGGTATAACGAAGCCTTCCGAATTCATCAGAAACTTATTGCCGAACAACAATCAGATAGGGTTGCTGAAAAAGCAGTCCGTAAGTTGAAAATGCTTGCCTCTGACCGCACCAGTCTGAAACTGACAACACAAGATAGGTTAAATTGTGGATTGGTACAGTATTACCAAAACAACTGGAAATCGGCAATTAATGAATTGACATCTCTTTCCAAAAGTTCTGATGTAAAGATGAAAGGAAGGGCACTCTACTATATTGCACAAAGTTATAAAGCACGCAAGTGGTATAATACCGCTACAAAAAACTACAACTATATAATTGCTCTTGGCAACAAAACTGAATATCTGACTCGTGCACATTATCAAATTGCACAATGTTATAGACTAAAAGGCAGTCTCACAACTGCTGTTAACCGACTTGAGAGTTTTGTTAAAACATATTCTTGGAGTGAGCTTGTTGATAATGCATTATACGATATTGCACAAATCCATGAAAGACGAGAAAAACCGGAATTGGCATTAAAAGCATATTCTCGGCTGATTGATGTAGCGCCCGGTAGTGATCTTGCGGATTGGGCAGCCTGGCGTATTGGATGGCAGCGGTTTGATAGAAAACAGTATGAAGAAAGCTACAAGGCATTTGAGGGGCTAAAAGAAAACTTCCCCGGAAACCGATATGCCATGGGAGCACACTTCTGGATGGCAAAAATACGCGAACGACAGAATAAACCTGAACTTGCCAAAGAGATATATCAAGAAGTCGCGAAGGCACGCTACTGGTATTATAGCGCAAGAGCAAAAGAAATCCTAAATATCAAAACTTCCGAATTAGAACCGAAAGCTATTCAGGATGCAAACCTACCTGAAAAGACAGCATGTCCTGAAAACCTACCGATATTGATGAAACTAAGATTGTATGAAGACGCAGTTTATCAATTAACCCGTTACATTGAACAAGACAGACAGGCTGCAAAAGAGTGTTACTTTGCTTTGGTGAAATGTTATGAAGACATGGAAAAGTATGACAAAGCGAGGGAGGTCGCTGATAGTGCTTTGATGAGTCCTGCATTCCAGAACCAAGCAAGCGGTGATCTTGCTAAACTGAGAAAGTTCCTATATCCTCTGCACTACCAACATCTGGTGGAAAAATATTCTGAAAAGTACGATGTCAATGCAGCTCTTATATACGCGATGATATTAGAAGAGAGTAGGTACCGTACAGACGCAATCAGTTGGGCAGGGGCAATCGGTCTAATGCAAATTATGCCTTCTACGGGTAGAGAGCTTGCGCGTCAACTCAATATACGTCGTTTCCGCACCTCAATGCTAAAGGACCCCGATGTCAATATACGCATGGGAACAAAATACATCGGTTATTTAAACTCAATCTTTGACGATAACGCAATGCTCGTTTCTGGGGCATACAATGGTGGTCCAGGCCGCATGAGACGCTGGTTAGAATCCAAAAACATCAAAGACATTGATGAATTTGTTGAGAAAATTACGATTCGAGAAACGCGTTTGCATATCAAAAAGGTGATAAACAGTTACGACAATTACGTTGAGATATATGGTCAACCCGAAGTGTCCGCAGTGAAATCCGCTTTGAATGTTCCAACCGAGCAACAGAAGAATCCTGTACTTGGACGATTGAGTGAATAGTCTGTGGAAGGTTGGTAGGTGCGATTTCCTACTTGCATTGGCCTGGGGAAATTAGAGACGATATGTCTAAAGGACTATTGATTCAGTTCCACAAATTCGGGTTTATTACCTATCTTCATTACGACCCGCCGATTCCAACTAACATTGTCCTGCTCAGGAAAATCAGCGCGATAGTGTCCTCCTCGGCTTTCTGTGCGAATAAGGGATGCGTGCGTAATCATCCAGGCAACATTCAGCATATTGAGCATTTCGTTTAAGTGGATATCAGTAGGTTGTCCATTCATAGAAGTTGATGGATTGAGTCCGATCTCTGTTTCGATTTCCGTTAAATCAGCCAATGCAAATTCCAATCCTTCTTCATCTCGTTCAATTCCTACGTTTTCCCACAACGTATCGCGAATTGCTTCCTTAGCAGCTAACACTGTATTCTTAAATATGTCTGAATTGACATCATTTAAACGGGTAAGCTGGCTTTTGGGTGGTACCGTATTTGAGAGTGAATTTGCATATTTTGCGGCATTTTCGCCAGCACGTACACCGAACACGAGACATTCCAAAAGCGAATTGCTTGCCAAACGGTTCGCGCCGTGAACACCTGTACAAGCAACTTCACCACATGCAAACAGTCCACTAAGATTCGTCTCTGTTTCGGTATTCGTCCGAACTCCTCCCATCATAAAATGAGCCCCTGGTCTGACAGGAATTAAATCGATACTAATGTCTAAACCGTAATGTGTAGTTGTGTTAGAAATTGTCGGGAAACGTTCTTGAATAAATTCAGCAGATTTATGTGTTATATCAAGGTATACACATGGGAAATCTGTAAGTATCATTTCGTTTTGAATGGCTCTGCTGACAACATCTCGCGGTGCAAGTTCTCCTTTCTCGTGGTATTTATCCATGAATCGTTCACCGCGAATATTTATCAGTCGTCCTCCTTCACCGCGAACAGCTTCAGAAATAAGAAAACTTGGGGCACCATCCAGGTATAACGTGGTCGGATGAAACTGCACAAATTCCATGTCAATCATCTCACAGCCTGCCCGCCATGCAGCAGCGAAACCGTCACCTGTTGCTACTTCAGGATTTGAAGTACACGGATATAACTGTCCGAGTCCTCCAGTTGCCAGTATTGTAGCCTTGGCATAGATATTTACCAGTTGGTTTTCTACGATAGCGTTAATACCGTAACACGTGATACTGTTATTACCTGATTGGCCCGTAGAGTCTGTCAGCATATCTACTGCAAAGGCATTAGATATGGTGCGTATCCGTTCAGTATTTAGGACACGTTGTATGAGGACATCCGTAGTTTCACGTCCGGTAGCATCCCCCTTATGGACAATTCTGCGGCGACTGTGTGCTGCCTCTTGTGTAAAACGTGGTAACGTTCCTTCCCAATCAAAATCTGCCCCCCAATTTAGCAATTCAGTTACCCGCGGGATACCTTCTGCGACCATTGTTTTGACTGCCTCAATATCGCACAACCCGCAACCTGCACTACATGTGTCGTTAACATGAAGTTCAACGGTGTCGTCAATATTCATTGCCACGGCAATACCGCCTTGTGCGTAAAGCGTGTTGCTTTCTTTGAGGGTTGTTTTTGTAATTAGCGTGACATCAGCATTTTCACTTGCTGCGAGTGCAGCACGCAGTCCAGCAGCTCCGCTTCCAATTATGAGAACATCTGTGTCCCAACGAGGGTGCGCTTCAGATTCAAGCGCGGTAAAATGTGATTCTGTATTCATAGAAATACGGGCATGCCTTTCTACATAGGGGTTCATTCCTGTGAAGGGGTAGGGGCAAAACTCTCGTCTACTGGCATCACCTTTCCAGTAGCAGTTGCGATAATCGTATTGTCCCTAAGTCTTACCGTAGCCTTTGCCTCTATCAATCGTCGTGACGTTTTTATCCGTTCAGCTGACACATATAGTTTCACACCGGTCGGTGCGGGATTTCGGAAACGCACTTCAAGCTGAGCTGTAACTGCAGGGCCATCATAAGTTCCAATACCTATATGCGTTATTGCTTCATCCAATAGGGTACTGATAATCCCTCCGTGAAGTATGTTTTTCCACCCTTGCATGTGTTTGGGTGGTGTGCATTGAATGTGAACTTCTGCCCCTGCACGTTTTACTTCTGGATTAACTTGCAAGCCGTAAGGATTCTGCTTACCACAAACAAAGCATCGATCGTTATTTTCTATTCCCATAATTGTCCTAACGTAACGTAAGTTTGATAAATCAAATTTACGTATTCGGTGCGGTTAGGAAACCGCACCTACCGGGCCTATGTGAGTAATATTTTTGCCAAAATGAAGTCCATATAAGTATTATCAAACTCACGTTAACGTAAATCTCATTAATACAGACAATTCAATCGGTTGCCACTATGATGAAGCAAGCATTAACAAACTCCGTGATAACTTATCCTCTTCAGTATTTAAACGATCGAGAAGATCCTGTTTTTGTGCGACCACTTCTTCAGGTGCCCGTTCTTTAAAGTTGGGATTGGCTAAAGTATTCTTTGCAGCAGCGATGTCTTTTACAATCTGTTCATGTCTCTTTGTAAGACGCGCTTTTTCAGCATCAAAATCAATCACACCTGCCAACGGGACATAAATTACCAGATTTCCAATGACTGCCTCTGCAGATGCAGCCGGTTTATCCATCGTTTCGCCAATTTCAATTTTTTCAACGCGTGTAAAAGCAGGTAAAAAATGAGCAAGAAAGGTTTCAAGTTGACTCCTAACTTCTCTGTCAGGTGCCTGAATGATGACGTCTATAGCAGCTCCAATTGGTACATTCAACTCACCGCGGATACTTCTAATGTTATCAATCACCTGCATGAGAATTGACATAGTCTCTTCTGCAGTTGAATTCTTTTCTTTCGGTTTAGGAAATGGTGCAACGGTAACAGATACAGCCTTGGTTAAATCTGATTCAGTCCCTCTGCGTGGCAGTTGTTGCCATATCTCCTCAGTAATGAATGGCATGATGGGATGCAAAAGTCTCATCATCTGCTCCAATACCTCAACTGCAACCCATAATGCTTCAGGCTCATTTCTCGTAAGACGTTGCTTTACTAATTCTACGTACCAATCACAGAATTCATGCCAGAGAAAAGCATATATCGTCTGTGCTGCCTCATAGAAACGAAAACTCTCAAAAGCCTCCGTTACTGTTTGAATTGTATGACTCAGGCGACTCTGTATCCACTGCACTTCTAATAATTCTTTTCCGGTATCGGACATCTCACTCTCATCTGGAACAGGGAATTTCTCTAAATTCATGAGAATAAAACGGGCAGCATTCCACACCTTGTTAGCAAACCTTCTGCCAGACTCAATATGAGATTCTGGTAATGGAACATAAGGAATCGGCGTACTTATGTTTGCAAGTGCAAAACGGAAAGCATCTGTACCGTAGGTGGCGATTGTATCCAAAGGATCAATACTATTCCCTTTTGACTTACTCATTTTTTGTCCCTTCTCATCTGCCACAAGACCGTGTAAGTAAACTTTACGGAATGGCACTTCATCCATACAAGCTAATCCCAACATAATCATTCTGGCTACCCAGAAAAACAGAATATCCCATCCTGAAACCAGAACAGACGTGGGATAGAAGGTTTTCAACTCATCGGTTTCTTTGGGCCACCCCAATGTTGAGAAGGGCCACAGACCAGAACTGAACCAAGTGTCTAATACATCCTCCTCCTGACGAAAAGACGTTCCGCCGCATTCACACTCCTCAGGCATCTCCATCGCAGCGATCACTTTCCCACAATTATCACAGTAATATATAGGGAGTTGATGTCCCCACCATCTCTGCCGTGAGAGTGGCCAGGGTTCAATGTTCTCCATCCAATGTAGAAACCGTGCCGTTTCTCGTTCCGGTATGAATTGGACTTCACCCTTTTTTGTCGCTTCAATGGCGCGGTCCGCAAGCGGACGCACATTCATAAACCATTGTAAAGAAATTGATGGTTCAACTATTGTACCGCACCTATCATGATGTCCAACAGCGTGACGATGTGGAACTATTTTTACCAGCCTGCCTGTCTTTTCCAAATCCTCTACCACCGTATCACGACACTCCCAACGAGATAAACCAACATAATCCTCTCCTGCCTCATCGTTCATGTTACCATCAGATGTGAAAATTGTCAGTTGCTCGAGGTCATGTCGCAAACCGATTTCATAGTCATTCGGATCGTGTGCTGGAGTCACTTTTAAAGCACCCGTACCAAATTCCATATCAACATAAGAGTCAGCAATAATTGGAATCTCTCTATCTGTAAGGGGAAGCATCACATGCTTTCCAATTAGGTGTTTGTATCTTTCGTCGTCCGGATGAACAGCGACCGCTGTATCACCCAGCATCGTTTCTGGACGAGTGGTAGCAATCTCCAGTACTATATCGCTGTCAACAACTGGATAGTGGATATGGTAGAAGTTGCCATCAATTTCAATCTGTTCTACTTCAAGATTACTAACCGCAGTATTGCACTGAGGACACCAATTTACCATATACGTATCTTGATAAATCAACCCTTGGTCAAAGAGTTTAACGAACGCTGTACGGACTGCTTCTGATAAACCCTCGTCAAGTGTAAAACGTTCCCGTTCCCAATCGCAAGAACATCCGAGCTGCTGAAGTTGTGAAACGATATAATCAGCAGACTCATTTTTCCATTCCCACATGCGTTCAATGAATCTCTCTCGTCCCAGTTCGTTGCGGTTTGTACCTTCATCTGCGAGTTTCTGTTCCATTATCAGTTCAGTAACAATACCTGCGTGATCAGTACCTGGCATCCACAGGACGTTATAACCCTCCATGCGTCTCCATCTGACCAGACAATCTTGAAGCGTGTTATCAAGTGCATGACCAGCATGTAGACTACCTGTGATGTTTGGCGGCGGAATAACTATTGCATAAGGTGGTTTTTCGGAAGTGGCATCAGCATGAAAAAAACCGTTGTTCAGCCAGACTTTATACCATTTATTCTCAATAGAGCGAGGTTCATAAACTTTTGGAAGATTTGTCATATAATTACCTAAATGAAATCAATTGTTCAAACTAACCGGATCAGTTATGTAAAAGATGGTTCTACCCAGCCATACGCCCCATCGTCGGATTGATAGAGTAAATTAACCTGACGCGTATCTGAATTCAAGAACATCAATAATGTTTCGCCAGAGGAATGTAGTTCTGCAAGAGCTTCATTCACCGTAAGTGGTTTCGCAGCGAACTTTTCAGATGCGGGTACTATCTCGGGTGGTTCAGCGATGTCAACATCTAAAGCCGTTTCGGATGTCTCGGGATTTAGTTTTTCCACTACCTCACGATGCGGGACATTATGTCGCCAATCTTTGACTTTCTCTTTGTGTTTGCGGATCTGACTTATTACTTTATCAAAAGCACCATCTAAGGCAGATATGATTTCGTGTGTTTTATGTTTGGCATAGAACGACACACGGGGTGCTAATACTTTCACCTCTGCTTCAAAACGATTTTTCTCTGACCTAAGGATAACATTAAATTCTTGCATCTCACCAAAACGCGGTTCAATTTTCTGTGCTCGTTTCAACATATAATTATGGATATCCTCAGTTATTTTTACGTTATGCCCTGAGTAGGTTATATTCATAATGTCTCCCTCCGCATATTATGGTAAATTTTTGAATTAATTATACAGTCTGTACCAGTGCGGTTGGGAAACCGCACCTACCGTGGTCCGAAAGTGTGTAATTATTTTAAACTTCACCATAAATGATAATAATAAAAAATTATAATTCCACATTAACGCTATACATTTTTTCTTTGCCGGGAAGCAAGAATACCAAGTTCTTCACGGTATTTTTGTACTGTCCGACGTGCTACCTTTATTCCCTGATCCTTTAGTGAATTACTTATCGCTTGATCGCTTAGCGGTTTGGCTGAATTTTCTTTACTAATCAACTCTTGTATAATTGCTTTTACCTGTTTTGCTGACACAGATTCGCCGTGCGTTGTAGCCAATTGATTGCTAAAAAAGAACTTCAAAGGATAGGTGCCTTGGGGGGTCTCTACATATTTGCTACTTGTGACACGGCTCACCGTTGATTCATGAACCCCTGCCATATCTGCTACTGTCTTCAATGTTAAGGGTTTAATTGCATTGGCGCCATCTGTCAAGAAGTCAGACTGGATCTCAAATATTGCCTCTGTAACACGTTCAATTGTGCGTCCTCGTTGTATAATACTGCTGAGAAGATCAGCAGCATCACTATATTTCTGTTCAATCCATTTTTTTGTTTCCGGTTCTAAAGTCTGGTTATTGTTTTGCATCAGATTAACATAGTACGGATTGATTCGCAAACGTGGCACATAGTCATCTAAAGGAAATACTTGATACTCACCATCTATTTCTTTGATCTGCACATCTGGGATTATCCCTTGCACTGAGCCATGATGCTTTGCTAAATCTTTGACAGCAGGATCGGTGAAATATCTTCCTGGATATGGTGATAATGTACTGATCCATCGGGATGCCTCCTGTATTTTGCTTTTTTCTACATCAAGTGATCGCGATATGTTTGTAATTTTATTATTCAACAGATCGTCCAAATGTTCTTCCACAATGCATTTTGCTAAATCTAAAGGTTCCTCGCTACGCCTCTTACGCTGCCCATTAGAATTAATGGGGTGTAAGCGATGGTGGTCTATCTGAAGACATAACGTTTCTTTGATATCACGATAAGCAACTCCAACGGGTTCAAATGTATTTTGGATCGTCTGAAGTACATCCTCTACCTCAGACACCGAACAACCTACTTCCCAAGCTATGTCTTCTAAAGTCAGTTCATACACTGTAAGTTCATCGTTTTCCTTTACAACCGTATAGGTTTTCAGTTCCTCAGTGTCATTTAGTATCCAACTATCTGGATTATTATTATTGTCTACACTTGACGATGATACATCCCTATTCATAATTTTGAATCTCTGTTCATCATCCTTTTCTTTTTCTGATTGTTTGGCGTTATCATTATTATCTTGCAATTTTTTAACCAGCAGTATTTCTAATTCTGTGGATACAACACCCTTCTCAAAATCCTGACAGAAATTACTTGGCAATGAAAACAGTTTCATGACAAGCTGACCGTCATCATTTAAATTTCCAATAATCAATTCTCCTATTTCGCGTTGTCTATCGGTGAAAGGTGAATACTGCAGTTGTTGATAAAGAAATTCTTGTAGTGAAATTGCTTCGGCAACATCAGGTTCAGGTGCATCTGGATCATTTGCATTATTAGCGGTTACAACTGGTGTTCGTAGGTCATCAAACACAGCATGCCAATCAATATCAACTTCTGTATCTCTTTTATCTATATTAATTTCAGGCGTATTCAATTGTGGGGATGGGTCGTAATCTTCTTTACTCAAAGCAGTTTCATGTTCTTCTTCAATTTCCAAAAATGGATTCTGCTGCATTTCTTGCTCAACAAATTGAGACAGTTCATATTGGGGTAACATCAACACCTTTATTGCTTGCTGCAATTTAGGCGTCATCACAATTCTCTGTTGCTGAGTCTGATGCTGAGTAAGTTTCTGCGTCATTTTCATTGCGGAATACTCCATATCATCTCAGAAAATCCTTTATGAAGATTAAGTTATTAAACGGGTAATATTAGCTTCCGAAGTCCGGTAGGTGCGGTTTCCTAACCGCACTACTTAATACCAGACTACGAGACAGCATCCTGTTTGAAATACTGGAAATTATGTCCAAAATAGAGTTCTCTTGCCACTTCACTTTCTAAGAGTTCCTCAGGTGTGCCTGATAGCGTAATCTTTCCATCGGCGATAAGGTAGGCTCTATTAACAATATTAAGGGTTTCTACTGCATTATGATCAGTAATCAGAATACCTAGATTTCTGTTCCGCAAATGAAGTATCAGTTGTTTTATGTCTGCGACAGCGATTGGATCAATACCCGACAGGGGTTCATCTAAAAGTATAAATTCCGGTTGTGCGGCC
>JAJDZB010000100.1:0-6427 GCA_022824835.1 Candidatus Poribacteria bacterium | reverse complement strand
CAGCATTTACTGTTTATGAAATATCACACTTCCAGAGGTATTATCAATCTGAAATAGTATAATTTTAATTTTTTTTGAATTAAAACTCAAATTGTGTTAAAATAATATAACACGTCTTATGTGAAAAATATAACTTACACCGTTTACACATCAATATTGGAGGAATTCCATGAAAATCATAGGAACACTTTCTATTACTGCTTTTCTTTTCATGAGTATTATACTCATAGGCTGTGGTAAACTCAGCGAAGAAGAGTTTGAAATGTGGAAGAATGAACATGTGGCACAGATTGACCAGTCAAACACCGAGATCAAAACAGAAATTACTAAATTAGATGCCAAAGTTGAGCAGAACAACAAAGCAACTATGGAGGCAATTTCTAAGGCGAAAGATGAAGCTATTGCCGCTTCACAACAAGGGGATGCAGATACGATTGCTGCTGCAGAACAGAAATCCAAAGAAGAAGACGCAAAACTGCGTGCAGCTTTAACAAAAGATATTAGTACGCAAGTAGAGAAAGTTCAGGAATTTGCAAAAGCTGAAGACGCAAAAACCAATAGCCAGGTAAAAGGTCTTTCTGATTTACTCAGCGCATTAGCCGATGATGTAAAGAAATTATCTGCAATGGTAACTGAAAATTCTGATGCCATCTTAATTCTTAAGGAAGAAGTCGCTTCAAAACCGACGCTTCTTGTAACAGTAAATTTCAACAGTGGACATACTGTTCTTTCCAAAGAAGGTAAAGAAATGCTTGATGGAATTGTTGGACAGATATTAGAAAATCCAGAAGCAGAAGTACTTATTGTAGGACATGCAGATGGCACACCAGTTCTCAGTGGCAACCATAGAAGCAATTGGGACCTTTCTCAATCAAGGGCAAATTCTGCTGCAAAATACCTAAAAGGAAAAGGGGTTGACGCAGCCAGAATAAAAGCAATTGGAAAAGCACATACTGACCCAGTTGCACCGCAAAATACGACCGCCGGTAGAGCAATGAATCGACGGGTAGAAGTTATTCTTAACCCTTCTGGTTCAAACTAATCGGAAGTTCTTATTATTATTTCACGGGTATAATATCTGAAGGTGTTAGGATGTCCTACAACGGGCATCCTTATTTCTTATGAGTGTATCTGACTGGTAGATTCTATGCGCCTTATTACAATCATACTGCTTCTTGTTTGTCTGTCTACAGGTTTTTCATTAGGAGAAACCCGTGAAATACCGACAACCGATAGTTCTTCTGCTTACATTAATTTCTTTGGTCAATACATCAAATCTTCTTCACTACAGTTCTCTCTATACTCATATAAACCATCGTTGGAAGGACTAACAGATACACTACAGTCATTTGGTATTCAGAATGTTCCTTCAGAATTCATGTCAACACTATCTATAGTATTCAACCATACATCTGAATTAGATTCACGTTTAGAAATTGGATACTGGCAGGCACAACTTGATACACCACCACCGACTACTGTTTCATTGAAAGCAACCCTAGTCCCAATCTCATATCAGTTAATCTACCGTCCTGTCCTCTTATATCATTATATACCAATCTATTTTGGAGCGGGTTTTGGTACTATGAGAGCGAATTTCGATGGCGACATTGTCGATTTACTTTCAGCAGGTGGAATTGCACTGACAGATAACGCCACAACGACAGTAGGATATGTAATTCTTGGCTATGAATTGCTGCAATGGAAATCACATCAGACAAACAGATATACACTTGGTAAGAATGCATCAGTCAACCTTGAATTAAAGCATCTTCTCAAAACTATTGAAACGACAGGAAATCAACCCATCAATATTGTCTTAGATGGTACTGCAATCGGCATTAGTATAAGTTCCAAGTTCTGATTTCTCTCTTTTGGATATCCTTGAAACATGTAAAGTTTCCCCTTTTGCTTCTAATCTGCCTCGTGTTCGGTGTAATCATCGGGTTCTATTCGGAAACACCTATTGCACTCCTCTGTTTATTAGCAGCAACAGGTGCATTTGTATTTATTAGTATGGAATTAGCGATCTATGTGTTGCTAATTTGTCTACCGTTTTCTTTCCGTTATATTATTCCAAATCTACTTGAGATACAAACACCAACGGAACCGTTGTTAGGTATGCTGACGGCAGTCTATCTAATTATAAAGATTGTAAACTATGTCCTCGGTAAACAATCAGAAAGCAGTAAATTTCCGTTACGACTACCAATCTGCTTATTCATTATTGTTGCCTTCATATCTGCGGTCAATACACCAGACCTTTTCGGCACGATAAAGGGTGCTATACGAGCTTCAACTTATGTCATGTTGAGTCTGGTAGTCTATGATGTGATTCAACATCGCCAGATGCTCAAACGTATATATATAGCATCATTCCCAAGTGCTGCGTTAGCTGTTGTGTGGACAATAATTGTGTTATTCTATAATATAGACCAATGGCAGTGGACAAGTTCTTTTCGTGCCTCACCCTTTACAAACTACTCTGTCTACGGTTCGTTTACAGCTATCTTCTTCCTGATCTGTCTCAGTCGTCTGTTTTTTGACAATAGTCAATATGACCGTGTCTTGTGGACAGGATGGCTAATTTGCTTTGGTTTTGGATTGATTATGTGCTTCTCAAGAGGGGTATGGCTTTCAGTAATAATTGCGGTCGGTTTCATGATATTGCAGTTAGGTAGAGGCGTTACTCACAAAAAGTTAATGTTTGTCGGTGCTGTGGGCCTGATTCTCTTGGTATGTTTAAGCTTACCAGGTGTCTACAGTGCTGTCATTGAGAGAATTTCTACTACGGTCGATGTGGGTTATGCTTCTAATCGTGCACGCCTCATGCGGTGGGGACAGGCAGCAACAATGTTCCTTGAAAGTCCTGTATTAGGAAAAGGTTATGGGGCTTTTGCGATGTTATATGAGGAGGATGTCTCTCTCGTTGGCAGCTACATCGCGCAATTCCAGTTAGGTGCACATAGCGAATACCTTCAAGTCATGGCAGAGATGGGGATCATAGGTCTCGTTATTTGGATGTGGCTAATTTTAGCTTTTCTGAGATACGGATTTCGATCACTAACAACAATAACGGATGGTTTTTTTCGCTCCATAGTTATCGGTCTAATGGCAGCTGAAATCTCCTTGTTGGTGCATTTCATTGTCAATAATCTCCTGAACGGGGATGCTATAGGTGTGCCATTCTGGGGAATTTATGGTCTACTTCCAGCTGTCGTGAAAATTGCAGAACGCAGCGAAGAAAATCTACCACATGAAACGCAAAATAAGGTATAATCTTTTGATTAGATTTCTACTATAATAGGTGAATTTTATGAACATAATCCATATTATTTCAGATACATTTAGACGTGATAACTTAGATGTCTACGGCGGCAAAGGATATTGTCCAGCACTCAACGCATTTGCAGAGAAGTGTATTGTATTCAACAAAGCATATATTACAAGTTTCCCGACAGTACCGATTCGAGGAGATTTAGTCACGGGTGAAATCGGGATATGTCGACGCGGTTGGGAACCACTTCAACGCAATATACCTGTAATAGCAAACCAACTCACACAAGCTGGTGTTATAAGTATGATGATCGCTGATACACCGCATCACCTTAATAACGGATTCCTATATAATCGAGGATTCACCGGGTGGAAGTGGATCCGTGGACAAGAAACTGATGTTTTAGAAACACATCCATATCATTATGATACAGAAGAAGTTCAACGATATCGTAAACACACCCGCCCAAGTCCAGATAATTTACCGCCAGGTCTTAGAAATCATCTAAAGAATTCAGACTTTAGACAGAATGAAGGGGATACGTTTGTTGCACAAACCATGCAGACTGCCTGTGACTGGCTGGAAAGAAACTATCAACATGAGAACTTCTACTTGATGGTAGACACATTTGACCCGCACGAACCTTGGGATGTACCAGACTGGTACATCAGAAGGTTTGATCCAGATGACTACGATGGTCCTGAACCCATATACCCGACATACGGTCCAAATAGAATGGATGAACGCACAACACAAAGACTCAATGCATTATACCGGGCAGAAGCGTGTCTTGTTGATAATTGGATTGGACATCTCATACGAAAAATTGACTATATGGGTTTGATGGAGAATACGATGATAATCTTCATGGCAGATCACGGTTTTCTATTAGGTGAACATGGACTCATCGCCAAAAACCTTACCATGTATGAAGAAGTCATACATATTCCACTGCTTATTTATCATCCTGATGCCATACCAAGACGCACGGATGCCCTGGCAAGTATTATTGATATTCCCGCAACCGTTGTTGATGTATTTGGAGCAGAACGCGGAAAACAGGTAGAAGGTAATTCACTGTTACAGATTATTTTAGGTGATACTGAAAAAGGGAGTGAATACGCGGTTTCTCACGGTGCGTGGGGTGGTGGATGGAGTCCTGATGGAGGTAGTCCACACGGAAGCATTACAGACGGCGTGTGGTCGCTACTGCTTGAACATAAAGGTGCACCAAATAAGCTTTTCCATCTACCTTCAGATCCTGAACAGAACAAGAATAGATTTGAATCTGATAATGACGAAGCAAGAAGACTCTACCAAGCGTTCTTGGACTATCTGGGACAGCACGGTGGACCTGATGAAATGGTACAACAGTTTAAAAACAGATGGTTGTAAAAACCGATGACAGAGAGAAATCTGATGGGAGACTTAGATGAATACGCGTAATTTAGTTGCCGAGTTTATTGGCACCTTCGCACTGATTTTTATTGGTGCAGGTGCCTTAGCAATCACGCAAACTAATTTAGATAAAATTGGTGAAAACGTCTACGGATTTGACAATCTACTGACGGTAGCACTTGCACACGGACTGGTTGTAGTTGCATTTTGCTATGCTTATGGACACTTATCAGGGACCCACATAAATCCAGCAGTGACCTTGGGGTTGCTTGTAGCAAAAGAGATAAAACTCACTACAGCTATCGGCTACTGGATAGTTCAATTTGCCGGAGGAATCTTAGGTGCATTGGCACTGGAAGGCGTTTTACCTGTTGATGGAGACCTCGGCGTAACGATTCTGTCTGATAATGTCACTATAATACAAGGCGTTTTCGTAGAAATCATTCTAACATTTTTTCTTGTCAATACTATCTTCAATACCGCAGTTAGTGGTAGGGGAGGAAACCTTGCTGGGTTAGCAATTGGTCTGACGCTAACAGCATGCATATTGATGGGAGGTCCATTAACGCGTGCTTCATTCAATCCAGCACGTACACTCGGTCCTGCTATAGCAAGTGGCATTTATTCTGATATTTGGTTGTATTTCGTTGGACCGGCAGTTGGGTCTGTAATGGCAGCGGCACTCTACGTTGGTATTCTCAAAGATAAAAAACAAAAATAGGCTAATGCACAATGCATAAGCCCAATCTAATGTATGGAATGACAAAAACGGCATATCATGATGTGTCGTTGTCATTTATTGTTCAGCGTTGATAGGTACTTGTGTAGGTTTAGACGTCTCTGGTTTCGGCACTGATACAGACAAAATACCATCTTTAAAATCTGCCTTAATTTCGCTTGCTTCGGTATGTCGTGGCAGTGGAAACGCATGACGAAATCTACCAAATTGTCTACTGGAGCGACGTACTTTAATGTTATCGTCTGACTTATGCGGCTTTTTTACTCCCTTAATTGTCAATCGATTCTCAACAACGGTAATGTTTATATCCTCTTCAGAAACACCTGAAAGTTCAACATTAATAATAATATTGTCATCTGATTCGCAGACATCAGCGGCTGGCATCCATCTGAATCTTCGCCCAACATTCTTACCACGCCGATTAGGAAATCTTCCTTCAGATGCTTTTTTCCTTTTTCTTTCCGGTGAAAATGCGCCTTGCCGACGGTTACGCGATCTGAAATCAGCCTTATTCATGGATGGACGTTTTCTTCTCCGTGATGAGGGAGAATGTTCTCTCCTATCTTTTCTATTAGATGCATGCATCTGTCGCAAGATTCGTCTGCGATGTAGGGGTGGTCCTTCTGCGTGTTTTCCTTGACTTGAAGCAGGTTCTGAACCTTCTTTCCTGATCCTCACACGATTTCTATTCCTACTAACCCGGTGTCTCCTTCTCTGACCTTTGAAAGGTCCTCTATTGTGTTCATTCGGGGAATTTCCCATTTTCAGTTCTCCTTTATTATAGTATTGGTTTATTCACTAAATTCGTTAGTTAAGACAATTACATTATGATTATGTTCGAATAATTTGTTTGTAACGCAAAAAGGACTGATGGTTTTACCCACCAGTCCTTATGATGCATAGTTAAGTTTAACTTTCGTCGGAGTTTTCATTCGCAGATTGCACACCGATCTGAATCTCTTTCGGTTTTGCTGCCTCCGCCTTCGGTAGTGTTAGCGTAAGGATACCATCCT
>JAJDZB010000017.1:0-22967 GCA_022824835.1 Candidatus Poribacteria bacterium | reverse complement strand
AAAGTAATTATAGATTTCACCATATATCATAAAAAGTGACTTGAGTTTCAATATGAATTTGTGATAGAGTATAGCAGTATTTGAGTTAAGCGTCAACAACAAAGTTGTTTATTTTTGTATTGGTAAGGTTGGGATGAAACTTTTTAATGAAAGGAAATAATTATGGCAACATTTAAAGCAGGTATTATAGGTTGTGGTGGACGGGGACGTGCCCATGCCAATGGATATAAGGCATCACCAGATGTTGAAATTGTCGCCTGTGCTGATCCTGTTGCAGGAGCTCGAGAGAAATTCTCTGAACAGTTTGATGTCCCAAGGACTTATGAAGATTATCATGAGATGTTGGAGAAGGAATCACTTGACTTTGTCAGTGTCTGTACGTGGATTGCGCTTCATAGGGATATGGTCATTGCGGCTGCAAACAGTGGTATCAAAGCGATTCATTCAGAGAAACCGATGGCACCTACGTGGGGTGATGCCAAAGCACTCTACCAAGCGTGTGTAGATAACGATGTTGTAATCACTTTTTGCCATCAACGCCGGTTTGGTGCCCAGTTTATTAAGGCTAAACAACTGGCAAATGATGGAACGATCGGTGAGATACGTCGTATAGAAGGTTCATGTTCGAATCTACTTGACTGGGGAACGCACTGGTTCGATATGTTCTTTTTTTATAATAATGACGAACCTGTTGAGTGGGTTATCGGTCAGATAGATGTAACAGATGAAAGAATTGTCTTCGGAACGCGCGTTGAAAATAGCGGTTTATCGTGGTACAGATGGAAAAACGGTGTTGAAGGTCTATTAACCACAGGCGGTGTATCCTTAAAAGGTTTCTCTAACCGTATCATCGGCACAAAAGGTATTATTGATGTTGGGGGCGGTGCACCTGTTAAGGTCTTGCGTGAAGGTTCAACCGAGTGGGAACAACCTGATCTGAGTGATGTTACTCCCAGAGGTAATGATACCACACTTTCTGTCCTTGACCTTATTGACAGCATCAAGACAGGACGCGAACCTGAACTGAGCGGACGCAAAGCCATGCAAGCCACTGAGCTTATCTTCGCGACCTATCACTCAAGCAGAGAACGTGCTAAAATAACATTGCCACTTACCGCTGAAGATTCAGCACTTCTGACAATGATTGAGAAGGGTGAAATCGGTTAAATTAGAATGTTTTCTATTGTGAAGGGCAGGACATCTTCCTGCCCACAAAATATACAACAGAATATATAGCGTGATTCTTCTGTTATATCGGTTTTTATCAACCTAATTATAATAGTTGCGTCTAATAACTAATTGAAATAATACCATATCTGTTAAATCAAAAAACCTTAAGACATAAACTTGCAGTAGTGGGGGAAAATGCGTGACAATAATCAATAAAAGGCTTCCTGTTGTGTGTCCTGACAAAAAGTGTCCTAAATTTCCATTCAGGTTCCGGTGGACACACTTATCAATATTTCAGTTACCAGTTGTTCTATTCTGTGTTCTGTTCGTTATACATTCGCCTGCCTGGGCGGGTATATCAAATCTATCCGTTGATGCGAACGGTGATTCGGTTTTCAATGGAGATAATGAAAAACTTACCATCACCTTTACAACCAGCGATTTTGGGGACGATGATCAGAAGTATACCTACATTATAAAAACGGAGAGTAACGGGAATGAAATAATCATCGCTGAGTCAGACACTACAATAGAAAGGAATCAGACCGTACGTTTGATATGGGATGGGGCTGTTGAAGTTACTGACATTAATGGTAACAGTATTCGACAGGCACTTCCTGATGGCGTTTACACAATTACGGTAGAACTTACAGATGAGAGTGATAACCAGAGTGATGATGATAGTACTCAAGTTGCATCAACTCTTACAGATGATATAACAGCGACATTAGATAAAACAAAACCTACGATTGAGGATGTCAGTGTTGGCAAAAGTGAGTTATCATCTAATCTTGGCACTGATTCTGAGACGGTTCCTGTCTCCTATACATTAAGTGAGGATGTTAAAGAAGCGTGGTTAGAAATCCTGAGATCTTCTGATAGTGAACCCATCGGACGCAGGATACAATTGAAGGGTGTAACCAAAGCAGTGAAGCATACCTTTGAATGGGATGGAAAGGATGGCAATAATAGAAATCTTGAGAATGGAAGTTATCGGTTGAAGTTATCTGCAATAGATTATGGGGGGAATGCTGATGAGATAATAACAGAACAGATCACAATTGACTCTGAACAACCGCGTATCACCGGTATAACGATTAATGATTCAATCCCACTGATAAATGGCTCGTTTGTCAATACCTCAATTCAGACAATTGGTTTTACAGCAGATGCTGGTAGCGGCACGCCGCTTGACTTTAATACTTCAAAAATACAGATTAGGCCTATTAACGGCACAGACCTTAGCGGTGCTTTAACTGTTACGGGGAATAACAAAGCAGAATTTACACTCGGAAACCCCCTTGATAACCTCTCAGAAAATGGAAATTATGAAGTAACAGTCTTCATACTTAACAGTATCGGTAACCGTGCTTCAAGTACAGTGAACTTTACCTTTGATAACACGGCTCCAACACTAATTAGTCTAAAGACAAACAGAGAAGAATTCACACAAGGAAGTGGCCTCAGTGGAAGCACAAACTATCTTGAAGCAGAATTAGAAGATAATATAGAACTTGACCTTCCCGCTTCATCCATACGGCTCAAGGGACCAGACGGAAGTTTAGTTCTCGGTGAACAGACACAAATATCAAATAATAAAATGAGATGGCAATTACGATCTCCGTTATTGGCCACAGACGGGATCCAGGATGGACATTATACCGTTGAGATTATTGGAGCAGACAAAGCAAATAATAGAACCGAACCCATTAACATAACATTCATTTACGATAATTTAGCACCAGAACTTGTTTCACTTCAACCTACACGAGATGGTACAGCATTTGATATATTGGGAGATACAACCTATTACAATCTGCCGCTCAATCAGTTTGTTGCCACATTCAATGATGGTGAATCAGGAATTGGCGTTTTATTTTCAGGTTCACAGGATACTACCAGTATCGTCTTTGGAACACCTAAACCTGATGGCAGTATTGATGCAATATCGGGTCGGACTTTTGTAGATAAAAACAACAGTGTCCTTTCTTATATCTTGGATTCTCCACTTCTGAGTACGGATGGCAGCCAAGATGGCAACTATGTGATATCCATTAAGGCTGCAGATGCGTTAGGTAATTTCAACACAATTAATTACCGACTTATCTATGATACGCAAGTGCCTACGCTCACGTCAACCGTCCCCGCTGTGAATCAGACTGTGTCAAGTCTTACAGAAGTTGTTATAAAGTTGAACGAAGAAATGAGTGGGATTGATTTTGTACAAAGCAACTATAGATTGACACGCGATATAGGAGAGAATCAAGTTGAAGTTCCTGTAAATATATCCAGCAACGGTACAGATACCGTTACACTGACACTGCTACAGCAGATTGCATTGGACGGTTCGGATGATGGTACATATACTATTGAGGTAACACCAGCCGATAATGCGGGGAATGTAGGTGCTCCGATTAGACGTCCATTCTATCTTGTCAGTACTACACAACCGAGAATCCGGTTGACAACCCCAGAAACTAACACTGTTCGCAATATCACTCAAATATCAGCAGTGATTGAAAACTATATTGGTATAGGGATAGACTTTAATAATTCATATATTTCTGTAAATGACGCGGACGGAACTTTGATTCCAGCAACGAAGGTTGAATATGACATCGCAAGCAATCAATTAACTTGGACCAACGAATCAGCAATTCCACGAGACGGCACAGCAGATGGCGGATACGCTATCTCAGTCTCTTTCTTCGAATTTAATGGAGAAGTATACACAGAGACATTCCCATTAACTTTAGACACTGAGTATCCATCTATAGCAACAGTTGAGACGGTTACTGATCCGTTGCGAAGCCTTTCCATTGATAGCGCAATGGATGTTAATGAGACCTTTTCACAGATAAATGTCACATTTGCAGAAAATGATGTTGATTTTGAGAACACAGTCGTCTCATTAGTAGGACCAGACAGCACTGAAATTGCACTTCACCGCAGCACTGATGGTGATTCCGTTTTAACGCTAAATTTCCAAAACCTATCAAACCTCGGGACGTATACCCTTAGCGTAACGCCAACTGATAGAATCGGGAACGTTTCCCAACACCCTTACGTCTACAAATTCGATCTGGAAATCGCGGTTCCTGTCGTTACGACAATACTAATTGGTGGTCAGAGTGGGGCAATTGTCTATGTGAACGATAGTGTCGGAGAGATCGTCGCTACACTCTTAGATACCACAGGAACAGGTTTAGCCGTCGGAGATAGTGAATCCAGGATTGTTGTAACCAGCCAAACCGGACTTCCTGTTCCAGGTACGACAACGATTAATGACAGGGATCAACAGAATTGGCAGCTGATTTGGAGACCTATAGTCCTCCCCACAGATGGCAGTGGTGATGGAACATACACAGTTGCAGTAACACCCGTTGATAATGCTGGTCGGACAGGAAACGTCGCATTGCGGGGATTCATCTATGATACGCAGGAACCGCGTGTTACATCTGCTTCACCAGTAACTTTACATCAACCTGTCTCTTATCTTGGTGGGAGTTTCCCACAGTTACAGTTTACAATTGAAGATGTCGGACCTGCTTCGCTTGAACTTGACGCACAGACTATCAGTTTGACAAATAGTGCAGGAGAAACTGTTTCAGGTCAGATTACACATGACGGTGTTAACCAACTTTTCTACACACTGTCTGCTCCACTTCCTACTGATGGAAGTGCAGATGGAGAGTATTTGGTGACGGTTAACCTTCTGGATAGAGCAAGCAATCCGCATCAGTTTCAACATAACATCTTTTACGATTCTCAAGCACCACTTATATCTACAGTGTCTTTGAATACTGACACACCGTTAGATTTGATACCGTATCAGGTTATAGACCTTGACGAATCAGTAAGCAGGATTACCGTCGACTTTGTTGAATCTACACGAGTGAATTTTGAAAACACTGTGGTTTCTCTCATAGGTCCTGATGGTTCTGACATTCCATTCAACTTGGAGAACGATGGCGTTAATCAACTTACCGCAAGTTTCGTATCCTTAATTCAAGATGGTTTATATACGTTGTCTATCATATCCCAAGACATAACTGGCAATTCTGCGCGCGGGGAGGTCCCCTATCCGTTCCGTTTAGAATTTGAAGTGCCAAGACTCTCAGCAGTGAAAGTAAACACTTCAGATACTGCGGTTGATTTAATTCCACACCAAATCGTTGAGATTTCTGATGTAATTAACCAAGTCACGCTTGCGTTTACTGACCCAACCCGACTTGACTTTGAGAATACAAGCGTTGAATTGTTAGCACCAGATGGTCAGCAGATCTCTCTTACACAAGAAGCATTTATACAAGAAGAAGGGGGTTTATCTCAATTAAGCGTACGCTTCATTTCAATGACAGAGAACGGTTTGTATACGTTGAGAGTGACTCCTCAAGACATTGCTGGAAATATCGCACAAACAGCAGCAGAATATCAGTTCCGACTTGATATAGCACTGCCGAGTGTAAGCTCAGTTCTGATAGATGGTCAACTCATTTCTAATCTTTATGTCAATAAGGCCATCTCAACGATAGTTGCCACATTCATAGAGCCTTCAGGGATCGGATTGGACTTTAGCGATGATGGGTCCTCAATCACTGTTACTAATGAAAGTGGAATTGAAGTGGTAGGTATCACACAATCTAATGAACAGAATCAGTTAACGTGGATGCCGTTAGCCTTTCCAGCAGACGGTAGCATTGACGGAATATATAATGTCTCAGTTACACCTATAGATAGAGTCGGAAGAACGGGTAAAGTTGTCAATAGGCAGTTCAGCTATGATACACAGGCACCCAGAATTATCGCTGCTTCCCCGATCGAATTACATCAGCCAACGACGTATGTCGGCGGAAGTCTAACCCAGTTCCAGATATCTATTGAGGATGTTGGTCCAGCACTGCTTGATCTTGATGCTCAGAAAATCACCTTACATCGAAGTGATGGAGATGATGTATCCGGTGTATTAACACATGATAATAGTAACCAACTCTACTTTACGCTCTCAACACCGCTCCCGACAGATGGTAGTGCTGATGGGGAATACGGTCTTACGGTAAGCCTTGTTGATAGTGCCGGCAATTCAGACCAAACAGAATACAAAGTCTACTATGATTCTCAAGCACCAAGTATATCCTCATTAACTTTGAATACTGAGACACCGTTAAACCTAACACCTTATAAGGTTACCGAACTCACCGAAACTGTCAGTAAACTCACCTTGCGTTTTGTTGATTCCACACGTGTGGATTTTGCCAATACAAACGTAATGCTTACTGCACCTAATGGAACTGAAATACCGCTTACAATAACCAATAATGGTGTTGATGAACTGACAGCGAATTTTGTCACCTTAACACAAGGTGGAGAATATACATTGTCGGTAACGCCTCAAGATATCGCCGGTAATGTTGCCAAAGGGGCAGTACTATATCCGTTCCGTCTTGATTATCAACTTCCTGAATTAACTTCTGTAAAAGCTGGAACTACCAATCAAACCGTACCACTGACACCCTATGAAATTGTTGAGGTTACTGAAGCAGTTAGTAGTTTCATCCTTGAATTCACTGATGTAATGCTAATTGATATTGAGAATACAAGCGTAACACTATCAGGACCGGATGGTGAAGCGGTAGTCGTGACGTTGGAAGAGGGTGATGGTTCTCAGTTAGTTGCGCGCTTTGTACCATTAGAACAAAGCGGCATGTATAGTCTATCAATCACGCCCCAAGACACATTAGGTCAGGTTGTGCAGAGTTCTACTACCTACCAATTCCGACTGGATTTTGAAGTTCCCAAAGTTACTTCCGTATCTGCCAAAACAGCCGATGCCACTATTGTCCTGACACCTTTTGAAATCATAGAGATTACAGAAGTTGTGAATAGTATCGGTATTGGGTTCTCTGATATGATGCGGGTTGATATTGAGAATACGAACGTAACATTATTGGGACCGGATGGTGAAACGGTAGTCGTGACGTTGGAAGAGGGTGATGGTTCTCAGTTAGTTGCGCGCTTTGTACCATTAGAACAAAGCGGCATGTATAGTCTATCAATCACGCCCCAAGACACATTAGGTCATATTGCACAAAGTGCTACGACCTACCAATTCCGACTGGATTTACAAGTTCCCACGATAACATCAGTAAATGCTAACACAACTGATGCGGCCATTGCCCTGACACCTTATGAAATCATTGATATTACTGGCACTGTGAATAGTATTGCGATAGGATTTTCGGATGTGAAGCGAATAGACATTGAGGATACGGACGTAACACTATCGGGGCCAGATGGTGAAGCGTTAGTCGTGACGTTGGAAGCGGGTGATGGTTCTGAGATTGTTGCTCGGTTTGTCTCATTGACACGAAGTGGTATGTATAGTCTATCCATAACCCCGCAAGATAGATTGGGTAATGTTGCACAGAGTGCTACAACATATCAATTCCGATTGGATTTACAGGTCCCCGCAATAATTTCAGTAAATGCCAAAACAACTGATGCTGCCATTGCGCTGACGCCTTTTGAGATCACTGATATTACAGAAACTTTCAATAGTATCGGTATCGGATTTTCGGATGTGAAGCGAATTGACATTGAGGATACAAACGTAACACTATCGGGGCCAGATGGTGAAGGGATAGTTGTGTCGCTGGAAGAGGGTTATGGCTCTGAGATTGTTGCTCGGTTTGTCTCATTGACGCGAAGTGGTATGTATAGCCTATCAATCACACCACAAGATACATTAGGGAATGTCGCACAGAGTGCCACTATATACCAATTCCGATTGGATTTACAAGTTCCCAGAATAACTTCAGTAAATGCCAAAACGACCGATGCCACTATTGCACTGACACCTTTTGAAATCGTTGACATTACAGAAACTGTGAATAGTATCGGTATCGGGTTTACGGATGTGAAGCGGATAGACATTGAGAATACGAACGTTACACTATCAGGGCCAGATGGTGAAGCGATAGTTGTGATGCTGGAAGAGGGTGATAGTTCTCAGTTAGTAGTTCGCTTCGTGCCATTAGTTCAAAGTGGTATGTATAGATTATCAATAACACCCCAAGATACATTAGGTCAGGTCGCACAAAGCTCAGTGACCTACCAATTCCGATTGGATTTACAAGTTCCCGAAATTATTTCAGTAAATGCCAATGTAGCTGACACACACGTAGCACTAACGCCTTATGAAGAGCCAATTATCTCAAATTCATTCAGTAGTTTCACCCTTGAGTTTACAGATGCCGAGAACCTTGACGATGAGAATACGTTGATAAGTTTATCAGGACCAAACGGGCAAGAGGTTGCAGTTACACTTGAAAAGGGTGACGATTCTAAGTATGTTGTCCGATTTGTTGCCTTAACAGAAAATGGACTGTATACCATCTCTGTTACACCTCAGGATAAGGCAGGAAATGTTGGACAGAGTGCCTATCAATACCAGTTCCGACTTGACATTGCGCTTCCAACAGTTCAATCTATTAGTATTGATGGCAAGCTTGGTTCAACCATTTATGTAAGTAATTCCACGCCTCGAATAATTGCATCATTAACGGATGCTTTAGGTGTTGGTTTATCGTTCGGTGAGAACGGTTCTACTATAGTTGTGACGGACTCCAGGGGTCTACAAATTCCAGGAACAACAACCAGTAACGACTCAAATCAATTAATCTGGATCCCTATCCCATTTGCGACAGATGGTAGTGCTGATGGACAATACAATGTTGCTGTTACACCTATTGATATGAATGGTCGTTCTGGCACTGTAGTCAATCGTAATTTCATTTATGATTCACAGGCGCCGCGTATAACTGCTGCCTCGCCAATTACACTTCACGCACCAGTTTCTTATATTGGTAGTGGCTTAAGTGAGTTCATTCTTACGATAGAGGATGAGGGACCTGCTGGTTTTGTTCTATTATCACAAGTTGCTGCATTGATGGATGCCTCAGATAAACTTGTTCCAGCGACTATAACGCATGATGATCTTACAGACCAATTATATCTAACGCTTTCAACACCTTTTGCTAATGATGGAAGTGCGGATGGAACTTATACGTTAAACGTTGCATTGATTGACAAGGCAGGGAACCGTAAGACGTCTCAGTATGCAGTGGTATATGATTCTAGGATACCCCAGATATCTTCGGTACAAGTCAATACTGCTGGTACAGCCAAGGATCTGGTAGCGAATGAAGTTACAGAACTTTCAGAATCTATCAGTACTATCACGCTCAGTTTCTCAGAAGCCACCAGAGTCGACTTTGCTAATACTGCGGTATCGTTGCTTGATCCATCCGATCTATCAGTACCGCTCACAATTGAAGATGATGGGGTTTCTGAGCTGACAATACGTTTCCCAAATCTGACCGAAATTGGTCAATACATCCTATCTGTGACACCACAGGATATTGCTGGTAATACTGCAACAAGTCCGATTGAATACACGTTTGATTTGGAATTCATCCTGCCGACCGTTGAATCGATTCAAATAGGGGATACCATAACACTTGGCAGCGGCGACATCGCTTATGTCAATGCCGATAACCTTGTGATTGTTGCTAATCTACTTGATCCAGCTGGTACAGGCTTATCCTTTGATCCACTCACGGGTTCCGATATCACGGTTACAACACTTGATGGCATAATTGTATTTGGTTCTACAGGTACAAATAACAGTGATGTTATAGCATGGGAACCGATTACATTATCAACCGATGGTAGTTCTGATGGAAGATATGCTGTGTATGTAACGCCTGTAGACAAAGAGGGGCGGGAGGGGAGTACCATTTATCGCGAGTTTATTTTAGATACACAAGAACCTGAAATAACCTCTGCATCTCCTGTCAATCTGAGTCAACCTGTCTCTTATGTGAGTGAAAGTCTAACACAACTCCAATTTGCGGTTCAGGATGTAGGACCAGCAGGTCTACTTCTTGAAGATCAGCAGATTAGTTTACGGAATCAAAGCGGTGCTGTCATTCCTACAAAACTCACAAACGACAGTCAGGACCAACTTTATCTTACGCTTAATGAACCATTACCGCTTGATGGTAGTATGGATGGTGAATATACAGTTGTCATTGCCTTCACGGATAAAGCAGGAAATATGTTGTCTGTTGAACATCCGATTATATATGACACACAAGCACCAACACTCGTGAGTACTGTGCCAGTTAATGGTGAATTGCTGACTGAAGACCTGACACAGATAGTCGTGAATCTGAGCGATGAAGGAGAGAGTGGTATTGATTGGTCAAACACTACAGTGACCCTGATTGACCCGAACGGTGTTGAAATTTCAGGGGATGTATCCAGTAATGGAAGAACACAGTTGACACTCAACACGAATCAACTCGTGGCAGATGGTAGGTATACCATACGTGTGCAAGCTATTGACAGAGCGGGTAATGGAAACCTGTCTGTTTTTGAAAGCAGTTTTCTGCTATCAAGACTGTTACCTGCAGTAATTTCTACAGTGCCTATCACTGCACCAGAAGATGAAGCATACATAAACGAAGCAATTGAACAGATTGAAGTCATGCTTCAGACTGAGGACGCGCGGCACCTTTCTACCGTGCGACTGTTGAATGCTGATGGTCAAGTCGTGGATGGACAACAGCATCGAGAAACAGATAAGTTGATTTATCAATTAGTCCGTCCGCTTGCTACAGATGGTTCTGAAGATGGTGTATATACGATTGAATTCACTCCAATCAGTGCATCAGGTCGTAGTGGTGAAGTGCAAAGCATGACTTTCACTTATGATACACAAGGTCCCGAACTTATAACAGACGATATTCAATTGATCGTTGTTGAACCAGAGGTGAATAATTCTCTCGTTGAAATTAGAGTTCCAATAACCGATATCCAGGCAGGTATTGACTGGGAGGAGCTTGATGACGCGTGGTTTGCCTTTGATCAACTTACACCTAATAGAGATGAAATCACTGGACGTCTGTCGTATGATGCCGAGCAGAGCATCCTTATTTTCAGACTCAATGTGCCGCTTGCAGATAACGGTTCCGCCGATGGTGAATATAGGATTACAATAACACCAATAGATAAAGCAGGAAATGGTGATGAGACTTACGAGAAGGAGCTGACTTATGATACAAGTCCGCCTGTGATAGACCCCAGTACTTTGCTCATAAATGATGCACCACTACTTACAGACATAGATGCTGAAGATTATCCAAGTTCGATTTCTACTTCTGGTGGTGTCGTTATTCAAGCAAGTATTACAGATGTAGGATTAGGTGTTAATCTTTCACAGTCAAGTATCACTATCATAAATCCGAATGGACAAGAGATCTCTGGTACATCCCAACAGAACGGTATTGATACAATTGTTTTCAAATCTGATGGTTTGAATATTGAGGGTATCTATCAAGTTACGGTAACAGGTACTGGGAACGACTCAGAACTTCTCGGTTTTTCTCCCAAAGCCTCAATTACTGTTGCGTTTCTCTACGAGACAACTCAACCAACGGGTAGTGTGATAAACGACGGTGGTAAGACTGAATTTACCGATGAGGCGATTCCATTTGAAGGAACCGCTGTTGACCCGGAAGGTTCACGCCGCGCGGGGCAACAAGGTGAGAATGAAGTGCCTGTCCCTGCATCGGGTGTCCTGTTGGTAGAAATTGTCGGTACTGGTCCGGATGGACAAGAGATAGAACCCGTGCCAGCGGAAGATGATAGCAACGCACAAGCACAACCGTGGAGTAGTTGGTCGGTAGACTTCTTGCCTACACGTTCAGGAGAGTATGATTTAGACTTACGCGTCACGGACAAAGCAGGAAACTATACCGTCTACGACATCGGTGAGTATACGATGTCCGTTTCATTCTCCTTCAAGGGGAACACTTTTGGTTGGCCAAACCCCTTGCGAAAATCAAAAAATGACGTCGCGTTCTTTTCTTTTGACCTAAACGCACCGGAAGACGAAGCCCTTGATATGACACTCTACATCTATGATTGGGGTGGTGATCTGGTTTACAAACAGAAATATGCAAATATCACGACAGGACAACGCGATGACTCACGCATAAAATGGAACTTAGAAAACCGAGCTGGAAATTCAGTCGCGCGAGGTATTTATGTGTTCCGGTTAGAAGCTGTCAATGGAGCAGGTAACCGGGCAAACGCTGTCGGGAAAGTTCTTGTCGTTGATTAAAAAAATATAAATTGAAAAATGAATATATGGAGATAAATAATGCACAAACGTCAAGTTGTAGTAGTTCTGATAATAACCTTACTGCTAACCGGTTCTCAAAGTTTTGCCCAAGATGAGGGGATTCATGACGGTGCTGGAACTGCTGGGGCAGCCTTTCTAAAAATTGAACCTGGAAGCAGACCTGTCGGTATGGGGGGTGCATTCACGGGACTCGCAAACGACATCAACACTATCTTTTGGAACCCCGCCGGATTGACAGCGGTTCACACAAGAGAACTTACTGCAATGCAACACTTCTCGTTTGTAGATATCAACAATCAATCTATCGGATATGCACAACGTGCTAACCGTTTTGTATGGGGAGCGAGTTTCTTGGGGAGTTTCACCGAAATTGAGAGACGGATTGCTGCAACAGAAACTCCCGACAGTACTGTTACTGTGGGTGGTTTTGCTACAGGGTTGTCTCTTGCATATCCGTTAGCAACGAATTTTTCAATTGGTGGGACAGCGAAATTTATTTCTCAGCAATTGGATATTCAGAATGTATATGGATTTGCAGCTGATTTCGGTGCAATTTTACGTTTACTTGATAACCATCTCGGACTTGGCGTATCGGTACTCAACGCGGGTGTATTAGACGGAGAGGAGAGTCCCCCAATGGCAATCCGTGCCGGACTCGCTTATAGAAACTGGAGTGAAAAAGCAACCGATTCTGAAGAGATGGTAAAACCGAGTGAGTTGTGGGCAATCGTAGCTGATGCTCATCTACCCCTCATTGATGCGAATCCAAGTTTCCACTTAGGCGCGGAAAGATGGTTTTACAATATAATCGCAGCACGAATTGGATACCGTGTTGGTCTGAACGACAATCCAAGTGATGGATTGTCAATCGGAATCGGTGTTCGCAAAGATGGATTGGACTCATTAGCGAACATAGACTTTCAATTTGATTATGCATTCGTCCCAGATGCACAGGTCGGACATGCCCATAGAATATCTTTTATCACACGCTTTTAAACGCACAAGAAAAGTGTAAACCTACCGTCCTTCCCGGGGTCCGGTAGGTTCGGTTTCCTAACCGAACCATAGGCGTCAATTTAGTGACGATCCCGGTGCGGTTAGGAAACCGAACCTACCGGCCTGGGGGTATTTCCCGCCCCCAAATTACGTCAGATTATCTCACTGTTTCTCACTGTTTTTATACGCTTGCCTCCAACATGCGTTCAATCGGTATCCGTGCCTTTTCAATCACATCAGGCTCGAGCGTCACTTCGTATTCAGATAAGTCATCTCCATTGTCAATGGCTTCCAGAATATTCCCGATTTTATCAATTCGCACTTTTGCCATGTGTGAACACCTGACTGAACATGCTGTCCAAAACTGTACTTTCGGGAATTCTTGTGCTAAGTTGGATGTTAATTCACATTCCGAAGCGACAAAGGCACGTTCTAAGTTGTCCTCTGCGACGCGCCCAGCAATATCATTCATAATTTGACTGGTACTTCCGTAAAAGTCTGCTTCCTTTAGCACATCTGGACGGCATTCCCAGTGTGCGTACAATTTTCGTTTTGAATGGCCTTTAGGTATTTCAAACGATTCACGGATCGACAGTAGGTCAGATAGTGTAAATTTCTCGTGTACCTCACAAACAGCTCCGCGTGCTGTGTTATCTTTACCGGGATATACGACATTCTTCTCTCCTTTCAGCTCTTCTTCCAAGTTCTGTGCGAAGAAAATATCAGGAACGAAAATCAGAGTATCTCCAGGCATAGATTTAGCAATATGTGCGGCATTTGCCGATGTACAGCAAATATCCGACTCTGCTTTTGCGTCTGCATAACTATTGACATATATCATTACCGGGGCATCAGGGTAAAGATCTTTCAATTTTCTGACGTCTTCCGCTCCGAAGTTATCAGCGAGTGAACAGCCTGCGGTTTTATCTGCTACTAAGACCGTTTTGTCAGGACTTAGTATTTTAGCCGTTTCTGCCATAAACGGCACACCATTAAAAATAAGATAAGGGGATTCTGTCTTAGCGGCAAACATACTTAATCCCAGCGAATCACCCTGTTCTTCTTTATCGGATAGACCAAAAACGAGAGGTTCCATGTAGTTATGACCTAACATCACAACATCATGTTTCTGTTTCAAAGTTCGTATCTTATGTACGGTCTTGGCGTGGGCTTCAATATCAAGGAATGTTAAACTTGGGTGGTGTCTATTATATAACTCCTGTTTAACGTCCTCAAGTGTGAGTTCCTTATTATCCTGCCCGTCTTTTATCCGTTGCGTTTGTTTCACATGGGGGGTATTGTCCGTAGTATCCATGTTTTAATCACGCTCCAATTTGATGGTTAAGAGTAGATCGTAATCAACAATGCTTACAAAATCTGTTCTTAACAGTATCATTTATTCATAATAGGATACCTACATTTGATGTATTTGTCAAGGATATCACACAAAAATGCAAAATTATCGAACGTTCCGTGTCAAGACACCGATGCTTTAGGGCGGTGATGTAGACACAGCATTAGATTAATTGTATCAAAAAGATTTGACAATTTCAATAAAATATAGTATCATATATTCAGCATCTTGGATAGGGTTCTCACCCCACACACAACTATTGTGTGGGTCCTATCCCCAACCGTGAGAAGTTGTGTGATGCTGGTGCGAAATCACGTAAAACATTAGAATGTAGTGGAGAAAACCAAAATACGTTGTTGCTACAACGCCCCTACTACATTCGCTAAAATCTTAACTCGCGGCAGGGCATGCTGAGAGTATAAACGACTGCGGAGTTCAAATAAGACCTCGCAAAAGTTCAGGATTAGAGGCAATGAACGTTGAAACAGTAAAAGGTGTTTGGAAAGTAAACACTTCCAATATAAAACCTAAGAACCCCCAGTGCTTTAGCACGGGGAGTATGTCAGGGTATAATTCTTGGTATGAAAACGAAAAAAGTACTCACTTTAGTTATATTGACACTATTAGTTCTAAATATGAACTTTCCTGCGGATGGTTTCTCGGTCAAACTTAGAGGCAAGCTTGCACTTGCTGGTATTCTCTCAGGGGCTGCGATTCTGACGATTTCGCTTGTTAAGCATGACAGAGAAGTCTCTGAGAACGTATTGTCAGAACTTGGTCGTGCTGAGGCTATCTGGAAGATAGACCGTGGATTTGATGCCTGGTATGTTCATCAGTTCAAAGAACAGTCGTATTATTTCTTAAATAACCGATATATTCAAGAAAGACCCTCAAATATATTTTTAGGGTCTTTCATTGAAATCTCACCGATAGGTTCTATTGATAAAGAATTAAAACTTGAGAACAGAGCTAAAAACAGAGAATATATTACCCTATCTCTTATTGATACGCCTTTTTTAGCGAACCCCAAGTGGTTGTCATTTTCTTTTTCGGATCAACAGCGAGTCCCTTTATCTGTCTTTCTCTATCTTCATCAGTTGGGAGACGGACGTTTGCTGACCCTGGATCAGTGGCACTACTATTTGAAGTGACAAAGATTGCATCTAATTTGGTAGCATCTTCCCTTGTGCCGATGCGAAGAATCGTTTCACCCGTTTTATCAAATTCCCAGACTCTATCAAAAGTTCCGCCATTTAACCAGTGATTGATTCGATCCCAATGCCACTGGTTTTTTGTGCCGATACTCCATCTATATTCGGTGTTTTTTGTTACTTGCGGATCTTCGTCTGGGTCAGAAGGTTGCCATGTAACCCAAAACGAATCACTGTTCCCATCCCATGCAAACACATGTCCCCATAGGGCATATTCTCCCGTTTTAGGGATATCAATTTTAAATTCTACCCAACCTTGGTCGCCACCGCCTGCTAATGGTTCACCTTCCATCCATACATATTTACCGTCAGATGTGCCAGCTTCCTCTGCTATTACCATAGGGGGTTGGAGAACATCTGCTAATTCTGCTTCAAGTGCGATCTCTTCCTCTGCCTTAAGTCCCGTGACTATTAGTGCTGGAATTATGAACAGGACGAAGAATATTCTATATTTCATGAGTGATTGCTCCTTTGATATCTAAATAACGTGAGTTTGATAATTAAATCAAGAATGTATCCGTAGGTTGGGTTGAGGCACGAAACCCAACATTTAGGCGACTATAATGCGTAAAGATGTTGGGTTTCGTACCTCAACCCAACCTACGTAGTTATTTGTTCTGATTTATCAAACTCACGTTAAATAAGTTTAAATGCGGTTTAGGTAGGGATACCTTATGCAGATATCCCTATCTAAAATCAGGGAATAGGACATCAGGTAAGACATTTTAATCTATATTTTGGATTTGATCTTACCCCATGTTGTTGTCAATTTCTCTTGAGGTTCAACAGGTGTACTAATATCTTCTGGTGTTGGGTCGCGCGGACTGACTTCATCTACATTATCCGAAAGGTTGTCAGTGATAAAGACAACATCTAACTTCGCTGCATCTTCTCTGACGGCGATACGAAGTGTTGTTTCTCCTGCACTATCAAACTCCCATTCTCTTTCAAAAGTTCCGCCATTTAACCAATGGTTGATTCTGTCCCAATGCCATTCATTCTTAGTTCCAATACTCCAACGGTATTCAGTGTTTTTGGTTACCTGTGCGTCTTCGTTTGGGTCGGCGGGTTGCCACGTTACCCAAAAAGAGTCGCTATTGCCATCCCATACAAAGACCTTTCCCCACAATGCATAAGTGCCAGCAGCAGGTATGTTGACGTTATATTCCGCCCAACCTTGGTCGCCACCGCCTGCTAATGGTTCACCTTCCATCCATACATATAATCCACCTGACGCTTCATCATCTTCAGCGATTACCATCGGTTCCTGTATTGTATGAGCCATCTCAGCATCAATAGCAAGGTCCCAAGAGTAAACGGTGCCGTTCAACATGAGTAAACCGATAATGATAAAAATTCCGATTACTTCTGCTCTATTAAGCATAGATTTAACTCCTTTTTACTGTTTTCTGGTACCTATAGCGTACCGTGATTTCCGTCACTGATCCATGACGGTGTCTATTGGTTTTTAATCTCACCCCAGCGGGTGTATTGTAAATAAAGTGGATCAATAGTTAGTCTGCTTGAGGGGTGCTGCCATTTCGGCTGCGCTGCCCAAGCACTGTTGTTTATCAATTCACGACGTTCAGTGCCTTCTACATTCATCAGATGGATAACCCATCTCCCATCCATTTCAGTTTGAAAAGCGAGCATACGACCATCGGGAGCCCAAGACGGTACGGCTTCATCTTCCTGTGTATCGGTAAGGACTTTTTTGTTTTCACCATCTGCTGCATCCATTAGATAGAGATCGAAATCTGCTTGATCAACATCCTGTCGCATTGAAGCGTATACGATCAACCTACCGTCGGGGGACCAAGCAGGATATTTATCCGTCAAAGGTTGATATGTTAATCTCTGTTCTTCACGTGTTTCAACATTGATAGTATAGATATCCCAATTAAAATCCCGTTTTGATTGAAAAACGATTCGTTTTCCATCGGGTGACCATATCGGAATCTCATCTACATAAGTGTTTTCTGTTAAGAATTCCAGATTTCCGCTCTCTAATTCTAATATGTAGATATTAAAATGTCCGTTACGATTAGAAGCAAAAGCTAACGTTTTACCATCTGGCGACCAAGATGGTGCTTTGTCTACTGCAGGATTATTTGTCAATCTTCTTTGATGCCTACCGTCTGAACGCATCACATATATCTCGTGGTTACCATCGCGTCGGGAGAAAAAAGCGATCTCTGTATTATCTGGTGACCATGTCGGATAGTAATCAGCTGTATTGTTATCTGTGAGATTTACCGGTGCTTTGCCAGTAGAATCTGTGATGTATATTTCCCAATCCCCATCTATATTTGAAGCGAAAGCAAGCGTTAGTGGGAAGTGTGTTTCGCAGAATGCTATTCCCGAAAACACATGACAATACAGCAGTATCGTTCCTATGAGTTGACAGTATAATGATAGCAGAAATTGCATTTTTTGTCTATATGGAAAAATTTTGTATCTACTGAGGTGATTCTATAATTATATCAGCGATAGGTGTTGGCATTTCATTGATAATTTGCCGAACACCAACACTTTTAACCGGATTACGGTTCTCATCAAAACTGGAGATAGATGTTGCACCTTCGTAATCTGTAATAGCAGCAATTGCATCTCGTATTGCAATTGGATCAGTTGTTGAACCGACTGTAGTAATAGCGATAGCAAGAATCCGCATTGCATCATAACCTGATGCGGCAATACCGTCTACATTTCCATGTTTCGCTGAATAAGCATCATTAAATCCCGTAGCCTCAGGATCTAAGTTCGTGCAGTAGTATGAATTTTCAAGAGGAGCATTATTGTCTAATGTCGTGAACATCAACGGATCGTCCCACCCATCGCTTCCAATAAAGATGGATTCAATTCCCATTGCTCTTGCTTGTTCCATTATTCGTGGTACTGCGCTGGGAAAACTTGCCAGAAGAAGAACATCCGGAGCTGCCTCTTGAACTACGGCAAGTTGGGAGTCAAACATCATCACATCGTTGTTCACATAAGTTTCCTTGACTCCTACCATTCCACCAAGGGAAGTGAAATCCTCCTCAAAAGCGTTCACAAAACCGACTGAATACACATCCATATCTTGCCAAATCATCGCAGCAGTTGCAGCATTAAGATCTTCTCTAACGACTTTTGCGAGGAGTTTAGCTTGTAACACATTGGAACCTGCAACGAGAAACATATAATCGTTTGGATCCGTCTCTTCAGCAGTAACCTCTGCTCTCGTTGCGCCTAAGAGTATAGGTACACTCGTTACAGGTCCAACCTTCACTGCATGGCTTGAGAAGAGAGGACCTAAAATGGCAACGACATTTTCATCTTCAATTAACGCATTTGTAGACTGAACAACGGTATCCGTTGTTTCTTCCTTGAAGATGATCTCTACCTGCATACCGAGAACACCCCCTGCAGCATTGATTTCTTCCCGTGCAAGTTCTGCTCCTTTACCGAAGCTTGTGTAATTGGGGTACGGGTGAATCAGACCTACCTTGAGTGTGTCGGTCGTATCAGTATCCGGTGTTCCTATCATTCCATCGGTTACACCCGTGTCAGTAATTCTTTCGCAACCTGATAGCAATGCAAATGAGAGTATAAGTAAAACACAAAATGATGTGACATAAGAAGAATGTTTCATAGTATTCCTTTCTATTCAGGGTTTACCAAAAGTCAGAGAATCACACCCACTGTGCTGAGTAGGTGCAATTCTCTGATATACCTAAGTTATGTCCTAATCGCTTGAATTTGAACGTAGCAGATGCATTCCCAATGCACCATTCAGCAATGGTAGTATAGCATCAAAAATTATCCAGACCATAGAACCGGTGTCAGACTGTGTGGGAGTATAATCTCCACCTGGGTTGATGAGACCGAACCAGTTCCAGAAAAAGAGTATCGCAGCAAACATGAATCCAAAAAACAGGGTGTTCGCGGCAATGTATTCCTGCACACTTGAACTTTCACTAACGTTGCTCTTGCGAATATAAGATATGATAATCCCTATTACTAATGAGATTGCCGATAGAATGTTGAGGTATAACCAGACAGAAGCATTGTAAGGCTGTTCTGGCGTAGACTTATAGTATAAAGGTTCTGCGACTGTGTGGATCGCGACGATTGCCGCTACGAGAATTAGAAAAACGCCAATAACTTTCTTGAGGGAATCCATGATATATCTCCTTCCCTGATAGGGAGTTTAGCCTGTATGTCAGACACGAATTATATTGGCAATCACTAAGTTCTAAAATTCAGATTTTGTTCACTTATATAAGCAGATTATTGTTTGAATTTCAAAGATAATATCCAATGTCCGCTTATCTACAAAATTTATTTTATGTAAAATCTGATTTAATGTCAAATTAAATAATGTCCTGATGGGACCTGAGGGACTTTCTGAACGGGTAAGGATGGAAGGATGACCAGGATTTTCAGGATTTTCAGGATTTGATCAGGATACGAGGGAAGGATGGAAGGGTGGAAGGATGGAAGAGTGGAAGAGTGGAAGAGTGGAAGGTTGTGTTAGGGTGTGTAAAGTTTTTGTCACTCTATTTGTCTGAATCGCGGAGGAAGCGGATTTCGCGGATTGTGGGTAGTTGATAAAGCTGAATTTTCCTTGAATTTTTTGTGTCTATATGTTATCATAAAAATAACATCCGCAAATCAGCGATTCAGACATGCAATGCGGTTAGGAAACTGCACCATAGGCGTCAATTTAGTGATCTTCCCAGGTCGGTAGGTTTGGTTTCCTAACCGAACCGGCTTTGTGCCATTTGCGTTCAGAAAGGTTTTCGCGTAGGATCCGGTTCGGTTAGGAAACCGAACCTACCGACCTGGGGATATTATTGCTTTCGTATTTCCTTAAATTGACGCTTATGGCAGAATACACGTGTGGTATTCTGCATTGGTTAGGAAACCGCACCTACCAGGTCTGGCAATGCCTCTACAATCTCAACCGTCTGTAAACTCACTCCGATAACCTGCCCAATCAAATCCACAATATACCGTGGCGCATCCGCACGGTTCGGGTCGTTTACAATGCCGCTCCGTTTGTCAGTCTTGACGCGATACTGATTCACAATCCATTCTAACGCAGAACGCGTACCGAGCCGATAGTCAAAAACTTCCGCAGGAATACCGTCTATTGTCAAAAAATCGTTGTAGACCAACTGCGTTTTGTCTTTAGACAGTTTCATTTTCTCAACGCTCCAATCTATCGGCATATCAGGCGTTTCAATATATTTTAGTCCGTCATATTTCGGTTGCGACTCGTAGTTAACGTGGATGTCTGCTAACTGTGCGCCTGCGTTGGCAAATCCCCAGAAATCTGGTGCAACCCCCCTCGCCCCCCTTGACAAGGGGGGTGGGATGTGCGGCAGATCGCGCTTGAGGTTCGCCTTATACTTTTCGCGATACTCGGGATGGTGCAGGATGCCGTAGGTGTAATGGAAGATGTCCCATTTGCTGATAGAGTCATCGTTGTAGTGTTTGCGGAATTCTGCCAATGCCCAATCGGTGATGTTCTCTTGGCGGTTTGTGCCGTCTTCGTTGTAGGTGTAGAAGGGGAAGCATTGATTTGGATCAGAATATAGATTTAAGTCAGGAATAAAATTGCACATCAAAACAGCAAATTCTTTTCGACCATACTCCCCAACACAAATCACGCGATTTTCGTTTTCAGTCTCTGGTGTAGGAAAGATGGATGGAAAAAGTGCCGGACGATCCATTAGTATTTTGTCAAAGAAAAGTCCTTTTTTTGTGAAGGGACGATACGCAATCTGTTTTAGTTTTGCTTCAGTAAATTCGGCGATGTGTCCACTCAAAAGATGGCGTTTTAAAGTAGAACTCCACTTGATTTTGGTGTCATCATAAATTACGAAATCATCAACATTTTCCTGTTGATTCTCCCTACGTCTCCACCGATCTACCTCAGCATTGTAATTTGTAATTATTTTTTCAATATTCTTAGTAAGAGTGTTTCGGTTAAAATTATGTGCCCATGCATCGCGATTAGTTTTAACACCGTTGCTATATGTTTTGAAAAGGACATTTACTGATGTGCCTTTTTCTGCTTTCGCTTCCTTCGTTCCCATCGGAATAAAGGTGTCAAATTCGGCATGGAGTCCTTCTGTCAACCATGTGTATTGCTCATTCGGTTGAATTATTTCCCATTCAATACCGCTTGTGTGTTGACTCTCATTCAGAAAGTCAAATTTCCTGTTTTTGTTCCATAGGTCATCGGTTCGGTAATAAAAGATACGTGTTGTTTCTGATGAGTTCTGTTTTGTTTTGACGAAAAGGTTGATACTCACACCAACCCGAATCCCGAACACATTTGCATCGGAAACTTTCAATCCCTTCCGCGCGTTGCCACCTAAATCCAAAATATAAATCGCGTCAAAATTCTGTGCCAGATGTTTTCGCATGCCATCAAACGCTAAACCATCAACAAACCCGTTATTTGTTACATAGGTGACAACACCTTCATCACCAATTCTGTCTGATGCCCATCGAATCGCTTTTATGTATGGGTCATAAAGTGCGTTTTTAAGGGTTGCTGATGAATCAGCAGCGTAGGTTTCTGCAATTCTACCGTCCATCGTTTCATACTTACGATTCCTATTATTGTCACTATCATTAACCTGCCATGCATTGTAAGGTGGATTGCCGATAACCACAAACATGTCCGCTGCTTTCTGGCGTTCCACCCGGTCAGTGTTTTCACGCGTGAAGAGTTGTATTTGCTGATCTTCAAGCAGCTCAAAGGTGTCCGCAAGTGTTATTCCCTCAAACGGTAGATAGGTCTGTGTGCGTTGGAAAAACTCCTGTTCAATGTTCAGACTCGCGATGTAGTATGGCAGTAGCATCACCTCGTTGCAGTGGAGTTCGTGCTGATATTTCTCCTCTAACGTTGTGCCTTGAATGTCCTGCATCAGTCGGACAATGAAGTTGCCCGTGCCGACAAACGGATCAATGATATGCACACCCGTATCCGAAAGTGAACGTCCGAACTCAGTTTCAAGGATATGTGACA
>JAJDZB010000092.1:0-9030 GCA_022824835.1 Candidatus Poribacteria bacterium | reverse complement strand
ACAACCTGATCCATATCAGCAGTCCAAGCATATTCTTTCTTGTAGACATTGAACCTTGCGTCTAAATCGCCAGCAGATAGATATTCACCTGTTTCGGCACGGTGTTTTTTGAAATCTGCTAACGCTTGATTATACGCAAAGCGGGCATAGCCACACTGCTGTGCAAACCATTTACGCTGTTTATTGTTAGGGTCTAATGCGATTTTATGGGTTCTTTTAGGCATATCTGACTCCCATACGTTGTTGACTGTCATTCGTGTGGTAGGCACACTAACAACTATCACTGAGGCAGTTTCATTAGTATATCACACCGTATTTCTACTATCAAGTCCTTTTACCGTTTCTACATCCCAAATCTAAAGAATTGGGTTTTGAAACGGAAGATAGATAAAATACCTTTCTGTTGAGCAAAATTAGACACCCCACTTTCTACGTGATTCTTCTAAGGGTTCGATAGTGACATCCTTCTGTTTCCAAGCATAATGTCCCTTCGGTTTCTTTCCGATCCATCTCTCATCAATCGGTTCCGAAGCGAGTTGATATCGTGTATCTGCTGTAATGCGAATTCTGTTAGATGTATTGACCAAAGATGCATGCATCAGATACATGCTGAATATAATGACATCTCCCGCAGAGAATGTAGTTGTTGTCCATCGTCCTCCGAACTTATTGATGACTTCTCTTGGATCATCACTAAAATGTCCCTCAATCAGATCCCTGTCAACATCTGATTCTCCATAAGTTTCGCGCACTTTGTCAAATCGATTTGATCCGAGACAGAATACAATTGGCCCCATATCTAAGGACACGTCACCAAATGGAGTCCAACAGGAATATAAATCTTTTGTCCCTCTCCCCATAAACACAATATCGTAATGAATTGGTGAGCCGGACCCGGGACCTGCAGTGCGCAGCCATTTAAAGTCGAAAGTTCGCGCTGCTCCGCCAAGTAAAAGCTGGAAGAAACGCATTATCGGTTCACCTTCTACAACAGCCTTGAAGCCTGGGAGATGTGTCAAATCTATATTTCCCATTGAACCTGTTGAAGTGGGTTCGGGATACTCAGGATTGAAAATACCTTTCATCAACGGTGTATCAGGTGCCAGCATTCCCTTCTCATCTAATTTCTCCAGTATCTGATGGCGTGCAGTCAGTACAGTTTCTTTGTCATGTAAACCGCGGATCAATAGGTATCCATCATCTGCAATCCGATGACGCAATGCATCAGGATTGTCCAAAATGTCATTACTATCCCGCATATCAATATTGACATCAATTTCTTGATTTATGAATGGTAGCTTCATATCAGTTCTCAACTTCTGATGGTGGAGGTTCAGTTAACCATGCATAGTTGAACCGATAGTGCTGTTTGCTACTGATGAGATGTATCATGCCATCATCGCCTTGACAAACAGCGAGATATCCGCCCGGTTCAGCACTGTTTAAACCCAATGTAAATAGACGTCTATCCATAGTTTCAATTTCTCTATCAGGTCCGTCATCTGTTACCAATCTGATATTCTGCCATGTTTCACCATCATTGTATGAAAGTGCCGTAAAAAGTCCTGTAACGGACCTCTCTTTCCCTGACACGTCAACAATTGGCATAGTTTCAGGTGTTTTTCTACTGCCAGTGAAAGATGCAAGCAGAATTGGTCCTTCTCTCAACCGCAAGAATACACAACGTTGTCCACCAGAAACAGGGGGGAACGGACTTGCACTGTAGTGCCATGTTTTTCCGCCATCCCCTGAGACACTCTTCGGCATTCTGCCATTTATCGAATCGCCTCTACCGTAAGCCATCAAGCGTCCATCGGTTAGTTCAACGACTGCGGCGTGGATTCCGGCAATCCAACCACCACTTTGACCGTCTGCGAATTCTGGAATTGGTTGTCCTTCCCCCGGATCAGACCATGTTTCTCCATCATCCTGACTAATCCAGATAGCAGTACCACCGTTACCACCACTCACTGCATCACATGCGAGGAGAATTGAACCATCCTTTCTGCGAAAAACTGATGCGATTGGCATGTTTCTAAGCTGATGTTCAGGCGAGATGAAACGTGGTTTTGACCACGTCGCACCATTGTCATCAGAGTAACGCAGGACCAATGCCAAAGGTCCCCAGGTCGCCGCTGCAGATAGACCGTTAAAATGGTATATGCGGCCATTTTCGTTCCGCCAGAGAGAAGTTGCATGGTTGTTTCTGTCGGGGGGTCCCCAGAAGGGTTCTGCTGTCTGCCATTCAGATTCTCCAAACCTTAGTCGACTTGCAGCAACAGTCAATTCACGTCCTCTTTCTGTTACGCATGAATACCACGCTGCGAACATATCACCGTTTGGACATTCAACAATTGCAGGCACATGGTTGTGATTGGAAAAAAGTGGTCCCTTTGAACCATCAGGTATATTTACAAAAGGTATGGGGTCAGCGAAGTAAGGTTCTGCTGGGATTTTAGGTCGTTCAGGTGTGTTTTGCTTTACATGCTGTCCCCATCTTGCCACTTTCGGTTTGGGTGAGTACGTAACCGATTCCGGTAATTCACCACAGACCACACGAAAACCGATGTACCAGTGTTTATCTTCAGGTAATGCTCCCATACGATTAGCCGACCGTAAGTAGGTTAACAAGGTAGAATGACTTCCGCCGCGTGTAACACGGTATAGTCCTTGTTTACAGCCGATAGGGTCAACCTGTGAGTGTGATTCGTAAGGTGCATACCAATCTTGACACCACTCCTCAACGTTGCCGTGCATATCGTAGATACCCCATGCATTCGGAGTCGTTTTCCCTACATGTAGTGGTACAACTTCAGCTTCACCTTGGCTGCGACCTGCATCAGGATACCAGCTTTCAGACACGTTTTTATGGAATTCAGGGGGTAAAGTGTCACCTGTATGAAAGTGTGTCGTTGTCCCGGCGCGACACACATATTCCCACTCAGCTTCAGTTGGCAGTCTGTATGATCTACTCTCCTTTTGAGATAGCCATTTACAGAAGTTTGAGGCATCAGTCCAATCAACAAAAATGACAGCCTCATCATCATCCTTTGAGAATCCGAGTTTGCCACGTAGGTGTCGGTGTTGTGATTGGAATTCCTCATATTGCGCGTTTGTCACTTGATATATTCCGATATAGAACGGTTTTGTGATGGTGACATCGTGTATAGGTTGTTCATCCCAATCACCATCCCGCAAATATTCTTTTTCAGCGATTACTTCGTCTGGAAGGTTGGCTTTTTCTGAACCCATAAGGAAACTGTTAGGTTCAATTCTAACAAACTTCATACCGATTGAATTGATAAATGAACTTTTCTGAGATTTATGATCTTTCATTTTATATACGTTTTTTCCCGATTATTGCGATTCATGACCTTTGTGATGGTCTTTCTTGTAACACAGGTATGGCATAACTGTGGATGACTAATCCATCAACAGTATCTGTTTCTACTTTAGAGATTGACTTTTCTCGATAATCAAATACTATGTAATAACCTTCTTGTGCTTTTTCATTTTTCATGTAAGCTGCTAACTGTTTTTTTCCTAATTGATAGGATTTTTCACTTCTCCATATTTTGGTTTCAATAATATACTTTCTCCTCTTGTGTACAACAATGAGATCTGCTCTACCTCTACCCGTTGGTATTTCAAGAAACATAGTGGCACCTATAAGGTTAACATATTCATCAAGATAACCGAATAAGAGATATTGACCAACAAACTCTTGAGGTGTTTCTGGCACTTGGAGAATTCTAAAACCTGCTCGGGTTATGAAGTTACTAAAGTTATCAATTAAAGAATGCATTTGTAGTTGTCCACCAGCAGTGACAAATTCTCTAAAATCATGGGGTCCATCTTCAGTGAAGTATTGATCCTCAAGTCCATTGATTAAGGGTTGAAACAATTGTATCACACGTTGGAGATAGATTGGATTGTGAACAGCACACAATCCATTTTCATCTTCAGCAATTATCCCATAAGTTGCAAGTTCACTAATGATTTCATTGTCAAGGTTGAATCGTCGGTTTTCACCATTTAATGCGATTCCCATCAAGAATTTTTCAAGACGTGGGTCTTTCCGTAAATTTCCCGTAAAATGTGATATATTTGTGTTGCTTTCATTAAGGAGTTGTTTGTAAGCTACATTAAAATGATCCATCTGAATAATTTCAGATGTGGGTAGGTTAAGCTCCTCAGTAAGAATTTGTCCAAACCTATTTACGAGAAATGGTTGTCCAGCAGAATGTTTATGAATTGCTCCGATGACATTCGTGTCAATTTCTTGTCTAACTTCATCAGTATATTGTGCATAGAGTTCTTGAACCTGTTCAAGTGTAAAGTTTGATAGTTTAAACTCATCTTGGATATTAAAGGGTGATATAGAACGATCATAATTCAGTTGGGTGATATTCTTGACACCCACTATGCCTACACTATGCGGACATCTGTGTTCTGAGTTTGATAGGTAAATATGACGTAAGGCGTGTAGAAAACCGCGGAGTGCATCAGGAGGGATTCCATCAAATTCGTCGAATATGATAACTAAACGAATGCTCTTTATAAGTTTACCAAAGTCATAAAAAAAATCAGACATGGAAATATGGTCTGTAATACTAACTGAATTTAAGAATTTAGAGATCTGATCTTTTGGTAATTCATCTTGATCCATAATGGCAGCATTAATCTCTCTACAGAGATCCTTGCCGAGAGTGTCATAAAACCTATTAGCATTGCTTTCCACAAATTTCTCAAAATTCAGTTGTATAGGCAGATATTCTGTTTCATGCGCATTTAGTCTCGTAATTGCATTTTTAAAAAAGGTTGTTTTACCTGTCTGTCGAGGTGCGAATAGCACAATATATCTACCCTGTTTCACCCGATTAATGAAATCTCTGAGTTCATCACGGCGAGAGACAACATAATTTTTGTCCGGAAATACAGGACCGAATGTTCCAAAAGATTTCATAAACCTACTCCAATAATATCAAATGACATGCATAGTATTATAATAGCATGTAACGGGTCTTAATCCAAGAACTTAAATAAGGAAAAGGCACGCGTTAGAAGCGTACCCTTGTGGCGTGTATTTTCTAATGGAATTGAAACGTTTTATTTACAACAGCACTCTTACCCGCAGCATACTTCTCCTTGACTGCTGTGTGTGAATGTTCTGCATGTTTTCCTGTCGTGTAACACTCACATGGGAAGGAACATCAAAATTAGTACTATGTGAATCAGTTTCCTCCTCTTGAATTGTCTCTATCGCTTCATTTTTGAGATTTTGGTTAGCCTTTTCTACTTGTATTGTATTGTGATTACTATCGTCATTCCCGACTTGAAGTTGTGCCATTAAGAAGTTTTGATACCAGAAGAAACAACCGACAGCGAAGATTATCAGGAAACCAGTACCAGCGAGAATCCAATTGTCAATTGAAAGTTCTTTTAACATTTTCTATCTCCTATTTTCTGCTTGTTCTGTTGCATTTCGCTTGGTTACGATCCAATTATTTGGTTTCTGTTAGTTAATGTGTTTGACATTTGAGATAACTTTTTGTTCAAATAAAGAGTGTTGAAACTTATGGGAAAAAAATCAGATATGTTCAACATTCCCATCCTTCAATACGTATAGATACAATTAAGTAGGTAAAAGGTTGCATTTTTTTCATAATTTTCACTTTTTTACTGTTTTACATTGGCTATCGTGATGTTTTTGTGATGTATAACGACTGATTGGGATTAGTGTTTACTTGCCTTATGAAGTATTGCTGTAATTATAGAGACGGTCAGATGGAAAAGGATTGCATTTTTTCAATGACCCATATTACAACGAACAAAGGCGCGTTTGCTATACGCGCCTTTTATACACAAAATTTGTGGGGGTTTATTCGTCAAGGGTATATCGTAGCACACCCCTGCCTTTTGTACCAACATATAGCAGATTACCGTCAACATCAAAACAGTTTATATCGTAACCTATCTCGGGTGTAACCTGTTCCCATTTCCCGTTGTTGGCATTGCGTTGGTAAATCTTCTGTCTGAATTCACCAAAAACCTTATTTCCATCAACTATGAGTTTGTTCATTGTTATTGCAGTTCCCTCTGAATCGGTAAGTATTGTCCAATCAGTACTGTTATCTGACATGACAACCCCTTTATCGGTGGAAATATAGACAGTGTTTTCAGAAAACAGTATATCCTTGTATTGATCCACCTTGAATGGCAGATGATCAGTGATATTGGTCCATGTTGTTCCTTCGTCGTCTGATTGTATCAATCGTCCATTCGATTTGCCGACATAGATTCTTTTTCCTGATACTGCAAATTCAAAATAGACTGTAGAATGGTCAGTCCCGAATTCATTCAGGACGATTTCATTCCCAATTTTAAAGTCATGGGTGGTCAAACCAGTGTCAAACCAGTTTAATGATCCGATGCTCCATCTGTAAAGTCTGTCATTTTCGGCGACATAGAAGTTGGTATGTGTCGCAGCAAAATCTGCTGGTAATTTTTTTCTGTATAAATCGGTCATTACATTCAAAATATACAGTCCCTTTCCATCAATGTCAATTCTATTCCCCAAGTTTGGAATTTTAGAGATTTCAGATAGTTTATAGTCTTCTGATAACGTGAAAAGCTTTGGTATTCCATTTATGTTTTTTCTTGCATACAATTCTCCGTTGATATGTGCGATTCGCGGCAGCTGTTCATTAACATGAGAGATAGGTAACCATGACTCACCGCCATCCCTTGAGTATACAAGTTGACTTTGTGTGTTTGCATATAGAATTCCATCGGAAGCAATTAGTTGCTGTATATTGGAATTCACCATGCCTGGATTGAATTGGTGCCATGACTCTCCACCATCGGTTGATCGTTTAATACCGTAAGATCCGCATCGGAAGAAAGTCTGATCATCTAACATAACTGCTGCTGTGTTAACTTCCATAGTTTCATTAAGTGTCGTCCATGTTTCTCCAGCGTTATTTGAATAGAAGTATTGAGATGACTGCATGACGAGTACTCTATTTTCATTTGCAGCGAGTCTTACTGTTTTATCCATTTCATTGATCCAGATGTATCCATCTTTAAGTGCTGCTACTTTAGTGCCTGCAAAAGTTCTATCTTTTTCTTCTTGCTTTGTACGATTTCTCTTTGGAGAAATAAACGCATCAGAATTACCCTTGTTATGTAGGCGAAATAGTGAGAGTTTACCAGACGACCAATGATCGGCGTTTACACTTGATACTTCTATCCAGTCTGGTTCACTTAGAAGATCTACTTCAACCCTATAGTCAGATGTGTCAGCATTTGTGGTCATAAGGTTTTTCTCACCGGTTAATACATATAGATTCTCTCCAGCTGTAACCAATGCATAGATGCTATCCTTCTTTCTCCGATGTGTATTTGGTCGGTGTATTGTCTGTATCTCCCAATCATCTTCATTCAGACGAAACAGTCCTTCATCAGTACCTGCAAAAACCGTATTGTCAATTGCTGCAATAGCCGTTATTTTTCTATCAATTAAACCTTTAGGCAATTCTTCCCAAGTTTCACCGGCATCAACTGACCGGAATATACCGTCCGTATAAGCGAGGAAAATGGTCATGCTATTTGCTGATTGCGGTATCCCATCTATTAAGACCATACCTACAAGCTTACCCTCTCTACACTTGCATAGACTATCCCAAGTCTTTCCTCTGTCTGTTGAAGTGATGATTTCTGTATCCGTTGCTATAAAGAGTTTGTGGTTTCGTTCAGCGATGTGCCACCACTCCTGCGTTCCTTCTTTTCTGATGAGATTGGACCCATGAATATGTTTCATGAATTGCCATGTTGTTCCACTGTCTGTCAACCTATAGAGTCCCTGTTGCGTTCCAGCAAAGACATCGCCACGAGTTGATTTGAAGAGTTTTGACACTGCTCCACCTTCTGGACCTTTGGTTTGTGTCCATTGTTGTTTTTGCTTGTTTATCTCGCCTTCATCCGCATGTGCCACACCAAAAAGTGATGCGTTAGATTTCTGACCTGTACCCTTGCTCTTACCAATCTGTTGTGTAATATTCGGTTTCTTAAGAAGTGTCGGTTTTTCTGGTGTTTCTATGACTATTGGCACATCAACGACCTCAACCGTCTGTTCGGATTGTGCGTTTAGGCTGTACGGTTGTTGAAACCTTGGAAGATGCTGTACTCCCGCGCCTATCAACAGTACTACCACTATAGCAGACACAGTAGATATTGCTAAAGGTATCATAGGTTTCGTTACTGAAGGTGTTACTGGATTGCTGTCTGAAATTCTCTGCATGATGTTCTCCGTAAATTGGGTTGGAAGCGTGAAACTATTCAGGTTTTCTTTTATCACAGATTCGTCTTCCCTTAGTTTTTTTCTTGCTCTGTGTAACCTTGTTCGAACAGCGTTTGGTGATATACCTAAGAACTTAGATATTTCTTCGCAAGTCATTTCTGCTATATAAAAGAGATTCATGACTGTCCGTTCGCTTTCTTGAAGTTTGCTAAGTAGTTTCTGTACTAATGCTCGTCGTTTCCTATCTGCTGCTTCTTCGCGTTGATGTGTCATATATTCTGAGTAATACACCTCCTCTAATTCAATCGGATCCATATCTTCCAATGATTTTAAGGTTAATTTGTTCTTTCGGTGCCAGTTTTTGCATTTACGGTCTGCAATTACATAGAGCCAGCCGGAAAAACTGTTGTAGTGTTTTAGAGATTCCAGTCTCTGATGAGCCGTTAGGAACGTATCTTGAGTAATCTCTTGTGCAGTGTGGAAATCACCGATTTTTTGCCAGGCTAAAGCATGAATCTGTTTTTGATACTTTTCCACAAGTTTAGAGAATGCCTGTTCATTACCATCTAAGGTTTGTTGAATTAGGTTTGCGTCTTCACATTTCATTGGATACCTCTATATACTATGTGCTTTTTAAAATATATAGACACATTTTTGCGACTGATTGTTACATGTTTTGAGAAAAATCGCAATTTTTTCTGGATGGAAAGAGAGTTTATCTGCCTGAA
>JAJDZB010000001.1:0-88595 GCA_022824835.1 Candidatus Poribacteria bacterium | reverse complement strand
AATGTTTTTCCAAACTTCTTACATTGCCATTCAAGTATCTGCGAAAACTCACCAAAAGCAACGTCAGACACTTTCCTGCCCCACAACTTCTTCATACCCCGAAGATTGAGAGTTTCTATCGCAATGTAATCGTATCTTTTACAAAGTTTCAATGCTGTTTTCCAAAACCAGTCTCTACGCCTATTCGCCACATGCTTATGAACTCTGTTTAGATGTTGTTTAGCACGAAACCAACCACCCGATAGGTATTGCTTTCGTGACAACGTCTTACTTGCTGAACGAATAGCATTGAGACTTTTCTTATAGAACTCTGGCGATACTATCTTTGTACCATCTGATAGTGTAAGAAATATCTTCAGCCCAAAATCTATCCCTGCTCTATTACCTGTCTTGGGTAGATGGTCTGAAGGTTCTGTATCCTCACAAGAAAGAGCTAAATAGTAGTCGCCTATAGTGTCACGTTTAATCGTTATTGTCTTTATCTTCCCAGACCAGTTGCGATGCTTCCAAAAAGTAAAGTGTTTATCAAGTCCCCTGATATGTAATCTGTTACCATCTATACCCCAACCCGCCTGCGTGAATGTTATAGAGTTGTATTTGTGGGAAGGCTTTATGTGAGGTCTACCAATCTTTTTCTTCGTAATACCAGCCTTCCTTTCCTCAATATTATCAAAAAACTTTTGGTATCCAAAATTAATACGCACCAAGACATTTTGACACGCTTGGCTGGGCAAACTTTGCCAATGCGGTTTAGTCGTCCTTTTCAGTTTCGTCAGATGCTTATTCATTCGTTTTTTCGGAATATACTTTTTGAATAACCTATAATATCTACGCTGAAGTTTCATGAAATGAACATGCACCTGATGCATATCGTCAATCAAATTACCGATCTGAATATTATTTTTCTGATGATACAACTTATACTTGAAAGACTTGCGCATGTCTACTTTCCTTACCACATTTATGTTAGATTATCAGATCGCTTTTTCCATTCATGTTTCAACCGTCTACATCCTACAAGCTAAAGCATGGGGATTTGACGGAAGATCGTTAAGTCAATTTCCGTTGGCACCTCAGATTTTTCGGTAGTTTCCTGTGCATAAGAAAGCGAGAAACATAACCCTAAAATCAATAAACAGAATAAAAGTTTTATATAGTGTCTCATTTTTCCACCTCCGGATCTATCTCTTTTGCATTATCAAAATCAATTTTCGCTGCATCATGTTGCCCAAGTGCTTCCTTTGCTTTCCCGCGATTGTGGTATGCTTTAGCGAATTTCGGGTTAAGTTCGATAGCTTTATCATAGTCAGCAATTGCACCATCATAGTCCTTGAGAGCAACCTTTGTAAGTCCACGGTCAATGTAGATGGGAGCTTGTTCAGGTTTTAGTTTTATTGCCTGATTATAGTCTTCAATCGCGCCTGCATAGTCACCGAGTTTATGCTTTGCATTACCACGACCTTTATAAGCGAAGTGAGCTTCAAAAGGGTCGTCCGAACTAAGTTTTATAGCTTGATTATAATCCTCTATTGCGCCGGTATAGTCGCTCATGTCAACTTTTGTACTCCCACGATTCCTATAAGCATAGGAATCGTCGGGTTTCATTTTGATTGCGAGTGTAAAATCGCCTATCGCCTCATTGTGGTTTCCAAGTTTAATCTTTACCAGGCCGCGGGCGTTTATTATGTAATAAGTGAATTCAGGTTTTAGTTTTATTGCCTGATTATAGTCTTCTATCGCCCCAGTATAGTCACCAAGTTTTTGTTTTGTATCCCCGCGTCTCTTGTAAGCATAAGCATCATCAGGTTTTAGTTTTATTGCCTGATTATAGTCTTCTATTGCGCCAGCATTGTCACCAAGAATTTCCTTTACATCCGCTCTATTTTGGAAAGCCTGAGCATCGTCAGGTTTTAGTTTTATGACCTGTGTAAAATCTTCTATCGCACCCGCGTGATCATCAAGCCTATGCTTTGCCCAGCCGCGATTGTTGTATGCATTAGCATCGTCAGATTTTTGTTTTATCGCTTGTGTATAGTCCTCTATTGCTCCGATATGGTCGTCAAGTGCCTCCTTCGCAGCAGCACGATTGTTGTATCCGTAGGCATCATTAGGTTTTAGTTTGATTGCATGTGTAAAATCTTCTATCGCACCCGCATGATCACCAAGAGCGCGCTTTGCCCAACCGCGATTATTGTATCCGTAGGCATCATTAGGTTTTAGTTTGATTGCGTGTGTAAAATCTTCTATCGCACCCGCATGATCACCAAGAGCGCGCTTTGCCCAACCGCGCTCGTTGTATGTATTAACATCATCAGGTTTTAGTTTTATCGCTTGTGTAAAATCTTCTATCGCACCTGCATGATCCCCAATGGATACTTTCATGCGCGCGAGCTCTTTATACAAATTGGCATCGTCAGGTTCGAGTTGGATAACATCAGATTTGAGTTGGACAGCATGTGAATAGTCATCTATTTTACCGGCGTTATCTCCGAGTTTGCCTTTAGCATCTCCGCGTTTTTTGTAGGTGTTAGCATCATCAGGATTAATTTTTATAGCCTGATTATAATCCTCAACCGCACCCGTATGATCACCAGAGTCGGATTTCGCTTTTGCCCTATCCTTATAGATTTCTGCATCGTCGGGATTTAGTTTGATGGCTTGGTTATAGTCTTCTATTGCGCTATTCTGATTGCCAAGGCTTGCTTTCGCTTTTGCCCTAAACTTATAAATATCTGCGTTGTCGGGGTTCAGTTCTATAGATTGGTTGAAATCATCTATTGCACCTTTAGCATCTCCATCATGATACTTCGCTTTGCCTTGTTCGGTGTACAGATGTGCTTGGACACGTTTTTGTTTCCGCCACTGCGTGAAAGGCTCCGTTGAAGTGGCACCAGCGAGCAATGCCTTGATCGCGTTTACGGAACTATTGCCGGGGTCATGACCATAATGGATTCCGATGACTTCTCCTTTACTGTTTAGTAAGGGACTTCCGCTGTTTCCTGGGTATGCTTCGATTGTTGTCTGAATCCCTCCATCGTTCTGCCGGATACCATTTACAACTCCCGCCGCGCCCTTGTACTCTCCATAAGGGTACCCCACGATAAAAGCAGACTCACCGATCTGCAACATGTCACTGTTACCTAAAGGCAGCGGCGTGCCTTCACTCGCAGCTGTTAGGATGGCGATATCGCGTTTGATATCAAAGGCAGTGACACCTTTTATAAGCCAAATTGTTTTCTTGTCCCAACTTTTGGCGAAAACGGGTCCGCGCTTAAAGTGAAGAGCAACGTGAAAATTCGTTGCAATCTTGTCCTTCGTTATGAAGAACCCGCTAGCTCCTCCACCGATACGGACTATAGAAGTTTTTCCTTTTTCGGATATTAAGTCAGTTTCTGTTGACTTTTCGGTATTTTCGGCAGTTTCCTGCGCATAAGAAAGCGAGAAACATAACCCTAAAATCAATAAACAAAATAAGAATCTTGTATAGTGTCTCATTTTATTACCTCAACGGGTTACGGCACACGGAGTGTGCCTACTACTTTTAAGCGTTCATGTCTAAATAAAAGGCACTTTGACGATTGTTGCAGGATGTTTTTTACCACGTATCTCAATTGCAATACTCTTGCCTACAATCGGGGAGATTGAAGCAAAACCGATATTACATTTCAGACTCGGTGACGGTGCCCCGCTGGTCACTTTGCCGATATGATCACCTTTTTGAAAAACATCATTTCCACACCGTGCAACAGCACGATCCAACATTTGAAATCCTACCAATTTTTTCCTTAAATCACCCTTTTCTTTTTGTACAAGTAGCGCGTCCCTACCGATGAAGTCTCCTTGATCTAACTTTACAAATCTACTTAAACTTGCTTCAAAGGGTGTTGTATCATCATCCATATCCATTGCGTAAAGTCTAAGTCCTGCCTCAAGCCGTAAAGTGTCGCGCGCACCGAGCCCTGCCGGTAAGCCCCCAGCATCAATAACAGCAGGATAGAGTAATCTCCACAAATCCTCCGCGCAATCTGCCTTAACATATAACTCAAAACCGATCTCACCTGTATATCCGGTTCGTGAAATTACAGCGGGTATTCCAGCAACTTCATCAACGACAAACCGAAAAAACGAAATATCAGCTACATCCAAATCGGAAACGAAAGGATTTAGTATATCTATAGATTTTGGACCTTGCAGCGCAATAAGGGTTGTACTCTCACTGTCATCAATTACATCTGCCCCAAGACTATTGTGTTTTTTTATCCATGTAAAGTCTTTCTCAATGTTAGCAGCATTCACAACCAGCGTAAACTCATTGTCATCGTGTCTATAAATGACGATGTCATCCACTATGCCGCCATTTTCATTACAAAGAAGCGTGTATTGCACCTGTCCATCAGATAGGCGGTTGACATCGTTTGTCGTGAGTTTCTGGACTAATTCCTTTGCCCCATTCCCCTTAACGTCAATCTCTCCCATGTGCGACAAGTCAAAGAGTCCTGCAGATTCACGGACTGCAAGATGTTCCTTCACTATACTTGAATATTGTAACGGCATATCCCACCCACCGAATTCCGTGAACTTGGCGTTTAGGGATTTGTGAATATCATAAAGCGGTGTTCTTTTCATCTGTTGTCTTCAGTTTTTCGTTTAGGTTTTGGTATGAATTTCATATCTATGATACACTATCATAAAGGGAAATGTCAATCAAAATGATGGAAGGAGGGAAGGGTGGCATCTCCGAACTCAAGGGTAAGCAGCGTGAAATTGCAGGAGCTGCGAAGTTGGCTCCTCACAAGAAGTTTAATAGATTTAGTATCTTCTCTTTAGTGCTGACCACGTCGTTGCTAATTTAGCATCCGGTTGAACTGCATGCGGTTCGACGCCTTCAACGTCCTGAACATGTTCACCTTCGTATAGACGGATATGGTCAAGCCAAACATCGGTCTTGTCGGTTCCCATGATAATGCCTGCCCGAGAATTTCCGTCATCTACAGGCATCGTGAATGTAAGAATAAATTCACTCCAGATTTCAGTTACGTTCATAACCAGTGAAGAGTAGACAGTCCATGGTGCCCCTTGATGCATAATTCGCATTGTAGTCTTTCTCGGGTTTTCTGCCTTTGCCCACACACTATAGGTATAGGTTGTATCTTTTTCCAAAGTAAAAGGTTGTTGATAAAACTGTATGTTTCCTACGGCGTTGCCCTCTTTAGTGATACTGATATAAGCAGCATTTTCACCCACAACAGGTTCTGCTTTCCTGCCTTCAGTCAGGAAGACTGCACTTGCGCTTTCGTGGGTCCAGAACCGCCATTCACTAAGATTAAGGTCAAAATCACCGTTTTTTAGAATATTCTCTGGGAATTGTTGTGAATATGCTAAGCTTGAAATTCCAAATATTATTAGAGAAAATCCAACAGTGTAAAGTTGTTTCATTGTGATCTGCCTTTGACTGTGTAGTCTGTGCATTGCTGAAGTTTAATATCTATATTCATGGGAACTATTCCTATCAATAAGTATAATGAATTTTTAGCAAGTTTTCAACCTTTTTCCACCTGCATGAACGAAAGAAAAACAGAAAAATATAAAAGTATACGTATCAATTATCTATCTCCTTTAAATCCCATAAGAGCGTTGTACCGTCTGTTCCTGAAGTGATTAGTGTTCTTCCATCCTCCTCAAAACTGATCCGCCGGACAGGATTGTATGCTGTGAAAGTTGTCTTGAGTTTTCCAGTGCTTAGATCCCATAAAAGAATCTTGGCATTTTCTCCGCCGCTTGCAAACGTTTGTCCGTCTGGCGAGAAGGCTATTGGCGAAGCTGGGTCATATTCCTTAAGTGTTGTAATAAGTTCTCCAGTTTTCAAATCCCAGAAACGCATTGTCCCGTCAGCACTGCCACTGACAAGTGTTTTCCCATTCGATGTAAACAGTGTGCGTGTGATGTTCCCTCTATGTTTTTTGAGAATAAACTTTTGTTGTCCAGTTTGTGTATTCCAAATCCAAATTCTATTATCACCTTTATCCTCATACATTGCTTTTGCATAACCGACCAAGGCACTCCCATCTGGCGTAAATCGAAGTGAAAAACTTAATCTTTCTGGACTAATATAAGATGCTTTGCGTCTTCCTGTTTTTGCATCCCATAAAATAGCATTGTTATACGAAATACTGACGATATTATTTCCATCAGGTGAGAATAGCACCGAATAGACTTCCCATGGATGTCCCATCAGTAAAAATTGTGGATGTCCCGTATCCGTATTCCATAACTGAACCATTTTTGGATCTTTCGCAGGAGTAGCAAGTAATTCACTATCAGGTGAAAAAACGTGTGTGAAGTTTTGATATCTGGCATCTCTGGTGTAAGCAGCTTTCTGTTTACCAGTTTTTGTATCCCATAGGTAAATTGTTTTGTCTGCAGCAGTGGAAAGAAATTGTCCATTGGGAGAAAACTTAATAGATGAAATAGTTTTTAAATGCCCAGAGAGGGTGGCTATGTGGGAGTCTGTTTCAATATCCCACAACATCACAGCTTTGTTATCTTTAATTGCCAACGTTTTCCCGTCTGGAGAGTACTTTAACACTAACTTTTGTTTTTGGACAGATCGTGAAAAAGTAGAGTAAAGAAGTGATAGAGAAGGATTTAAACCTCTCAAAAAAGGTTTTTGATGTCCAGTTTCCACATCCAGCAATGTGTATGTTTCATCATCATTCTCATAGATCTCCTTTTTACCATCAGGGAAAACGCTTATAGGTTTAGATTTAACGCGTTGCTTTGTAAAGTCTATTTTCAATTCACCTGTGTTGGTGTTCCAAATATGAATGGCGTTATTTGTGTTAATACTTGCTAATGTTTCATTATCCGGTGAAAAAGCTAACCTACGAACAAGGTCGGGTGTTTCTATTGTCCGTAAGTGTTTCCCTGTTTTAGCATCCCACAACCGAATTGAAGAATCAGAACTCCAATGGGTGTATGTTGCCCCACTTGCGATTGTTTTACCATCTAAAGAAAAAACAACGGTTGTAACCCAGCCACTATGCCCCGTAAGTGTCACTTTATGGTATGTGGTTTTCGTGTTCCACAACCGAATAGTCGTGTCTCTACTACCACTTGCGAGGGTTTCACCATCGGGTGAAAATGCTAATGTAAGTACAGATCCAGGTTCCGTTATGTCGCTGGGAGCCAATCTGTGTCCAACAAGAGAAGCGATCTGTTTTCTCTTTTCTGTAGAAAGAAGCTTGACGGTTCCGTCAAAATCCCCGGCTGCAATTACATCACTATCCGGTGAATACGCTAATGAATGGATAGTGTTAAACTTCCCTTTGAGGTTTGTTATATGTCTGTGTGTGTTGATATTCCACAGACGGACAAATTTTTCGTCAGCCCCAACACTTGCTAACTTTCGGCTATCTCCTGATATGGCGATGTGTGTCACCCCATTCTGATGTCCTGTCAGCACAGCGATGTTTTTTGTGGTCTGAGGGTCCCAAAGCCTAATCGTCCCGTCACGACTACCACTTGCTAAAATCTTACCATCAGCGGAGTATTCTACTGACTGCACCCAATCTGTATGTCCGGTGAGAAGTGATAGTGGTTTGTAGGTATCTGCATCGTAAAGCCAGATACCGATAGACGCAGCCAGGGCAATTTGCTTTCCATCAGGAGAATATGCGATATGGTTGACTATTCCGTTTCCGATGCGTTTGATTGCGTTTTCAGGCAATCCAATTTGTGTCTCGTTCTGACCGAAACTGTTTAATAACAGAAGCGATACCAATAGCCATGAAATCACTAAAAAGCAAAGATGTTTCATCCAACTCTCTCCTCTCTTGTAGGTTTCGTAAGCTCTACCCTACCTACTTACTATACTTAATGAGATCCCAAAATAAGATTGTGCCGTCCTCATGTCCACTCACCAATGTCATGCCATCTCGTGAAATAGAAAATGACTCTATTCCATCTCATCATGTCCTGTGATGGTCGTTTTGAGTCGTCCTGTTTGGACATCCCAGACTCTGATTTCATTGCGATTGTGGACAGCGAATGTGTTCCCATCGTCCGAGAAAATGGTTGAAAAAATATACTGTGTTTGCCAACTGAAATATGCTTTTGACTGCGCTTTTTTTACGTCCCAAAACCTGATTTGCCGGAACCTGTAATCCGCCCTGCTTTGATTGAGACTAACAAGTGTGTCTCCCTTAGGTGAGAACAGAATACTGCTTACATACCCCATCTGGCCTGTTAGCGTCTTCTGCGGTTTTCTTGTGTTCAGGTCCCACAGTTGTATTTCGTTTTCCTTCCCTCCACTTGCGAGTGTTTTTCCATCGGGGGGCAATGCGACGGTACTAAACCAAGTTCTCCCCTCGAGAGTGAGATCCGTGATACGTTTTCCTGTTTTTGTATCCCTTAACCGAATTCCTTGTTTTATATCCCAACTGACAAGGGTGCTTGCATCAGGTGATAACGCACAAGATATAACTCTACCAAATCGATTGTGTCTTTCAAGATTATCGGGTAGTTCCTCTATGAATGTAGCGAGTCGTTCACCTGTTTTCGCGTCCCACAGTAGGTTTTTTTGCCAACCACTACTCGCCAACATGCTCCCATCCTGCGCGAATGTTATAGAATAAACACCACCAGTATGTCCACCAAGCGTTGCTTTGAGTTGTCGTGTCTTTAAATCCCACAACCTTATTGTATCGTCCCGACTACCGCTTGCAAGAGTCTCACCATCAGGCAAAAACTTCAGTAGCGTGATTCCGCTTACATGTCCAGTCAACGTAAATATGTATTCACCTGTTACTGGATGCCATAGTCGAATAGTCATATCAGTACTGCCACTTGCAAGATATTTTCCATCAGGGGAAAAGGTTACGCAAGTGACCGTGTCTGTATGTCCTTTGAGAAGAGCGAGTTCTTTAGATGTGTCAGTATCATACAGCCATACGCCAATAGTCGTTGCTGCAGCGAGTCTGGTTCCATCAGGTGAAAGTGCTATACCATTACTCCGTGCTATATTACCTTTGCCAAGACGTGCTTTTGCGCCTTCAGGTAAACCCAAGTATGTGTAGTTAGAATCAACTTTTTGAGCTTGTGTAAATCCGCTTGAAACACAAAGAAGGATTAGAATTGGAATCAAGAATCTCATCAGTTTCCTCACTTATTTGAAATATCCCACAACAGAAGTGTGCCGTTTTGATGACTACTTGCCAACATTTTGCCATCAGGTGAGAAAGCTACAGAAGAATCTTCCTTGCCATCCCCTGTGAAGGTCGTCCTAAGTTTACCTGTTTGGATATCCCATAACCGAATTGTCATGTCCTTACTTGCACTTGCCAACGTTTTACCATCAGGAGAGAACGCAATGGAATTTACCTCTTCTGTATGTCCCGAATATGTATTTTTACGTTTTCCGGTATTTATATCCCATAACCAAATGGCATAATTAGGTTTTCTGCCACGACGATAGGTAATATAACCAGTGGTACTTGCGAGTGTTTTTCCATCGGGAGAAAACGCAATACGGACGACAGGACCTTCATGTCCGATGAGTGTTGTTCTCTGTTTTCCAGTATGAGGATCCCAGAAGCGGATTGTACTATCCCCTCCTCCACTTGCGAGTGTTTTTCCATCGGGAGAAAACGCAATACAACTCACGCCATCTGTATGTCCAGTGAGAGTGTTTTTGAGTTCTCCTGTCATCCTGTTCCATAACCGAATCGTAGTAGGATGCTTGTTGCCTCCAGAAGATTGTTTTGATCCTCCACTTGCAAGTATTTTTCCATCAGGTGAAAAAGTAATACATTGGACTTTATTTAAATGCCCTTTGAGTATTGTACGAAGTGCACCAGTTTCCGTGTATGAAAGAAAAATGTCTTCAAGATTTGCACTCGCCAACATCTTACCATCAGGTGAGAGTGTGTCAAACGCGTAATTATAAAAACCGGTGTTAGGTGGCGTCAATGAATGGTGTGGAAGTCCGGTTTTCAGCTCCCACAATTGCCCGTTACCAACCAACGTATTTCCATCTTGTGAGAATGCCAGCGATAATTTTCTATATCCTGAATGACCGGTGATGTTTGCAATGTTTCGGTGCGTATTAACATCATAGAACCGAATAGTCCCATCGAGCCCAGCACATGCGAGACGAAGACCATTTGGAGAAAAGACTAATGATGAAGATCGGATATTACCCGTAGATAGTATTGTTGATTGTTGTTTTTGCAAATCCCATAGCTGAACAACATCATCCTGCGTAGCACTCGCCAACATTCTTGTAGTAGGAGAAAAAGCAGATGCTGGTAGATACTTTCTATTTCCAGAGAGGCTTATTTCGGTGTGATCAAGTGTATTCAAGTTCCAAAATCGAACTGTTTTATACAAGTTTCCAGAGGCAAGTACTGCATCAGAAAAAAACGCTAACCAATTGACTTTATGTGTACCGCCTGTTGAGATGGTTTTTATCAGTTGTGTTGTTTCCATATCCCGAAGTTGAATTGTAGTCTCATTTTCACCGACACTTGCGAGCATATTTCCATCTGGTGAAATAGCCAACGCAGGGTTCACCTGTCCCGTAAGAGTTGCTTTATGTTCACCCGTTTGTGTATCCCATAATCGTATTTTTTTGTCATAGTTCCAAGTTACGAGTGTTTTCCCATTTGGTGATAGGACAAATGTGACAATGGCAGTAGAATGTCCTGCTTTGATGTATGTTTTTATTCTTCCCGTGTAAGCATTCCAAATCCGAATTCTGGCATCGGCACTACTACTATGTGTTGGACTTATGGTAGCAAGTGTATTCCCATCTTGTGAGAAAGTAATCTTGGTCATTTTTATTGGCGATATATTTTCCCAATCTTCTGTCATCAGCGCAATTTCTTTGTAGGTGTGTGTATCGTATATCCATATCCCGATGGAACTTGCCACAGCAAAATGTTTACCGTTCGGTGAAAATGCAATATCAAATACCTTACCTTTACCAAGACGCATCGTTGCCCCTTCCGGTAGATACCATTGCCGATAATCATCGGTCCACCCGTTTTGGCTAAATGGCAAAAATAAAAATAGGATTGTGATGAAAACTCTCATTCGCCTGTTTCCTGCATGTCCCATAACAGAATTGTTCCGTCACGACTTACGCTGGCAAGTATATCACCATCTGGAGAAAACGTGAGATAGAATATTGTTCCTACGTGTCCATTCAGAATTCTCCTGAGTTTACCAGATGGGACATCCCACAATCTGATGGTGTTATCATACCCTCCACTTGCGAGTGTTTTTCCATCGGGAGAAAACACAACAGTTAAAACGACTTTGGAATGTCCTGTGAGGATTGATATTTTCTCGTATGTCGATGTATTCCACAACCTGATAGTATTGTCCTGACTTCCACTTGCGAGTATTTTTCCATCGGGAGAGAAACTGAGACATCTGATTTCAGAGGTGTGTCCAGTGAGAATTGCTTCAGATTGCGCTGTCTGTGAATCCCATAACCGGATTGTAGTATCGGACTTTCTTGTTGTATCGTTCCAACTACCGCCACTTGCGAGCGTTTTCCCATCGGGTGAAAACGATACAGCTCCAACATGACCGGTGTGCCCTTTAAGAGTTGCACGATACTGTTCGGAACGGATATCCTTGTTCCGGACAGTACGCGCAAAGTTCGCCAGCTGCCTTTGATATCGGAGTGGAGCCCGATCTTGAACAAAACTAATTAAGTGCATTAACTGTCTTAAGGTAGACCTTTTAGATGCTGCATTAGCGGTATCTACCTTGACGTCCCATAATTGAATATCGTTTTGCCCCCGACTTGCAAGTATTTTTCCATCAGGTGAGAATGCCATTGGTATAATATCTTTCACATCTGTCTTGAGCGTTACTTTGATTTTACCAGTGTTTATATCCCATAAGTGGATTGTGTTGTCCAATCCTGCATTCGCTATTGTTTGTTTATTTGGTGAAAACACAACTCGATAGGGTTGAAACGTGTATCCAGTAAGTTTTTTCTTCAGTTTTCCTGCGTTCGTGTCGTACATGCAAATTGTATTATCAACATTTGCGCAGTACAAGGTTTGTCCATCAGCGGAGAATATTGCTGGTGAGTACCATGAAAATCGGTCATATTTTTGCTGTGCAAATTTTGTGGTTCTTTGATGCGTCTGTCCAGTGAGAACGTTTTTGTGTTCGCCTGTTTTTAAATCCCAGGAATGAATATTTGCGTCCCAATCTCTTGCGATTAAGGTTGTTCTGTCTGGTGTAAATTCAAGAGAGAAAATATTCGTTTTGTGTTCTATGAGGGATGCATTGAGCTGTCCAGTATTGATGTCCCACAATCGGATCGTCAGATCACCACTTGTGCTGACCAATGTGTTACTATCAGGGGAAAATTCAAATAACCGAACCCCCTCTTTATGTCCCAGGAGTGTTGCTATATGTTGATCTGTTGTAGTATCCCACAACCAGACTGATGTTCCTGTTCCTTGACCCTCATAATGTCTGCTTGTAGACGCAAGGATGTTGGAATCAGGTGAGAATTTCAGGACACTCACCATTGATTCATGTCCTATGAGAATTGTTCGAAACTGCTGAATTTTGGTATCCCACAAATAAATTTCATTACTGTTTCCAATAGCAAGTAATTCGCCATCTGGAGAAAATTCTAATTGATATACTAAAGTAAAAGAGATTTTCTTATCTCTAACGCGTGCAATCTGTTTACCTGTTTTAACGTCCCACAACCCGATCTCTTCTGAATGATTGACTGCGAGTACGTTACCATCAGGAGAAAGTGCTACGGCATTATTCACAACCTTTAGCGGAAGTGTCGTTCTATTTGTCCATGTTTCAGTATTCCACAACTTAATTGTTCTGTCCCCTTCCCAATTCCCTCCTGTACTGATAAGTGTTTCACCATTTTGTGTAAATGTTAGTTTACTTATTGGACCCGTATGTCCGACAAGCGTTTCTTTACTTGCCCCTGTTTCCGATTTCCATAACCGAATTTTACCATCCGCAGTTCCTGTTGCAAGCGTTCTTCCATCTGGTGAGAACGTTAACGCTGTACAAGTGGGTTTATGTGGTGCCAATAATGTGATTTCTTGATACGTTTCCGAATCGTAAAGCCAAATTCCGATAGTAGTTGCAATAGCGAGGCGAGTCGTCTCTGGAGAAATTGCTACAGGTGCGGTTCTGGTTCCTCTGCCGATGCGCGCAATGACTCCTTCCGGCAAACCCCAGCGTGTGTAGTCTAAAATCTGATCTTGGGCGTGGCTTAATACCAAGGAAAAAGAAAAAATAATTAAAATTAGTATTAGTTTTTTCATCACTTACCTCGTTCATCTGCAAGATTCCATAATGTTTCTGCTCAGAATTGGGTCTTATCAATGTTGTACAGAGAGACGCAATGAAGGATAGTTGTTGTTCAAAGAAGCACAATCAAGATGAATGTGCTACGGGTATATCACGATTTTTGTTGCACGGAGAAGTGTAATGAATCATTCAGATATGCTTCAAAATCGCCACGCATAAGTGAATACCTCTACTGCTGTTCTGCAATTGTTTCATCAATAAGAATTGCACCGTTTTGCGATACTTTTTCAAAGGTGACATTTTGTGATGTTAATGCGTCCTGATACGCGAGGTATGCGGACTCCGCATCAGCATTTGTCTCATACCGTAAAACAAATACAATATACGAATTTCGCGTATTTTTTAGACCGTATTTAGTTCGTGCTAATACACCGACTGAACCATCTCCCATCATCGGCAGAACGTTAGGCAGAGACTTATCCACGTGCTCTAATACCCAATTCGACGTGAACATTCTGTCACTACCATCAATGTACTGCGGTAGGATTTCAAGCATCGGTATTTTTTGCGGTGGGTCTTGGATTTTCTTGGCTACGACTTGCGCTAATTCAACCATCCCTTCACGTATCCCTGGCGCAATCTCATAACCTTCCATCTGAATAAAATACTTGCCTTTCCAGAACCAAAGATTCTTTCCAGAAATAATGGCTTTACATCCCACCCATTCATATTGTGGCAATGGATAACTGTTTAGACTATATATTCCATAAGCGTTTTCAGGTGTTCCCATATCAAATATCTCAAGCAATATTAATGGGATTGATCCAAATTTCCGACTCTGATATTCTGTTTCCGCTTGTCTTTGAAATCCATATTTGTGATACATTTCAGGGTAGATATCTAAAGGAACATACCGATCACGATAGATGTTCTGGGGATTGTACATTGAAGGTTGGCGAGAACGTATCCAGTCTTTCGTTTCACCATCTTCTGGTAATAGTGTTTCGGGGATGGCAGTGGTTTTGATAGGGAGGGTTTCAAAAGGTGAACCTAAATCATGGTTAGGCTGAATTTCGTCTTTTTTCTCTTCTGTATTTATCTGTTCTTGTGTCTTTTTGTCTTGGAAAATATCAGGTGGGTATTTTGACCGGATGTTCACAGAAATGTTGGCTATTGCACCTTTTGCAATCTTCACAGAAGGTGCTTTCCAAACACCGAAAATATACGCATGCGCTTGGTAAACTGATGTATAATTACCTTGTTCTTGCTGGCATGAAGAAAACATCACAATAGCAATACAACAAAGCAGCACAGATTGGATGCGCATTATACAATTACCACTGTTCGGCAAGTTGATTGTAAAGGTCCTCAATGAGTTCCTCTACAATCAGATTCTTTGCTTGGTCTAATGTCTCTGGGGGTTCACCCCGATTATCAACAACATAAAAGTCGTGTATCTGTAGGTGATTATCTCTCCGTTCTATGAGATTGCGTCTGACATTGTCAAAAAATTCATATTCAACCTGCAAAATCATCCGCAACAACTCGACGTTACCACTCGGTCCAAAACCGTGTTCTTTTATGTCGTAGTCCTGTATCCGCATCGTTAACCGACAATCGCTCCCATCGTTCCATTTGCGGTTAAAACGTTCAGTTAATTTCTCGTGAATAATTTCATCAAATGGACGTTGTGAGATATTATCATAGGCAAAATCGGGATCTATTATCTCAATTGGGGGTATGTTAATAGTTTCAATATGCTCAAGATAAGACGAAGTGGATACATAACCACATCCTGTCAACAAACAAAATGGAACTAAGAGACTAAAGCATATCAACAGTAAAGGGGCAGCGTTCAGGGAACTATGATGTCTTTTATTTGATTCCATTAACTTGAGAAGAATTGCAAGATCGGTAAAAGAAAATGTTGTGCTATAACGCACCCGTTTGGTATGCATGTATATCATCTCCTTTTAGTAGAAGCAACGGGGCAGAAAACGGATTTTGAAGTCTACTCGGGTTAATCCTCGGGCGTTCAGGTTGCTGTTCTTTTCCATAACGTAACACACGTATAAATTCAACTATCTGCTTTTTGACTGATGGAATAGACAAGACAACAAAAGCGACGACAAGAAAGATGAGGATTAACGCAAGTAGATTCGTCATCCATTTCTGGGAAAGCAGATCCCCCTTCTCTGCTTGAATCTGTCTTCTGACACGGGAATTACGAGTTCTCATGAGGATCACCTACAGAGGCTACACAAGACCTCACCTAAAACCTACCTTTCGGCAGACGTGGCGATCTGCGATTTCGGTTGTCGCGAGAATTATCGCGCTGATCATATCTATTGTTGCGTCTATCTCTATCACGATTATCACGACTATCACGACTATCACGTGAATCTCGATTATCACGATTATCTCGATTATCACGATACGGACGGTTATCTCTATAATTACCTCGGTTCTGTTCCCGTGGTTCACGGGGAGCTTCGTCTCCCTCTGAACTTGGTGAGGTGTCAAGTTCGGCAAGTGGGACACCGTTAGCAGCAATAAGCGAAAGGTCTATCCTGCCTTGTTCGTCTATCGTGAGTATTTTTACGGTTACCTCGTCCCCTACTTGCATGACATCTTCGGCTCTGCGGACATAACCGTCACCCATCTGGGATATGTGTACAAGTCCATCTTTACCGGGGAGAATTTCAACGAAAGCACCGAAGGACGCTGTCCGAACGACTTTTCCATTATATTCTTTACCAATTTCAGGCATGGCTGTAACTTCACGTATTTTCTCTTCAGCCCGTTTCACATCTTCAGCACTTGTTGACGCAATTTCAACCATACCATCATCTTGAATATTGATGGTCGTATTCGTTTCCTCTTGAATACCTTGAACAGTCTTGCCTCTCGGTCCAATAAGGTCTTTGATTTTTTCTGGTGCAATTTGGAGTGTGTAGATACGTGGTGCATAAGGTGATAACTCTGCGCGTGGTTCGCTCATGACTGCGTTCATCTGCTCAATAACTGCCAAACGTGCTTCTTTTGCCTGATGAATTGCCCGCCGCATCAGTTCAGGGGTAACACCGTCTATTTTGATATCCATCTGAATCGCTGTCACACCTTCAGTCGTACCAGCGACTTTAAAGTCCATATCGCCGAGAAAATCCTCAGTCCCCAGCATATCAGTCAAGATAACTTCTCGGTCTCCTTCTTTAATCAATCCGACACCGATCCCAGCAACAGGTTTCTTTAGCGGAACACCTGCATCCATGAGTGCTAAACTGGCGCCACACACGGTTGCCATGGAAGAGGAAGCGTTTGATTCCAGTATTTCTGCGACAACGCGAATTGTATAGTTGAAATCTTCTTTACTCGGAATAACCGGTTCAAGGGCTTTCTGTGCCAGTGCACCGTGTCCGATTTCTCTACGTCCGGGTCCCATCATGCGTCTGACTTCACCGGTGCTAAACGGAGGGAAGTTATAGTGTAAGAAGAAACCTCTACGCACTTCGCCATCAAGACCGCGTTGTACATCCTCATCCCCTGTCGTGCCGAGTGTCGTAACACAGAGTGCTTGCGTCTGTCCGCGTGAGAAAAGTGCAGAACCGTGTGTTCTTGGCAGGAGAGCGACTTCACCTGAAATTGCGCGTATATCTGTAACACCGCGACCGTCAACCCGTTTCCCTTCACCAAGGATAGCACTACGCATCTCTTCTTTTTCTATATCACTCAGGATTGAACGTGCATCCTGTTCAGCAATCGGGTCATTTTCTTCAGGTCCATCCTCGTGGATTTCAGATAGAATGTCCACTTGAATCTGTTCAAGGTAATCTTCACGTAGCTGTTTGTCTGCCATTCCAATTGATTCTTTGATGCGAGCCGTAGCAAGGTCTCTGATGCGTGTGCTAAATGTATCCTCTATTGATTTCGCTTCGTAGGCACGTTTTTCCTGACTACAGACAGCGACGATGCCTTCTTGAAGTTTAATAATCTCCTTAATTTCTTCATGTGCTGTGATAATAGTGTCAATTACTTCATCGTCTGGTATCTCATGTCCACCACCTTCGACTGACATGACAGCATTTGACGTGCCGCTCACAAAAACTTCTATCTCAGAAGTGTGTAATTCCTCATAAGTTGGATTTATTATTAATTTACCATCTTTTTTTCCGACAGTCACTGCTGCAACTGGACCGTTGAACGGAATATCAGAAACAGACAGTGCAGCAGAAGTGCCAATTAAAGCGGGAACATCTGCGGGATGCATACCATCTGATGACAAGACAGTGCATAGAACTTGTACTTCAGCTTTAAATTCTTTCGGAAAAAGTGGACGAATACAGTGGTCAATAAGCCTTGCCACAAGTTGTTCCGATGTTCCAGGACGGGGTTCACGTCTACCGTATACGGTTGGGATACGTCCGCCAGCGTAACCTCTCTCTCTATAATCTACTGTCAGCGGGAAAAAATCTAAATCATGTTCGCGATCATCTGCGACTACTGTCACTAAGACAACTGTTCCACCGTATTGTACCCAAACGGCTCCATCTGCCTGTTTAGCAACTTTCCCCATTTCAATCGAAAGATTTTCACTTCCGAGTTGCATTTCAACTTTCACTCAATTTCCTCCTCATACACAAAATGCTTACGGTGGCATACTCAACTTGTCTGTGAACCGATTGTGTCGCGAATTCCGAGTTCATTAATGAGACGATAGTACCGAGGGACATCCTTTTTATAGAGATATCTTAATAAACGGCGCTGTTTTCCCACTAACCTAAAAAGTCCGTATCTTGAATGATGGTCTTTTTTATGCGTCTGAAAATGTTGCGTCAATTCTTGAATACGAGCATTCAATACTGCCACTTGTGCCTCGGGTGAACCGGTGTCTCGATCATGTAACTGGTGTTTTTCAATCAATTCGCGTTTTTTTGATGCATCAATTGCCAATCTATTCACCTCCTTATTTCATAATGTACTCTGTCGTAAACATTATGCATATATCATGATAGAACAAAGCACGACGGATGTAATTATGCCGTGCCTAAATCTCCGTAATTGTTAGATATTCATTTGCATATATACGATAATTATATCATATATTGTCAAGAATTTCAAGAATATTTATTTGACCTATCATCCAACCTACGCATTCCAATCCAAAACAACACCCGTATACACATCCGGTTCATTTAGCAATCCATCATAGGCACGTTTTATCAGTTCAGGTTTTAAACGGTGCGAAATTAACGGTTCAACATGCAACTGTTCCCGTTCAATCCAGTCAAATATAGTCTGTTGCTTGCTGAATTGCGATGTGTCAATGCCTGTATCAGAATACATCGGGACACACCATTCCAACGCACCACGCATAGTAATCCAGCGAAGATGTATATCAGAGAGAAGTTCTGTTAGGTTGCCCGTAACAGAAACACGCGGAGATCCGAGGATAACCAGTTGTCCGTAATTTGCAGTTGCCCGTAGTGCCTGCATCACGACACTGCTATGTCCAACCGCATCAACAGTGATATTACCCATCTTACCCTTGGTAATCTCTCTAATCTGTTCTTGTACTTCATCTGCATTACCACCGATGGTCTCTTTTATACCGCACCTTTCTGCCAATTTTCGTCTTGCTTCTACCGGATCAACGCCAATAACACGACATCCATGGATCTGAAACATCTGGGCTGCCAGATTACCAACAAGTCCTAATCCGAACACAATGACGTTTGGTTGTGTGCCAATCTCCGATACAATGATAGAGGTCATCGCTACACCTGCCATCCGTGAGGCAGCGACAACACCGTGGTCTATGGTATCTCTAACAGGTACAATCAATCTATCAGGCGTGTAACGAATCGTGGATGCGTGTCGTCCATAAGTAAAGACGCGGGTTCCAGGAGACACACGCGTAACGTTCGCCCCTACATCACGCACAATTCCAACGTTTGCATAACCGGAACGCCACGGATAAGCACACCACGTCCCTTGCTGAAAAACTTTCGGTTCTCTACCGGTATAGTTTGCCAATTCTGTCCCGCTGCTAATGAACGTATATTCCGTATCAATTATAACTTCATTTGGAGAGAGAATTGATGTATCCATTATCGCGGTTTGTAGTTCTACCTGGTTTTGACCCGTTACGACGACTTCTCTAATTTCCATGTATTATTCCTTCTGCTAATTTACTATTTGATTTCACGAGTAAATATTCTCATTATTGCGACCTCTTACACTTCAACCATCATAACGCAGATTCTTACCGTTGTCAGGTCCACCTTGATTCCAAACCCAGACGTTCCTGAAAAATGCTTGCTTCTCTGGGGGCAACCCATCAATAATATGTTTTGGGACTGTCGGTCTATGAAATTGACACCCAACAAAATTATAACAGTTGAAGATAGCGATTCGTGGACGGTCGGGATTCTTCCATGTATCTCCAGAGTGACAAAGATTCTCTGTGAAGATAATCGCGGAGCCGGGAGGACAACTATAACTCTCAAAAAGTGGTGAATCTGTCGTGCGATGGGATTCTGGAATATGGAAGTTGGCTTTATGACTCCCTGGCAGAAATAGTGTTCCACCTTCACCTGCTTGGACTTCGTTCAGTTCAAAAACGACTCGTGTCAAAGCAGAATATATTTTCCCGTTGGTGCACTGATAGCTAAAGTTAGGATTAACATTTCGGACACCACCGTGGGGTGGCGGTCCACCATTACCCATAGAACGATAGGTGAACCAGCTGGATTCCATCCGAATTTCACCCAGAATCTCCGTGAGAATGTCCATTATAACGGGATGGTCAATCAGCACCGAAGACGCACCGCCTGGGAATTGGCGTTCATGCGGTGGGAGCGAATCGGGATTTGTACGTATCGAATCAATTTGCGATTTAATAGCATCTATTTCTGAACTCGTTAACACTTCTGGGATTAGCAAATATCCCTTTAGATCAAATATAAACTTCTGTTCTTCGGTCATTGGAAAATTATTCCTTATACTATACTCGGATTTTGTCAGGATTCTATCAAGATTCTTTAATATAGTAAAGTTTAAAATTCATACGGGACTAAGAGTTTGTGGTGATGTTAGCGATGTGATCGCTAACGCTTTCCGGGAACATACACACAACGAAATCCGCCAAAGACACTTGAATAGTTTGGTATTCCATCATCACGGTTATCCACCCGTAGAAAAACGATGTTGTCTGCCCAAGAAGCACCTCGGAAGACACGAGATGTCTTGATATTTTTGAAATTGTCTATTACATCTGTTAAAGAACCGTTGTTGAAGGGATTCCGCTTCTTAGATTTCATATAAAACTCTGCATCATATTCATCCAAACACCATTCCCATACATTACCAGCCATATCGTATAACCCGTATCCGTTAGGCTCATACTGCCCAACAGGTTCGGTGTCATTAATGTACCTGGCATGATTGGCTAGTTCAGGATCTGTTGCATCTCCCCAAGGATATGCTTTACCGACCAGACCGCCGCGAGCAGCTTTCTCCCATTCCGCTTCTGTCGGTAACCGTTTTTCTGCCCACTGTGCATAAGCCATCGCAGCGTACCAACTGATATAATTAACGGGATAATTCCCTCTACCCGGTGCGTAGTTATTCTTATTCCATAACCTTAGATATGTGCCATCGTGGTAATGATCTGCAATGTTTTCTTTCTGCCATTGCGGATTGGCATCAATGAATGTTTTGTATTGTGCGTTCGTTACTTCGTAGATGTCCATGTAAAACGCATCTACGTAAACGGTATGCTTCGGTCGTTCTTCTTTAGGTCCGTCGTGACGTCCCATTTCAAACTCGCCAGCAGGTATTAGCACCATGCCCTCAGGTACATCATTTGCGTGCAAAGAACAGCACAAAAGCATGCATACCAATAAAAGTCGTGTCATTTTTTGCTTTGTCATAGTTCCTCCAAATTATGTTGTTACGAATTTACGAGATTGATACCTATTTTTACTCTTGAGCTTTCAAATCTGCCCAAATGGTAGTCAGTTTGCCAATTGCGGAGACAAGTCCTCTTAAGCGAACGGTTGCTAACTGCTCCCGCACACCTGCATGCGACACATCTTCTATCTGATAATAGTAGACGGTATTGGGTTTCGCTGTGGTATCAGTCCATGTATACTCATTGCGTTCACCTGTTGTGCCTGCTCCTTGAATTATAGTGTTGTTTTGATGATCCGTTTTCCTGTTTTGTAAATGGTCGTTACCTCTATGTCCATCCGGAGAAGGCACAGAAGTAACGACTATTAGATAAAGCGTTACTTCCGTATCAACATCTTGCATGTAGCAGAAAAATCGCCTGCGGTGAGTCTATAAAAATAGACACCACTTGCCACAGCCTCACCAAATTCATCTTTAAACTTCATAGAGTTTGTGCTACATAGGGTTAGTCCAAGTTAAACTTAAGTTATAATAAGATACAATACGATTATATATAATATTATAACATGATTTATAACTTTACCTTTTATTATAACACAAAATCAGACGTGTTACAACTAAATCAGGTTTATGTATTTCATTCTTAAAACCCTCTATGTTCACAGTCGGCAGTAGAACCTTTCGTAGTCGTGCTATTCATCGGGATGGCCGAAATAAGTTCGGTGAGATGATGGCTACAGGTACCTTGACACCAGCATATAGATGTGCTATACTAACAAAGCAGATTCTGAAGGAAGAGAACGAACAATCCAAGCAGAACGAGTTTATGAATCATTCAAGCACTAAATCACTGAAGTAAAGATCACCCTGCTAAAGCGTGGGTGCTTTGACATAGCGTAGCCAAACGTTCCCAGGCAAGGATTGAGATCTTCACTACAGTAATATATCGGGTGTTCTGGGCGTGGCAGCTCATAGTATGTTTCGGATGCTCCCCAAGTCCGACTCCTCTACGAATACCTGATCTGGATGGGGCAACATATACCCTGAAAAGGAGAAAACAAACTTATGTTTGTTCCAGTTAAGACGAAAGACGGAGAACAATTGATGCCGATGCATGCTGCACGCGCAAGAAAACTTGTGAAACGTGGCGAGGCAACACCCTATTGGCATAACGGCATATATTGTATTAGACTCAACAAAGAACCGAGTGATCGTAAAACACAAGCGATCGCAGTCGGGGTTGATCCGGGTTCTAAAAAAGAAGGTTTCACGGTGAAATCCGAGGCTTATACCTATCTGAATGTGCAAGCAGATGCACACAAAGATGTTGGCAAGAAGGTTGAGAAAAGACGCGAACTCCGCAGAGGTAGACGTTCACGCAAGTGTCCAAATCGGAAGAATAGGACGAACCGACTTGCTAACAAGGAACGCATCCCTGCTGGCACGCGCGCAAGATGGGATTGGAAACTTCGGATACTTGATTGGCTATCCAAGTTGTATCCTATTACTCATGTTTGTGTGGAAGATATCAAAGCACGGACTATTGAACGTGCCAAAAAGTGGAATCAATCCTTTAGTCCGTTAGAGGTGGGTAAGCAGTGGTTCTATACGGAGGTCAAAAAGCGATGGTCTCTGCTAACACTGCAAGGTTGGGAAACAAAAGCGATCAGAGACAGTCTCGGTCTCAAGAAATCGAAGCAGAAACTATCAGCAATCTTTGAGGCACATTGTGTTGATAGTTGGTGTTTAGCCTATCATATTGTTGGTGGTGATGCGAGTCCTGACAACAAGGATATATTCAGCATTTCACCGATACCGATTAGAAGGCGTGAGTTGCACCGACAGAACCCGCAGCGTGGTGGCAAAAGACCCAGATATGGTGGCACAATGTGTTTAGGTATTGTCAAGAATACACTTGTGAAACATGTCAAACACGGATTGCTACGCGTGACAGGGTTTGACACAAGAGGCGGACTGAACCTAAGTGAAATTTCAAGTGTTAAGCGGGTTGTTAGAGGATCGAAATATGAGAGTTTTCGCATCCTCACAAAACTAAACTTTCAATACAGATAAGAGCGGGCATTCCCCACCGAGCTAAAGCTGCGGTGTCCCCTGCCTGAATAATTTGATAGATATCGTTATGAAATGCGATATGAGCAGTCTTAATAACGCTGCATGTCTTGATCAATTTCGCATGCCCATTTATCTATACCACCCACAAGACTTAGTGTAGACTTAAAACCGAGTTGTTGTAGCAAGTATGCTGCATCAAGACTCCGCATCCCTTTGTGACAATAGACGACGATCTCGTCTGCAGGTGAAAGTTCTCCGAACCGTTTCGGTAGTTCCCCAAGCGGTATAGAGACTGCCCCATCAAGATGCACTACCTGAAATTCCCAGTCATCTCTCACATCCAGAAGGATAAAATCCCTACCCATATCCATCTTATGCTTTAGTTCATAAGGATAGATCGTGTATTCTTCCGGATCTATCGGTAAGATGGCTTCTTCTGCACTTGGGGCTGCTTTAGGAATATAGGTGTCATCGGAATTCTTTCGGAATCTATTCCAAATATTCTCAAATGCTTGCTTAACAGACTTCAACATATCTTACGCTTCAAACCTACAATGTAATCCTAACTAAAACGTTAGTGTTATACCTAATGTCGGAACAATTGGCAATAGTGGTTCAGATTCTACCGAACAATCAATTAACTGATTGGTGTCTTCGTCTCTTATTTCACTGAATGCATATTGGTCAATGTTGGAACGATTATATAAATTGAGTATTTGGAAATACCATGAAAGCGACCATCGTTTATATATACTCCGTTTTGTAATCCGAAAATCGAGACTGTGATAGGGTGGTAATCTTTCTGCATGCGGTTCACCAAACTGCCGGTTACAGTTGGATTCTACTTTTTCGTGTATTAGAGGTGTTCTGGGTGTTCCCGTGTTGAATCGCCAACTTACATATAGCAGCCATGACGGTGCAAACTGATAGTTACTGTTCAAGTAAATTGAATGTCTTCGGTCAGACTCACGATAAATCGTTCTCCCTCCAGTCTCCTCCTCAGCGATACCAAATGCGTAACCGAGACTCCAAGACAAACGATTTGAGACTGCATGCGTCGTGAACAGATCAAATCCCTTGACATCTGCAGTATCAAGCGGAGTGAACACTTGGGTCTGTCTCCCAAATTCTCTGAGTCTCCCAACCAAATTGTCATAATGTTTGTAATAACCTTCGAGCTTAATTAGAAGGTTGTTAGTGGCACTGTACTCAAAACCAAGGATATAGTGTATGGACTGTTCTGCAGAACCGGCAGTAGTGATACCGTCTTCCACTGGTAATGAAACCAGGTCAATAGGCTGATGATAAATACCCCATGCACCTCGCAATATAAGATTGTCATTTGCTTGGAAAGCCAACGCTACCCGAGGTCCGATTTCATAGTTAGATACACCATCCAATCGAGAGTCCTGATAAATAAAACGTCCACCGACATTCAGTGCAAGTTTAGCATGTATTTGCCATTCATCTTGAAGAAAAAACTTAATATCATTACCGCTCTGATTTATGTTAACGTCTATTTCATCATAATTGTTTATACCAGCAATACGTTCTTTCGCAAAATAGTCATATTTTGCATCCGACCATTTCCACTCAACGCCGCTTCGGATTGTATGTTGATCGTGAACGTTGGAAGTAAGTTCTACCTTTGTTCCATAATATAAAACGTCACGATTATCAAAATCAGCATCTCCTGATTCTCTCTCTTGCCCAGCTGAACCGCCATAGAAATATATATCTGTCCAATGGTTTGTACCAAACATGTGTCGCCAATTTAACCACGTTGTCAAGTTGCCATAGTTAGACTCTAAATTATTGCTTACATCATCAGCACGTATAAGGTTATAGTCCCAAGCGTATAACCCGTTAAGTGTCAGCGTGTCAGCATCTGTAATTTGCAACTTAAACTTTCCGTATACATCGGAAAATTGCAGTTTATATCTGTCATCAATATCAGTGAGCGCAAGGATAAGATCAACGTAACCGCGGCGGGCAGATAGTATCCATGCACCTCTATCGGTTAAGGGTCCTTCAATCTGAGCAGTTGCATTGATGAGGTCTAATCCGAAATTCGCTGAGACTTTTTCCCTGTTTGGTTCTTTTGAGGTAAGGTCAAATACACCCGACATTTTCTGTCCGTACTCAGCTGGAAATCCTCCCATCAGAAGGTCAGCCTGCGAAATCAATCCAAGTCCAACAATTGAGATTGCCCCCCCGAAATCTTGTAAATGGTAAGGATTATAGAGTTCAATTCCATCTAATCTGACTGCGACACCGTCCTTTTCCCCCCCTCTGACACTAAAACGCGCACTAAAGTCACTTGCTATGACTCCAGGAAATATGTGTCCCGACCGCATTATGTCATTATCTATCAAAGGGAGTTGTTCAATTTCTGTCTTAGAGATTGAAATTTGCGGTGTAGGTCCTTCATAGATTGTGAATTTTCCTGGTGTAACGACTATCTTATCAAGCTGTATCGGTTTTTGGACTTCCTCTGCCCCAACCGGCAGTAGGAAAGCTGTAAGCGTAACAAGTGTAAAAATGAGGAATATAGTAATATGCGTTAACCTGAGATTGAACATTTAACATCCTTCATGAGCAGATTGAATGATACAGATTATAACATTCTAAAGGGAGGTATGTCAAGATTAGTAGTGCGCTGTGGGTGTGTAAATCTTCAAAAAAGCGTGTAAAAAAGTTGAAACCTGAAGACTGAAAACCCAAAACTGCAATTCGCTTGACAACATATACCATAAATAGTATACTTAATTTCAGACACAATAGATTGCACATTTTGAAAGGATAGAGGATAAAATATTCCTCCATAACATAAGTATGGAACTTGGTCTTACAAACAAAATAGCAGTAGTCGGGGCATCAAGTAAAGGATTAGGGAAAGCAATAGCACTCGGTTTAGCTTACGAAGGCGCAAGAGTCACTATCTGCGCAAGAGACAACCAAGTGTTAGAACAGACCGCTGACGAAATTCGAGAGAAAACAGAAACTGAAGTGTTGGTTATTCCAACTGATGTTAGCCAACCAGATCAGGTTGAAGTACTGATAGCCAGAACAATTTCGCATTTCGGTGGTATTGACATTTTAGTAAATAACGCAGGTGGACCGAGAGCAGGAAGATTCGATGACCTGTCAGCAGAAGACTATCGCGATGCTGTGAATCTGAATTTGATGAGTACAATCAACATGAGTAGAGCAGTTGTTCCATGGATGCGGAAACGAGGCGGTGGGCGGATTATCAACCTTACATCTGTTTCTGTCAAACAGCCTGTAGATGGATTGATGCTTTCCAATATGGCACGAACCGGGGTCATTGGATTCGCAAAAACGCTTGCAACCGAACTTGCACCCGACAAAATATTGGTTAATAACGTCTGTCCAGGGATTATTTTCACTGATAGAATTAAACAGTTGGCATCTGTAAGAGCAGAAGAGTCAGGTATAACCTATGATCAAGCACTTGAGAATATGACTGCCAATATTCCACTCGGGAGAATTGGAGATCCTGAAGAATTTGCAAACTTAGTCGTTTTTCTCGCGTCAGAAAAATCCAGTTATATCACTGGAGCAACGATACAGGTAGATGGAGGTATGGTAAGATCGTTACTCTGATTTTACGCGGTTTGCCAATACAATATAAATAGAGTGTGATGGATAATGTTAGTATCTGTGATTATACCAGCGTACAACGAAGAACAAACGATAGGACAGGTACTTGAATCAGTGCAATCTCTACCTTTTGAGAAACAGATTATCGTTGTCAATGACGGCTCTACCGACAGGACACCTACAATACTGGAACAGTATGCCGACGAACCTGATATTACAATAGTCAATTGTGAAAAGAATAAAGGTAAAGGTTCTGCAATACGAAGCGGAATACCTTATGTGAGAGGAAAAATAGTTGTCATCCAAGATGCGGATATGGAACTCAGCCCGAGTGACATTGTTGAATTGGTGCGTCCCTTAAAGACAGAGACCGCAGAAGTCGTATACGGATCAAGGTTTCTGAAGGGGAGACAGAACGCAAGTCTTCAGAATTATATCGCGAATCGCATCCTGGCAGTTTATACCAACATCCTATACGGCTCAAAAATCACTGATGAATCCACAGGGTACAAAGCATTTTCTTCTGATGTTATCCGTAAACTCAATTTGACCTGTGAAGGTTTTGAGTTCTGTCCCGAAGTAACAGCGAAGTTACTAAGAGCAGGTTTTGATATACACGAAATACCAGTTTCCTATTTTCCTCGCACGAAAAAGGAGGGTAAAAAGTTGCGTTTTTGGTCTGATGGTATTTTTGCTGCTTGGACATTGCTAAAATATAGGTTCACAACAAAATCTAAGTTATTCAAAGAAATTAACGAAGAATGATCGTATTAAATAAAATGGAGGTTATGACATAATGGAAATTTACAAAAACATAGTTTTTTTAACACTTCTACTCACCTTAATCGTGTGTCTGTCATTTACAGCAATTGGTACAGCATTTGGTCACAATGCAGGGTCTACACTATTAGAAGATGTCAACAATGATGGAACAGTTGACATAAGAGATCTCGTGTTAGTTGCCACTGTATTAGGACAACCAGGTGATCGTACATCAGACCAGAATCCGGATGTCAACCGTGATGGTACAGTTGACGTATTGGATCTCAGGAGAGTCGTAAACAGATTTGGTGAAACAGAACAGGGAGATAACTCAACTTATCACGATATACAAGATAACATATTTGACAAAAGTTGTGCAAATAGTGCTTGCCATGCACCCCCTCAGAACTCAGCAGACCTGAATCTTATTTATGGACAATCCCATGCTGATTTGGTTGATCGTGTTCCACGAAATGCTGCCGCAGCTGCAGCTGGTATGAAACTTATCGATCCCGGTAACCCTGAAAATAGTTTTCTCTTGACGAAATTGATGGGACCTGAGAATCGAAACTTCGGTTCTCGGATGCCATTCGGAACAGGTCCTCTGCATCAAGCGAAGATTAATGCTATCCGCACATGGATCGAAGCAGGAGCACCGCAAACTGGAAAAGTAGCTGGAATTGGGGATCTCGGTGTTCTCAGGGACCCAGAAGAGGTATTTAATCCACCACCCCCACCCCCTACCGGCGAAGGTTACCAACTCGTTTTGCCACAATTTAAAGTAGAACCAGGAACAGAACGGGAAGTATTCTATGCAACACAGATCAGAGATGAAAATGGTGAACTAATAGAGGATGATATCTATATTAACAGAGTTGAGATTTTCTATCCATCAGGAAGTCATCACTTCATCATATACCGTCTCACTGAAGAGGGTATAGAGAAAGGTATTCAGAATATAGGTGTTGACACAAGTATCGGTGTGAACCCAGAGGAGCAATTCAGAGAACTTGATCCACTCGATCCACAGGCTCTCGGTAATTTCGGCAGTGATCGCCTGTTCGTCGTTGGAACCCAAACGGATGATACACTCTTTGAATTTCCAGAGGGTGTTGGATTACGACTCCCAGGAAACACAGTCTACGACCTAAACTCACACTATATCAATCTTCTCGGGGATGAGGTACTGATCGGTGAAACTTATGTCAATATCTACACGATTCCAAAAGAAGAAGTAAAGTATGAAGCCTTAGAGATATTCGTTTCAAATAGAGCAATAAACGTTCCACCAGGTTTAACCCGTGTGTCTAAAATGACCTGGTATGTTGAGTATGAACTTCAGCACCGTGGACACGATCCGGATACGGAATTGCACGTCTTCCTACTTACATCTCACATGCATAGACACGGTGAACTATTTGAAATATTTCAGAGATCAACAGGAGAATTGTTACACCGTAGCATCGCTTATGACGATGCACCTATCACACTTTTCCCATCACCTATTATATTGAGTTCAGATGATGGATTGACTTTTGAATGTACACATAATAACTATGATACGAATAAACCGCTTCAATTCGGTTTAACTTCTGAAGATGAGATGTGTATTATCTTCGGTTATTATTATATTCCTGTTGAGAAGGCGGGAGATATAATACAATAAATGTCTCATTTAGACATCACATTTCCATTCTTGACTCAACAGATTATCCCCGTGTTTACTTATGTTGACACGGGGGTAAACCTATAGAAGTTAAATTCACAGAATCAGACTACATGGATACAAAACCACCATCGAAAATTCCATTTATTGAAGCATTAGCACAACGAATCTTGGTGTGTGATGGTGCGCTCGGTACAGAACTGCGTCAACGCATAAAGGCACATCTACACTGTATAGATGCATGTAATATTTCAAATGAACATGCAGATACAGTCAAGGACATCCATCAGGCTTATGTGAATGCTGGTGCAGATGTCATCCAGACGAATACATATCAAGCAAATCGGAAAGCACTCTCAATCCACGGTCTTGCTGATAAAGTTGATGAGATAAACCGTGCTGGGGTATTATTAGTACAATCCGTAACATCAGACACATGTTATATCGCAGGATCAGTTGGTCAGATCCCATTCGGTTCTCAAGATACAAACGACATAGCCGTTGAACCATCAACGAAGACAATCCGTAAACTATTTCAGGAACAGATGGATCCCCTTGTTGATGCGGGGGTTGATCTGCTTATATTAGAGACTTTCGTTTCAACAAAACAAGCACAGATTGCAACGAAACAAGCATTGACCTACGGCATTCCTGTTGTTATTGAGATTAGCGGTATTTCAGGCGGTACAGTTGGTGCCGGTATAGATGTTCGCGTGTTCGCTCAAGAATTGGAACAACTGGGAGCAACTGCTGTCGGTGTTAACTGCAGAGGTCCTCACGACCTTGTTCAAGCTATGGAATTGCTTGCACCTGTCATAAACGTCCCACTTGTCGTGCAACCGAATGCTGGAAATCCGAGAGTTGAACAGGGAGAAATTGCTGTTTCATACACAGTAAACGCCGACGTCTTTACAGATTACGTTCAAAAGTTGATCAATCTTGGTGCTAATATGATTGGGGGATGCTGCGGCACCACCCCAGAATTTATAGCCAGAATCCGTCAAGCTGTCGGCAGAAGCAAACCGATCAGACGTCTCCCCCGTATATTTGTACTGCCGAAGAGCTCACCTACCAGCAAAACACAAAGAGAAAACCCTATACAACAGGTATTTGAAACTCGCGAAAGGATTGTAAGTGTTGAAACACGCGCCAATACATTCCCACAATTGCGTGCCTTGTTGAAAGAGGCGCGCGTGCTGGCATCTATCGGTGTTGACCTATTTGATGTGACAGATAATTCAGGGGCGGCAGTTAACATAGGTGCAGTTGGTACCGCATTTCGTTTACAGCAAGCAACACACATTCCAACGCTTATCCATTGGACAACACGTTCACGTAATCTTATCAGCATGCAATCGCACCTGTTAGAGGCAGAGGCATTAGGGATACGTGGGATTGTCGCACTGTCAGGTGACCATCCCAAAGCCGGACCGTACGAAGCCGCAAGTCTCGTGCCCGATGTGCGCGGAGCAGTGCAACTGATGAAACTGATAGATCGTCTAAATCAAGGTGTACTCGCTGATGGGTCATCCATCGGAGATCCATGTGGATTCTACTACGGCGGCGGCTTCACCATCGCTGAGAATCTTGATCCTCACATAAAACACTTAAGCAATAAGGTTACAGCAGGTGCAAAATTCGCATATACACAACCTGTCTGGACCTATGAAGATATTGAACGTTCACAAAAGGCAATACAACACCTAAATATAAAAGTCCTTTACGGGATTCTTCCGCTTACAAGTTTTCGTAGTGCCTCCTACCTACGTGACAATTTAGGTCTATATATACCGCAGTTCATCGTTGACAAATTTCAAGACTTAGGGGATACGGCTGGAAGTGAACTCGGCATGCAACTGACCTTAGACCTTGTGAAAGAGATACGAAATCAGGATACAATTCCGATTGATGGTATATATCTTATTCCACCAGCCCGTCTTAACTGGAAGAATAGACGTTCTGTCATCACAGAAATCGTTCAAACCTACCGTTAGCGGTTAACAGACAATCCACAATCACTATGAAGACGGATCAAAGTAGCATTAAATCAACCGGTATTACGATCCGTTCGTTAATCATCGGCGTGTTGCTCATTCCTGTCAATGTCTATTGGATGACAATAGTTGAAGTGAAGTATTATTCACTTGACGGTTCATGTTTACCCCTTTTCATCCAACCTGTCTTCATCATGTTTCTGTGTGTCGTAGCGAACTTCGTTATCAGAGGTATATCACCTAAGCACATGTTGCGACAGGGTGAGTTACTCACGGTATACATCATGGTAGCGATTTCTTGTACGTTTGCCGGTCATGATACGATGCAGAATATGTTCGGCAGTATTGCACATCCTTTCCGTTTTGCAACTGAAGAAAATGAATGGCAAACACTCTTTTTTCGCTATCTTCCATCTTGGTTAACCATCTCTGATCCGCAAAGTTTGCAAGGATTCTATGAAGGGGAGTCCAGTTTCTATACAGAACATAACTTTAGTGTCTGGTTAAAACCGTTGTTCTTTTGGGGGTTATTCTTCCTGATTATGATGTTTATGATGTTATGCATCAATACGTTGGTGCGTAAGCGATGGACAGAACAGGAGAAGTTAGCATATCCTATCATTCAACTTCCACTCCGACTATCAGAGGAGAGTGGAACTCGTCTGATGAAAAATCGGATGATGTGGATCGGATTTAGCATCGCTGTTACCATTGGATTGATAAACGGTATTCACTATCTGTTTCCGCAGTTTCCAGAGATACCGTATATCAAAAGGACTGCTGTTTTTCAAAATATCTTCACTGAACGACCTTGGAGTGCTATTCGAGGTACACGCATCTCTGTCTATCCGTTTGCAGTCGGTTTAGCATTTTTCTTACCCTTGGATCTATCATTCTCCTGTTGGTTTTTCTTTGTTGTCCGATTAGCTGAGTTTGTCATAGCAGCAGCACTTGGCACACGTTATTTTCCAGCATTAAATGAACAAGCTTATGGAGCATGGGTTGCGTTATTTCTATTGGCGATATGGGTTACGCGCCGACATCTGAAAGAGGTCTTTAAAAAAGCAATTGGTTTCAATTCGCAACTTGATGATAAGGATGAACCCATGTCATATCGATCCGCACTGTTAGGTATTATCGGTTCTCTCATTGCCTTGGGTATTTTTGCGAACATAGCGGGAATGACGTTGTGGATTGCCAGTATATTTTTCGGTATCTATTTTCTACTCTCTTTCGCCATTACACGGGTTCGTGCGGAACTTGGCACACCGCATGAAATATACTATGTAAATCCGCATGACATAATGGCAATGGTTGGCGGAACACGTCATTTTGACACCAGTAGTCTCACGATTCTCTCGCTTTTCTATTGGTTTAATCGTGGATATAGAAATCATCCGATGCCTAATCAGATTGAAGCCTTCAAACTGGCAGAATCTACAGGTATGGGGAACAGACGGCTTTGGTTAGCGATGTTGATAGCGATTATCGTAGGCATAGTAGCCACATTTTGGGCAAATCTTGACATCACATTTCGAAACGGTGCGGTTGCCAAAGCGGGTGGATTTAAGGGATGGGTGGGTAGAGAATCGTTTGGACGACTGCAGAGATGGTTGCACAATCCTTCAGAACCGAACCTTATCGGCATAGGATTTATGGGTATCGGTGCGTTATTAACATTTGTCATGATGTATATGCGGATGCATTTTCTGTGGTGGCCCTTCCATCCTGCCGGTTATGCGCTTGCGATAAGTTTTGCGATGGATTACTTCTGGTTTGCCTTCTTCGTCGCTTGGTTGCTGAAATACTTGATCTTACGACATGGAGGTTTGCGCTTACATCGTCGAGTTGCCCCTTTGTTCTTAGGATTAATATTAGGTGATTATGTTATTGGTAGTATCTGGGCAATTATTGGACCCGTTTCAGGGTTGCGGACATATAAAATTTTCATTTGAATTAATCTCTTAATTTTCAAGTTGATTTTTCCTCAAGTTAATGTCATAATTGTACTTAGTACTTGTATAACGAAATAGAATTACAGGACAAGATTTGATCTTTAAAGACCTTCCTTCATTTTGTCTTGGTGAATAATAGGGTTGTAATTTGCAATTTCAAACAAAAACTATTGGACACTTATGTTCACTCATTAAAGATGGACCAGATCCAATCTTCTTACTCGGTGCTGGTGCTTCCTACAGCTCGGGTATTCCTCTTGCAGGCGAATTGATTGAAAAAATAGCAAGATGGGGATACTGTAAAGAGAATAATCTTTCTACTGAAGACCCACGTATTCGGCGAAGTGACTGGTATCCGTGGTTAGAAAAACAGAATTGGTATCGTAAGGATTTGGGTGCAGCTGATAATTTTCCTTTTGCTGTAGAGAATATACTACAACCAAGTGAATCGCGAAGGTTGTTCTTTGAGGACATTTTAGATACACAAGTACCAGTGGGTGAAGGATATGAATATATGGTGAAGTTGATGGAACAGAAACGCATTCATACTGTTCTTACAACAAACTTTGATGCAGTTTTATTAAACTTGTGTAGAGCGAACCGTCGCCTTCATTATATTGATGTTGTCCAAACACCGTCTGACTTTTCCATTATATCAACAAGTTCTCAACGTCCGCAATTAATTTACTTACATGGTTCTGTCCAACATTACACTGACAAAAACACTCTTGCCGAAGTAAATGCAGAACTTAATTCAAATCTTGTTGAAAGATTGATCCCGCTTTTGAGAGATCATCCATTGATTGTCATAGGATATCGAGGAGCAGAGCCTTCTATAATGCGACATCTTCTTATTGATAACGCCGCGGCTGCAGATGGTTACCGTCATGGGATTTATTGGTGCTCGCGAAATTATATAGAGGGTGATTCTGACAATCTTCCTCAGTTAGTCCAGGCACTCGCTAGTGAGATCCAAACAAACTTTCAGATCGTTTCTATCAATGGATTTGATGAAGTGATGAATACCCTATGGCAACATGTGGGGCAACAGGACACGGATTATCAACCGCAAATTCCTACTGTGTCTGAAGAATTATCATTACTTCCTTTTGATTTCCAGAAACTTACCGAAGCTGCCTTGGATGATTTTGATTGGCCAACAATGAGAGTCCGTCTATCTCAGTACTGCAGCAGGGTGGATATACGAGTACCGCCAACTGTCAACGACGATTGGATTATTCGCATGCTATGTGAGTTAGATCTTGCTTCGCCTACAGAAGAAGAGAGTATTTTTCCAACGGTGGGAGGTTACTTGCTTTTTGCTGAGACTCCGCAGTACCATATCCAAACCGCTAAAGTCATCGTACGCATAATTGGAGATCCTGATTGGTTCAAAAGCATTTTTGATACTTCCGTCAATCAAATAGAAGAAGTAATTGAGGGTAACCTTTGGTATCAACTTGACGGGATTTATGCGCTGCTTTCTCGCATTAATCGATCATTCCTCTTAAAAGGAGGACAACACTCAAAATCTGTATATCCCTACCCTCCAGATGCCTTGAGAGAGATAGTAGTTAACGCACTCGTTCACCGTGACTATGAAAAGGATGAGCCAATCATTGTTGAAATTGAGCAGAATTGTATCCGTGTCCGCAATCCAGGCGGATTAGTTCAAGACGTTATAGAGCAGATGACGGCCACACCTCATAATGAGATAAGAGACACGTTTGAAACAAGAATCAAAGGTGGAGCACGTGGTATTCAAGGATATCGGAATCCTGTTGTGTCAGACATATTCTATGGAACAGGTGATATGGAAAGAGCAGGTTCCGGATTACCGGACGTTTGGGAGAAATGTGATGAAAACAAAAATGAAGTAAATTTTGGACCGATTGATGGCAATACTGCTTTTGAAATAACAATTTCCCGCCGCCCTGAAGCAGTAGATACAATTACTGGAACTGCCTCCAGCAGTAATCACTTCACCCGCTACGCAAGCAATCTTCTTGAAGTAGTTAATCTTCCAGATGTTGTTTGGCACGCTGGGACCACTGCCCGAATAGCAAAGGATGTGTGGGAAAGGACAGAATCAGATTGGCTGCCGCCATTCATGACTTATGCAGAAAGACTTTTTACTTTTGAGAATCTGTCAACTTCTGCTAATCCACTTTACACTGCGATTGACACTAACGATATAGGAAAGATGACTATTGAAGAATTTATCAACACTTATGATGAAAAGCCTTTTGTCTGGCTACTCAATACATGTTTTTTCAGACACCTTGAAGCACAAGGTCTATGGATAGACAAAGATCGAAAACGTGCATATTTTCCTAAAACAGATGAGAACTTTCGAAAAGTCACCTACAAGGCGCGTGTCCGTCGTGCTACCCGAAAAGTGGTAAAAAAGAAAAACAACTATTGGGAGCACAAATCATTTTGGTTCCGGTTTGAACGTTTTGGAAATGTCTGGACCCTATTCTTACTTCCAAGTTATGTTTTTACTACTGATGGAAAAGCATCATATTTGCCTGGTGATTTGACCAATAAATATTCCACCCGTCTCCAGAGTCACGATTACAACAATGTGGTACACAACGATCTTGTATTCTGGGCATGGGTGATTTCAGGCGGAAAACAGGGCACTTTTGCACTTGACACCGGGGCCCCGGACATAAAATCGGATACAGTTTCAGTAAACAAAATACATAAGAGCAACGGTCATCAAATCCTTATCAGAAATAGCTTGTCAGCGGTTGTTGCTCCTGTGATTGAATTAGATGAAGCAAGGGGAATTGGAGAACTTGAGAAATTGGATACAATCGAATTGGCACAGTTAGAGTCAGAAATCTCAGAGGCGATCTCACAATTAGCAGAGGAAGAAAATGTTAATTCAGATGGAAATCAACCAATTACCTACACCAGAGATTGAATTTGGTGCCCCAGGGACATTTATAGATCCAAAAGTAGGTCTAACAGAAGCAGGTCCCTTTGACCGCCGTTTTGGGGCCGCTCATAAAAGAGATGTCCGCGTTGGTTTCGTTGGCAACACAGAAATTATAAATAAAGGTTATAAATGGATTGAAAGATGTCGCAAGGTAATTCCAACCGAGATTAAAGACTCTCCACAATACCAAGTTTTTCCTGGTTTTCAAGATATTTTTCACGCTAAACTTGAGTTAAGAAACCAGTGGGTAAAAACAATTGACAACAAAAAACTTGAAAGAGCATTAGTAATAAAAAACCCAAAAAGCCGTTTTGAGGATGTATTGAATCTTTATATTGAAGGTATAGATGAATTGGCAAATTGCCCTGAAACTCGTCCTGATATAGTAATATGTTGTTTGCCTAATGAGGTCGTCCAAACATGTTGGAGCATTTCAAGTAGTTTGACTTCTCAGCAACGTAAATCCATCAAGAAACGTAAGGCTGAACGTGAGTCTGAACAACTTTCTTTATTTGAAGGCATGGAAGAAACCGTAGAAGACTTGCTGAATCGTGATTTTAGACGTGCTTTAAAAGCCCAAACGATGAAATATGAAATGCCAATTCAAATTGGAACTGAGAGATTGTTTGAAGATTTGGAGACGGGTCAAGAAGCGGCTACACGTGCATGGAACATGAGCGTAGCACTCTATTACAAAGCGGGAGGAATACCTTGGCGTTTTAAATCTGAGGGACCAGAAACCTGCTTTGTCGGTATCAGTTTTCATCACTTACGAACGCCATCACAACATCTTGTCTATTCAAGCTTAGCACAAGCTTTTTCAAGCCGTGGTGAAGGTTTTGCGCTTCGCGGTGAACCTATTCCCAGAGATGAAAAACAGGGATGGAATGTGCACCTAACGGAAGATCAAGCAGCTAAACTTGCCAGCCAGGTACTTCAAGAGTACAGCGAACAGACAGGTGGTAAGCCGAAACGTATTGTCCTTCATAAGACATCAAGGTTTGACGACTCAGAACAAGAAGGATTTCAACATGGTTTTCGTGATATTCCGGTAGTTGAATTAATTAACATTATGCCGACACAATTTCGATTATTAACTTATGGAGCATATCCTCCGAGAAAGGGCACCCTATGTACAGTCAATAAGGAAGCCACATATCTATTCACTACAGGTTATATGCCTGAATGGCAGACATATCCTGGACCTCACATTCCTGCTCCAGTAAGACTAATAAGTAATGATGATGTTGACATGCATCAGGTCGCCTCAGATATATTAGGACTTGCCCGAATGAATTGGAATACTGCAAGCATGAGTAGTTCCCACCCTGTAACGCTATTCTTTTCTCGACGGGTGGGTGGTATTATGGCAGAAGTAGGAGAAAATGAAATACCTCATCCATCTTTCCGTTATTACATGTAATTCATAAGATCGTTATACAAACTGTGATGCTTAGGTACTTAATTGACAAATAGTGAAATGGCGGAGGAACTATGAAAGAGAACGCTACAAAAGCCGCTTGTGAGTAGAGAAGAAGCAGAAGGGAAAATTCAAGACCGAATTGAAGAAGGACAAAACTGTGGGACGTACCAAATTAAGACTATCTAATATGACCGATGAAGTATAGAGTAATCAGATTGGAAGGCAAAATAATTCCATGTCAGAAATCAACCGAACAACTGAAGCACTAAACAATCTTCGCGAAAAACTCCGAGAAATGTTCCAATTCTCAAATTCCGATCTTGATTTCGGAATATTTCGCATACTAAGAATCAAACGCGATGAGATAAATCTGTTCATTGATGAAAAGTTGACATCTATTGTTGAAAAGGCATTGTCAGAAGTTACAGAACAACTTTATGATAGTCAACTTAGAGAAGTTAAGGAATATATTGAAAAAGAGGGTGGCACAACAGAAAAAGGATACTTACACAATATTTCAGATCACCAACTTCCACTTATAGATTTTCTAACCTATAAGGAACAGAAACACCTTATTGTTCCCTTAGAAACAGACCCAGAACAGCTCAAAGCACAACTGGCATACCGTCTCTACAATCACATCCACAATTTCTTCGAAAGTTACTACCGTGATGGGGACTTTGGGTATAACGACAGAAGCACTGCACAGTATAAGGTAGACTATCCAGACGAGACAGACTATAACGGGACAGATATACTTTTCCATTGGAAATGTCGCGATAGTTACTACGTCAAAACAGCAACAGGCTTTAATAGCGTTACCTTTGAAGTTGAGGGCAAACGGATTGAATATCGGTTAGAAGGCAAATCTACCTCTGCTGTTGCACAGAACAGTAATCAAGAAGATTTTAAACACTACCGATTCGATAGAATTGAAGATCCTAAATCTGATGATGCAGAACCGACATGGCGTGTTATATTTCATTTGGCAGATGCTTCAACACCAAAAGTTGAGATATACCGTAAGATGAATGCACAGATTTTTGACATGACTGACGATGTTGATATCTATTTGCATGAAGAACCCAAGAGGGGTGAAGAACTTGGAAAACCTATCTTTAAGGATTTAGCGGATACCTATAACAAAGTAAGCGATGGAAAATTTCAAGGCATTAAGTCGTTACGGCTTGGCTTGGATAAATATGCTGAGAAGTTGGCAAGTCATTCAGATTTTAGAGGACTTGGGAAAAACAGAGATGAACGGAAGCAGAAACTTGAACTAAGTCCAACTGTAAAAAGGTTTCAAACTTTTGATAAGAACCTGAATACTTTCTTTGTAGGAATGGATTCCGACTATTTTATACACAAGGACTTGGATAGATTCCTGAAAACCGAGCAACGCCGTTATATCCAGAACACTATCCTCTGCGATTTAGATACGCTTTTGAACCCCAGTCCTGAAAATCCTGCATTCGCCATTGCAACAGCATTCCGTAACGTCACTGACGAGGTAATTGCGCTGCTCGTTGCTGTGGAAACGTTCCAGAAGCAGCTTTTCCTGATGAAGAAAAAAGTTATCTCTACAGATTATCTTATCTCTGTAGGCAAAATAGCTGAGGTTACAAAAAATGATCCTGAACTTCGTAAGGAAACCTATTCTAAAATATTGCAGAACAGAGCACAGCTTGATGACTGGCTAGAGACCTTTGATATTGATATTAGAGAACAATTACCGTTACTCGATGGAGTATATCCGACATTACCGTTAGATACAAGGTATTTTGATGATACCTTCGTTGACAGAATCCTTTCACTTTTTAATGATTTAGAATCACAAACTGATGGTTTGCTACTCAATAGTGAGAACTTTCAGGCACTGGATTTATTAATGGAAAAATTCCGAGGATCCATTAGATGTGTCCACATAGATCCCCCTTACAACACCAACACAAGCGGGTTTCTATACAAAAACGATTACCAGCATTCAAGTTGGCTAACAATGATGGATAATCGCTTATCTCTTGCAGAGCAGTTAATGTCACAGGATAGCTGCATCCTTTGTCACATTGACGAAAACGAGTATGAAAACCTGTTTCAAGTATTTGATACCATGCGGATGCAAAATCAAGGAACTATCGTTTGGGATAAAAGAAATCCAGTTAGTGGTGCAAATCGCATTGCGAGTCAACATGAATACATATTTTGTCAATCAAAAGGAAATATTAAACTTAAGTACTATAATTTTAACAGAGAGGCAATTCTCAAGAAAGCAGCAACGCTAATAAAAAAACATAAGAGTCCAACAGAAGAATGTTGTGAAGAATTCATAAATTGGATAACTTCTTCAACTGATTTCAGTAAAGGTGACAAGGCATATTCAAATCTGGATGAGAATGGAACTGTATATCGAAAAGTTCACATGGGAGCCCCAGAACTTCGTAAGGATCCCAAGTATTTTATACCTTTAGATCATCCACAAACACTTAAACCCTGTCCAGTTCCTCATAACGGATGGGGTAATAGACCCGAATTCATGCAGAGTTTGCTTGATAACAATGAGATTCATTTTGACATTGATGAAAGAACACAACCTCAACGAAAATATTATTTGAAAGACCATATTATAATTGAACAATCGTCACTTATAGCTTCAGGGGAAACAGGTAAACAACAAATTGAAAATTTAGGATTAACATTTCCTTTTTGTCATCCTGTAGGATTGTATGAAAATCTGGTGTGGGCAGTAACACCAGATGGGAAGGGGATCACACTTGACTTTTTTGCAGGAAGTGGAACAACAGGACATGCTATACTAAATCTCAACAGAAATAAAAAGAGAAAACTCAACAAAGATGATAACAGAAAACGTAAATTTATCCTTGTTGAGATGGGTGATTATTTTGAAAGCACTTTGAAAGAGCGGATTCGTCGTGTGATGTACTCTGAAAATTGGAAAGATGGCAAACCAGATAAAAAGAAAATTGATGGTACTATCGGCATTATCAAATATCAACGTTTGGAACAGTATGAGGATATCCTCAATAACCTCACAACTATACTGCAGAATGATGATGGGGAATTAGGATTACATGTGAAATATCTCTATCGTCCAGAGGAACAGGAAATACGGTTGATGATGGATATACGTAAGCCGTTTTCAAATAGAATCACCTACGGTAAGGACAGCACAGATGGTTATGTTGACGTGTTGGAAACCTACTGCTATATGAAAGGACTGTCAATTCAGCGACGGCTGCGGTTTGATTTTGGTAATCAGGTCTATCGAGTCATCAGAAGTAACAAACGAGCGGTTGTGTTCAGAAATGTGACTGAAGGTGTAGATGATACTGATGAATTATTGAAGATTTTGAATGATGAACGGATTAAGGGTGTTACTCAAATAGATGTAAATTATGATGTAAATCAGATCAGGCTACGCGAAGGTTCGGGGCTAAAAGAAATCCATATCATCACGATAAAGGATTTTGATTCAGGACCAGTGTGGGATACTATTGAAACCTAATGGGAACTACCTATGGCACTATATCAAGAATACGAAGCAAAGATATTAACTGAAAACGGTATTGACATTAGTAGGGACGGCATAAAGCGTGACATTGAATTGTATGATCCAGAACAGATGTTACAGTTGCCTTCTGAGTCTTTGGAACGGATCCAGAAATACCTTGATGATTATAACTATCTAACAAGAAATACATTCAAACTCCGCTATTATCAAGTTTTGGCGTTGCTTTTCACTGATCAATTCTTAGAAAATCAGACAGTTTCTACTGGATTTGACCTAAATGGTGGACAAGAGAAACAACGGATGTTGGCATATTGGATGGCAACAGGCAGCGGGAAAACGCTTGTCATGCATCTTAATATCCTCCAATATTTGCATCATTTTTGTAAATCTGATGGTGCGATTCTTCAAATCTTCCTGACAACCCCTTTAGCTAATCTGATTAAACAGCATGAACGCGAGTTAGAACCTTATGTGCGGCAACTGAATGAAACCTATAATAATCGGATTGAACTCATAATTGACACAACACAGGGACTATTACAAAAAGAGGAAGATTACTTCCAGATGCCTGATGATAGAGATGTCCGCAGGCTGATATTGGTTGACGAAGCTCACATCGGGTTGACTACTGGTCAGGCTGGAAAATTCAGGGAACTTCGGAAGAATCGTCTCAATGTCGGTAATTCCTTTCTGTTTGAGTATTCAGCTACTTTCCACAATATTGCAAAAGAACTAAAAGAAGAATACAGCAATGCTATCATCTATCGCTATGATTACACGCGATTTTATGGAGATGGATACGGTAAAGACCACTTTTTTAAACCAATAGAAGCAGATAAGGTGGGTGCTGATGAATCCGAAGGGGAAATTAAAGACAATCTTGACGAGTGTCTGCGCGTGATGGAAGAGAAGTTACACACATTCGACAGAGTCAGGAAGGATAAAGAACTTGAGGATGACTTTACTGTGCATCGTCCTCTGATGGCGTTTATGGGACATACAGTCGAAAATCCATCAAAAGAAGGCGATGGTGATGAAGTTTCTGACATCCAAAGGATTCTTGATTATTTTGCTGCACTTCGTCCTGAAGAACGGGAGAATTATAGGTCAATCTTTGGTGGTGATATCATTGGTAGACTTGTAGTTGCGCGCAATCCAGAAAACAATAGTGAACTACTCTTATCCTATGGAGATGGCAAAAAATGGGGTATGATCAATGTTGGCGATGCAATCAGTTTCTTCAATAGCATAAATAACAATAAAATTGATACATTCACGGAGTCGATTGTCGATCCAGACCTACAGTTTGAGAATCTTGATAATGATTCAAGTCCGATAAATGTTCTGATAGGAAGCCGAAAATTCGCAGAAGGGTGGAATTCCTATCGTTTATCTGTGATCGATCTAATTAACTTGGGAACTTCTAAAGGAAACCTCATTATACAGATATTCGGACGTGGTGTTAGGTTACATGGAATCGGAGGTTGTGGTAAACGACGGCATATTGAACACAACAGGAATTACTACAATCTACGAAAAGAAGATAAGAATAACGATATTCGTCGTTTAGAGACGTTAACCGTTTTCAGCCTAAAGCGAAGTTACCTTGAACACTTCCTTAAGGAAGTGCATGCTGGTGGTGTCCCATTGCTGCACACTTTTCCAATTAAAGTAAACCCAACGTTTTTTAAGGTTGATGGTAACACCTCTGTTAGTTTTGAACAATACAGCAAGAAATTGTCAATCTTTAAACAACGTACCACCGCAGGCAGTGGATTCAAGCGGGTTTTTCTCAACGGGGATAAAATCCACTATAAATATCAAGACGGTGAAAATGAAAAATCTGGCACTATCAATAAGTGGCGTCCGCTGAAATGTGATTACCGAACGGATAAGGAACGAGATTCTCCAAATGTCTACTGGGACTTGGAGCAGAATATTGAAAAGTATTCTTGTTATCTGAATAGGGCGAAACTTGCTACTGTGATACATCGCGAGGAAGAAACAAATCAGCTGCAACTGTATAACAAAACAGACTGTAAACCAACTATTTCAGATCTTCTTTCACTTGTGGATGAAATTCGTTACCATGAACCAGGTTCAGATCCAATTGCGTGGACAGACGGACTTAATCGGCAAATCGTAATAGATGTCATTCGTCAACTTCGGAACCGAATCAACGCTCACATCAATCGCAGAAATTATCTTTATGAACCGTTAATTAGAGATGATTTTATCTATGAGTATACAGTAACAAAAGAATTTAAGGATAGCAGTGAATATGAAGCATTTCTTGCAAAGATTAAGGAATCTGAAAATGAACACGATAAAACAAAGGCACTAAGAATAAACCCTGAAGCACCAATTCAGAGAGAATTGACTCATGTCTTACAAACAGGACATCGGCACATTTACAATCCGTTGATACGGCATCAAGACGATGTGGAATCTGATTATAATGATGTGAAAGTCTCACCAGATAGATTGAATGCAGGTGAAAAGAAGTTTGTTGAAGACTTAACAGAATACATTAAGTTAAACTACCTACGAAATGAAAGATATGAGTTTTACCTAATGCGAAACGTTCAGAAAATTGGGATATTCTTGGAAAGTGATGCGGGTAGTTTTTTCCCGGATTTTGTTCTGTGGACTATTGACAATGAAAGTGATATTACTCACATTATATTTATCGATCCCAAAGGTGAGCGAGGGATTATAGGTGGGTCAAAGGCTAATTATAAAGATCATCCGAAGGTTAAAATTGCACAAAAAACCGAAGACCAGACACTTCTCTTGCTTGAGAAGCAATTAGAGACAAAACAGGACAAGAAATTTCAACTTGATTCATTTCTTCTATTACGGGATAGTTCCGAGTTAGGAAGACAAGAAAATTTTGACTGGATTACCGAAAATATGTTAGCGTATAACATTCTTCGATTAGACTGGCATCAAAAGAAAGAGAATGGTTCTACAAGTAAGTGTCTCAACGATGAGAAATCGTACTTAGATTTAATGTTTGAGAAAGTAGGAATTCAACCGAAGAAGCCACGATAATAGGCGGGTTTTCAATACCCGCCTACTGAATTGGGAACTATCTACTGTTTCTCACGATACTCACGCAAAAGTGCGTTTATCTTGTCAAGGAATTCCTGTGAATATATCTCTCCGACCAGGGCGTTCTGCGTATCTACAGCAATGGCATCCCATGCCTCTAATGCATCATCCTCAAAATCTACCTGTTGAATGCCAGCTTTCTTTACCAATGCCGCAATAGCCTTCTCATTGTCTTGACGAATTTCTGATATCATCTTCGTCTGATACGCCTCACCTACATCCCGTAAAACTTTCTGCTGTTCAGGTGTTAATTCATCGAATTTTTCCTTCGTTATTAATGTAGCACCGACACCAACATTAATAGGCAGCGTCGTCATATACCTAAATCTGTCGTGCCATTGCAGCGCAACTGTTACATAAGGTGATGCAGTTAAAGCATTGAGCTGCCCTGAATAGAGAGAACTCAGTACCTGGGTTACTTCCCTTGGGACAGTAGCGATTTTGGCTCTCTTATAGAACTCTATCGCTATCCTATCACTTGTACGTGACCACATCTTTACATTCGGTGATTGTAGGTCTTCTATATTCCTGATCGGGTGGTTGCTAAAAATATAGTAGTAACCGATATCCCCCATTCCGAGCAATACATACCCCTTATCCAAAAACACTTTATCTAAGTCTTCCCTCAGATAGTTCCGAACATAGTCGAGTTCCTGATATGTCTTAAACATGCGAGGGAGTTGAAAAATCAGGACTTCCTCGTTGATTTCCCCAAGACCTGTTGCTGTCATTGCACCTGCATGCAACAATCCGGCACGCATTTTACGGATTACATCTATTTCATCACCCTGAATCCCGTTTGCATAGAATCTGAACTTTATATCTCCATCCGTCTGCGCGCGAATATCTTTTGCCATAGCATCGAAATTGTTCATCCATGTAGAACCTTTCGGTGCAAGTGTAGCAAACTTAATTGGGTCTATAGCATTTACAGAAACGGGTAAAGATAACATTCCAACAACAACGAATACGACACATACCAATGCGGTATAGTGTAATTTACAACATTCGGTTCTATTTCTCATTAATCGTTCTCCTCTGCTTCAAATTCTAAATCAAATAACATGTCAGTTTGTGCGAGTAGACGTTTTGCGCGCGATTTTGCAAGTGAAGTTGCTGCTTGCTCACCCGGAAAAATGTCTTTCGGTGCATCTAAGATCGTCTGCAATGAATTTTGGAATAAATCAATATCTTGTTTCGGATAAGCATAGTATCTTGCTAAGTATAACTTGGTCATGAGGAACTTACCCTCATTGATTTCATCAACGCGATCGATATGTTCCTTTGCTTTCTCAGGATCACCACCGATTGCTGGCGATCTGTCACCAAAATAGACCGCGTAGAATAGATGCGCGCTGCCGTAGTAGATATATTCGTCTAATTCCAATACGCGTTTCATCATCAGTTCTACTCTTGCTAAGTCAATCACTTGCATAGGGTCATCTTTCTGAAGACTGATACCTCGTGCAATAGCGTATGCAGCCCAAAATAGCGGTTCGGCATCCTTCTTTTTCAATCTCTTAAGAGAACGTTCAAATACCTCAGAAGCAACAGTTCGTACGCTTTTAAAGTTCTTATCGGTTTTTGACAACGCCTTTAGAGCATACTTTTCAGAGATTTTGTAGTGTTCAATTGCTTGCATCCGCATTTCCGCTTCCGTTTCCACATCACCTTCAATGCCTGCTTCCTCCATTCTATCTTCAAGGAATCCGCTATAGGATGAATAGGCGCGTGCAGTCTTGACAATCAGTGACTTATTGCCTAACTTTGAAAGACGTCCAAGTGTCTTTAGGTTTTTTTCAAGTGTCGTTTCAACGACAGCTAAATCGCTTTCCTGTTGAATTTTGGAAAGCTTACTCAAACCACACCCACTCATGAGTGAGATTATAATCAGTAAAGGAGCTATCTGAAGACATAACATTTTGTACTTCATCGTTATTTATCTTTCCTCCGTTCTGTTAAATAAAGGGGAGTTCTACAACTGTTCCATTTAGGAGTCCATCTGATGATTCGATTTGAACCTGAGAACCTTCATCAGTGACTGCCATTCGGACATAACATAGTGCTATCGGTTTTCCTATTGTTGGCGAGAACGTTGAACTGGTAACCCACCCTACATCTTTCTCACCATTGAAAATGCGTGAATTCTGTTGAAGTGGATGTTCCGATTCAACTGCGATTCCGCGTAGCAGTCGGTTCGGATGTCCCCGATACTTCATCCTCGCCACAATTTCTTGTCCAATATAACACCCTTTCTCAAAGTCTATTGCTTCTTCTAATTCTGCTTCCAGTGGAATAACGGAATCTGTTAATTCTGTGCCAAATCTTGGTGTACCAGCTTCGATGCGGAGAGCTTCCAGTGCATCCCATCCAATTGGAAGAACCTGAGAACTGCTTGCTATCAATTTCTCCCACAGTCCTACTAAAGCATCGGTATTTGCATATAGATGAAAACCACATTCACCCACGATGTGTGACTTGATGCAAACGATTTTTTCACTATTGACTTCACTCACTATTGAGTGGTGTTCAGTTAGTGAAATAAGTTCTAATGAAATTTGGGCATCAACATCTAACAGTGTTGAGACAAGTTCAGGGGACTTAGGTCCATAGACTGCAATTACACCGACCTTATCCGTTTCTATTGAGATTTCAACATCATCTGCAATGATATATTTGTCCAATTCAGCGAATGCTACTTCACAGTTTTCAGGTGCTGTAGAGATAAGGATTTCATCCTTCAGATTATAGACTCTTAAATCTGCGATAATTTTACCACGGTTTGTCAATAGTGTGGCATAATTGCCTTCACCAACGGAAAGACCTTCAACATCATTAGATATGAGTCGGTGTAAGTATTTCGCTCTATCTTCACCCGTCAGTTTTAGTATGCCGAGATACGATAGATCTGCGATTCCGACATCTCTTCTGACTGCATTGTGTTCATCTACAGTATCACTGAATTGAATCGGCAGCTGCCACCCGTTATGCTTTTCAGCAAAGGTCGCGCCAAGTTCACGATGTATTTCGTATAGAGATGTATATTTCATTTTGGATGTGAATGCGTTATTATTAGGTGATATATTACACAATATTTACACGCATTTGTCAAGTTTAAATGACGACTGCTCTGTCAATTCCCATTGTGTAGGTCGGGCAGAGCGATGCCAAACGCGTAATACTCAAAACATCCGTTCTAAACGCCAGATCAATTTAGATGTTCTAAGACGTTTATCAATGTTTATCGGAACAGCGACTTCAAAGGCAGTAGTTAAGGGTTGAAGATCATCAGGTGGACTGAGAAAAAATGAAATACCAACACCTACTGAAGTCTTCAATTCGTTAAATGCAAATTCGGATATAGGATTTTCATCATGCCACCATATCTGTCCAGTGTCCATGAACGTGTAAAGTGCAGTACCGAGTATCACATCTGGATTAGTGTTAATTTCTGCTTCGAAATGCATCCGGTATTCGATATTGACAAGTAAACGTTTATCACCAGCAAAAGCATTAAAATCGTAACCTCGTAACGTTGCAGCACCGCCAAGATATAATAAACGTTGACTCGGTAAAGGGGCATCAGCAACATGTCCTGAAACTCGGATATTGAAATGATGTTGCTTGTAAATAGGCGTGTATCTCACCACGTCAAATCTATACAAGTTATACTTAAAGTCACCCCCAATGATTCTTCCTGCAATATCCACCCCGATATTACCGCGCCACCCACGTTTTGTTCTGTCATTAGGCCAGGGAACAAGATTACTACCCAAGAATTGTGGACGTCTCACTACTGATTTTTCATCCCGCGTATCAAATGTGTAACCGATTGCTATAGAGTTCATTCTTCCTTTATCAATTCTGGCGTTCCCACGTTTTATCCGCTTGCGTTCATAATAACTCCAATCGGTTGATTTGGACAGATTGCTATGATTCTCCATTGTTATTTCGGCTCTGAGCATGGAGAAATTTCCTATTGACTGCGCCATCCAGTACTGCTGACCATCGCGCTGATAGTAATTTGCTGAATCGATACCATAGGCTGCAGCAGTAAGATTTGGTTCTACAGGAAAATCACGAAAAGCGTTATTACTTATATCAGACAACTTAAAGAAACCCAGTCCTATGGCTAACGGGTTCCTATTAAAGAAACTCTTCTCAATACCAAAAGAATAGTTGAGTATTCTACTTGCAAAGCCACCACTCAACGTCCCGAATACCTGTTCATCTCCAGTAAAGTCAGTTGATAGATTACCCCCAGCACCAAGGACAAATCCGTGAATTCTATTGAAACCAACAATAGGATACCAACCCGGTTTGAAACTCGGTTGCTCTTCTATTTCAATCAGCAAGATGTTTCTTCCACCTTCACTTTGTACGTTCCAGGCGAGTATTGACTTGAAATGCTCACTGTCTTTACTGAGTTTATCCGACATCTTATTTATGCTTGTTTCTGCAAGTGTTTCATAAAATACACTCTCCTTGTCTATGCCAATTGCCATGTTAAGTTCAGTCTCAGGAATGCGACGATTACCTGTAAAACGTATCTCGTCTAAGTACCCTTCGTTGACATTTATCTGTAAGATATCATCCTCAAATTCATAGTTAACTTCTGCAAACAGGTATCCCCGATTGACATAAAAGTCCGCAATCATTTGCTGTTTCAGTTTAATTTCTGCTTCAGCTATATATCCAACTGTCAAGTCAAACCATTCTCTAATAAATAGTGATGGAAAACTTTTGTTTTCTCTGATGAGTATTCGTTCAGCATAGTTTAATGGATTCTCAGCAACCTTTATTTGTAAAGTTACCTTCAAAGGGACGGTATCAGGGAGATCTGGAACAGGTTTTTCATCAGTAATCTCTTGATTTGATTCTGCCTGTGTGATGTCTGACACAGGACTAATTGATGATTCTGGATTATTTGTAGATTCTGCACTTTCAGAATCTGATACTAATATCTCAATCTGTGCCTCCTTAAATTCGTCATAATATTCCAATTCGGTAAGCATCCAAGAGATTTGCTCGTTTGTTATACTATCCCCTGGCGAAAAGGGTGAAAACTTCTTCATTTCACCGGTTGGGATTTTTAAATTATCAATTATTTCTATATCTTTAACTTCATAGTGTGCCGTAGCATCCAAGCTCCCAGAAACCGTTGGCTGCGTCTTGACTAACTTCAACAATCCCATCCCTTGTTTCCAATGTGGCCACCAAGGAAATTCATCATCATACATAGGAATCCAGTAACTGAATTCTCGGATTAATGTCTTATCGAAATCTTTTGACCTACCAGACGAACCGATCGCCTTGCGATGCACATTTAAGAGACATTGGTTTTTTGTGTTACTTTCACCATCATTCAACGGATAAGCGATTTCAAAACTCCAATATGTCGCGTAAATCTTTGTAGCGATTTTTGTTTTAGAATCCCATGTGCTATCACCCTTAAACTTGTCTGTAGAATCATCAATCTGCAGGCGTTTAATATCGTTTGGGGCGAATCTAAAGTTTGGGTATCCTTCCTCTCTAACTCTCTGGTCGAATAAGCCTCCTATTGGGTTCAGAACCAAGTGTGCATAAGCTTCAGTTTCTGGATTCATATCAATCAAGATTTCAATACAATCATCTACCCAAATAGGTGAATCGCGTTGTGTTTGTGAAACACTTGGAATTTGATAAGTTTTAAGGTGAATCCTTCCGCCGATATAAAGATGATCGGAATCCCACATTAAATGCACATCCGTTAGGTTTTCAGCATCATCACTCCCTTGCGGGTTTTTGAAAGTTGAGAGTTTTTCAGCATTAAACCACGCCTTTTCTGTAAGATTGCCATCTATTGATGGTGGGTATTCTGTGGATGGAATGATAATTTCAGAACGGTTCTTTGTCACTTCCTGCGGCAACGTCTTTTCTGTAGTTTCATTACCATTTTTAGACCATGGATTCCGCAGTATTGATATTGTATCTGTAGCCGTTAATCTTAACAACGGTCCACCTGCGTTGATAGCTCCTTTGTTTTCTTCAATTTCAGATGGAACATTTACGATATAGTGCTGTTTTTCACTGTCTAATTCTATATCCGCAGAATAGTTTTCTGGTAAATGAAGCTGTATCACACCATCTTTTGCTGTTAGGTCAACTTGTGCTGCAAGTTCATCCAGTACAGTTAGATTTATTGAACCGTCATTAGTCTTTATGCTGTTTTCTCCAGGTGTAAATAGGATTTTTCCATGAATACGACCTTTCTGTGTTTCTATCTGGTAGTTACCAGATGTCTCATCTAAATGTATGTCTCCCATCTCAGTATTTATCTCTATTTTTCCCCGAACATGATGAACGAACACGTTGCCTTTATTTGCATTTAATTGAATAGAAATATCGGGAGGTGTTTTTATAGCATAGTTTAATTGGAGATGCCTCTCTATATTGCTCTCTATTTTAGACTTAGAGACGTTTTCGAGTGATAACGTTGAAGCATCCGCTGGTAATTGTGCCTTTATTTCAAGCACCCCATCTTCCTTGACCCCCGATATGGTAATATTCTGAAGGTAGGAATCAGGCACAGATGAATCTTGATCTATGACAAACTTCTCAAGGGCAACACTAATTGTATCTTTCTTTTCTTCCTGATTATCAATCGCGACAATCTTAATGTTGCCTGCTATATCTAAGTTCAGTACCAATGTATATACGTCAGCATAGCTGAAAGTCCTTGATGCAAAAGATGGTGTGTTTGTGTGAGCCTGGATTTCTGATGTGTCATTCTTGTGTGGTATTGATGCGTTGTCCTCAACCGCAGCTGTATATTGTATGAACAGTAAAATATTAAACAATAGGATGCTGATTAATAACTTACTTCCAGACTTTTTCAGATGTAAAAGTGTTATAGATGCAATATGGATTATATCTGTGTAATAGGACAAGAACGGACATGAAAAAAAGTTATGAAGTGCAGACAACATCACATTTCCTTAACAATTTTACGGGGTGAATAGAATTTGACTTGACTCTATTAAAATAATACTTTATACTTATCATATATTACTTTATACTTATCATTAAAGTCAAGCAGATTCATAAATAGCCAGGTAACCTAAACCTGTTTTCATCGTTAAGTTTATGGTATAGTGTTCGTTTGTTTAGGTATCTGTCAATATATCAACCTATACAGGAGTAGTTTGATGTCAGATTCTTTAACAGAATATCGTTTTTCCTTTGGTCCTTGGAATATACATGAAGGAGCGGACCCATTTGGACCCCCTGTTCGAGATCCCTATGATTTTGATGAAAAAGTAGAATTTTACAGAGACCTCGGTTTTGAAGGCATACAGTTTCATGATGATGACGTTGTTCCTAATATTGACGAATTAACACATGCACAGATTATGGAACGTGCAAAGGTTGTTAAAGAACAGATTGATAACCACGGTTTAGTTGCTGAAGTGGTAGCACCACGGTTATGGGAATCACATCAGACAATTGACGGTGCTTTTACATCAAATTCTGAGAAAGAGCGACAGTACGCACTTGATCGTTCAAAACGTTGTGTTGACATCGCGAATGTAATAGAGTGCAAGAATCTTGTTTTATGGCTTGCTCGTGAAGGAACGTATATTCGGGAGTCAAAAAGTTCTTCAGATGCTGTCGGTCATATCTTAGATGCAATCAACACGTTACTTGAATATGATCCTGAGATACGCATCCTTATTGAACCTAAACCCAACGAACCGATGGATATTGCTTATATCCCAACGATCGGACATGCAATCGGATTAGCATACACAAGTGATGATCCTAAACGCGTAGGGGGTTTAATCGAAAGTGCACACGCGATTTTGGCAGGATTGGAACCGTCGGACGAAATGGGGTATGCATTGTATCACAAAAAACTCTGGAGTGTACATCTGAATGATCAGAACGGACTAAAATTCGATCAAGACAAAGCGTTTGGTTCGGTAAACATCCGTCGCGCCTTTAATCAGGTACGAGTATTAGAAGAAAACGGATACGGTTTGAATGGAGAATTCGTAGGGTTAGATGTTAAAGTGATGCGTACACAGCCGCGTGAAATATCTACGAAACATCTGTTGAACAGCCGAAAAACATTTCTGAATTTGCTCGAAAAAGTAAGAACCTTGGACAAAAAAACGGAGCAGGAATTCATTGAAGCGAGAGATTACGAGGGATTGGATTTTTATATACTTCAACATCTTATTGGGGTATAACTTACCGAAACATTTCTACAATACCATATCCTACCAAATTGGATTCAACACTTCTGAATTAAGAGACCTGCAAGTATAACACTACTAAGGATTGAGAACGTATGACATTGGATAATAAGTCGCTTTGCCAAGAAAAAACCGTATTACCTGACGAAGAACACCGTTTTAGATCTATTGTACTCGTGGGACCACCAGGTGCTGGTAAAGGGACACAAGGTAAATTATTATCCCATATTCCTGGTATATTTCACATTTCAAGTGGAGATATGTTCCGGGAGTTAGATGAGGAATCGGAATTAGGTCAGCTTTTTCATCAATACGCAACACAAGGTGATTTTGTTCCAGACGATATAACACTTAAAACATGGCAATACTACATCAGAAACAAGATTGAGATGAACTATTACAAACCTGACTCTGATCTGCTTGTTCTTGATGGGATACCGAGGAGTATTTCTCAAGCCGAACTCTTATCTCCTTATGTTCATGTGCTAAAGGTTCTCTTTATGGTTTGTGATGACAGGGAGGTTATGTTCAAACGTATCCGCGGGCGGGCAGTCAAGGAAAAACGCCGCGATGATGCAAATGAATACGTTGCTCGCTACCGTTGGGATGAGTATAAGAACAAGACGGAGCCGTTGATTGATCATTATCCGCAAGAGTTGATAAGGATTATAGACGCAGACAACATTCCCGCGGATGTCTTACTTCAGATATTGTCTGCAATTGTCCCTATACAGAAGACGTGTTTTTCTCCACCACATTTTTAAGAAAATCTTCACTCTGACATTTTTTACTTTCTGCGTTGATATAGATGTATTGTTGGATGAAGTAGCGCACGCATCGGAAAAGGTGCACCATCATCAGAAATTCTGAAACCGAGAAAATACGGACTCTGGTTGAATGTCTTATATAAGTGATAACTGCTGTCATTCCCATCAATCGCATCATAAAACGCCAAATTATCCTCTATCTCAACATTCTCAAGGGGATACCAATCCTGGGATTGGTACTTTTCAGGATGAAGTTTATACTTCTGAAATACCTCTCTATTCGCTTCAATGATGATTAACCACTCTGTGTTTTCATCAAAATCTGTCATATCTCTATCTAATTCCGGTAGTAGCCAGTCAAATAATATCTCTGGTGCATGTGCTATTGCGCGATCTGCTTCTAAGTTATCTGAAACCCATTCAGAAACCTGCTCGGTTGTCGGCTGCGCTAACATAACGGATGCAAATGCGACTGTATATATAAATGAATACATCCATACAAGACTGCCGATTACTGTACCATACCGTTTGCCGATGGTAAATAGAAAAGCTGCTGCTAATATCATTAGGGGTGGATATAGTATTAGTAAATGACGCGCAAAAGTCACTTTGAAAGTACCGACACATATCAGAAATGGAATAGCAAAAGAAATCAGTGTCAGTACCATCCTTGACCTTTGGTCGTTAAACAAACTTCTTAATCCAGCTCTTTTCACAGATAACGATAAACCTGCAATCGAGAATAGTAATCCGAGACTAACTAACATAGCGAGAGGCAAACCTAATCCCCATTTCAGTATATGCCACAAATGAAGATAACGATTCACCAATCCTGTGTTTCCCGTAGCGAACAGTCCAAAGTGTCCTTTATGGTAGTGCGTGGTTTCATAACTAAAATCACTGTAGAACTTATTCCAATCACTTGAGAAAGCATCGATCAACCAATATGGACAGACGATGGTGAAGGTGATGACTGCAGAGAGTATTATTGTTGCATATTTGCGGTATACATCCGCAGTGTTTATGAAAATCAGTAGAGATAAACAGACAAACGCTGTAGGATACTTCACCGCCAGACCAATACCCACCACAATACCTAAGTAGATACAGGTTCTATTTCTTAGCTCCGTGTCACGTGCAATTAACCAGAGAAATAGGGTAACGCACAACGTTGCTGGGATATCCACAAGAGCAAACCTTGATTCGTTCGTCGCGTGTAACATTGCTACAGCTAAAAACGCAGCAGCAATCAGTCCAACATGTCTATTGTAGCACTTTGTTCCAAGGCAATAGGTCAGCCAGACAGTCAATGTGGACAGGCAAACATTTATGAACCGTCCGATCAGAATGATGTGTGATTCAGTCAGATCCGTCCCAAAGAAATCCAATAGTTTACCTATCAGAGCGATCAGATGAAACCACGCTGTACCTGGCCAATTGAAGATTTCTGGGAATGCGCTGAAATTGATGAGATTAATTATATCATTGGCTATGAGTGTTTCACGAGGATCAGGTGTAGCAGGTAAGCCAACACCTATACCGATGAGGCGTAGTATGATACTTAGAGTAAGGATGGTTATAATGAGCAGCGTATTACGATCGAGAGAATGTTTTAGGAGGGTAGACAGCAGTTTCATTGGTGGGAACGAGTCATACCCTCCGTAGAATCAGACACTATCATTTTCTTCAGAAATAGGTACTGCATCAGAAACTGGTTCTTCATCAGCAATAGGTTCTGCTTCAACTACAGTTTCATCCTCAGCCACAGGCTGTTCATCAGAAACTGGTTCTGCCTCAACAACAAGTTCATCCTCAGCAACAAGTTCTTCATCAGCAACAGACTCTTCTTCAGAAACAGGAATGGATTCAGAAGTAGACTCGGCGTTTGGCTTCAATCCTTTAGCAAAATCCTGAATTGTCTGTCCAATCTTTGTTGTATCAATATCGCTAAAGTTCACAAGTTCCTTGAGAAGTGGCATCGCTGCACCAGCATTGATGATAGAACCAAGAATCCTGTTCATGCCACCCGGACCACCATTGCCACCATTACTACCTAAGTCAAGTACGCGGATACTTTCGATGCGTTCAGCGGGTTTCATTAACTCCTTCGTAACTTCAGGCAATGCTTCTACAAGTGCAAGCACGGCATCACTGACAAGTACTTGCGGTTCAGTCTGATTTTTAGCAGTAATCAATGCTTCCTCACCGTCTGCCTCTGCTTTGGCTTCAACGAGAAGTGCCTCAGAAAGGATTATTGTAGCCTCAGCCTTGACTTGTGCTGCTTCAAGTTCTGCCTTTGCTGTTTCAACAATAGTGTATACCTCTGCGTCGGCGGTCTTTTCTTTTCCGATTCTTTCTTCGTCCGCTTCCTGTTCGGCACGAATCAGTTCAATTTTGCTTTCACGTTCAGCTTTTTCGATTGCTTCAGCTGTTTCAACGGCGGCTTCAGCGCGTGCTTTTTCAGCAGAAATTTCCAAGAGTTCAATCAGTGCGACTTCCCGTTCTTTCTCTTTAATTGAAACGAGGATATCGTTTTTCGCTTCAGCCTCTTTCTCTTCCCGTTCTTTATCTAACAGCACGATTCTCCGTTCAATTTCAGTTTCTTTGACAGTAGCCTCTTGATCAATTTTAGCTTTCTCAACAGTAAGGTTTCGCTGAATCTCTGCTTCTTCAACCAACTGCTGTTGCTGAACTTTTGCTATCTCAATAGCCTGCTTCTGTGAGATTTCGCTTTCTTGAACTAATTTTTCCTGTTCAATACGTTCCATCTCTATTTTTTGTGTCTGTGCAATTTCAGCAGATTGCACAGCCAGTTCCTGTTTAATACGTGCTTCTTCAACCGCTTGTAGCTGCTCAAACTTGTGTGCTTCAACTGCGCGTTCCTGTTCAGCCTTGTTCGTTGCAATTTCCTTACGTTGCTCTTCTTGTGCAAATTCAAGACGTTGTTCAACTTCTAACGCTTTTGTTTCTGTCTCCTCTTCCTTCTGCTTAATTTCGAGTTCTGCAAGCAGGCGGTCTTCTTCCCGTCTGACCTTGTTTTCATGTTCAATTTTCGCCGTGTCTGTCTGCTTCTCTTCAACTTCTTGCTTGATCGTCTGGATTGCAACGACATCAAATCGGTTGTTTTCATCAAGTGCTTCAAGTGGTGTTTGGTCAAGATTCGTTACTGCCACGGTTTCAAGTTTAAATCCGTTCTGTTCCAAATCTTCAAGACATGCTTCCTGAACCTGGTCAGAAAATTCTTGGCGTTTTTCGTGAAGTTCCTGCAAATCCATCGTTGCAGCAACACTTCGTAGAACACCCACAAGTTTACCTTCCAGCAACGCATTTACTGCCTCCGGTGTTAAGGTCTTCTCACCGAGACTTGCTACTGCCTTAAGCACATCCTGTTCGTTGGGTTCAATTTTGACATAGAACTCCGCCTGTATGTCAACACGCAAACTATCCTTGGTAATCAGAGCTGCTTGTCCCTCGCGTTCAACAGGGAGTTGCAACGTATTTAAAGAGATAAACTGTGTCACATTCGTGATTGGATTAACAAGTGTACCGCCAAATACAACCCGTTTTTTGCTTCCCCCTGAGATCACTAACGCAGCGTCAGCAGGTGCTTTCTTGTAAAAAGATTTGTAGATTAGCACGAAAATAACGAACAGTGCAATAAGACCACCAACAATGAGTACAAACAATTGTTGTCCATCCATTTTCCATATCTCCTTTATTATATTTAGTATTCGGTTAATATTAGTTTATGCTGATTTACGATAATACCGCTTCTATAGATTTCACATCAAATATGCGTTTCTCAGGATCATAGCCGATTAGAATTACAATATCTCCCTTTACTGGATTGGGTTCACCTTGTTTGACGCGACATTTTACTGTTAACGTATGACCATCAGGAACTTGAACCCGTGCTGTGCCGAATGTTGAAGTGATTTGACCGCTAACCACTCTTCCTTGTAATCCGAGTAGGTGAAGGTCCTGTGTGGGAGGATCGCTTTCCGGAAAAATCTTTGAAAGTGTAAGGGATAGGTATCAAGTTCCTAAAATACTACAAACAAGCGCAGCCGAACAAGATATCCAAAAGAATAGACCTGAAGCAGCCTTGACATCAAGGATTTCATTGACAATCAGACCGGTGAAACTCCACGACGTAAAGAGTGTCATCACCACTATCATAAAAGGCACTCTTCCAATGTTCAGAAATCCCAATACGTCGGCAAATATATTGCCACTTACACCTGATCCGGTATCAGTACTGACTTCTGTATCCGCATCAATGTCAGCATCAACGTCAACGTCTACGTCAGCATCAACGTCAATGTCAACATCAGCATCAACGTCAAAGTCTACGTCAGCGTCTACATCAAAGTCTACGTCAGCATCAACGTCTGCATCTACATCAGCATCCCCGAAGTCCAGGCCACCGAGGATAAGCCGAAAGATAGCAAACAGAAACACAACAGCAAGTGGTGCAGTAAACCATACATTATATGTTACAGTTAGATAATTCCAAAAACCCATTTTTTACCTCTGGCGTTATGCTAAGTTAATTAGGTAGAGGTCCCAATAACGCTTTTGTCTTATTCTTATAACATATAATAGCAGAAATCTGAAAAAGTGTCAAGAAAATTGTATTGTTGGGTGTGTAAGTATTTTGTCACTGAAGAAAAAGGATCGCTGATCCCTTGCTCCAGCGGAGCAATATGTCTATAGAAAAGTATTGTCAACAGGCTGCACTCCAGCGGAGTGCTATGTACATAAACGGACGCGTAAGGATTCTGACAAAAAAGGTGCCAATAATTTTACACACTCGTTCTGATGCTTGTCTGAACCAGGATTCTCAGGATTTCCAGATTTGACCAGGATAAGACTCCCGCGATTAGATGAAACGTAAAATCTTGACTTTTCAGATGAATAGAATTCGAGAAGATACCTCTTATCCTGAAAATCCTAAAATTCAGTAAATCCAGGTTCAGACAAGTAACCAGAACCTTACACACCCGGTGTTGGTGAATTATGTCAATATTGACATTTTCCGTGATGCGGTGAAATCACCTGAGGTGAGTGTATAAAAATACACACCACTCGCCACAGACTCACCATTTTCATTTTTCCCATCCCAATATGCAGCTTGGGATTGAGACATATAACTACCAACTTGTTGAAGTCCTATATTTAATGTCTTCACCAACTTCCCATCAGCAGCATAGATGGATATACTCACATCAGCAGGCGTGCCAACTGATAAGGTATCCAGGTCTCAGGGTTGAATGGATTTGGATAGTTCGGCAAAAGCAACGTCTCTTTTGGCGTTACTGCTGCCAAAAGTTGTTCCAATACGACAATCCCGCGTTGGAAAGTGGGATCGACAAGATTTAGCTGCCGTGCTTCACGCAGACATGCTTTGACATCCACTCTTGTAGGAGCGATCTCCGAATCGCGATCTAACGCAATAGGAGCACCCGCAGTATTGCAAAATGCTGCTGCAACAAGCGTCAGATCAACGATATTAACAACTCCATCTCCGTTGACATCGGCATCGTTCTGTCCTGTTTTCACGAAATTAGAAGCAACAAGGGTCAGAGTCAACAATGTTGACGAGACCGTCGTCATTCACATCTTCGGGGAGTTACGGGGTACGGGGATCAAGGTTCCACAATAGCACCGTGCCATCCTCACTCCCACTTGCGAGCGTCTGACCATCCGGACTAAACGCAACGCTTCGGACCCAATCCGTATGCCCTGAAAGTGTGCGGATATGTCTACCTGTGTTGACATCCCATAACCGGATGGTTCTGTCAAGTTCACCACTCCCACTTGCCAGTGTGCTACCATCAGGACTAAAGGAGATACTTAAGACTTCACCTATATGCCCTGAAAGCGTGCGTATGTGTCTGCCTGTGTTTACATCCCACAACCGGACGGTCCGGTCATTACTTCCACTTGCGAGTGTCTTCCCATCAGGACTAAAAGACACACTAATGACCAAACCCCTATTCTCTGTGAGTGTGCGGATATGCCTACCCGTGTTGGCATTCCACAGACGGATGGTTTCGTCATCACTCCCACTTGCGAGCGTCTGACCATCCGGACTAAACGAGACGCTTCTGACCGAACTCGTATGCCCTGTGAGTGTGCGTATATATCTACCCGTGTTGGCATTCCACAGACGGATGGTTTCGTCATCACTCCCACTTGCGAGCACCTGCCCATCATGACTAAACGAGACGCTTTCGACCGATTCCGTATGACTGGTGAGCGTGGGAAGGAGTCTACCGGTGTTGGCATCCCAAAAACGAATGGTCTTGTCCCAACTTCCACTTGCCAGTGTCTGCCCATCATGACTAAACGATACGCTTTTGACCGGATCCGTATGCCCCTCAAGTGGGCCGATATAACTACCCGTGTTGACATCCCACAGACGGATGGTATCGTCCGTACTTCCACTTGCGAGCATCTGACCATCCGGACTAAACGAGACACTATTGACCGGATCGGTATGTCCTATTAGAGTGCGTATATGTATACCCGTGTTTGCATCCCACAGACGGATGGTCTTGTCCCAACTTCTACTTGCCAGTGTCTGCCCATCAGGAGAGAACGCTACTCTCGAGACCCCATCGGTATGCCCTGTGAGTGTGCGGATATTTTTACCCGTGTTTGCATCCCACAGACGGATGGTGTCGTCATCACTTGCACTTGCGATTGTGTTTCCATCAGGACTAAAAGAGACGCTTAGGACTTCATCGGTATGTCCTGTGAGCGTACGGATGTGTCTACCTGTGTTGGCATCCCATAGAATGATGGTGTTGTCACCGCCGTAACCATCCCCACTTGCGAGTGTGTTTCCATCAAGACTAAACGCTACGCTAAAGACCATACCCGTGTGCCCTGTGAGTGTGCGAACATGTCTACCCGTGTTCACATCCCACAAACGAATGGTTCTGTCCTCACCCCCACTTGCGAGCGTCTGACCATCAGGACTAAAAGACATGCTAAAGACATGACGCGCATGCCCTGTGAGTGTGCGTAGATGTTTACCCGTGTTTGCATCCCACAGACGAATGGTGCTGTCCCCACTCCCACTTGCGAGCACCTGTCCATCCGGACTAAAAGATACGCTTCTGACATCATCCGTATGCCCTATGAAAAGGTCAAGTTCTTCGCCAGTCTCCGCATCGTAAATCCAGATACCGATAGAACTTGCAACTGCCAACCGTGTGCTATCTGGTGAATATGCGATTTCATTGATGTGACCTTTACCAAGGCGTGCTGTTGCACCTTCAGGTAAATGCCATGTTGTATAATCTTGGGCAAAACTCATTGGTAAAAGAGTTGTCAATAGTAAAGGCAGTACCAGCATAAAATAAAACTGTGTTTTCTTCATCATATAACCTCCTTCGGTTGTTTATCTACGTGTTTTCATCAATTTTCGTCAATCCCAAAATGCGACCAGGATTTACAGGATTTACAGGATAAGAGATTGGTACAATCAGCTAAATTAGAAATAGTTGACATTTTTGTTTATCTTGATGATGTGGATTTTTATCTTGAAAATCCTATTATCATGTAAATCCCGGTTCAGACAATTACTTCGTTATCAACATTTTACACGTTGCTGTGAAATCACCTGAGAAGAACGTGTAGAAATACACACCGCACTTTCGCTAAAAATAGACAGTTCTTCATATACCAATCAACTCAACGCAAACTTAGATAATTGGTGAATGCAATAAATTATTTTAAGTCAATTCAGAATGTTAATCAAGTTAATCTGATATATTTCTATACATCACTAAAACAGTTACATATTTTCAGCAAAAGTCAAGCTATTTATGCAACAAATAGAGAAAATGTCACATAATATTTTTATTCAATGGGGTTTCAATGAGCAGAAGGAGAGAGGACTACATATACCCGCATCCAGTTTAGAATAGGCTAAGTTTAGCGTCTTTATACCTCAAGACAGTCTGATGCGGGTTGAAGTATTTACATGATTAAAAGTCTTCTGGCAAAACCTGAAACTATTTACTTAAACTTCATCGGGTTTGTGCCAATTGTGTTCATAAAGTGTGTTCATAAAGGTTTTAGCGAAGGATCTGTCAGAATACGCGTTTGGTATTCTGAATTGGTTAGGAAACCGAACCTACCGGCCTGGGGTATTATCACTTTCGTATTTCGTTAAATTGACGCCAATGGTTCGGTTAGGAAACCGAACCTACCGGACTTTCACAATATGGGTTGATTTTAGCCAAACCCCTCTTCCATCCTTCCACCCTTTCCTCTTCCATCCTCTTCAGATTTGACACTACTGACAGACCTTCTCCCATAATTCTGGTGGAAAGGATTCTTTGAGATGTTCTATCTGCTTTGACATTGAGGGAATGTTCATTTTAATGCAGATGTTCTTCCACCTTTCAGATTGTGTATCGTCAACATAAACCGGTAAGAAACCTAAATTCAGATAGGTCTTAATAGCAGGGAAACGAAAATCATCCGTATCCAGCATGGCACAGATAAAACCGCTATCTTTAAAGAAATGGAGCACAGCAAGCGAAACCCATCTCCCCAGTTTTTTTCCTGTATGTTCACCTAATACACCAACCATGTGAACATATCCTACTTGTGTCTCATGAATGGATTGCCGCCATGAACAAGCGGTACCTACGGGTATGTTGTTATATGTCACAAAGAAGAGTCCATCTGGATCAAAAACATCTCTGTCAATAATCTCCCGCCGTGTGTCTTCTACTGTGCGTGCTTTACCGCCAAACGAATCCGTGATAATGTTTGCCCAATGTAACGCATCACCTTTGCAGTATGTACGCAAATTGTATTCCTTAGGAAGTTCTATGTCTGGTAGGTCTTTCAGATCAGGTCTCACCATTCTAAGTTGACGTGGCATCTATTCTGTTCCTTTGTTTATGTCTTTTTTAGACGACTTGATGTTGCATTATAGCATGAGTAAAAATCTTCTGCAAAACCTTTACTTTAATCTTGGAAAATGGTATAATACAAAACATCTATAAAATCACGAGCTCTCAATTTATGAGGTTTAAATAATTATTTGGGTAATTCGTGGAGATACCCAGTGCGGTTAGGAAACCGCACCTACCGGGTCTGGGACAAATAAAATATTACCCAATTTAAAACTTTAACTTCGTTATTGATAGCAGATAGCTGTGAAAGGTAAAAAGAAAGGTGAAACGTTCGTTTCAAAAGCAACCAAATATAGTTCTCATCGGTTTTATGGGTACAGGTAAGTCCTCTGTAGGTAAGCGACTTTCTGCCCAGTTGCGGATGCGTTATGTTGATATTGACACAGTTATTGAACGGCAAAGCCAACGACCTATCACCGATATTTTTGATGAAGACGGTGAAGAAGTTTTTCGTCAACTTGAAACTGAAGCGGTTAACAAAGTATCAAATTACGCCAATTATGTTATCTCCACTGGTGGGGGAGTTGTCCTAAGGGAAACTAATGTATCCAGACTAAAAGAGAATGGCGTGGTTTTCTGTCTGACAGCTACACCAGAAGAAATCTTCAAACGTGTCAGTCACCATACACACCGTCCCTTACTGCAAACACCCGATGCAATGGACACAATACGAACGATGTTAGCAGAACGAAATCCATATTACGCAAAAGCCGATTATATGATAAACACGACAGGTAAGTCCTTTGACGAGATAATTTCTCGTATCAAAGGCATTTTCTATAGAGATGCATTACGTCGGAAATCACCCAACAAAAAGCACGCGTGATGATAATATGTTAAAAACACTTGAAGTTGCACTAAAAGAAAACAGCTATCCACTTCTCGTCGGTACAGGACTTATTGACCGTATCGGTTTTTTTCTTAACACGTATACAAAATCGGAAAAGGTCTTTATCGTCAGTGATTCTGTTGTCAATCAACATATTACACCCACCGTCAAACAGAATTTACGCAGGGACGGATATGATGTTTCTGTGCTTGCGATCCCTGGTGGTGAGGAGAGCAAATCCGTTACACAGTTAAATCGGATATTAGATGCACTAATTGATTCGCATCTTGACAGACGTTCTGTGCTTATTGCCATTGGGGGCGGTGTCATCGGAGATTTAAGTGGATTCGCAGCTTCTATCTTTATGCGGGGTATCGCTTATGTACAAATTCCAACAACTTTACAAGCACAAGTTGATGCAAGTGTTGGCGGTAAAACTGCAATCAATCATCCTAAAGGTAAGAATCTTATTGGCACATTTCATCAACCCAAATTAGTCGTCATTGATATTAATACGTTGGAAACCTTACCCAAACGAGATATCAAAGCAGGATTAATTGAAGTCATAAAAATGGGGGTGATACGGGATGTGTCACTGTTTGAATTGGTAGAGGAAAACCTTGATGTAATCCTGAAATTGGACGCTGAGATTCTGATTGAGATGATTTCAAACGCATGTGCTAACAAAGCGGATATAGTAGCAAAAGATGAAAAAGAAAGTCACTTACGGATGGTCCTGAACTATGGACATACCTTTGGTCATGCACTTGAAGCACTCACTGAATATAATAGATATAGACACGGTGAAGCCGTCTCTATCGGCATGAACTGTGCAGCAAAGTTGGCAGTCAACTTAGACATGCTTTCCGAAAAAGACTACCGGAGACAACGGACTCTCTTGGAAAGAGCAGATTTACCCCTGAATTTTCCTTCTGATCTATCTCCAGAAACAGTATGTCAATCAATGTATCTTGATAAGAAAACATTCGGAGGGAAGTTACGCCTCATACTTCCTACACGTATTGGAGAAGTTGTTATCCGAGATGATGTTACAGACAAAGAAATTATTCATGCCATTTCAGAATGTTATTAGTTTTTAACTCTTTTAAGAGGATATATATGATATATAGTAAAACAAACTTTTGGATAGTTGCTTGTTTAGTTCTATTTCTATGCGGCACCTACGCTTTTAGTCAAGAACCTGTCGCACCATCAAATGTTGTGGCAAAGGACACGCCAAATGATGATGGAACAAGTATCACCGTTACATGGGATACTATTCCTGAAGAAAGTGGAATCGTAAGTTATACTGTTCTACGGAATACTGATTCAGGAGAATTTAAGGAAATAGCTGATAAAATAAACCCACAGGAAATATTAGATAAAAAAAACCCAAACCTATCCATGTATAAGGATACCAAGATAGTTAAGGGAAAATCACATGCATACATTGTCCGGGCAGTTTATATTGACGAAACACCTATGGATTCTGAAGAAACTTTAACGCTATTAGGATTTCTTCGATGGCTGTTGAGAATGTTTGGTGCTAAAAGTGAAATACATATACCTTCTGAACAAACTGCTGCAGTAAAAGCAACTGGACAGTGGTTTCATACAGGTAAAACACCGCTATTCCTTGCCATGCTCCTTTTTTCTTCTGCGATCGTATGGAATATCTATCATGCACGCAGTGGAAGAGAGGTTTTTATTAGACGGATTCCTGGTTTAGAAGCTGTTGAAGAAGCCATCGGTAGAGCGACTGAGATGGGGCGGTCAATTCTTTACGTCTTAGGATTAGGGGGTGTAGACAATGTCGCCACAATTGCAAGCATGACAATACTGGGACAGGTCGCACGGCGAACAGCAGACTATGAAACTTCATTACGTGTACCCTGCAATGATCCAATTGTGTTGAACGTTGTTCGTGAAATGGTAAAGACATCCTATCTTGATGTAGGAAGACCGGATGCATACAATGAGGACGATATATTTTTCCTGACCACCGATCAATTCGCGTATGCCGCAGGGGTTGATGGCATGATGATACGGGAAAAACCTGCAGCCGTATTCCTACAAGGACAATTCTACGCCGAATCACTTCTCATGGCTGAAACCGGTAATTCTATCGGGGCAATTCAGATCGCTGGAACTGACTCTGAACATCAACTACCCTTCTTTATTGCAGCCTGTGATTATACATTGATTGGAGAAGAACTCTATGCAGCAAGTGCATACCTTTCCAGAGAACCGATGCTACTCGGAAGTCTAAAAGGACAGGACTGGGGTAAACTGCTCATTTTTGCTGCGCTCGTTCTTGGAATCTCTCTTGAATTTTTCGGTATTAACTGGATCACAACACTCTTAAGAAGTGTGAGTTAGGAGGTTAAATGAAGCGACAAGTACCTTTAGCTCTCTGCTTCCTTTTCGGTGTAGCCACGATCTTCACACAATTTAGTCCGCATCAATATTCCGAGGCGGTATTTAATGAAGTGATTAAATGGGGCCTCATCATATCACCGTTTGCATTAGTGTTGGCGGTCGTGACGTTGATTCAGACTCATACATCAAGGATTCGGTTCCGTTCAGAACATTGGCAATACAGTTTTATTGTTTTCATCGGTATGATAGTCATGGTTGCTGTAGGTGTTCCATTCGGACAACTGAATCCAGTTTTTGTCTGGTTATATGACAATGTACAAGTACCGATGGATGCCACGATGTTTTCTCTACTCGCCTTCTTTATTGCGTCAGCGGCGTTTCGTGCTTTCCGCGCCCGTGCGTTTGAAGCAACGCTACTCCTCGTCACCGCGATGTTTGTCATGTTGGGTAATATTCCAGTTGGCGACCTGGTTTGGAACAAGGTAATATCTTGGCTACCTTTGCCAGAGTCCTGGGTCCTCTTGGAAGACGGTACATCTCGGATGGAAGATGGGGCATCTTGGCTCCGACAGTGGATACTGGACGTTCCGAACACTGCAGCACGACGGGGAATCATACTCGGTGTAAGTTTAGGCGTAATTTCACAATCTATACGAATAATATTAGGTATTGAACGTTCGTATCTTGGAGGAGATTAAGCAATGCTTGAAAAATTTATGAATATGGACAGAAGGATTATCTTCTTTTTGGTTGCCTTGGCCGTTATAATTCCCACCTTGATACCTGTGAGATTACCCATTGCAGTGTCTGAACCAACGCAAAAACTGTACGACTATATTGAGGAACTACCATCAGGGTCAAACATTATGTTAGCTTTCGATTACGGACCATCCTCTCTGGCAGAACCAGAGCCGATGGCAAAAGCTGTCATGCAGCACTGTTTTAGTAAAGGGATAAACGTAATAGGTATGACACTTTTTCCAAGTACAGTAACATTAGCCGATAGACTTATGAAAAAGATCGCTGATGAAAACAACGCAGTCTATGGAGAGGATTACGTATACTTAGGTTACCGACCAGGTACGTTACCGGTTATACTCGGCATGGGAACGGATATAGCCAACGTCTTTGATAAAGACTATCAGGATACGCCACTAAGTGATATACCAATCATGGCAGATGTTAAAAACTATGACCAGATTTCATTACTGCTTGATCTGGCTTCCAGTAGTACAACAGAAACATGGATAATCTATGCAAACACAAAATATAATCTGAAGATCGCTGCAGGTGTTACTGCCGTGATTATCGCGCAGATGTATCCATACCTACAGACAGGTCAGTTGGTAGGTATGATGCCAGGTTATTTAGGTGCCGCTGAATACGAAAAACTGCTCAACGCGCCTGGAGACGGAACGGTGGGGCTTAACACAGCATCCTTTGCACATCTACTGATTATAGGTTTGGTGATCTTAGGCAATATTGCATTCTTTATACAACGACGAAAGGAGGCGTAATCTGATGGAAGTTTTTGGACTCTGGGTTGCAGCTGCCTTGACATTATGCATCTATAGTTTTCTCTACAGAGATAATCCATTCTATCGTTTTGCGGAACACCTTTTTGTTGGTATATCTGTGGGATACGGTATCGTTATCGCCATACACCAAGGAGTCATTCCGTTAGCTTGGGAACCCTTATCTGAAGCATTTGGTGGTCTTTGGACAGAAATAACGGGTGATGAAACACCTGAATCACGACAAGCACTCTGGGGACTATTTAGAATAATACCAGTTTGCATCGGACTTCTGTTTTTCGCACGACTATCACCAAATTATACATGGTTAATTCGGTACCCGATTGCTGTCCTCATAGGCTTTGGCGCAGGTGCGGCAATCCCTAATGTATTGCAAGCGAACATCTTTGTACAGACACAAGACACAGTTGCCCCCTTCATTACAATTCTTACTGCTGACCCTGCCTCTTGGGTAGGTACTTTGGGTGCTGGTCTAATGGTCATTGGTGTCATAATCACAGTCTCATATTTTCTAATTTCTACTGAACAGAGAGATTCCTTCAAGGTGATATCCTTTGGTGGAATAGGAGTGGGTTCATTAGGGTTCATATTCCTAATTGCCGACAGTATTACGAATGATGGTTTAGCAGTAAATGAAATAGTGGGTTCCATTCTGATGGTTTTAGGTCTATTATGCACAGCCTTTTACTTTGTTTCTTCAGTTGAACAGCGGAATGCTTATAGATCGTTATTCATCGGCGGTATCGGTCTGCTCATTATCGGTTTTATAGTGATATATGGCAATAAGATATGGAATGGCAACCTAACCCCATGGGAAGTCTTCAGTGCTGTTCTGATAGTCATAGGTGTATTCTGTACACTTACCTATTTCTTCTTTTCTGTTGAACACAGTGGAGCTATTCAGTGGACATCAAAGATCGGCATCGGTTTCTTAATGATCGGGTTCGGTGCTGCATTCGGTAACACCGTTATGGGACGTCTGGCACTTATGATTCACCGTGTCGGTTTCCTCATCAACGATTGGCTGGGATCAATTGTTGCACTTTTCGGTTAGCGGTTTTTAGGAGATATAATCAATATAAGGAGTAAATAGATGCAACTCGGTTATAGCACATGGGGTATGCCGACTGTTCCAATAGACGTGTCTATCCCACATCTCGCTTTCCTCGGTTTTGACGGAATTGAGTTAACGATCATTCAACGGTTTACCACGGAACTAAGCACATTAGATTCAGCTGAACGCAAAAGGATCGCTTCCTTGCTTGATGAACATAATTTAGCTTTACCGGCAATAGCCGCACATTCTAATCTGATGGACGTTGATGTTGAATCTCACAAGCGAAATATGTGGCGTTTGAAAGGTGGCGTTGACCTGGCAATTGACCTTGCACAAGGCGATAATATCGCTGCTGTCAATACGACAACAGGTGGCAAACCGGGTGAATGGGATACAAAAAAGGATTTCTTGTGTGAACGTGTCGGTGAATTAGTTGATTATGCTGCAGCAAAAGGCGTAATTATTGCAATGGAACCACACATCGGTGCGATTATAGATACACCCGCAAAAGTGCTTGAACTCCTTGAAATCATAGACTCCCCCTATCTAAAGGTCAATTTTGACATTAGCCATTTTGACATTGTTGGGATGTCAACTGAAGAGACGGTCTCAGCATTAGCACCCGTTTCCGTACATACACATGTAAAAGACCAACGCGGTATATCACCCGATTTTGAGTTCCTCATTCCCGGTGAAGGTGAATTTGATTATGTAGACTATCTTAAAGCGATGCAGGAACACGGATATGATGGATTTATCACTGCTGAAGTGAGTTTTATGGTTCAAGCACGGAAGGATTACGATCCCCTCGCAGCAGCAGATTTGACATACAAGACCCTATCAAAAGCATTTGTAGATGCTGACATTGCGCGAAATCCATAGAGGAAATAACATGAAACCAAACATACTTCTTCTCATAACAGATCAGCAGCGATGGGATGCGATGGGTTGTAGTGGCGGATGGGTGCAGACACCACATCTGGATCGCATCTCGAACGAAGGGGTCCGTTTCACAAATTGTGTCACGACATCTCCTGTCTGTATCCCCACACGGCTCAGTTTAGCAACAGGTTTATATCCACACAATATAGGTGTTTGGAACAACATGGGACATACCATGTCCGCTGACACTCCTACCTGGATGCAAGCTGTACGGGCAGCCGGTTATCGCACAAGTCTCTTCGGCAAGACTCACCTTCATCCACACCAGGGTGACCTGCGTGATCGCGAGGATTTAATGCATGCTTACGGATTAGACGATGTAAATGAGATTGGCGGTCCACGAGCAAGTGCACGTGTGAAATCGTATATGACAGACATGTGGGAAGAGAAAGGTCTATGGGATGGATATCGGGCTGACTATAGTGAAAGATTCAGCAATAAACCGTACATCGTGCGTCCATCTACACTCGGTCTTGAAAACTATGCTGATGTTTATGTTGGACAACAGGCAAAACAGTATATCCATAATTATGACCGCACCGAACCGTGGTGTTGCTGGGTGAGTTTCGGTGGACCGCATGAACCGTGGGATACACCTGAACCTTATGCCAGTATGTATGACCCAAATGCTATGCCACCTCCCATACAACGACCTGAAACTGGTGATCGTCCTCTGGGTAATCTGGACAGTAAGATGCGGCAAATGAATCCAAAATTTGAAGAGGGTGAAGTTGGACGACTACGAGCAGATTATGCAGGAAATGTCACACTCATTGATGCACAGATCGGTGAAATCCTTGAAGTAATTCAGCAACGTGGTGAACTTGATAATACAGTGATTATTCACAGTTCCGACCACGGAGAGATGAATGGTGACTACGGGCTAATCTACAAGAATACCTTCCTAAACGGTGCTGTTAGAGTCCCTTTAATTGTCAGGACACCCGAAACCGCAAGTAAGAATACATCAGAAATTACATGTGATAGTCCTGCTGAATGGATTGACATTGGTCCCACACTTGTTGAATACGCCGGTGGTGAAATGAAACATCGTCAATTTGGGAAGTCCTTACGTCCTGTGCTTGATAATCCTACCTCAACGCACCGTGAGTATGCAATATCTGAATTATCAGGTGAAATAATGTTGCTCAATCAGGAGTGGAAAATAGCCTTGAATCAAGAAGGGGAGTGTTATCTGCTGTTTGATGTGAAGAACGATCCAGATGAGATTAACAATCTCGCAGGTCTACCAGAAATGAAAGAATTAGAGACCGAGTTAAGATTGCAAGTCTTAGAACATCTGTTTAACACACAAACGAAAAAGTAGGATTTAATTGTTTTATTAGGTGTCTTATGCTAAACAATAGAAAATCCAAAGAATTTCAAAGGACTGAAACGATAGCACATTCAAGGGCAGAAGACATCAACCGTAGAGCTTTTATTAAAGCGTTAGGAATCGCAGGGGTAGGAACATATTCACTTCTGAATTCGTCAGACGCTTGGACACAGAATTTAGATTCAGAGCAGCGGAAACCCAACATTCTCTTTATTATGACAGACCAACAGCGATGGGATGCTATGGGGTGCAGCGGCGGTTGGGTGCAAACACCTAATATGGATCGTATCGCAAGTGAAGGAGTCCGTTATACCAACTGTGTTACCACTTCACCTGTCTGCGTTCCAGCGAGGCTCAGTTTAGCAACAGGTTTGTATGCTCATAATACAGGCGTTTGGAATAATTCCAAACATAAGATGGGTGCTGATACACCGACATGGATGCAGGCAATTCGGGATGCGGGTTATCGTACAAGTCTTTTTGGAAAAACACATCTGCACACAAACAGTGGTGACTTGCGGAAACGAGAACACCTGATGAATGCTTATGGATTGGATGATGTGAATGAGATCGGCGGACCAAGAGCAAGTATGAAGTGTTTATCCTACATGACAGCAATGTGGGAAGAAAAAGGTCTATGGAATGCCTACAAGAAAGACTATAATGACCGATTCAAGACGAAACCACATCTTGTTCGTCCAACACCGGTAGGACTTGAATATGATTCTGATGTCTATGTTGGACAGCAAGCAAAGCAGTATCTGCAAGACTATAATCGTGATAAACCTTGGTTTTGTTGGGTGAGTTTCGGTGGTCCCCATGAACCGTGGGATTCACCTGAACCTTATGCCAGTATGTATTCACCGAAAGACATGCCATCTCCTGTTTCTCGTCCCTTAAAAGGTGATCGTCCTCTTGGACATTTAGACAATCTTCTTAAGTCCAAGAAGAGAAGTCCAAAATTTGAAAAAGGTGATGTAGCGAAAATGCGGGCAGATTATGCTGGCAATGTCACACTCATAGATGATCAGATAGGTGAAATCCTTGATGTAATAAGAGATAGAGGTGAATTAGACAACACAGTAATCGTTTTCAGCTCGGATCACGGTGAAATGAATGGTGATTACGGTCTGATATACAAGAGTAACTTTCTCAACGGTGCTGTGCGTATCCCACTGCTTGTGCGAACCCCTGAAACACTAAAGCATAATATCCAAGATCGTATCTGTAACAGTCCTGTTGAATGGATTGATATTGGACCGACACTTGCTGAACTTGCTGGTGGTAAATTGAAGCATCGGCAATTTGGCAAAACGTTAACCCCTACCCTGAAAGATACAGAAATTGATCATCGCGAATTTGCAATCTCCCAAATAGCCAAAGAAACGATGCTGTTAAACAGAGAATGGAAAATAGCATTAAATAGAGAAAATAATCCCTATTTACTATTTAATGTGCAGGATGACCCGATTGAATCCGATAATCTCACAGGTCAAAAGAGAATGCGTGAAATTGAGATGACGCTAAAAAACCAAATTTTAGAATATATTTCCCATACTCAGATCTAAAGAAGGGGTTGCCTTTGTGAAATGTTCTGATGCAAGAAACAAAATGCTCAAAGCATTATGGAAATCAGTACTTTGCAAATTATTTAATTTTCTTCCTTTAGAAATATATGTGGGTCAATTCCTGCACTATCATAATCAATAAGTTTTATATGTGCAGGTGTGTTTCCTTCACTAATCTGTTTTGCAAAAGGGGCGATATCAGGACCACTACTTACTACGCTGATACTCTGATAGACATTACCGTCTGGTAGTATTATCTTCTCGCCGTAACTTACATAAGCAGTATTGGCATAATACGGATATACTTTTCCTCCGGGAGCATAACTTGCACCGGTAATGTTCTTATGACCCTGATTCCATAATTTGATAAGAACCCTGTCCATAATCTCAAATGGCCCAGCAGCGTGCCCTGGTACCCCATTCGGATATTTTATCCAACTCGGTTCTCTGAAGTAATCCGCAGGCACCTCTGGATAGGGTCCAAAACCGTGTGTTGACACTTGCACATCTGCTGTCTCTGTGGTTTGCGTTTTCACCTGTCTGTTTTTTTCCAATTGGCTGGCATATTCGGCAGCTTCATCAGCTTCATCAGCGTCTGTTTCATAAGGTGATGTGGTGTATTTTAACCATAAGAAACTCCCACCGGTAATGATTGTCATCATCAAAATGATAGTGAGAACCAGGATCCAATTTTCGGTAAAGATGTCGCGAAGCATATTTTACCTCCCTTTTTCGTTATGCTACACGTGATCAGTGCGTAGCGTTTTAAGCTAATATCTTTAAGTATTGTAAAAAATAAACAATATCTTGTCAACAAATGTTTATCCAATAGGTGTAATGTTATGAAGTTTTCTATGTCAGAAACCCTCTTCAGTCCCTAATGAAGATCAAAAAATAAATTAGGTAATTAGGATCCAGGCACGGTAGGTTCGGTTTCCTAACCGAACCGGATCCTTCGCGAAAACCTTTATGGACGCAATTGGCACAAAACCGGTTCGGTTAGGAAACCGAACCTACCGGCCTGAGGTATTATCACTTTCGTATTTCGTTAAATTGACGCTTATGGTGCGGTTAGGAAACCGCACCTACCGGGTCTGGGAGAAATAAAATATTACCCGATTTAATACTTTAACTTCATACGGGACTGAAGAGAAGACAATCTGTATAATCATTTAAACTTTTTCACAATAATTCCGTCATAACTTAAGCTTGTAGTTTCAGTACACCTTCTGCTTTCCATGGTGTATCTGAGACATATTGCTGGGATTCTTACCAGACAATTCTACTGTATTACGTGCATAGACAAAATCACCAAATTACACAACAAATAAATAAGAATAAAGGAGAATTCTGATGAAACAATTAGATTTCAATTCATTGGCACAAACACGCTTTGCATTTCATTCAGATGAAAACCGACAGAGAAAAAAACTTATCATAGAACACTATCTACTAAATGTATTCATAGAAAACGGAGTAGCAAGAACAGAAGTTGAGATTGTTTTTTCTAATCCTAATACCTCTGCAGTTGAAGGGGTTTTTATCATTCCCGCTCCAGACTGTTCAGATTCAAGAAGTTTGAAGATTCGGGTTGATGGAAAAGCTGCGCCTGTAAAATTGGCAAATCCAAGAAAATTAAAGTCCTTACTACTTAACGCTACCGATGAAAAAAGCGAACAGGATTTTGATTCAATTGGCACTTCGGCTCTACAGGCTAAGGCATTGAATATTCAGGCTGGTGACAGATGTCGTTTGCAAATACATTATACTGAAGAAGTTGAGGAAATGGATGGAAAGTACGTATTTAATCATAAACTTCACAGTCGCCACGCTATTGGGACATTTGGGGTGTCCGTATTGATCGATGGTTATCTCGGTGTTGAAACGATTGAATGTACTTCACACGATGCAGATATCCTGTTGGAAGATGAAAGGCCGGTCCGACTGACATACACAGAAAATGATGTAAAATTAGAGAAGGACTTCGTTTGTACCTATTCCCTCATTAAAGAAAAACCTGTATTCAGAATGGAAGAACGGGAAGAAATTCTTGATAGGTTAGGTGATCTCAGTAATGTCTCACTGAAAAGCTCCGATAGAGGTGTTGCAAGACGTCAACCTGAATTGGTGTCATTGGAAGCACCAATGCTTCACGATGTTGACTACGGTTTTACCCCTCCAAACGGCGCGGCATACCGTGATGTGTTCCATAAGGGGCATGGGACGAATCCATTTTTTGACACAGAAGATGATAATCTGTCAACCTTTGCGATGGATACAGATTCCGCATCCTATTCTATCCTTCGTCGTTATCTTGATGACGGTTATCTTCCGCCTCCTGATGCAATTCGGGTTGAAGAGTTTATCAACGCATTTGATTACACCTATCCGACACCAACCGATGCAGCTTTCTCTGTCCATCTTGAAGGGGCACCCTCAAAATTTGGAAAAGGTAAACGTCTTAAATTGCTAAAAATCGGTATCCAGGGACACGTGATACCAGATACAGAGCGAAAAGACGCTGTGCTGACCTTTGTAATTGATGTCTCCGGCTCAATGCAAATGGAGAATAGACTCGGATTGGTGAAGAAGGCATTAAGGCTACTCGTAGACCAACTCGGACCTAATGACAAGATAGGAATTGTTGTCTACGGAACAAATGCCCGCGTTGTACTACCGCATACAAGTGTTATAAATAAGCAACATATCTTGGATAAGATTGAATCCTTACGTTCTGAAGGTGTAACAAATGCTGAAGATGGTATACGAAAAGGTTATGAACTTGCAAGCAGAAATCTGCAACAGGATTGTATCAATCGCGTAATACTCTGTTCAGATGGTGTCGCAAATGAAGGTGTAACATCCCCAGAACTCCTACTGAAAGAGATCCGAGATTATGTTGACGAAGGTATCTACCTGACGACAGTCGGTTTCGGTATGGGGAATTACAACGATGTCCTTATGGAGGAACTTGCGAAAAAGGGAAATGGTAATTACGCTTATGTTGACAGGTTAAAGGAAGCAAAACGTATCTTCGTTGAAAACCTGACAGGAACATTGCAGGTTATTGCTAAAGATGCAAAAATACAGGTTAAGTTTAATGAAGATATTGTCAGTAGATTCAGACTAATAGGTTATGAAAACCGTCAGATGAAGCATGAGGATTTCCGCAACGACGAAGCAGATGCAGGGGAGATCGGATCCGGACACAGTGTCACCGCACTCTATGAGATCAAACTGCACAAGGATGTTGACAAAGGTAAACTCGCAACCGTCTTTATCCGACATGAAGACCCAGATACTGCAGAAGTGACTGAAGTAAAAAACAGAATAAACGTCGATGATCTCAAAGAAAACTTTGAGGATGCTTCAACAAACTTTCAATTTGCTACTTTAGTAGCACACTTCGCAGAAGTACTCAGAGAGAGTGTCTGGGTAAAGGAGAGTAGTTTAGGTGCTGTTCAACGCACTCTCAAAGGAATCCTGCCACAGCTTGAGTCTGGCAATTCCCAAGATGAAGACCAGAAGAGAGAATTCTTCAGCAATGTTCGCAAAGCACGTCGTCTGAAAGACATGGATACTGCCTTGAAGAGTTAAATTAACGTGAGTTTGATAAATTTATGCTATATCCATTTTCGCTAAAACACTTTTCCATTTTCTTTATCGGTTTATTCTTAACCCTTACTACAATCTCTACGTCATGCGTTGCCGAACAAAACACAGCAACACTGTCGGGTCATGTTGTGGACACACATGGACAACCAGTTTCACTGTTGCAGCTTGCTATCAAGCCAGTTGTTATCAAACGGGGACGTGAAACGGGACAACGAAAACCTATTCTATCCTGGTCTAAAGCGACAACTGATGACAAAGGTTTCTTCTCTATTACAAATATAGACATAGGTGCATCGCGGCTGGTGATGTTTCCTGATCACGGTTCAGAATACGAGATCGTGTCTATTCAAATTGACGATTTAACCTTCTATTCCACTGCATTTCTGCCTAACTTTCCCACATGGTACGGCAAAATCACTTTCGGTATTGAAGAGGGGAAACAGATCCAAGATGTGATAGTCACTGTGAAAAAACCCCGTATGAGGATAAGTGGAAAAATCCTCTTACCAGATGGAGAACCCCTTGTTAATTCAGAATTTGTGATCTTTGTACACAGTAGAAAGGGAAACAATCCAATCTATTCGCTTAGTACCAGTCGTAGTTCTCGCAGTACAGGTTACGAATCTTCAACTGATGCAGAAGGCTATTTTGTTTCTTATATTCCTGATAAAGCATCTGAATACTTAGTAGAAGTGAAAGTAAAGGGATCCACAGCAAGGAAAGGATGGTTTTATCTACATGAAGGTGATAAGATAGATAATCTTGAGTTTGTACTTACTGATCTTGATAAAATCCAAGCAAAACGAACCGAAAGGGAAAAAGCACGTGAAGCGGTTTGGATTGTGAATCCCACAAATGGACATGCATACAAAACAGTAAAGTGTGAGAACTATGAGGATGCAATTGTAAGAGCAAAATCGGAAAAAGCATATCTGGTGGCTATAAATGATGAAGCAGAACAGAAATGGCTGGAAGCCGCTTTTCTCACGAAAAGATTCTACTGGATCGGTCTTAGTTTACCTGAGAATGAACAAACATGGAAGTGGACTGATGGACAACCGCTTAACTATACAAACTGGTTAACAGGTAAGCCAAATTACATTTCTGTCCATCAAAATAGAGCAGCATTTGCTATGGAATTCTCAACTAAAAGATGGATAGCAATTGAAATGAACAATCCTATACGAAAGTTTGTCAAACATGCAATCATTGAAAAAGAGAATAGAAAACCATGATTAAACGCAATACCATATATCAACACCTTGTTTTCAAAATATTGTTAGCAGTCTTCACGTTAACCATCACACAGTATGTCTTTGCAGAAGACCCCCTATCAAAACTATCAGGTCTGATCGTTACGGCTGATGGAAAACCTATACCTAATGTAGAGATTCATCTCTCTAAGGTCGAAATTAATCATGAACAGGGTGGTGGTGCGATGGATCTGCAGGATAATCTGATCACCCAGACAGATTTAGAGGGTCGGTTCTCCTTTTCTGATATAATGCCAGGATTGGTACAATTAAGAGTTCAGAAAAAGCAAGAAGAACACGACGGTGTGTTTGTATCAAGTCCATCACAGATTAAAGCTGTGCAGTTCGGAAATATGAAGTTCTATCCACATTTCTCTGGTTTTAAACAGTTTAAACATCTTGGTCAAGTAACATTCTCTATAGAACCAAGAGCAGAAATAAAGAACGTAATCATAACTATGGCTAAACGTCTCATGATAAAGGGAAAAATTCTATACAAAGACGGTTCTCCTCTTGTAAAGACATCGGTTAAAATAGACTTTAATTGGCTTAGGGTAGGGAGTAAAGATTATTATGCATCAAACAGTATACGGACATTATCTACAAATGCAGATGGAAACTTCCATCATTGGGTATCTCGTCCTGGAATATGTACTATAAACCTTAAGCATAATGGACTAACGGCTTATGCAGAACCGTTCTTTCTTGATGAAAAAACACAGATAGATGACATTGTCTTGAGGTTGGATGGAAATACTAACGATATGACAAAACCTGTCCCAGAAAAACAGGAGGAAGAGGAGCAATATAGACCCGTCTACATTCCAGATTATCCCGCTAAGTGGTTAATGAATCCTTCAAACGGGCACGTATACAAATGGATTCATTGTAAGGATTGGGAAGATGCCCAAAAACAAGCCGCCGATGCGGATGCATATCTTGTGACGATTACCAGTGAAGCAGAACAGATATGGATTGAATCCGCTTTTGGAAACGCACCATATTCGATTGGCTTGACGGATGAAAAGGAAGAAGGGAAATGGGAATGGCAAAATGGTGAACCCGTTACCTACACAAATTGGATACAAAAAGAATTTGATCCAAAACAAGCTGAAGCGATACCTGCCTTACGAAAGGTATTCGGGGCAAAAGGGAAAGAACAGAAACGGAAAGAAGAAATAGCAGATTATGCCATTTTGACAGGACCTTTTGATTATCGGGATAAAGAAATTGGAAAGTGGGTGAAGGCTAATAGATCGAGTTATATTGCTATTATTGAGAAAGACAGTTTGAAAATCACAAGTGAGAATAAGTAGAATACCATACATGCATCCATCATATCACATACTGACGGAGGTTACCATGAGGATTCGGAATTTTTCTGTTATGCTGTTTATCCTACTCCTAACAGGAGTTGTACAATTTTTGTATGCACAGGCTGTGTATGCACAGGGGATCATCTTTACAAACGCACCCCGCAATACACAACTTCAGAGCATCAAAATTGAGAAACACCATGTAAATGTAACGATTGATAACCAACTTGCAACGACGAAAATCGACCAAGTGTTTGCAAATCCAAACAACCGACAACTGGAAGGAACCTATATCTTTCCCCTTACGGATGAAGTGGCAGTTTCAGACTTCGTCCTCTATATTAACGGTAAACCGGTTAAGGCAGAACTGCTTGCAAAAGATAGAGCCAGAAGCATTTACGAAGGTATTGTACGTTCTATGCAAGACCCCGCACTATTGGAGTATGTTGGAACGCGTGCATTCAAAGCACGCGTGTTTCCAATTCCACCAAGAGGTGAAAGACGGATTCAGCTGGAATACTCACAAGTTATCAAGACAGACTCCGGTTTGGCAAGATATACCTATCCGCTTCGAACCGACCAGTTCACACAACAACCGACTGGTAGTCTTGCTGTCTCAATTGATATAAAGAGTAAACACGGTCTAAAGACGATCTACTCGCCATCACATGAAGTCGCAGTCAATCGTAAAGACGACAAACGTGCAAATATCAGTTATGAAGGTTCAAACGTTCAGGTTCTACGGGATTTCGCTTGTTATTATTCATTATCAGACAAGGATTTCGGGATTGACATTATCACACATCGTGAGGATGTTGACGAAGATGGTTACTTTATGCTCCTCATCTCACCGAAGTTCACTATCAATAAGAAAGAGATCGTTGAGAAAGATTTCATCTTTATACTTGACCGTTCCGGTAGTATGAAAGGCAAGAAGATTGAACAGGCGAAGAAAGCCCTACGCTTCTGTATCAACAACTTGAATGATGGGGACCGCTTCAACTTAATCACCTTCAATACAGATGTTGATCCGTTTTCAAAGAGTTTGGACTCGGTGAAGAAAATTCGTGAAGATGCACTCACTTTTGTTGATGGTATAGTTGCGAATGGTGGCACGAATATCAACGGCGCGTTGCAAGCTGCTTTAGAAGAACAACCGGACCCCAAACGTCCACGTATTATCGTGTTCCTAACGGATGGAGAGGCAACTGTCGGTGTAACGGATACCCCTAATATTCTTAAGAACGTTTCAGCAGCAAACAACGACAAATCTCGTATCTTTGTTTTCGGTGTCGGTTATGATGTCAACGTAGATCTACTTGACAAAATGTCAGCACAGAACAGTGGCACACGACAATATGTGAAACCGGAAGAAGATTTGGAAATTGCTATCTCATCGTTCTACACAAAAGTAAGTGAACCCGTTCTTGTGAATTTAGATCTGGATATTCGGAACATCAAGCTAAAGGATTTTTATCCCAAAAAACTACCCCACCTGTTCCGTGGATCTCAACTCACAGTGTTGGGTAGGTATGTAGGAAAAGGAGAAACCGATCTTGTCTTGCGTGGAGACATAAACGGAAAAACCCATAAATTCTCTAACAAAACTGAGTTCCCAAGGCAACAGTCTGATCACCAATTTATGCCAAGATTGTGGGCACAACGGAAGGTTGCGTATCTTGTTGACGAAATCCGACTCAATGGAGAGAACAAAGAACTAAGTGAGGAGATCACCCGTCTCAGTGAAAAATATGGTATCATGACGCCATATACGTCATTTCTTGTTACTGAAGATGGTTCACGCGGTAGAATGTTGAGCGAACGGGCACGATTACAACAAAGTGGTAGAAGTAGAAGCAACCAACCGATACCTCTGACTGCTACTAAAGTGCCATCAGCTGCCGAAAGCAATAGAAAAGGTCAATTCTCAGCACTACGGGCTCCTGAAAGCAAAGCTGCCAAAGTAGTGAGTAGTTTAGAAACGCAAAGATTGCAAAAAGCAGAACAGTTGGCAATAACTGGAGCAGCAATCAAACATGTCAAGGACAAGACATTCTATCTACTTGATAAAGTCTGGGTCGACAGTACACATAAGAAAGATACGAAGACGACAAAGGTAGAATTCGCAAGTAAAACCTATTTTGAGTTGATTAAGAAAGAACCGGATTTGGCAAAATACCTTTCTGTTGGTAAGCATGTCATAATATGCTATAAGGGAACATGCTATAAGATTCATCCTGCCAAACAAACAGAAGAAAGGCAATAATCTTAACGTTCTAATGTGAGTTTGATAAATCAAATTTTCGTATTTGAGAGGCGTGAATTGTAGCACAAACTTTCAGTTTGTGGCACATCTTCGCAAACTGGAAAGTTTGCGCTACATTTATCAAACTCACGTTAACGTTCTGTATGCTTAACTTGAAAAATATTGATTTCTAATGTTTTCTGTTCCAATGAGATTGAGCGGATGGTTTTTTTGAGTGAGAATCCGTGTTCGCGGATACGTTCAAAAAAACCATCCGCATTTTTTCGTTTCGGTTCAGAAAAGATTGCTTTCCCTTTCGGTTCAAGTAGGTTGTGCAGTAGCTCAATAATCGGATCCCAATTCTTCTCCTCATAGATCACATCAGCACCGAGGATTACATCAAATCCATTCTGAAAGCATGGGGCAGACCAATCCATCTGAACATAAGTGCCAGTAGATACATCGTTCTGTTGGGAATTATGTCTGGCAAATTGTAGTGCATCGTGTTCAAAATCTGTAAATGTAACGATAGCACCAACTTTAGCAGCAACGATTCCTGCAAGTCCGTACCCACAACCTATCTCAAGAATACGTTTGTCTGTTAGTATAGTGCTGTTATCTGATAGATGTTCTGCTAAGCCGATAGATGATTCCCAAAGATATGTCCAATAGGGTAAGAACAGCGTACCTTCAACATCTTCTCTGCTTAATTCTTCTAAGTATTTGTCAGGTTCATCAACAACAGATAGACTAAAACGCCTACTGTTTAAACAGATGTCGCTGTTTCTAAGTGGATAATCTAATCCCATTCCTATTTATACCAATTCAATTCTGTGCGACACTAACATAATTGGCGATAGAGAGATTCTCTTTCACCGTCCATCTTCTTAAGATAGACATCTCGCTCTCTGTTGGCAGTCGGTTCTTTTTCCCACGAACTTGATTTATTGATTTCTCTTTTAGGGATACCTCAATTGTCAACACCTTTTTGAGTTCTTTACCGAGTTCATCCATCGATTCCATTGTCCATATTGAAGTTCTACCGTTGTAACAGGAATCTGCATAAGTTCTTACGCAGTGCCGCATCTGGCTTCCGTCGTAAATAAGTTCATCAGTGCTCAGCAGTTCTCGTATTTTAAAGATTTTTGACTGCTTCTTCTGATTATCTTTTATTTTTATTTGGAATTCACCTATATCTGATGGCATCCATTGTAGTTTCCCGCCACGTTGGACTTTACCCAGTGCTATATGCCAATCATTAACCTGCTTAAGCAGCGTATCGGGTGTTCTGCCTTTCATACTAAAGTTGGGTTGCGGTGGATCATGTTCCTCTACAACCCCCCTTTCAACAACAACTTGCTGAATTTGATATTTCTGATTCCAGATATAGTCGATGATGGGATTCACATGACTGACATCTAACATAGGATTTGCGATGAAGAATCTGAAGACATTTAGCCAGAATTCATCGTGTTCAAAATCCTCAATTAATCTCGTGCCCCGAAATGCATCCAATAAACGTTTGTCTCCACCTAATGCATGCACCTGACCCCATCGCAATGCTTCATCAACGTTATATTGCTGTGGCGTTTTAAGAAAATGATGTGCCATCTTCTTCGTAAGGGGTGTCGGTAATTCGGGTGCGGTTCTAATGTTCTGACCTGTTCCGATATGTATATACCATTTCTGATGTATTTCATTATCTGAAAACCAAACGTTATCCATGAAAGAGGGCACACTGTAATGAGCGAATAGATGCCGAAGTAGTTCAGAAAACTGACGTGCTTGATTATGTCTTTTGACGTGCCAATGTTCAAGCGGACGAACCCAACATTTATAGTGTTTTGCTATCGCTTCAATACCATTAATATAGGAGTCATCATCCAATAGATCGGAGTTTTTATCAAGATACAATAGAATTTTGAGAAGCAGCTTCGGGTTTTTAGTTCTCTTGAATGCAAGTGCAATTTCTTTAGCGATTCCGTTCCTGAGTTCACTTTCACGAACTTTATTGCTATAGATTTTGGGAATAATATCCTGTAGATTCCTACATTTTTTCTCAGCACTCAGTAGCTGCGTTGCTATTGCAGCTTTTGCAAAATCGATCTCTTTCTGTCGTTGGATAGAAGATTTGTTTAAACTACTACTAAAGTGATTCTCACTACACCACGTTTTGTATTCCTCTATTGATTTTAGACCCAAATCCCGTATATGTCTCTGGATAATGATTTGTCGTCTTTCATCGTGAAAGTTCTTCTGTTTGTTTTTTCTCTTTTGTGCCATCTTGTACCTCCATATTAACAACAGAATGGATGCACTTTAAAGGTTAAACGGCTATGAAAAATTACGTGTTGTCCTCTCTTCAGTCCCATAGGGACTAAAAGAGACTACAACCCCAATAACAATAGGTATTGAGAAGGGGTATAACGATCTAAAATCATCCTTAACTTTACACTTATAGGTTTCGCTTTGCTCTACCCGACCTACATGTGGGAATTGACAGTCCACTACTTCTTGACAGCACCAAAAGTAACACCACGTAAGAGGTGACTACGCATCAGGAACGTAAATATAGCGACAGGTAACAGAAAGATGAAGGTTGATGCAGCGATTTTGCCCCAATCCATGCCAGCAGAACCGGTCGCACTTGTTATAGATGGCGGTGCGGTTACCGCTCTGCCGCCAGTTTCTGTCAAAACGAGTGCAAATGCAAACTCATTCCAGGCGGTAATTAAGCAGAAGACAGCAGTTGCAGCAATACCTGTTACAGATTGTGGTAAGACGACTTTCAAGAATGTTTGGAAACGGGTATAGCCATCAACAAGTGCCGCATCTTCGTATTCTCTCGGTATCTCATCAATGAATCCTTTCATCAACCAAACAGCAAAAGATACATTGAAGGTCGTATAAAGTAGAATTAATCCGAAATGCGTATCTATTAACTTCAACGAAATGTACATCAGATAGATCGGAATGACAACCACTACAGGTGGAAGCATCCGGGTACTTACAATGAAAAATAGGAGATCTTCCTTGCCAGCTATGTTGAAACGTGAAAAAGCATAAGCTGCTATTGTTCCTAAACCCACAGCGAGGATCGTACTACCACCACCGACAATGATACTGTTTAATAACTGATAGAAGAAATTAGAACCACCATTAGCTAAACAGATAATGACACCAATAGTAGACAATATAACCGGTATTAAAAACACCAAGTTCCCCTTGCTGTCGTGTACTGCTATCCCGTTAGTAGTTTCGTGCAAGGTGATTGTGTTTTTCTTCCAGGGATTTACCAATAGATATGCAACAACTGCACATACGATTAAAGAAAAGAACTGATACCTAACATCAACTTGTAACCTGCTCTGCGTAGGTTCTGTAGTGAAAAAACTAAGTATGCACGTAACTACAAAAATAGTGTTCCAAATAATTCCAAGATTTCGCGTTGAAAGGAGATTCGTAAAAGGATTCTTAATAAAAGAAAATAGTGTGAATAAGATTATGCCAAAAACCGTTTGAAAAATGAACAGATGTGTTGCAAAAGGAAAGTCTCCTTTTGGCAGCAGTTTCAGATAATTCTCCAATGATATTGCGAATATGAATTTAGGTAGTTTTGTGTTAATGTCTACAGGAGCCTTTAGGGATGTCAGTAGAATCCAAATTATCGGTAGAATGTATATTATGACAGCAAGAGCAATTAAAAAATAGATCAGTATCTTTAGTAAAACTGGCAGCATCTCTAAGAACGCCCTATAAACGGACTTTAAAGCTGCAATTATGAGCTTAGAAAAGCCTCTTACAGCAGCAATTATCGGTATAATACGTCTTATCAAAAGTGTGAGTAACACGGTAAAAAAACGTAACATTTTATGCTAATTCTCTCCCTTAACTTTATTCAGGTATTTTACATAGATGTTGCTCAGTGCAACGATAATTATAAGCAGTATATAAGCCAACGCACAAGCTTTACCGGTATCAAAATTGCGAAATGCAAGTCTATATAGATTCATTGAAACGGTTTCGGTGACTTTGCCAGGTCCCCCCTCGCGTGTAAGCACATAAACAATGTCAAACATCTTGAAAGCATCCATAGTCCGGAACAGGAGTGCTATGAGCAGAAGTGGCGAAACCAATGGTAACGTAATACGTCTAAATTTGAACCATGCAGAGGCTCTGTCTACATCTGCTGCCTCGTATAGATATTTCGGTATTGCACTCAATCCTGCTAATGCGATTAACATCATAAAAGGAGACCACATCCACGTATCAACGATTACGACAGCTAACATTGCTATCTTTGGATGGGTCGTCCATGCAATGGGTGGACTGAAAACATCTCTAATGATTGGGATGTATTGGATAGGACTCAATAGAAAGTTGAGCAACCCTGAACCATCGGAAGCGAGGATGAATCGCCAAAATAGAGCGACTACAACAGGGGACAACATCATCGGCAGGAGTAGTAAAGTTGTGACGATGCCCTTACCAATGAAATGACGGTTTAAAAGAAGTGCTAAACCAAACCCAATCAGGAACTGAGCAGATACAGCCAAGACGACAAAATATGCGGTCGTTCGAAAATAACCCCACATGTCTGGATCAGAGAGAACATCAATGTAGTTATCCGCTCCGATAAACCTTGGACTTTTTGGCATTGACGCATCGTAGTCATGAAAGCTTAAAAACAGTGACCAAAGAAGAGGGAAGATATTCATCAGAATGAGCAAAACCATCGTTGGCATAATAAATGCCATCTTTAGTTGGTAATCACTCATGCCATGTGAGAAACGGTTGAACTTCATACGACAATTGTTAATGCATCAATCAGACAACTACACGAGACAACAAACAGCAAGTATTAGGACTTACACATTTTCGGTTTGAACGCATCATATACTGAACAGACAGCAAAGAGAACGTAACTTTCGAAATTGCATAAGTCCCGAATCATCTGAAAACGTAGATTGAACTGATCACTCGTCAGTGTTTTCCTTCATGGCTTCCTGAAAGATCTCTTCGTGTTTCACAGCGATGTTATCTAAAGCTTCCTTCGGTGTTTTTATATCTGTAATTGCTTCACTCCAGTTGGTCTGACATGCTTCCAAGAGTTCCGCATATTGTGGAACTGCCCAGAAATCGCGTAGATATGGAAAACTTGCAGCGAATGCCTCATTGAAGGCTGTTGCAGTTTTGAATGCATCAGATTGCAATACCTCTTTATGAGGTGTAAGACCACCCAGTTTTGCCCATTTGTCCTGTACAGATTTCTGCATGAACCATTTTAGGTACTGTTTTGCAGTATCTTGATTCTTTGAATACGTTGAAATAGACATCCCTTGTCCACCGATACTGATATAATGGTCACCGTCAGGTCCAGCGGGTGCAATAAAGAACCCACTTTTGTCATGTGAGGCAGGATTCTTTTCTGGATCAAGCACCCCTGGAAAAAACGCGAAATAGTTCATTGCCATCGCTACTTTTCCAGCGGTATATGCATTATTTGTTTCTGAAAAATAGTAGTTTGGTGCATCTGCTGGTGCAAAGTCTAATAGATCTTTGTAAAACTCAAGTGCTGCTACTGCTTTATCAGTGTTAATGTATCCATCAACCTTAAAAGTATCTGAGTCACCATAAGATGCACCGAAACTCCACATAACCTGTTGAAATCCCATCGTTATGCCATCGTATTCTTTGCTATACCAAGTTGCAATTCCATACAGGTCTTCGTCTGGACGCGTAAAGAATTCAGCTATATCTCGGAGTTGTGCGTATGTTTTGGGTGGAGCAAGCTCATACCCGTATTTCTCTTGAAATGCCGTCATCTCTTCTGGGGCTTCAAAAAGGTCTTTACGATAAACATATCCTGCAGCATCGACCTCAGCAGGTAAAGCCCAGTATTTATTGCTACCTTTCGGATACTCAGCAAATGCAGTCATTGCAAGTTCATGTATAGAGGCTACATCAATATTTTCATTGATCCAATCGGTCAAGTCAATATAGTGTCCGCCTACTGAGTTTCTTCCGAGCCATTGACTATCACCGATGACGATATCATATAAATCGCTCTTTCCAACAAATGAATTGAAGACTTTATCTTGGAATTTATCCCAAGGAATCTGGACGACATCAACTGCGATTCCTGTTTCTGCAGTAAAATCCTCGGAAAGCGTCGTTAAATAGTTTGCTGGGTCCCATTCTGCCCAGACGATAGTTAGTGATTTCTGTTGATCTCCACAACCCATTACGACTATCATCGCTAAGAGTATAAAACATATAGACAACCGTTTCATTACTGTAACTCCTTTATGGTGAAGTTTGAAAATAATTACACACTTTCGGACCCCGGTAGGTGCGGTTTCCCAACCGCACTGGTACAGACTGTATAATTAATTCAAAAATTTACTATAATTCTGTAGTGTGTTAGTGATTACTGAAGGTCATTTAGAACGCATTCAGTCAACCGTCTATAAAAAGTTTTCCTGATTATAGCAAATTGGAGATATATAAGCAAGGATATTTGTCTATTTGGGTGTGTAAATATTATGTTACTCTATTTGACAAAACTTTTTGCGTGGCATGAAGTGTTTTGTAGCACAATCAAGGATGAATGTGCTACAGATTGATAAGATCATTTTCTAAGCGTGGAGTTTTTTTTGGTGGTATGAAGTGTTTTGTAGCACAATCAAGGATGAATAGCAACGGAACTATTCTATAATATGTTTACTTTTTAATATAATGTCTCCACCAACACTGCGAAGGGTCATTAAGGGACCTTCACTATTGATAACACCTAACATTTTCCATGATTCAGAATTGTCATTGGCTGTACTGATGATGGGTAGATCAGATTTTACCTCCCCGCCAACACTTCTTGCATCAAGCTTTGCTGCTAACGCGGGGATGAGTGATACTGTAATATCCCCTCCAGATGCTTCTATGACTGAATCAGCCTTTAGTTGACCCGTGATAGTTGCATTGACTGAGCCGCCGATAGTCTTAGCTGTAATCGGACCATCGTTGTCTACATCTATGCTGCCACCAGATGCATCTAATTTTACACCACCCTTACATGTAATGATCTTTATGAATCCACCTGAAGATTCACCGGTAATCTCACCGACAACATCTGTGCAACGGAGGTTACCACCAGAAGTTACCGTATCAACCTTTCCAGTGTTATCAGATATATCTATATCCCCGCGTAATGTTTCTAATTTGATGTCTCCTTTACCTTTATTCAGTCTGACATTTCCTTTCTCTGTGTACGCGTACAGTAGTCCAGTGATATTTTGGAATTGGAGATTCCCGTTTGCAGTTCTGCATTCAACTGCCCCATTCACATCAGTTACGGTGATGTCTCCATTCTTCGTTTTAAGGTCAATATCATAACGGCTTCGTGGAACAACAACATCAAAGCCGATATCAATACGATCCGCGATTTTTCTCCAATGCTGTTTTTCGGTGATGAAGTTTCCATCGATTTTCAGATTCTTACCTTCTTCAATAAAATCCACTTGAAAATCATCAAGTATATCGGCAGCAAGTCTATCTGACTTAATCTGAGCAGACCTGTGGACAAAAACATTAACCTTATCTGTGTCTGCTGTATGTATCTTTATTGCACCTAACTCAGTATCAATGATTAATCTTTTCGGTCCGTTATGACTGACATCATACGATTTAGAGATATCGTCTAAGGTTTTGAGTGTTAAAAAATCTGGCATTGCGTTGCGAATCAGATCACCGAATTTACTCTCCTTGAATTCATCCGTGATGTCATCAATGAACTTTTTACCAAGAATATTTGTCATCATACCTTTTAGATCAGGAAAGGCTCCAAGCCCCTCGCTGAGATAAGCGGCGAGGTGATGACAGGCGATACTAATTTCACTGTAAGATGCATCTTCCTGAAGCGCATCAAATAAGTCATGAGGTGCCGCATCAATCTCTGTAAGTCTTTTCAAGACCTTATTGAATTGTGTTATACATCTTTCTTCCGCATTCTTATATGCCTCAGTCAAGATAGCATCTTCAGCGATTTCCGCTGTCTGTTCTAATATCTGTAAAAGTCCCCGTATTTCATTTTGTCGTTCCTGTTCCATCTTTTGATTCCTCATGCTATTATGTATTGTTATACCATTTCTAATTGACAAATTGTCATAAATAAATTGTAGGTCGGGTAGAGCGAAGCGAAACCCGACATGGAAGCCCTATCTAATCCTACGTGTCGGGTTTTGCTTCGCTCTACCCGACCTACGAAAT
>JAJDZB010000113.1:0-40965 GCA_022824835.1 Candidatus Poribacteria bacterium | reverse complement strand
TGCCAATCAGGTAAAAGGCAGCAGGATTCAGAAAAGACATCTTTCGATCTTGAATCTTCGTGTGATAAGAGAAGTCAAAGTGTTAATGCGATGCTGTTTCTCCGTTTTCACGTTCATTTAAGGTACGGATAACTTCTTCTGCGTCAAGCTTTCCTACCTCTCCATAGTTCTGTAGTGCTTCACAATACTCACGAACTTTATCATATTCCTCAAGTTCCAGATAGATATTTGCTAAGTTCTTATGCATTTCTCGAAAAACACCAGGCCAATTCCGGTCCCCTTCCTTCTCAACTATCCGAGTAGCACTTTCTATTGCTATGTTAACAACATTGTCAAGTTCAGCTTTTTCTGAAGCAGAATAGGGGACATTTGCTTTTTCGCGTTTCTCATTGTATGTCCGCAATGCCCCCAAAGCTTTGTCGCATTGATTGTACGTCTTCTCTATGCTCAAAGCACCTTCAAAAATTTTAGACAAAAACCCTAATTTCATCAAACAAAGTCCTTTTATCCCCCGGTAGGTGCGATATCCTTATCGCACCATTGCACTTAAAAATTTGTCTTAAGATCACCCCAGGTTGTCGTTAATTTATCTTTAGCTTCCACAGCGAGAACCCCTTCCACACCTAATTCCATAGAAGCCTTTACTTCCGCTTCAGTCAATGCTTTTGAATAGATAACAACCTCATCAATTATACCATCTTCAAGCTTGTGATGATTTGGACTCTCACCAGCACCGATATAAATCGCAGCCTCTTTGAATTTTGGAAACTTAAAGTTTTCAGGCTGTGACCCTATGAATTCACCGTTGACATATATCTTTCCATCATTACCATCAGCCACTAATACATAGTGATACCATGTCTTGAGCTCAAATTTGAAATTTCCGAGACTCTTATCCGCATGGTGTGCAGCATCCCAAAATGGATTTAAAATTGGGATTTACCATAGTACGAAACTCACAACAACCTGCATCAACTGTTTCTATAGAGATGATCCCACTATGTCCACTGTGTGTATTTATGTAGAACCATGCTTCCATTGTGATTTGTCCATTTTCACCGATCGGCACAATAAAATCGTTAGCAGGCGCCATTTGAACGATCCCGCCATCTAAATGAACTGCTTTACCAAATTGACCATCCACTAATTTGCCGCTGCCAGAAAGTTCCGCATCGTTACCATTACCCGAATCATCTACAAATTTCTTCCCATCAAGTCTATCAAAAGAGTAGTAAACAACAATGTCACCTTCTTCAACAGCATAAGTAAAACTCACAGCAAACACCATGATCAAAACAATTCCATACAACATTATACCTTTGTACATTTAACTTTTCCTCCGCATATTAAAATATTAAAATGAATATGTTATTGTATCATTTTTAAATGGTATAAGTCAATCTAAAAAATTCATAGGAAGAAAAATTCTATGGCATATTACCAACTATAATGCTATAATTTATTACTTGTATTTAGAAATACTGAAAGGTTGATCAATTTCACTTGAAACATAATCCAGCATACATTATGAAGGAGACAAAAATGAAAGTACTATTAACGTCTATAGCACTGTTTTGTTGCTTACTATGGCTGCAACCCAACATAAGTTCAGCAAAGATAGACCCAGAAACAGCAGTCGGTGTATGGCTCTTTGATGAAGGATCTGGTGACGAAGCAGAAGATTCTTCCGGAAAGGAAAATCATGGTACCATCAACGGTGCCGACTGGACAGATGGAAAATTTGGAGACGCATTAGAATTTGATGGCGGACAATCCGTTACCATCGACTCAACACCCGATTTACAACTCGGTGATAAACATACGATGATGGTGTGGTTCTATGCAACAAACATTTCTCAGCATAGGATGTTGATTTCTAAGAACGCAGAATACCTATTGCGTATTGATGTACCCGCAGAAGGTAATAAAATGTCAACATTTGTCAACATAGACGGTTGGGAACCGAGAGCATCCGCCGGTGTCCCCGCTACGGATACATGGATTCACTACGCTGCAAGTTACGACAACTCTGCCAACACCGATCAACTTATCATCTACGTCAACGGTGAACGTGCAGGATCAAGTACACGTACTGGGGATCCTGTCGGAAATGCTAACCCCGTTGATATTGGCAAATGGAACAGTGGTTCATATTTCGTCGGTATAATCGATGAAGTCGCTATATTCAAGGATGTTCTGACTGAAGAAGACATCCAAACAATCATGGATGTTGGTTTAGACGGGGCACTTGGCGGTGTTTCACCTGTAGAACCATCAAACAAACTTGCTACTACATGGGGAAAATTAAAATCTAATTTGTAGTACATTCTGTCAGATTGTGCGTCTTTAATGCAGAATACCAAACGCGTATTCTGCCACATTCTGTTAGATTGTGCGTCTTTAATGCAGAATACCGAACGCGTATTCTGCCACATTCATCCTGATTGTGCCTCTTGAGTTATGATGTCTATGTTTAAAAATTCAATAAGGAGATAATTATGAAACGGTCGTACTTATCTGTAATATTGTTTTCTGTATGCATTGTTATTTGCATCAGCCTAATTGCTGACTCTAACGCAGATACATGGACAGATAATTTTGATGGAAACAAACTTGAAGAAGGCTGGGAATTCCGTGATCATAACAACAAACAGACAGAATATGAAGTTAAAGACGGATTCTTGCACATAACCAATCCAGGTAATTGGGGACATACAACAGCTGATAAACCTATGATTGAAAGAGATATACCTGACAGCGCATCGGATGACATTACAGTCAGTGGTATATTTTCTTCTAATCCAGACAAACCTGCGGATGCATGGATCGGTATATTCATCTATAGCGATGACCAACTAAACTATGCATGCCTTTTATTTGGTGGAGAATCGAATCTACCACAAAAGGCACTTATAGGAAGTATGATCAAGTCGGCTTGGAATGACCATGGACATCCACAGATGGGTTTTGATGTTCCCCTGCATCTCAAACTTATTAAAGAAGGAGATACCTTTTCAGGTTACTTCCGCAAGGATGACAAGGATGATTGGTCTCTCGCGCAAAATAAATCTTGGAACCATAACTTTAAAGTCAAAAAAGTTGGAATAGGTTTCATGAACAATTGGGGAGGACAAACAGTCACTCTCCTAATAGACCAATTGTCAATTGAAGGAGCAGGTATTAAACCTTTCTTAGTCGAACCGAGCAATAAGTTAGCAACAACATGGGGAGCCTTAAAGAAAGATTAAGTTGACAATCAAAGGTAGAATTCAGCTATAGGGCGGTGGGATGTGGCCGCCCTTATTTAAAATAAAAAACAAATTCAGAAAAGATCAACATACAAGGAGAAAACACACCCTTATGTCCATTCCAAAAATGTCTGTCAACAACCCAGTATTCGCAAATATGCTGATGATTTTAATCATAATATTTGGGGTGTATGCATGGATAACCCTTCCCCGAGAACTCACACCCGAAATCGCTTTACAAACTGCTACCATTACCACACTATATCCAGGTGCATCGCCAGAAGAAGTAGAAAAACTGGTCACCGCTCCTATTGAAGATTCTATTGAAGAAAACGTAAATAAAATCAACCTAATGCTCTCCACATCATCCGAAGGAAGATCCATCATCACTGTCGATTTTGAGGAAATGAGTGAACGTGACTTCGACAAAGAAATGGATAACCTCAAAACGGCTATAGAACAGGTAAATGATTTACCAGATGAGATCTTGGATGAACCGATAGTTCAAGAACTGGATGTATCATCCGGATTCCCAATGCTGACAATAGTCGTCGGCGGAAGCATATCTGAAGCACAGATGCGCGATATAGCCGAGAATCTAAAAGACGAAATATTAGAAATAAAAAACATCGCCTCTGTTCAGATAGCAGGACTACGTGAAAGAGAAATATGGATTGAGGTAGACCCAGATAAACTTAAAGCTTACAATCTACCTATCGCTGCTATCTCAACTGCCCTGCAAGTTGGAAACATAAATTTACCAGCAGGAACAATGGAAATTGCAAACACAGAGTTTATGGTAAGGACAATGGGTGAATTTCCTGATCCTGTTTATATCGGGGACACAATTATCAACGTCCAACCCACCGGAACACCGCTCAGATTAAGTGACATCGCTACAGTTTCTGACACTTATGAAAAACCCAGAACACTTTCTCGGATTGGTGGAGAGACGTCAATCAGTCTAAGCGTCCAAAAAAAGAAAGAAGGGAACACGATAACACTTGTCGCACAACTTCGCGAATTAGTCGCTGAATGGAAAAATGACCTTCCCGATGGGGCTGTATTGACTCCTGTAAACGATTATTCTGTCATCTTAAAGGAACGACTTGGAATTCTTGAAACCAATGCAATATTCGGATTGATACTTGTTATTCTAATGTTATTTCTGTTCATCGGTTGGAGAAATGCGCTGTTCGCAGCACTTGGTATTCCTGTAGCATTCATGGCAACTTTCTGGTTCATGTCAATCGCAGGATACACGATGAGTGGTGTAGCACTCTTTGGACTTATTCTGGTAGTCGGAATCGTTGTAGATGATGCAATCGTCGTCATAGAGAATACATACCGACACATTGAAAATGGAGCAACACCGAAAGTTGCCGCTATTCGAGGAGCAGAAGAAGTCGGGTGGCCCGTCGTCGCAGCAAGTCTAACTACTATTGGCGCATTCGGTCCCTTGATGTTTATGTCTGGAGTCTCAGGACAGTTCATGCGAATCGTGCCAATTATGGCTATCATCGTCTTAATCGCTTCTCTCTTTGAAGTCTTTGTTATTTTACCCGCACACGTATCCGAATGGGGTAAAGCGAGAACGGAAACAGGACGCAGTAGACTTGAAAGACTCCGCGGACGATCGCAAAAGGCATTTACTTTCAGCATCTTCTTCACCGGATTCTTTACCTGGTTCGCAATGATCTTTGACATGGTGCGTAACAGATATGTTAGAATCCTAAAAGTCACGCTTCGTTACCGCTACGTCTTTGTCGGCAGTGTGCTTCTAATCGGACTGATTACATGCGTCAGTGCATTCATGGTACTCGACAAAGAACTCTTTCCTGGTGAAGATTTTCCGCAATTCTACGTAAAAGCAGAGATGCCACCTTCCTACGGTATACAGGAAACAACCGATGTGATGGCACAACTTGAAACTGCAGCCAGCACACTACCAAAGGATGAAGTCTCTGCTGTGGTTAGCAACATCGGTTTACATACACCCACATCAGGTCTATTAGACAGTATAACTTTCGGATCCAATTTTGGTGAACTCATTATTGAACTTGTACCAAAAAATCAACGCGAACGAAATACGGATCAGATTCTAAACACTTTACGAGAAAAGACAACGCAAATTAGCGGTATTGAAAAATTAAACTTCGTTAAATTGCAAGGTGGACCTCCACAAGGACAGGATGTTGAAGTAAAAGTAAAAGGTTCCTATTTTTCAAAACTTGCAGAAATCGCAGATCAGTTGAAAGGGACATTAAGTGAGATTGATGGTGTGGAAGATATACGGGACGATTTCAGAATCGGCAAATCTGAACTCCGTATCTACCTCAAACCTGAAAAAGCAGCATATTATAGAATGTCAACACTACAGGTAGCACAGACCATACGAACTGCAATCGAAGGTGCTAAAGCAACTACATACCGGGAAGCAGATGAGTCCATTGATGTCATCGTTAGATACGACGAAGACCGATTGCAGACCATTGAGGAACTAAATGATATGGTGATAGCATCACCAACAGGGATTCTATTTCCACTCAAAGAGGTAGCACATATCGTTGAGGAGAAAGGATATGCTGATATAAAACGGTTTGAAGGGGAACGCGCAATCACTGTCTATGCATCCGTTGATAGAGATAAAACAACGCCTTTCGAGGTTAATCAAAAACTAATAGCGGCATTTGCAGACATAGAATCACTATATCCCGGTTACCGACTCGATTTTCGGGGTGTGTTTGATGAAATCAGAGAATCGTTTGCTGAGTTATGGAAACTATTTATCGTTGGATTACTTGTTATATACATGATTCTGGGAGCGCAATTCAAATCCTTCCTACAACCCATCATCATACTCTTTGCAGTACCATTCGGCATGATGGGTGCTATGGTCGGTTTATTAATATCTAACGCAACATTGAGTATGATCGCAATGTTTGGAATCGTCGCTCTTGCTGGAATCGTCGTCAATGATTCAATTGTACTCATCGACTTTATCAACAAATACAGAGAACGCGGATACAATAGGTGGTATGCAATTTTGAAAGGTGGAAGTGTCCGTTTAAGACCAATCATGTTAACATCCATGACAACGATTATCGGTTTGATACCCATGGCAATCGGACTTGGTGGTAAATCTCCGATCTGGATGCCGATGGCATATACCATTATCTTTGGACTCGCATTCGCTACAATAATGACGTTGTTTGTGATGCCTGGACTATATGCTATAACGACAGACATACGCAACGTTTTTCTAAGAAATCCCGATGCACGTTTCCGTCCCGTATCGGATGAAGAATTGTATGGAGTTGCGGTTCCAGCAGATGATTGATACGGAGGGTCTCTGTTTCCCTGACCGAATGGATAAAAGTATTCTTGCTTAGAGGTAGAATTATGGCAACATTAGAAGGTTTTAGAGTCAGGAATTATGGTGTTCTGAAGGATGTTACACTGGGTCGTCTTTGGGACAAACGAAAAGAAGAAGCACTCACACCAATGATTGCCATAATTGGAAAGAATGGAGTGGGTAAGAGCGCACTGTTTGACGCTTTCGGTTTCTTGTCTGAAGCCCTTAAATCTAATAATGTTGAAGAAGCATGCAATGCCCGTGGACGGGGAGGATTTGACAAAATTCGGACACAAGGAACAACAGATCCTATCGCGTTTGACGTTTACTATAGAGAACACGGAAATGCAAGACCGATCACTTACCAAATTGCTATTTCCGCTGACGAGTTTGGCTATCCGTATGTGCTACGAGAAAGGTTTCGACAAAGACGAAAAGGACAAAGTAGAGGATGGCCATACTCTTTTCTGATTCTGGATAAAGGTAAAGGCGTAGCCTGGAAGGGTGAACAGGAAGGAATAGAGTTTGTAGAAGATAGTGAAGATTTTGATATTTCTCAGGCTATGGTAGACGAGAGTGAATCTGAAGAGAAAGAAGGAATTGAGATGGACGACAATCGGAAACTCGGAATTGCTACACTCGGTGCATTGAAACAACATCCGAGAATTTCTGCTTTTCGAAGATTCATTGAAGGTTGGTATCTAAGTTATTTCATTCCTGATGCAGCGCGCAGCCTACCCCTTGCAGGTCCTCAAAAGCAGCTTAATACCCAAGGAGATAATCTTGGAAATGTTGTCCAATTCATGCAACGGGAACACCAACATAGATTTGAAACAATATTGAAAAAAATCGCCGATAAAATTCCTGGGATAAACCAAATTGATACAGAAGAAACGAATGATGGTCGACTATTACTGAAATTTAACGATAAGGGTTTTAAAGATCCATTTTATGCACAACAGATGTCTGATGGCACGCTCAAACTGTTTGCTTATCTACTCATGCTTGAGAATCCAACACCGCCACCTTTTTTATGTATTGAGGAACCTGAAAACGGTTTATATCACAAATTGTTAGATATTCTCGTAACGGAATTCAGAGAGCATGCAACTGGAACCAGGGGTGGATCACAAGTTTTTGTCACAACACATCAGCCATACTTCGTTGATGCCTTAGAACCGAAGGAGGTTTGGATTTTGGAAAAGGGAGAAGATGGTTTTTCCAGTATTCGTAGGGCAAGCGAAGATCCTCTTGTAAATAACCTGGTTGAAGAAGGGTTACCCTTAGGTGGACTCTGGTACAGCGATTATCTCGACCCAAGGTTGTAATATGAATTTTGTTTTTCTTGTTGAAGATCAGTCAGGTAAGAAAATGCTTGAGAATTTGATTCCCAGTATTATCGGGGAACAGCATACATTCAAGCTTCACGCCTACAAAGGCATCGGACATCTTCCAAAAAACCTGAAGAGTCAGACTGATGTGAATAAACGGATTTTGCTTGATCAACTTCCAAGACTACTTAGAGGTTATGGTAAAACATTTTCTAATTATCCTTCAAACTACCCAGTTGTATTGTTTGTTGTTTGTGATTTAGACGATAACTGTCTAAAGTCGTTTCGACAAGTTTTAATCGATGTTCTGAATTCATGCTATCCAAAACCAGATACCCAGTTCTGTTTTGCGATTGAAGAGGGTGAATCATGGTTTCTTGGTGATCTCTCCGCCATCAAGAGAGCTTATCCAGATGCCATAGATAAGATACTTAACCAGTACCATAACGACTCGATCTGTGATACATGGGAACTTCTTGCCGATGCAATATATCCGGGAGGATCAATAAAACTGAAAGAAAGAGGATACCAGGCTGTAGGGAAGGAAAAATCAGAATGGGCAGAAAGAATTACACAATATATGGACATTAACAACAATAAATCACCCAGTTTCTGTTATTTTAGAGATAAAATAAGAAAACTAATATGATCGCCGTTTATGTTAACGGGAGTTTGATAATAGGTATACGGTCTTCATTTGCCCAAAATATCACTTGCATAGATCCGGTAGGTTCGGTTTCCTAACCGAACCGGTTTTGTACCGATGCGTTCATCAAGGTTTTTGCATAGGATCCGGTTCGGTTAGGAAACCGAACCTACCGGCCTGGGGAAATCTGATTTATCAAACTCACGTTATGTTATGTAATGTTTGTAGAGTATGTAAGGAGAAGAATAATATGAACCAAGGGAATTTGAAAATCGCTTTTATTGGTGGCGGCGGAATTGCTGGCAATTACAGAGGTAGTCTAAGAAGACTTGAATACCCAATCGCTGCTGTTTGCGATATCAATGCTGATCGCGCAGCAGCTGTTGCATCGGATGAAAACGCAACAGCCTATACCGACCACAGTGAAATGCTTCAAAAAGAAAACCCAGATGTCGTCTTTACATGTATCCCACCCGGAGCACACACAACACAGGTCGCTGATTCAGCAGAATCAGGCGCAGCGGTCTTCGTAGCAAAACCTGTAGCACAAGACTTGGAAACTGCAAAGAACGCTTCAAAAGCAATAACAGAAGCAAACGTAATAAACCAAGTCGGATATATGGCACGGTACAGCGACATTACTGACAAAGCAAAAGAGCTGGTCGGAGATAGAAAACTCTCAATGGGAATAGGTCGTTTCCTTGCAAGGATGGGAGCAAACCATCCCTGGTGGGGAAAATTCGATGTCTCACTGGGACAGATGGTAGAACAGACAACACATGTGTTTGACCTCATCCGATACTTCCTCGGTGATGTTAAAACCGTCCAAGCATTCGGGATCAAAAACGTATCTCAAGATATCGCTGACTTTGAGGAATGTACAGTCTGTAATCTGAAATTCGAAAATGGTGCAGTTGCCAGCATTACCAGTACTTGCGTTGCACGAGCACACGAAAACTTCGCTACAGAACTGATAGGTGATGACTTATATCTCAAACTCACACACGACAACTACTTGCGAGGTCAGATTGGCGGAGAATCTATCGAATACAACGGATCAGAAGCAGGATACTACAGACAGGTTGAACAATTTATCAAGGCTGTGGAGAGTAAAGATCACACGCTCGTGCGATCATCATACACCGATGCAGTAAAGACACTTGCAGTAACATTAGCAGCAAATCATTCGTTAAAAACAGGACAAATAGAATCAATCATTGGATAGGTTCGTATTTTAAGACATAAGTCAATGAAGAGTCATATACACGGATTAAGCATCCGTGACGTCAAAAAGCATTTCCACCGTACCAAAAAACCTGAAGAAAAACTAAGGTTTTTTCAAAAACTTTATAGACTATTCAAACGGGAAAAGGAGACCATTCGCGCTGTAGATGGTATCTCCCTTGATGTTGGAATCGGGGAAATATACGGGATACTTGGCGCAAACGGATCCGGCAAATCAACCCTAATTCGTCTTATCTCAACGCTACTCCTACCCGACGCAGGAAGCATCCATGTCTTCGGAGATGACGTCGTAAAACATAGCATGAAGGTAAGACGTGTAATGAACCGTGTATCTGTAGAAGCATCATTCTTTAAGAGACTCTCCTCAGCCGAAAATCTCATCTATGCAGCACGTTTATACGGTATCCCCGCGAAAGCAGCCGCCAAAAAAGCAGGACAGATCCTTGAAAGACTGGGATTTGAAGCAAAATGGATGGACGAAGAGATGGAACAACTTTCCCGCGGCATGCAACAGAAAGTCGCTATCGCACGCGCACTTCTAACTACTCCCATGCTACTACTCTTAGATGAACCGACAACAGGTCTCGATCCAAAATCCAAAAGAGATGTACAGACCTTCATAGAAGAGATCCGAGACGAAAGAAATGCCGTTATACTCCTTACAACACACGATATGACAGAAGCAGAGAGACTCTGTGATAGAATCGCAATTATAGACGAAGGAAAGTTTATCGCAGAAGGAACCGTAAAAGAGCTCTTGACGATGACTCAGCCAGAAAACGCATCTACAAATACACTTGAAGATGTTTTCATAGCATTGACAGGTAAAGACTTAGAAGAGGAAGGGTAAGACAGTGTTGAATATCCGAAGAGAAACAATCATCTCTTATGCATTCATAGAACGAAACTTCAACCTACTAAAGAGATACCTTAATTGGGAGATACTCTTTTTCAGCTACTCAATCGTCAATGCACTTACTATCGGACTCATTATGGTCGGGCGCGGTACAAGTCAGGACGTACTTTACCTCGTTATCGGCGCATTAATTTGGGGATTCCTCTCTATCATGATGCGGGAAGTCAGTGACGCAATCACATGGGAACGATGGGAAGGAACCATTGAATACACTTTCATGGCACCTATCTACCGTATAACACACCTTGTGGGTTCCTGCTTATTCGCAATACTCTATGGATTGCTGCGCACCGGTTTAGTCTTAGCCATTATGCCGTTCTTCTTTGGTGAATATATCGATTTAGGACAGGCAAATTGGATTACCATGTCCGTAACTGTTCTTATTTCAAGTTTATCCTTTATCGGGATTGGACTGATGGCAGCCATATTTCCACTGCTCTCACCTGAAAAAGGTCAGGCCGCAACAGGGATTCTACAGTCACTCTTGCTCTTAGTTTCCGGGATATACTATGAAATTGATGTACTACCAGAATGGTTACAACCCCTTTCACACATTTCACCTGCAACTTATACACTAAAATCCATCCGTGCAGCAATGTTAGAAAACGCTTCAATACAGAGTCAAGCAGGTAACCTGATATTGCTACTTGTAATAGGAATTGTACTCATTCCTGTCGGTTTTTATATATTCTATTTTGCTGAAAGATATGCAAAACGGGTCGGCAGACTTAAAAGAAGTGGATAAGCATTTTTTAACTATAACGTGAGTTTGATAATTAAATGCAATATTCTTTGTAGGTTGGGTAGAGGCACGCCAATCAAATATTAACTGGCAACATGTATTGCTCTATAATGGGTCAAAATGTTGGGTTTCGTGCCTCTACCCAACCTACGTAAGTTATTTGTTCTGATTTATCAAACTCACGTTAATATACTATTGTTTAGTCAGCATATTATTGCAGGTCGCGATTCGGAGATCGCTCCTACAGAAGCGTTAGATTCTGAATATCTCTCCTAATTTCCCACCTAATACTCTACCTGCCCCAAGCAAACAAACGATGAGTATTAACATACCAATCACACCAAGTGCACTGGCGATGTAAGGACCATTTTCATGTCTCGTCGAAAGCGAATATATCGCTTTAGTTATTGGATAGTAATTGCTATTTGTCGCTAAAATCAGACTTTCGCTTACCTCAAGCATGGAAAATGAAAAAACCAAGATCGCACCCGCAAGGATGTTCGCAAATACCAGAGGTAACGTGATCTTGTAAAGCGTCCGAACAGGTGTCGCTCCCATATTCTGGGATGCTTCCTCATACGTTACACTCGTCTGCTGGAAACCCGCATAGATCGAACGTAACATATAAGGTAACCGCCTGACAGCATAGCCAACGATCAGAAGAAGTGTCGGGTTTTTCCTCGGATCAATCAGACCTATAATGCTATCCGGTAAAGACCTCAGTAAAGGTGTTGTATTTGAAAAACAACCCATATAACCGAACGCTATAGCAACGCCAGGAAGCGCAAGCGGTAACATCGCTACAGCATCCAATAAGTTTTGGAACGGAATCCGTTTTCGTGTCAGTAGGTAGGCAATTGCAACACCGACTGTAAGCGCAAGAAGTGTGCTGAAGATACTGTATTTTAGACTGTTCAGTATACTTGGTAACGTGTCTGAATGGGTGAATGTATCAATGTAATGAGAAAAAGTGTAAGATTTTGGCAGCACAGTTAAATTCCAAGCACCAGAATTCGGCGTTAAAGAGGCTAACATCACACTTATGTGTGGCAGCAGGGCAACGAATGTCAATCCACCTATAAAAACATAGATGACAGTTCGCATCCCAATACCTGTATCTTCCTCTCTGGATGTTACATGTCCCCTTCCCAACATCTCATACTGTCGACTGCCTGTCATCCGTTTTGACACATAGAAGGCAAGTGCTGTTAAGACAATCACAAGGACAACCAATGCATATCCCATAGGATTAACATTTGCCTCAGATATCTGTTTGAAAATCTGAACAGCAATTACTTCACTGTAATCGAATATTAGAGGTGTACCAAGATCGGTAAATGCCCAAATAAAAACGAGAATAGCACCCGCAAAATATCCAGGGATCATAAGGGGAAGCGTGATCTTCTTAAAGATCTGAAAACGCGTTGCACCAAGATTCTCAGCCGCCTCCTCCAAACTCGGATCCACGTTTGCCAATGCAGCAACAATGTTAAGATACATTATCGGATACAAGTGAAGCGTAGATAATAATACAACCCCCCAAAACCCCCCGCCGAACCAATCGATAGTATTACTCATATCAATCAGATTCAGTTTTACAAGCAGCATATTGATGCTACCATATTCTCCGAAGAACTTTTGCATACCAAGCGCACCAACGAAAGGCGGCATAATCATCGGAATTAATACAACAGAACGTAGCCAGGTCCTCCCTGGGAACCTATAACGTGTCAAAAAATAGGCAAGCGGTAAACTAACGAGACTCGTTATCAGCGTAACCATAATGCCGATATTGAAACTGTTGATAACCAAATCTCTCTTATTCGTATCAGTTACCATCAATTTGAAGAATGTAAGATTGAATTTACCGTCAATCCAGAATGCTTCTTTGAATACATATAGGAGGGGGTAGATAAGGAAAATGAGGAAAAAAAGAGTAATGAATCCAACTATCAGAAGTATTGATGGTGTTAAATCATACCTTCGTCTTATGCTGTCAAAAAACGATGGCGGATCTAACGTGTTTTCATTCTCATCTTGGTCGTTTAACATGTGTTAGTTCTGCGTCAGATTAATAATAAAATAAGTTATCGCTATTGTCGTAGAGGCCATTGTACTAATCAAACCCCAATTCAATTGAAAACGTTTCTTTACTTCTATAATGTCACCAGGATAGAGTATAGTCGTATCTTTACCAACAATATAGTTATGTTCAATAATAGTTCCATCCGTACGATGAATAAAGAGTTTCTTTGAATCGGCTTCATCTTCAAATCCACCTGCCAAAGCAATCGCTTTATTGATAGTCAAGGGACCTCTCACCCGTTGCGCGCCCGGTGCGCGTACATAGCCTGTAACATAGATCGGCTCCATTTTAATCGCGTTCGGAACAAAAAGTACCTCACCATCTGTCAGTGAAATCTCCTTTTCATTCTCCTCCGTATCTTGCCAATATTCTTCAGAGATACTAAAAACGATATGCGTTCCATCTTTATTGATTTTTACAAATGAACTCAGATTCGCCTCTTCCGTCATACCACCTGCTCTTGCTAAAGCATTTGTAATACTCACGCTCTGTCGGATAAAAAGTTTCCCAGGCGTCTTAACTTCTCCTTGCACTTCTATCACACTCAGTGGCACAACATACACCAAGTCAGTCGCAGCCACTCTTATCTCTCGGTAGGGTTGGTTTGTAGAAAGATCAAAAATCTCAACGTTAGAAGCATCCGAGTAAGTTCCGTTTCTCTGCTTGGTTACATCATCTGATCGATCCTTTTTCGGGATATTTGGTTTATAGCGAATCAACCGGACTTGCTGTCTATCTGCGTTTTCAGTAAACCCACCTGCAAGTGCAATCGCACGATATAAGTCGGTTGAGGACTCGGGAGAGATCGGATACCGTCCAGGATTGTTTACAGCACCCCCTACAATAACACCGGTCTCGTGTAGCACCGGAGAAACCATAATTATTGGATTATTAACAAGTTCTTCATTCTGTAAAAAATCATAAATGAGTCTATTTACTTCGTCGGTAGATTTACCCGCAACTTCCAAGTCCCCCCCAAAGTAACTTATCCTACCATCTTCTCTCACCTGAACAGTCTGCGTATATTCTGGTTGTCCAATCACTGCAATCAGTAAGTTATCCCTCTCCTTGATTTTGTAGACATCACCTAAAACAGCTGAAGTTGACACTACCAACATCAGTAATACGGAGCAAATCAGAATGGTACGGAATCTAATCATAAAAATACCTGACAGAGATTATAGTAAAACTTAGCCTTAAATATATACTTATTCACTAACAAATACCCGCTCAATGGCAATTATCATGGCGTCTCCTCGCCAAATTTAACCTTCTTTCAATGAATCGTAATATGCTTTTATACAATCCTGTGCATATCTTACGCTGTCCGCCGGTACAAGAATATCACCCCATTCAGATTTACCGGGATGTCCCTTTATGCCGCCGTAAAATGACATCTCATGGGAATGCAGATAGACCTGAAGCCCCTCATCCTCCAACACACTTTTGAGGATATACCCAGCGACTTCATTTGGCACGGAACACACAATCTGCCAATCCACATATTCAGAAACTTGTGTTGGTGCTAAATCTGGAAGCAGATCAACATGGCATTTATCACAGGTTAATACATCTTCTTGGAATGTTGTTCGACAATCTGGGCAAAATGGCACTGTTTCTTCCTCCTCAAACTTGTGTCTGACACTCAAGTATAACATAAAACAGAAAAATAATCAAGATCCAAAAATAAGGTGGGCAGAGGCACCCAACACCCATTGCCTCTCTGTTCTATTATATGATATAATTCTAATATATTGTGTCATTAGATGCGTGCATAAGAATGGATTTTTTGTAAACTTACTTAGGAGTTAGACGATTACATTATTAACATAAGTGAGGAAAAGTTAGATGAAAGCAATAATGAGTATGGTAATAGCATTAGCATTCTTTATCTGGCAGACGATTCCACTTGAAAGTCAGGTTGTAGAAAAAGGATTAGTTAGTTACTGGAGTTTTGATACGACAGAGGTACGAGGTAAGACCGTAATTGATCTTATTGGAGGAAATGACGGCGAGATTGTAGGCGACCCAAAGCAGGTCAAAGGCAAAATCGGTGAAGCGTTTGAATTCGGGGGTGAACCAGATGTAATTGATGTCACATCACCTGCAAATGGTGGTTTGGATTTTGATGGAGAGCAAGATTTCTCAATGATGGCTTGGATCAAAGTTGACAAAACACCAGAATTGGATGGAGGGCAATCTACAATTCTTAGCAAGGGGGACGGCGGCGGCAACGCGAGATTCCTGTTGAAAATAGTAGGTACCAAAATACAGGTGACAATAGCAAATGAAGGCGGGGGAGGACCCAAAATAGACTTTAATTCCGTTAGTGATGTTGTAGATGAAAAATGGCATCATGTAGTCTTTGTCGCCGATAGATCGGACTATACTCGTATCTATATTGATGGTGAATTAGATGCGGAAGGTGGACCGTCTGAGGGTACAGATATCACAACAGAATCTCCATTATTCATCGGTGCATCTGTAAGAATTAATAAAACCACTCGTAGATATTTTGAAGGGCTGATAGATGAGGTAGGCATCTATAATCGTGCACTAACAGAGAATGAAATCGAAACAAACTTCAACGCACAAGGACTTGCTGTCAGTCCTCAAGCGAAACTCACTATTGCGTGGGGAGAGATAAAGATTTCTCGGTAATGTGAGTTCTTATGAAAAGTTATCGTAGTGCTTTGTATAGTGCTATCTGTAGGTCGGGTAGGACAGTAGTGTAACCCATAAATATCAACTTAACGATTTCTCAACTGTCAAAACCACGGATTTTTGAGATTCTGTTGAATCAACCTTCACGGCACGATATTGTCCGAATATTACTATTGACAACATATCTTCCAATTCATACAATACACATGAAGTCTAACTTATGGCTTACAACTCAAAAAAGCAAAGGAGATAAAATGAATAGATTTACCATAAGATCGTTAATGATATGTGTATTTGTTTCTATTGGATTATGTATCGGATTTACTGTGTTGAGTATTGGACAGAACGCTACCACTGAAGAGGACAGCACAAATGAAACCCCTTGGGATGTCAATCAAGACCGTGTAGTGAATGTTTTGGATTTGGTGTTAGTCAGTCAAAATTTCGGTACTAACAACGCAGTTGCGGATGTGACTGGTGACGGCACTGTAAATGTATTAGATTTAGTGCTTGTCGCACAACACTTCGGAGAAACAATTCCAGAAGTAATCCCGGATGTCTTGATTTATACCTATCGTAGTTCCTGGATAACATTGGATGATGCAAAAATGGCAGCAGAAACGACAAAAAGTCTATTGGAATCTGAGGGAATTGAAGTAAAAATTACGGATGATGATAGATATCTCAGAGACTGGATACTTCAGACTACCGGTGACGGTTCTGTTAATGTTTTAATCCTTTACGGTGTGATTCCTTCTACCGTTTATCCGCAAGGTAATTCACAACCCGATGGGTCAATCGCAGAAAATTGGATTGAAACCACAGATGGAGATACAATTCTGAATCACGCTGATTATATCGCATTCGTTAGTGATCAAGATGGTAGAGATAACGGAGATGCAGGGCTGCAAAACTTAATGGATAATCCTGATATACTAATATGGCGTGATGCTACAGGGCTACCGGTAAATGCGAATATGATTGTCACATCCGATGGTAAAGATTTGACACCAAGTTTAGTTAGTTTTGAAACTGCTGGAAGACCTATGCCCTTGAAGCAACTTCAGGGCGATTGGTTTGCTGAAAAGGTTTTCGCAAGCGATACTGGAGATGCACAAGCAACATACGCTGATCCTGTCATCGTCCGAGATGGAAACCTTGGAAGACTTGCAATCGTTCATAATACAACATTATCAGTAGAAAAGGGACTTTTAAACGGAGAAGTTGCAGCAGAGATTATCAGCAACTATCTGCTTGCTGAATAAACATTTGCAATTTTCCTGTCAATTGATCAACGTTTTATCTCACATAAACCATACCCCAACGGAGGCGAATATAAATATCCGTTTACTGTTCTGTTCGTTTGTCTGAACCAGGATTGGCAGGATTGTCAGATTTTCAGGATTGGACATCTGCATCAGAAAATGCGTTAGATAACATTAGCATTTGGCTTTGTGTGATGAAACATTACAGATCAATGTTCAAAAAAAGATGTGATGAAAAAATCCTGGAAATCCGCACTAATCCTGGTTCAGACGACGAACAAACCGACAAGGACTTGATTCATTCTCTCTTGTGGGGATGATTTTGTCCGCTCGATTTACGCTATATACCTTTCGCACCGCTGGTGCTTAGGGGTTTGTAATTCAAACGGACTATATACCTTTCGCACCGCTGGTGCTTGGTCTATTCTCGTTTGTGCTTCCACCCTTCCAATCTTCCACCCCTCTTCTTCTCTTCCACCCTTCCAATCTTCCACCCACTCATCCTTCCCCTCTTCCATCCTTTCCTCTTCCGCCCTTCTACCCTTCCCTTCTTCCATCCTCTTCCCCTCTTCCATCTTTCCATCCTTCCCCCCTTCCACCCTCCCAAATAATTCACGGATATCCGTGAGACTATAATTTTAACAGACCAATTACTGTGCAAAGAATTGCATATTGTGCTATACTCTATAGCATACAAAAACGTGATTTTTGATGGGGGTAACAACGTTGTCTCGACGTAAATTCTTCAAATATCTTGGATGGGGAAGTTTCACAGGCGCACTCAGTTTATGTTTCGGCGCAGGTTTAGTTAGGTATCTGTATCCCCGTGTTCTCTATGAACCATCATCTGTCTTTAAAGCAGGTTTTCCAGCACAATATCCACCCGGAAGTGTCAGTGAAAAATACAAAAAAGAACCATTCGGGGTCTGGATCGTCCGCCGCGAAGACGGTGTCTTTTATGCACTCTTAACAATTTGCACACATCTGGGATGCACACCACGTTGGTTGAGCTCTGAAGGAAAATTCAAATGTCCCTGTCACGGAAGCGGATTTGACCGTGATGGCATAAATTATGAAGGACCCGCACCACGGCCACTTGAACGTGTCAAGATAACACTGGCAGAAGATGGACAACTCCTAATTGACAAATCTGTAAAATTTCTCGGGGAAAAAGATCAATGGGGAGACCAAGGGGCATCTCTGAAGGTCTAATTTTTTGAAGTTAATTTCAAAGTAAAATCGCAGCTGACAGACCGCAGCGCACGATCAGATTAAAAAAGGAATATAATGAACGAAGAACGAAAAGGACTTAAAGAAAAGATTACGAACTCTGATATTTGGAAATCCATTTTCAGACACGGGTATGAAAGCACCGGTAGACGTTACACATTACAAGTGCTGCAAAATGTATGGTTACATCTGCACCCACCACGCATCTCCCGACACGCACTACATTTCCGATTCACATGGTGTATGGGGGGTATTACATTCCTGATGTTTCTTGTGACCGCTGTCACCGGGGTCCTCTTGATGTTCTATTACCGTCCAACAGGAGAGTATGCTTTCCTCGACATTCAAGCACTTGAATTTGACATACCGTTCGGTATGCTACTTCGAAATATGCACCGTTGGGCAGCACACGGTATGGTTATTTCTGTTATGCTGCACATGTTCCGTGTCTTTCTGACCGGTTCATATAAAAAACCACGTGAGTTTAACTGGGCTGTCGGTGTAATTCTCTTGCTTATCACATTCTTTCTGAGTTTTACAGGATATTTACTACCTTGGGATCAACTTGCATACTGGGCAGTCACAGTCGGTACAAATATGGCAAGAGCAACACCCGTATTAGGGCATGAAGGTCCCTTCGCGCCACCTGATATCACACAAGCAAACGATGTGAGATTTGCTTTACTTGGCGGGACAATTGTCGGACCATCTACGTTATTAAGGTTTTATATATTACACTGTGTCGCAGTTCCATTGGTCGCAAGCCTTTTGATGGCACTGCACTTTTGGCGTGTTCGTAAAGATGGTGGCATATCAGGTCCGTTGTAAATTAAAAGTAGTAGGCACACGGAGTGTGCCGTCTCTTTATAGTAGTAGACACACTCCGTGTGCCGTAAACATAATTGGATGGTTATAACCGTTAGATTTGGATGAGGAGATAGGATTGTAATATGGACCCTTTTCTTGAATTAATTAAGAAACCTGATAATGTACCAATTTTAGCCATACTCTTTTTAATACCTTTTTTTCTATGGTTATCATATAAACAAGCACGCCAGACGGATAGGACAGGTGTCCCATCAGACGCAGCCCTGAACGATAAAGTATATGTTTGGCCCTATCTATGCCGTAACGAGTTTATCTGTGCTATCATCATTATGTTGATTTTAGGTGTATGGTCAATTATGATTGACGCACCGCTTGAAGAACCGAGTGATCCTGCCAAAACACCTAACCCATCCAAAGCACCATGGTACTTCCTTGCATTACAGGAGATGTTAGTCTATTTCGATCCATGGATCGCAGGGGTCGTGTTGCCAGGATTGATTATTGCTGGACTCATCGCTATTCCCTATATTGACATCAATCCAAAAGGGAAGGGTTACTATACACTTAAGGAACGTCCATTTGCTATCGGTGTCTTCTGTTTCGGGTTTCTTATATTATGGATTGTTCTCATGATAGTTGGTACATTCTTAAGAGGCCCCGGATGGAACATATTTTGGCCTTGGGAGGAATGGGATCCACATCGCGTCGTCCCATTAACAAACGTCAATTTATCTTACCTTTTCGGAATTCGTAATGATCTCACTGCCAATTTCTTCGGATTTGCTGTTGTTGCTGGCTATTTCGCACTCGGTCCCATCTTCTATTTCTGGAAGTACAAGAGTAGTAAGTTCCTACAAGAACTCGGTTTAATACGATATGTCGTCGTATCATTTCTGTTTTTGTCAATGATGGCACTACCTATTAAGATGATACTTCGCTTAGCACTAAATATCAAATACGTATGGGTTACACCTTGGTTTAATATCTAATAATAGATAATCACACACCGAGAATACATACTTACACTACACGTTTCATTAGAATTGACTGACTTGGAGGTTATAGATTACGTGAGGAGCAAAAAAGAGATCCCCGCAGAACAAAAATCCTATGCTGTGCTATTCTTTATTCTGTCTGCTCTATTAGGTCTGGTGACCATCTGGGGTTTTTGGAGTGAAATGATCACACGCCGCCCCTGGAAAGGAATACAGCAAGAATTCTATTCTTACGAGTATGAAAAGACTAAAATAGAATATGAAAACGCAAAACAACAATTACCTCAAGAACCTTCCAAACCAGAAATTGATAAAAAAGAGTTAAGAGATGTGGTGAAAACTGTCACTGAAAAACAGGTTCAGTTAGATGAGGCAATGCAGGCTCGAAAATTTGAACAGAGCAAATCTGACGCAATCAATTACAAATTCCAACACAGTCTGCACGAAGCAAAAGGTGAATATACTGACGACACAGTCCAAAAATATAAGAAAACATTGGATGAATATGAAAAACGGATTGAAGGGGAACTCACTTATGATGTCCTTGAAGCCGAAGCAGAATTCGCTGACGCAAATAAAACGCTTGCTGATCTCTATCTGAATAGCAATGATCCTACAAACGCACTCAGTACCTACCTTATCGCACAGAAATACAAACCCAATGAAACAGAAATCGCTGAAGGTATAACAGCAGCACAGGAGGCACTGGCAGCACTGGAAACAGTGCAAGCACAGTTTGATGCAGTAGAACGTTTAAATCAAAAACTGTCAGATGTTGGCGGTATCAAACGTACTTTCCTCGGTAGTCTGTTAGAGAACCCATTTAGAGAAACGAGAACTATCGTTCAATACTATCTTGCGGAATTCAATTATACCGCCGATAGATGTGAAACCTGCCACTTCACTATCAATAAAAGCGGATACGAATCCTACGCTGAAGAGATATTCGAAGTAGAAGGGGATGGAGAGAAACTTGTTGAACATCTTCTCAAACATCCCGCTGTGAAAATAGGAAGTGAGACGATTGTCATTGACGGTTTTGATGCGGAACCTGATGAGTATAAGCTGAACGAAAAGGGATTGCTTACCTTCACTGACGCCAATGTATTCGGGGAAGTAGAGATATCCTATGAAACAGATTACCCCCCTGAACTTCGCACACACCCAGAACGAGATGTCTTGCTCGGAAAACATCCATCGGAAAGATTCGGTTGTACACCTTGCCACGGCGGACAAGGATACGGGTTGACCGCTAAATCCGCGCATGCACTCACACATAAAGAGTATTGGCTTACACCCGTACTCGGTATGGATGAACATACAGGTAGAACCTCAGAAGAGAAAAAGGGATATATGCAGTCTAACTGTAGACGATGCCATGACGGTGTGATGATGTTAGACTACGGCGTGGACCCTGAAACGAAGGCACCAAAGGACTATGCGGAAGACCTCACCAAAGGTATGGCACTATTTGAAGACCTCGGATGCCACGGATGTCACGCCGTTGAAGGTTATAGTGCTATTGATAAAATAGCGAAAGTTGGACCCTCGCTCAATAAAATCGGTAGTAAGGTCAATCAGAATTGGCTCGAAAACTGGATCAAGAAACCCGAAGCATATCTCGCACATACCACCATGCCCAACTTCTTCCCAGTAGAAGGGATGAGTCAAGTCGTTTACCTAAAGAATGGTGAACAACGCACAGGTCTTGTCACAGAATCGGATGAAGAATACATTGTAAAGGCTGATGATGGAACCGAATATCCATACAAAAAGGATGAGGTGACACGGATTGTTGATGAGGTTAAATCTATCGCCGCATATCTCGCCAATATGACGGATCCAGAATTAGACAGTCTCTCGGTCAATTATTCAACATCTCAGAACGATATTGAAGCAGGAGAAGAGACAGTAAAAACCGTTGGATGTCTCTCATGTCATAAAGTCGGTGAACTCGGGAGCGATTTTGCACCAGCACTTGACAGCGTCGGAACAAAGGTATCGGCTAATTATTTATACGAATGGATTGAGAACCCAAAGAAATACGATCCGGATACAACAATGCCAAGCCTACGCTTAAGTCAAACAGAACTGAAAAATGTCGTTGCATATCTGATGAATCTTCAGAATGATACACCGAATGTAGTGTCTGATTCTATTGGAGAAGCACTCGTTGATGAAGGTGAAAAACTGGTCAGAACGTACGGTTGTTTCGGATGCCATGAAATCTCCGGTTTTGAGAATGAATCTAAAGTCGGGGCAGATCTCGGGGAATTCGGAGCAAAACTCGCTGACGAACTCGATTTCGGTGATACTGTTGACATACACCACAACTGGCACGAATGGACAGTTGGAAAGATCACGAATCCACGTCGTTATCAAACACGACGTATTGTCTCTCGTATGCCGGTCTTTGAAACCCTGAAAAATAACGCAGAAGATGCAAAAGCAATCGCAGTGCTACTCAAGAGTTTCCAGCCTAATCCATACCCACTCAACTATCAATTTGACCATTCAGCAGACCCCTCTCGTGTTGAAAGACAGAAGATAATTGATGCAGGTAGACGCGTCGCAAAAAAATACAACTGCAAAGGATGCCACGAGATGGAACGTGAAGGCGGAGACTACCGTAATGTTATCGTTGCACATGAAGGATTAGACCAAACAACAGCAAAACAATTCGCACCACCTACACTACAAGCACAAGGCGCAAGAGTCTATCCCGATTGGTTGTTTAACTTCCTCAAAGAACCATCTCAGATACGCTATGGACTTAAAGTTCGGATGCCAACTTTTGGTATGTCTGACGAAGAAGCGACAACGCTTGTCAAATACTTCTCGGCATTAGATAATGAGCCGTTCCCTTACGAAACAATAGCAAAACCTGAACCGACGGCAGCTGATTTGCGATTAGGTAAACGGATATTTGACGAACTAAAATGTGATTCATGTCATCCTTCACAAGGCGAATTCATCCCTGAAGGGAGTGACAAAGCAGGAAGACCTGACCTATCATTGGCAAAGGAACGTTTAAAAGCGGACTGGTTGATTGATTGGATGAAAGATCCGCAAACTTTCCAACCCGGAACAGCGATGCCACAAGCATGGCCTCGCGTTGGAGATACCTATATGCCGTTTGAAGACTATGCTGGTGGTGACGCCGAAGAACAGATCCGATTAGTCCGAGACTACCTCATATCGTTAGGTCGTTAAATATACTGCCAGAATGTATTTAAATGTCCATAAGGAATTCCGATAGATGTGAAACATCTACTGATAATACTTCTCATGATTCTCGTGTGGCTTAATATGTTCATCTGGTTGGCAAAAACGGTTGATCCAAGCACCAAATATCGCTCCGATGTAGAATATAACTATGCCAGATTTTGTGCGGGGTGCCACGGAAACAGCGGCGAAGGTAACGGACGTATCGGCAGGTTTAAAAAATTAGAACCCGCTGACCTAACCGACGCGAACTTCTGGCGCATGCATGACGATGAACAACTCTTAAACAGCATTCGTGACGGGAAAGATAACATGCCCGCCTTCCACTATTACCTGAACCAAAAAGAACAACGGGAAATACTTGAATACATTAAAAACACCTTTCAACCCTAATTTACACGGATATCCGTGATTTCTATTTTTAAGGGGTTGCCTTTTCAAATATTAAGGTGTTAACATAATATACAATAATAATATAAGGAGAAAGACCATGAAACATCTAACATTTATTTTAGCTCTGATTGTATGTGTTACATTTGTCGGTTCTGTGAATGCCGCTACTGTAACAGGAACAATCACCTTTGACGGAACAGAGGATTTTACAGAAGTTCCAGAACGAACACTCTTAGACATCAACACAAATGAACAACACTGTATTACGACTACAAAAGGTGCAAAATCTGAAGAACTGGTCATTTCAAAAGGGAAAGGGATTCAGAATGTTGTTGTTTATGTACGTGTTAGTGGTCAAAAAGCAACGCCACTAAAGGAGAAACCTAAACTTGACCAGAAAGATTGCAGATATTTACCACACGTCCTTGCAGTACCGACAGGAACTACCGTTATTCTCACTTCCGATGACCCGGTAGCACACAATGTAAACGCTCATGCAACAAAGAACGAAGCAAAGAACCTACTTATCTCTAAAAAAGGAATTGAATTTGATTACACGCTTAGCAAAGCTGAAGCCATTAAGTTGACTTGTGATGTGCATGCATGGATGAGTGGGTATATCGTCGCTGTTGATTCCAACTTCTATACGGTAACTGGACAGAAAGATGAAAAAGGGAAATTTATTCATCCTGATGATTACGAAAAATCTGCTGACACCGGCAAATATACTATCAAGGACGTTGCCGCTGGAAGAGCAAGGGTGGTCGTATGGCACGAAACCTTGGGAACAGCGAACAAAACTGTCCAGGTTCCTGAAACTGGCGAACTCAAGGTTGATTTCAAAAGTAGTGAATTCAAAAAACCTAAGAAAAAATAACGACCCTTTCATAGCTGTAAAAACTATTAGAGAGATTGAAAATGCGTTGTTGCTCTTTTACCCATAAGAGAATCTATTATCTAATCGGAATTGTGCTGCTCGGGATAATTTTATTCGTAGCTATCCCTGCGTTTGCACAAGACATAACCGATGCGGAATATCGTCCTTTTCCCAAGATTGGCAGTCGCAGTGCCGCGTGGATCGCCGCACAACTCCATCTTCTCTTCGGATCCTTTATTCTCGGCGTGCCGATGTTTGCAGTCATTATCGAGTTTATCGGATGGAAAACTAAGGAAGAACGATATGACAGAATGGCACAAGAATTTATAAAACTCTGTATGGGGGCATTTTCAACAACGGCTCTATTAGGTGGTGTTCTGGTATTTATTCTCGTATGGTGCTACCCAAACGTCATGAAGAAGATGAGTGGCATCTTCGGACCAACGATGATCTTCTATGTCATACTCTTTTTTGGTGAAACCTTTACACTTTATCTATATTCTTACGGATGGGATAAGATGCAGGGACGGCATAAAGGATGGCACCTATTCCTTGGGGTTCTGCTAAACGTATGGGGTACAGCGATCATGTTTGTATCAAATACATGGTTGACCTATCAGACAAGTCCAGCAGTACAGTGGAAAAAAGCATCTGAACCTACACGAGAAAAATGGATTGAAGCACAATTAGCAAATAACACGGAGCTAACCCGAAGTGAAGTCCTTGAAGGAATCACGGATGGAACTGTTATTTCACTCCATAATGAAGTATCCGGTGATTTCTTAGGAACCGTGTGGGAAGCTGTCAACAACTTCACATGGATGCCTGTTAATATACACCGTCTCATCGGCAACATCGCATTTGGAGGGTCTATCGTTGCTGCGTACGCTGCATTCCGATACCTCGTCGCGAAAACTGAAGAAGAGAAGTCTCACTACGATTGGATGGGATATAACGGGAACTTCATCGCACTGGTCGGACTAATTCCCCTGCCATTTGCTGGTTACTGGTTGGGACGTGAAATATACATGTTCAACAACACCATGGGTATCAACATGATGGGTGCGCTGTTCTCATGGTTATTTATCCTTCAAGCAGTGATGATCGGCGTCCTCTTCATCGGTGCAAACTACTATCTCTGGTCAGGAATGGGAAGGGTTGCAGGTGGTGAGAAATATGCGCGTTACCGTCCGTATATGATCGCTATTATCATCGTCTGTGTCGCTATATGGATGACACCGAGAACATTATCTAAAATCTCGACTGCTTCTGAACTGAGTGCAATGGGAGGTGCAAATCATCCCCATCTCGGCTTCTTCGGTCTCATGTCCGCTAAGAACACAGTCGTCAATATCGTTATCCTGACAACATTCTTGAGCTTCCTCTTTTATAGACGTTCCGGAAAAATCCCGACAGCAAGTTGGAAAAGTATCGGTAATATCATCATTTCAGGCCTCTTCTTTTTAGGTACCGTAATAATTGTCGTGATCGGTATTTTAGGATTTGTTGTAGAACCGGATACACGCGTCAACGTGCTGACACCTTGGCAGGTATTAGTCGCACTCGGTGTTATGGTCATTGTGACCATAATTGATATTTTCATGTATCGTAAAGCTACATCAACTGGCACTATTAATTGGGGTAAGATGACAGATCGTTCACAGTATGTATTGATTCTGCTTGCAATTACCTTTACCTCTCTCATGGGATTGATGGGATACGCACGCTCAGGATTACGAGAAGGATGGCATATCTTTGGCGTCATGAAAGATACTTCACCAGATGCTTATACACCATCTTTGAGTGATGCAGTGAATATGGTATCCATAATTATGATCATTTTCTTCGCACTCGTTGGATTTATTTTCTGGCTTGGACTCTGGGGAGATAAGAAAAAACAAGCAAATGTACCCATTGTTGAAACTGCTGCTGCAGACGTAAGTAATAGCAGGGATGATTGATAGGAGGATACACAGATGAAAAACGTTATTATCAAGATCGTAGGTCTCATCTTAATGGTCGTCAGTTTTATTGCATTTGTTGCAAAGGCAGACGCATTTCCTATCGCATCTGAAAACTTAGTGCCATGGTCGGTGTGGTTCACGATTGCTGTGTTGGTGAACATGGTTGTCTGGTTCCCCGTTATGAAATTAGTCTCGTTTTCTATCGGAATTATCTGGTTCTATGCCTTCATTGCTGGTCTTGTACCAGATACCTCTACAGCATCAGGCACAGTAGAATCATTGGATTGGGACGACCCGGATGGAGTTGCCGAAATCGGTGAAGTCATCTTTAATACCAAAGGACAGTGCGCTGCATGTCATACCCTGGATACATCCGCGCCTAAAGGAAGATGTCCTGACCTATCTGATATAGGGACAATCGCTGCAACCCGACAACCCGGTGTTTCATCAAAAGATTACTTAATTGAGTCTTTGTATGAACCCGCTAAGTATTTAGTCCCTGGTTACGGCAAAATTATGCCAGAAGTATGGAAGAATCCCATCGCGCTAACAAAATTAGAGATCGAAGCTGTTATAGCATTCTTGCAAAGTCAGGGTGGAGATATAGACCCAACACCTTTTGATGAACCCATTAACAGAGCAGACGCTGATACAACGACAGTAGCATTAGAACCACTGCTGACCGGGGACATTGAAAAAGGTAAAGAGGTCTTTGTTGATACCGCATGTGTGTCGTGTCATGTTGTGCAAGGCGTAGAAAACCCTCAAGCCGGAGACGAAAATGTTGACTTTGAAGTCGTAACAGCACCTGAACTCTCAGATGTTGCTGCAGTCTATGAAATGCGATATATTGAGGAATCAATCCTATTACCACACAAAGAGATACTACCCGGCTATGGAAAAGTAACAGTAACAGCACAAGGTATTATTTACGATGGCACATTGGTATCTAAGGACGAAGAAAAAATCGTCGTCAAAACAAAAGCAGACGATGGTACAGAAACAGAACATACAATACTCCTCAGCGATATTGACGAAGAACCGATTACAGACCTGTCTAATCTATTGGAGGACGGTTATTTCACTATAACAATCACACCTGCTGGTTCTGACACACCCATCAGCGGGGAAATCGTTGACGAGGATGCTGACACCGTTACGGTTAAAGTTGGTGAAGAGACACAGATAGTCTCTAAAACAGATGTCAAGAAGCAGATGACAATCATAGATTGGGAAGGTGTTGAAACTGTGGGTGAACATATATCTGGTACAACGGATGACGATGAGATCGTTATGATGGTTGATGGCGTTGAGGAAAGTTTCGATCCATTTGATATTGAAGATGCCATAACTGCATTCGCTAAAGGTAGAAAGTTGAATGAAAGATCACCTATGCCAGATAATTTTCCCATACTTTTATCCGTTGAGGATTTGGCAAACCTACTTGCATTTTTGAGTTCATTAACCGGAGCAACTACAACTGAAGATGTTGGTGAAGTAATATCAGAATGAAGATTAAGTTATTAAACGGGTAATATTAGTTACCCCAACCCGGTAGGTGCGGTTTCCTAACCGCACTATCAGGGATGTAAAAGTAATTATAGAATTCACTATAATAGAGGATAAGCCTTGAAAAAGACTTCGCTTTTCACAATCTGTCTCGTGATTTTCATAGCCTGCTGGTTATTTCTACGATTTGTCATCGGAGGAATAATCTCAGCACCAATACCCAATACTGTTATCGCAATGTATATGGGGTTAATACTCATTGCAATACTGGTGCATGTTTCCGTTGAAGACTCAAAGTTCACTGAGTTTCTGCGTCCTGTTAATGAAACACTTCTTGATGACAATAAGCGGACACGTAGACTTATTCTGGTAATTCTGATTCCACTATTGCTGAGCGGTTTCACTTATTCAAATATTGCTCAGAAAGCCAATCCACCAGGAGATCCGCGGGAAGCACATCCAAAACCACCGTTGGAATTGACCTACAAAGATATAGTTATTGATACAATGCAAGATGCACAAAATCCTTACCGCCATTATGAAAAGGACGATCCTGAATTGTTCAAAGAACATGTAGAAAACGGTCGTCGTGTCTATTACCAAAACTGTTTCTATTGCCATGGTGACCATCTGGACGGAAAGGGGCATTTTGCAGCTGCACTAAATCCGTTACCCGCAAATTTCCAAGACCCTGGAATAATACCAAATTACCAAGAAGCTTACTTCTTCTGGAGAATCAGTAAAGGGGGTCCAGGATTACCGCCTGGCGGAACACCATGGAATACCGCAATGCCTGTTTGGGAGAATATTCTCACACAAGAAGAAATTTGGGATGTTATCATATTCCTGTCTGAATATACCGGTTATCCATACAGAACTTTTGGAGAGGGACATTAGAGATGAGAACTGCATGCCTAACACTCACTTTTTTCTTGATTCTTGTCTGTGTGGTCTCACATCATACATTTTCACAAGAAGCTTCAGAAAGTTCCCTTATTGGAAAGCAGGTCTACGAAGAGAGTTGCGCACATTGCCATGGACTTGAAGGTCGTGGTGATGGGAGTGCAGCCGAAAATCTCTTACCGAGACCCAGAGATTTCACTCGCGGACTATACAAAATCCGATCAACTGAAAGTGGACAACTCCCAACGGATCAAGACCTATTTGACATTATTACTGTCGGTATGCCCGGTACTTCAATGCCAGGATGGGAAACATCACTCAGTACTAATGAGCGTGAGGAAGTAGTCAAATATATTAAGACATTCTATAGCGGATTTCAGGAAAACGAAAAACCACCACGCGAAATCAGTTTGGCTGACAAAATCCCATATTCTAAAGAGAGTGTAGAGATCGGAAAAGGACTCTATGTAGAACTCGGTTGCGTTGAATGCCACGGTAAACTCGGTAGAGGAGACGGAACATCAGCACCTACCCTCGTTGATACTTGGGACTTCAAGACGTGGCCCGCAAATCTAACAGAGAATTGGAATTTCCGTGGCGGATCAGACCCCGAAGACATTTTTAAACGGTTCCTCGGCGGAATAGCAGGATCACCCATGCCCGCATTCCAAGGTGACACATTTTACCATTTTGGACTTACTCCTGAACAATCAGAACAGTATGCTGCACTGGAGAGAAAAGTGGAAGACGGAGAGGAATTAACAACTGAAGAAGAAGAACTGTCCGCACAATATTTCGAGATAAATGACACGGCTGCCACCGCTGCACTTGATTGGGCAGAAGGATTGGAAATGTCACCTGAAACCCTTAAAATATATAATGATGCAATGAAGTCCGTCTATGAAAAAAGTTGGCATCTCGCAAATTATGTAAAATCTCTTTCACCAGAAAAACGACCAGAATTTGCAATCGGAAAACACGTGCTACGGTCTCAATACTTACATGGAGAACTGCCCGCATTAGCCGATGAAATGTGGAATACGCTCGAATTTAGCTACTATCCACTTTTCGGACAAATATTAGTTGAACCGAGACAGTTCAATCCATCTATTGACTCTGTTAACGTCAAATCCTTTTACAACGACACTGAAGTTGTATTCCTATTCTCTTGGGATGACAAGACACATAATACCTCTGAAGAGGAGAATGAAGAAACAGGTAAAACATATCAGGATGCTATCGCCATACAGTTTCCTGTCAGACCACCGAAAGGACCGACAGACCCAAAACCCTACTTCCTATGGGGAGGCAAAAAGCCTGTATATCTGTGGCAATGGCAAGCATCGGATCCTGATACGTTGACAGAACTCACAGCAAAAGGTATAGACAACGCTGAAGAGCAAGAAGCGCAAGGTGATTTTGCAGTGGAAAGTGATTATACGGATGGAAGGTATACATTGTGGGTAAAACGTTCACTAAAGACTGAAGATAAAAAAGACTTACAACTTGATGCTGCAACATTTGTTCCAATAGCATTTTCTGTATGGGATGGCGGCAATGGAGATATAGATACAAAGCGCGTCATTTCAAGCTGGTATTCCTTTGTTTTGGAACCTTTACCATCAACAAGAAGGTTCATCTATCCGCCATTGGTCGCGCTACTTTCATTCGGACTACTGGTCGGTTTAAGGAGATTTATCCAACGAAGAAATTCATAAGTCTTAATAGTAGCAGGCACACTCCGTGTGCCGTCGTATACTATCTACTTAATAGTAGCAGGCACACTCCGTGTGCCGTCGTATATAGAATCCAAAATTTACGTATATTAAAGGAGCAAAAAAATGAAAACTAAAATGTTTCTAACCCTAACACTATTCCTTGCCTGTAGCTTAGCACTCTTTGTATTTGCAGATGACCACGAGGAAGAAGAGAAGAATTTGCTTGTTTTTCCTAAAGCATACAAAACAAAATCTGTAAGCAACGGTGGAAAAATAAACGGTGTTGTAAAATTTGATGGCGAAGCACCAGAAATGAAAAAACTGGAAATAGTAAAAGACAAAGCAACATGCGGTAAGGTAGACAAATTTAACGAGTCACTTGTCGTCGGTGAAGACAACGCGTTAAAGAACACAATCGTCTATCTGATGGATATTACAGAAGGGAAAGATTTTGACGCAAAAGCAAAGAAGCCAGAAATAGACCAAAAGAACTGTAAATTCACACCGCATGTCCAGATCGTGCCAGTTAAAGTGCGCCTAACAATGCTAAATAACGACCCTGTCACGCATAATGTCAATATCGCTGATATTAATCTTAACAAACAGCAAACAAGAATGATCAAGCGATTAAGAATAAATGCTATGACCAAACCACAGGGACCGTATGAAGTTAAATGCGATATACACGGTTGGATGAGAGCCTGGGTTGCTTATGTTCCACATCCTTACTTCGCTGTGACAAACGAAAAAGGTGAATTCTCACTTGAGAATGTTCCTGCAGGTACATATAAACTCGGATATTGGCATGAAACGCTTGGCAATAACAACAAAGAACCTGTTACTGTTGAAGTTACGGCTGGTGGTGAAGTCAAACAAGATTTCACCCTTAAGATGAAAAAGTAACATGGGGTGAATAAACGAATTGTCGTTGAACGTCTAACGCACAACTACGACACGAGATGTGCGTTAGACAATATCAACTTCAATGTTGCTTCTGGTGAGGTGTTTTGTCTTCTCGGTCCAAACGGCAGCGGTAAGACAACGTTATTCAAGATACTTTCTACATGCATCTCACCTACATCGGGACATGTCAAAATCCTCGGTTTTGACTTGAATACGCAAAAGAGAGCAATTCGGAAGTTAATAGGCGTTGTATTTCAGAACCCAGGATTAGATATAAAGCTCACTGTAAATGAAAACCTGCGTCATCAAGGTCATCTATACGGATTAAACGGGCAAAACCTAAACAACAGAATCCTTGAACTGCTTGATAGGTTTGAGATAGCAGATAGAAAAAACGACATAGTTGATACACTGTCAGGAGGACTAAAAAGACGAGTCGATCTCGCAAAAGCACTACTCCATAAACCCAGCGTATTGATTCTTGATGAACCGAGTACTGGATTAGATATCGGTGTAAGAAACCAACTGAGTCAGCACCTTAAAGAACTTGCTACACATGAGAACATACCAATACTGCTGACAACACATCTGTTAGATGAAGCTGAAGGGTGTAATCGTGTCGGTATATTAGATAAAGGTAGGTTAGTTGCCATCGGTACACCCGATCAGCTCAAATCAGAAATTAGTGGAGACGTTGTCATAATAGAAAGCGGGGAGAGTGAGACACTTCGAAATGCAATAGAAGACAAGTATCATGTTCAGGTAGTTGCTGCAGATAATAATCTTCGCATTGAAACTGCTAATGCTCATGAGTTCGTAAGAGAAGTTGTCACAACATATCCAAAGATGATAAAAGCTGCGCGTTTTGGGAAACCTACATTGGCAGACGTGTTCATCAAAATGACAGGAAAACCTTTTGATTAGGGACAACAGATGTTAAGTGTTTGGCTACCCATCAAAACAATATGGTGGCGAGAGATCATCAGATTTGTTCGTCAAAAGAGTAGACTGCTTAGCGCAATAGCACAACCCCTTATATTTTGGGTACTCATAGGAAGTGGACTAAGCGCATCATTTAAACCGCCCAATACATCTTATGAACAAGCATACACCGAGTATTTCTACCCCGGTATAGTGGTTTTAGTGTTGCTATTTACGGCTATATTTGCTACAATCTCAGTAGTGAATGAACGACGTGAAGGTTTTTTACAGAATGTGCTTGTAGCACCAGTACCAAGATGGAGTATCGTACTCGGACAAACATTAGGAGGAATTACGTTAGCACTCATTCAAGGTGTTTTACTATTAGGAATCGCACCTCTTATCGGAATCAAGGTCGGTCTAATTTCGCTACTAACAACATGCGGTGTTATGGTTCTTATTGCTTTTGGATTGACGAACCTCGGATTGCTGATTGCATGGAGAATGGACTCAACACAAGGATTTCATGCAATTATGAATCTAATTCTCATTCCGATTTGGCTCCTGTCGGGAGCATTTTTCCCACTTGCAGGGGTACCAAATTGGTTAGCATGGGTCATGAAGTTGAATCCCGTAACTTACGGTCTTGCTGCTTTTAGACACAGTCTTTATTTGGATGCGCACATAACGTTTGATGAACTGCCGACACTGATGGTTTCTATTATAGTTTGCAGCGTCTTTTCCTTATTGACATACACGGGTGCAGTGCTCACAGCTTCTACGCAACAGATTTAGAATAAATATAACAGTTATAGTGTGCATAATTGGAGTTTATATAAAACCTACAACAGCATACAATTTTAGGAGAAATTAATGCTTGGATGGTATACTGAAAATATATCAACGTATGCAAAAGGTGTGGATTCACTTTTTGCACTCATCTATTGGATTACTGTAGTGGCGTTTATATTGGTAATGGCTACACTCATCCTGTTTCTAATAAAGTACCGGCACCGAGAGGGACATAAGGCTGAGTATATTGAAGGAAGTACGAAACTTGAGATTATCTGGACAACAGCAACTACGGTGATTGTTTTTGGACTCGCATTACTGAGCTTTCCTCAGTGGAATAAACTAAAATCACCTGCAGAGAATCCCGATTATACCGTTCAAGTCCGTGGAGAACAGTTCAACTGGTACTTCATCTATCCCGGACCCGATAACGAAATCGGTACAGAGGATGATCTTGAATTTGAAAATCAGATGAATGTTCCAGTTGATAAAGTCATACAGTTATATCTGACATCGAAAGATGTCATACACAGTTTTTTTATTCCACATCTAAGATTGAAACAGGACGTATTACCTAACAGAATTATTGATTTTACGAAGTTTAGAGCTCAAAAAATTGGTAAGTATGAGATTCCGTGTGCTGAACTCTGCGGATTTGATCATGCAAGAATGATCGGAACTCTCAATGTACTCTCACAGGAAGATTACGACTCTTGGGTTGCGGAGAATTGGTCACCTCAGGAATAGAAGATTAACGGTTGCATTGACCCGTAATCTTAAAAGGAGTTTAATAATATGCAAGAAAACGAAAACTTAACACCTGAACATGATGATGTCCACGACACTCATGATCATCATGAAGGATTCTTCCGAAAATATATCTTCTCCCTTGATCATAAGATGATCGGTAAACAGTTCCTCATATATGGACTGCTAATGCTGTTCCTCGGCGGTGGATTAGCGATGCTATTTAGATGGCAACTCGCATATCCTGAAATAACCGAAGATGTGGCAGCAAAACTTGAAAATGTAGAGAGTAGATTAGCAAAACCACTTCCCATTATCGGTGCTTCTGAGGAATTTTTGAAAGAGTACTTAGAAACCGGAGAAGCTGAACCCAGAACCTGGGCAGACAAGATGTGGGTCAATATCATGGAGTCAGAAGAATCCGAATGGGCAGAAGAGAACATCCCATTCGGTTTTATGACCCCTGCATTCTATAATATGCTGTTTACCATGCACGCCACAATCATGGTGTTTTTCGTCGTTGTACCCATACTCGTAGGAGCTTTCGGCAACTTCCTGATACCACTGATGATCGGTACACGAGATATGGCTTTTCCTGTTCTCAACATGCTCTCATTCTGGCTTGCAGTGCTTGCAGCTGGAATAATGATAGCAGGCTTCTTTGTACCTGGAGGACACGCATCCGCTGGATGGACAGGATACACACCTCTATCTGCTGATCCTGAATGGACAGGAGTAGGGTGGGGGATGAACCTGTGGGCAATTAGTCTGCTCATCCAAGGATTCTCCTCATTGGTCGGCTCAATAAACTATATCACAACAATTATCAACATGCGGGCACCAGGAATGACGTTCTTCAGACTGCCTTTAGTCATCTGGGCACTCTTCATAGTCGCAATTTTGCTTCTTCTGGCATTCCCAGTACTCTCTTCGGCATTGGCACTGCTCATCTTTGATAGACTCGCAGGGACAACTTTCTTTACAAACACATCTACTGGTGGCGGAGACCCGCTACTCTGGCAACACCTGTTCTGGTTCTTCGGTCATCCTGAAGTCTATATCCTAATTCTACCGGGAATGGGTATTGCATCTGAATTGATCCCTGCTTTCTCACGCAAACCGATCTTCGGATATCGCTCTATGGTCTACGCGATGATTGCAATCGCATTCTTAGGATGGGTCGTATGGGGACACCACATGTTCCAAAGCGGTATGCGACCCGGAATGGGAGCATTCTTCATGACAACAACAATGCTGATCGCTGTACCATCCGCAATCAAGACATTTAACTGGTTAGGCACGATGCATAAAGGATCCATCAGATTCACAACACCGATGCTACATGCTATTGCATTCGTCTCAATGTTCGTTGTAGGTGGACTCAGCGGAATCTTCATGGCGAATACACCCGTTGACATCGCTATTCACGATACATACTTTATTGTCGCGCACATCCATTATGTCGTTTTTGGCGGTAGTCTCTTTGCAATTTTCGGTGGAATAATATTCTGGTTCCCAAAAATGTACGGACGTTATATGAACGACACGTTGTCAAAAATTCACTTCTGGCTGACCTTCATCTCTTTCAATTGCACCTTCTTCCCGATGCATATTCTCGGGATGGGAATGAATAGACGTCGTATTGATAACCCGATGGCTACTGTATACACACAAGATTTTGAAGGCATGAATATATTCATAACCATGAGTGCATTTACGCTGGGTGTAGTCCAACTCATACTTGTTTTCAACTTCTTCTGGAGTATCTATAAAGGTAAAGTCGCAGAAAAGAACCCATGGCACGTAAATACATTAGAATGGGAAGCTCCCACACCTGTGCCACATGGGAATTTCGCACAAATCCCAACAGTACACCGGGGTCCCTATGAATATAGTGTTCCCGGCGAAGAAGCCGATTGGATTCCACAGGCACAACCGGAACACGTACCTGCAAGTGCTGGTGATTAATGGATGTTTATTTCGCATAGGAATGCATAACTTGCACATACAAGAGGAGCTGCCTCTTCGGAAATCTGCATGAAGAAGCAAATCGGCTATAGTCCTTGGATATATCGAATTGCATGCGTAACCGCAGGGGCAACCTTCTTCTTAATAATCTTAGGAGGAATCGTAACAAGTACCGAGTCTGGATTAGCAGTACCAGATTGGCCCACGACCTTCGGCTACAATATGTTTCTGTATCCTTTATCCGAAATGGTCGGTGGAATCCTATATGAGCATAGCCACAGACTGATGGGGTCATTAGTTGGACTATTGACTATTACACTGCTCGTCATGCTATTGATAAGAGACTCTCGCAGCTGGATAAAATGGTGTGGCGTCGCTGCACTGATCGCAGTTAGTATCCAAGGCGTACTCGGTGGTCTACGCGTAACCGAACTGAACCTTAATTTTGCCATAATACACGCATGTTTAGCACAAGCATTCTTGGTACTGTTATGTGCAATCTGTTGGTTCACCTCGCGGGACTGGTTTGAGAAACAACAACCATTACCCAGCAATGGACAGAATACAAATGTTCAGAAACTGAGAAGATTGAGCTTGATTACAACAATTCTGATATATGTTCAACTCATCTTCGGTGCTATTTTACGGCATACAGGAAACAGACTTGACGCGCATCTTCTGTTTGCATTTTTGGTTGCACTGCATATCGGTCTATTAGGACGACGCTGTTTCAGTTCAACGGAAGATAGTCAAAAGATCGGTCAAACTTTACCACTGATTCTACTCGGTTCACTCGTTTTGCAGTTGATACTCGGTACTGGGGCATTCATATTAAGACGAACCGTAGTAGGAGAAACCGTTTCTGCTCTACTGACAGATATAGTAACGACTTCACACGTTGCGGTCGGTGCAATTATGTTAGTATGTAGTTTCTTGATTACGCTTAAGGTCTACTGTATTACTTATGTAACTGCAGAAATAGAAACACAAAACATGTTGAATTATAGTAAAATATAAAAATATGTGAATACCCCTGGTAGGTGCGGTTTCCTAACCGTACCGGATTCGAGAATACCCGGCAGAATACGCGTTTGGTATTCTGCATTGGTTAGGAAACCGCACCTACCAGGGATGTAAAAATAATTATAGATTTCAATAGAAAACTCGTCAGCCATACCAAGACAACAACGTGAGAAATCCATGTCTTTAACAACAACAGCAATATCAGAAAAAAACGACATTGCAAATCCTCAATCAAGAACTACAGTCTTTGTAAAACGTGCAGCTGATTACATTGAGCTCACCAAGCCGAGACTGGTTCTTATGATCCTGATAACCACCGCCGCTGGATTCTATCTCGGTTCATCCAACATGGTGAACTGGATGCAATTCTTACATACCCTTATCGGTGCCGGGTTAACCGCTGCAGGGGTGTTGGGACTTAACCAATACTTAGAACGGGACATTGATGCAAAGATGCCACGAACACAAAATAGACCCATACCAGCAGGTAGGATGTGTCAGATGAAGGCATTAGTTTTTAGCGCATTTCTAACATCAAGCGGAATGGTGTATCTTACAGTTCTTGTCAATGCAATTAGCGGGTTCGTCATCTCACTCATAGTCGTAAGTTATCTGTTCATATACACACCATTGAAAAGGAAAACATCATTGTGTACACTTATCGGTGCTGTTCCTGGTGCGTTACCACCTGTTGTAGGATGGGTGGCAGCACAAGGCAAACTAACTGGACCCGCATGGGTACTGTTTGCCATACTATTTCTATGGCAAATACCGCACTCTCTCGCTATAGCATACATCTATCGTGATGACTACGCGAAAGCTGGACTGAAACTATTACCTGTTATACATCCGGATGGGGCAAGTACACGTCGACAAATTGTTTTCAACTGTGTCGCACTGTTGGGTATCGGACTGCTACCCGTATTCTTTAGTATCGCTGGGGGACTTTATTTTATCGCTGCACTCTTCATTGGAGGAGTATTCTTGTTGAGTGGTATTTATCTTCAAAAATCACGTTCAACAAAAGCAGCACGTTATGTATTGTACGCATCGTTACTGTATTTGCCATGTCTATTCATTGCAATGACGATTGACAAAATATAGCTGGAGCAATGAAATTAAAAATGAATCAGAAGAAAACCCGTCCACCTAATTGGATAATTGGTCTAATATTAGCATTCTTATTTATTATCATATTTGCTATTGCGCTTATAGGGTTTATCGTAGGTTTCGAAGCTGCACCACCCCTTAAGAAAATCGTCGCATGGACGACGACAATAATAGCAGGAGCAATAGGTTTTTTCCTCATCAGTGCTGCGATAATCGATGTTGTTAAAGCACTCGTAAAAAAGAGTCTATATAAGAAAGAGTCTAAATGATGACACATACTGAAGTAGATATCATACAGAATCGTCCGATCAGTAATGCCAAATTGGGAGTATTAGTTCTACTCGGTGCTGAGACAATGCTCTTTGTCGGTCTGATCGGTGCATTCCTCGTCTTTAGGATGGGAAATGTCAATTGGCCACCATTAAGCCTTGGAGACATCCAACTCCCGCAACTGGTCACTGGTATAAACACATTTCTTCTGTTATTCAGCGGGTTATCCATGTTCTTTTCAGTGCGTTATATTCAACAGGACAAAATCCAGCAGCATCACCTCTCGTTGGCAATCACTTGGTTCTTAGGAGTGGCATTCTTAGTGATTCAGGGAACTGAATGGATACAACTCATTCGTCAAGGACTAACCCTACAGTCCGGCATTTACGGTGGCATTTTCTATGTCTTGATCGGTTGCCATGCTTTACATGTCTTAGGAGCAGTCATGTGGTTGTCAATTGTGCTCGCTAAGTCATTGCTTGGAAGTTTTTCCTCTCAAAAATATACGGGAGTTGAGACATGTATGTTATATTGGACTTTTGTCGTAGCATTATGGCTAATACTATACATATTGGTATATCTTTATTGATGGAGAATAACATGATTCGTCAAGTAATAATTTTGCTATTAATCTTTGGATTTGTAAGTGTGCTTTTGCCAAATTCACTTGATGCATGTCCCGCTTGCAAAAATCTGGACGAACCAATCGCAAAAGGATTCAATTGGAGTGTTCTCTTCATGATGGCAATGCCCTTCACCGTAGTCGGTGTAATCGGGGGAAGTGTCTATTATCACTTTCGACGTGCAAACAGTGTATGAACATAACAGAACAGTTAACAAGAAAACAGTGTTTATGGTGAAGTTTGAAAATAATTACATACTTTCAACCCCCGGTAGGTGCGGTTTCCCAACCGCACTGGTACAGAGGATATAATTAATTCAAAATTTTACCATAATATGAAATTAATATAAAAAAGGAGTTAAGTATAGTGGAACAAGCAACCACTTTCGACCATACTGAAGATGTATACGAACCGTCGCTGACACCAGACAGTCTCGGCAAACTCGGTATGTGGATATTTCTCATCGGGGATACCATGTCATTTGGTGCACTACTTGCCGCTTACGCAGCCGTACGAGCAGGGGCAGGTGTCATCGGATGGGTACCACCTGACGAGATACTCGGCATCAATCTCACTGCTGGCATGACCTTTCTGCTAATATGTAGTAGTGTAACTATGGTAAAAGCGTTGGAGTCAATCCAGAAAGGCAATGTAGGTAGAATGTGTGATTTCCTCGGACTAACAATCTTAGGCGGCATTATCTTCCTCGGTTTGCAAGCCTATGAGTGGACACACTTGATAAAACACGGATTGACACTGACAGGTATACCAGAGCACGGATTATCGGGTGATCTCATCAACGGTTCAAATCTATTTGGTCCGACATTCTATGCAATTACGGGATTTCACGGATTGCACGTAACAGGGGGGGTTATCTATCTCATCGTCATCTTGAGAAACGGATGGACCGGAAGATACACCGCAGAATACTATCATGAAGTAGAAATCGTAGGACTCTATTGGCACTTTGTCGACCTAATCTGGATTATGGTCTTTACCTTTATCTACCTATTATAGGAGTATATACAACATGGCTGAAAAAGAACATAATGAACATCCGAGATATATGTTTATATTCTTATGGCTTGCAATTCTTACTGCTATAGAGGTCGCAGTTGCAATCCCTGAATATTCTATCGTCATAAAAGGAATCCTACTTATAGGATTGGCTTGCGGTAAAGCTTTCTTGGTCGCAGCGTATTTCATGCATCTAAAACTTGAAAAACGCACCTTAGCACTCATTGTCATTACACCATTTCTGATTTGTGTGTTTCTTGTTATAATGCTGATGCCAGATATAACCTTAGAATCAAGACTCGCAGAATACGAAACGCCAGCATCAGAAACACAAGAATCTAACGAACACTAAGTCTTTAACAACTTAGATATACGTGAGTTTGATAAATCAGAACAAATAACTACGTAGGTTGGGTTGAGGAACGAAACCCAACATCTTGCCCATTATAGA
>JAJDZB010000112.1:0-55618 GCA_022824835.1 Candidatus Poribacteria bacterium | reverse complement strand
TTTTTTCATGTTTTTTTTTTTTTTTTTTGTTGGTTTTTACTTATGATAAACCATATTTTTTTTTTTTTTTTTTTCTTTTTGTGTTTGTGTTTCCCTCTACCCGACCTACGAAATAGCACTTGACAAAGCGCTAGACTGATAAAAGAACAATACCATGCAAAACGATCAAGAAAACTACCAAAATATGTTAAATATGGCGGAATTCGCAGCAACCAGAATGGATCAAAGAAAAACGGTAGAGTTTAGAATTTTCATTTCATATATGACCCCGCTCATTCTTGCAGCCTACTATGCTATTAAAGTTGCCCCTGAAAATGTTGCAGGTGTCAGTTGGTGGGGAATTGCAATTCTTTCAATAGTGATATTAATTATACATATTATATATGCTGCGTGGCAGATCCGTGTTGCTGCGGCAATGCGTAATGATGCTCAGCGAAGAAATTTTTATCTCAAAAAGGCAGAATGTATTTTGCATCATCTTTCAAAAAATACTAACACACATTTTCTGCCTCACAATAATGAAGTCAAAGTTGACTTCGGATACGGCAAAACATCATGGACTGAAAAAGAATTGTTTGATAAAGACGCTGCTGAATTTGTGCCAGTATCTACGGTCGGAGTTGTTTATAAAAACCATTGTCGTGAACTATGGAAAGATTGGAATCGTCCACTTCTGACTATGCTTCCTACGATGATGTTGTTGTTAATTGCTCTAATACTGTTATTTAAAAAATTCTCTTGGTGGCTATCATAGGCTAGAAGAAGCAAAGCGGAACCCATAGGTGCCAATTTAAGGATTATTAGCATATCTCTTCAGTCCCTAATGAAGTTTAAGCGGAAATTTATTCTGCATCATCGTCTGTTCTCCTTTAGATAATTATCACGTACATCAAGTCCAAATCGCAAATCGTTTTGATATACAAATCTCTTGAATTCCCACAACAATCGTGGTATACTCCGTAGGATAAAAGTAGATTTTCAGAATAAGCATAGGTCACAAACTATGAACATTTTCTGCGCTGGTATCAGTTGTTCAGGACGCAAAGAACTTGGCAAAGACTGTGATAAAGGGAAATAGAATTCTACGGTAGGTTGCGTAAGATTTTTATTATCCTTAGTTAAGGTGTTATTGATGTATGAAGAATTAGACGGTATTAATCCGCCAGACGATGAAGATACTTTGTGGCGATACACGAACTTTGAGGTATTTGTTAATCTGTTAGATACAGAAGCTTTGTATTTTACAAGAGCCGATAAATTTGAAGATCCTTATGAAGGATTTATACCCCAAAGTATTATGGATGCTTATATACAATATTTCAACAGCATTACCTCCGAAAATATGGTAGAAAAAATAATAAGGGACAATGAAGCTTCTCGTAAATATGTTATGTGTAACTGTTGGCATAAGAATGTAGTAGAGTCAATGGCAATGTGGGAAAAATATCACATGCGCAATAGCGGTGTTGCAATCAAAACAACCATGCAAAATATGAAAAATAGTTTGTTAAGCGAATATTCTATTTATATCGGTAAGATAGAGTATATCTACGATAACTCGGATGATAAGCAACACATGCAAAACTTTCTGCAAAGCAATATCCCATTGGCTAAAAAATTGACATATTTCCCTTATTTTCGGAAAAGAAAAGAATATGAACATGAACAGGAAGTTCGGTTAATCGTTGATATTGATCCTTTCATTAGGGATGCTCTTGATAATCAAACGGTAGAAAATGTAGATTCTTTTTTAGAAACTGGATTACCAGATATATGTGACATCGGTATGCTTTTCAATATTGATGTAAATACGTTGATTGATGAAGTCATTGTCTCACCCTACGCGAAAGATTGGGTTACAGAAACGCTCAAATCAGTAGTTCAGAAATTCGGATTTAATTTTAAAGTTAATCCATCAACACTTTTAGATACTCCTATTTCAGACGAAATTATCACAGAGGGAGGTTTATAATGGAGGAAATAAAGGTTGTAGTTGACAAAAAATTTGAACAAATTCTGAAGGATGAAGCAAAAGGTTCTACTATAGATTGGTCGTTAGTAGATATTAACTGGGTTCTTTACGAGGAGTTACTATTAAGTCATTTAAGCCCTCCTTTGAATGAAAAAATGGTTAAAATGGTGGTTTTAGGATTTAAAGGAAAAATTCCCGTGCTGGATGTAGACAAATGGTTCCGTTCCTATCGTTTCACATACTGTATTTATTACAAAACTAAAGATACAGAAACTGAAAAGATGGATATGCTTATTCTTGGTGGTGAAGGAACTATTAAGGAAATAGCCGTAAAACTCGATGATATTTTTAGAGATTTTGAAGGATAGTGTTAGTCTTAAAAAACACCATAAGTGTCAATTTAAGGGATAAATCTGTTGAGGTAGTGTCTCCAGTCCCATAGGGACGATATGTTTATAGAAAAGGTGAGTCATGCATATTGAACCCCAGAGGGGGTGACATGTGTCCAGAAATTAAGAAGGGATAGATTTGAAATGTATGATACAGAAGTTTTGGCAATTCGTATTGCTGACCGGGCAGCAAGTATGATGCGATTTAGCGGGATTGGCGACGTACAAGATAGTCTCTTAATGAACTTAGCAATAACAGGAGCAATGCGGGAAGCAAGTTATATTTGTCGCGATCTTAGGAATGCAAACCACGTTATTCGTTACTTAGTCGGCACATCTGAATCCAATAGACCCGTATCTATGACTTACAGTGAAATCGCGGAGATTCTATGCAGCGATGACGTGTTAGATCGGGCAGTCGTTATCTTGAGAGATTTAAGACAAAACAGATGGCGACCATATAGAGATTTACCCAGAAATCAGCAACGAAACCAATTCAGAGAAAACTACATACAGAGATCTCCACGCAATGGGGTGTAGACACATTAGATGCAATAGTTATGCCAATCTTTTTTAAATTATTTGAACTACTTCCAAATGCAGAGCATTTATTAAGTCTTGAACCAGAAGAACTCGCTGGACCACTTCTTTTGTCTTTACTGTCTCTAAATGGGACAGAGTCTTTGAGACCTGAAGGCATTATATCATATCAAGCAATGTCAAATGTTTTGAAGAACATGTCAGATTCCCAGAAAAAAGATTTGAACCTAAACTATCCATCTGAATGTCATGACAAAGTTCTTTTTGCTCTCATGGAAGCATGGCAGTATTTGGTAGCTAAAGGATTTGTCGCCACAAGACCAACTAGCTTGTCAACTATTTCGTCCGCGGGAACAATAACTACATACTTTGTTACCAGACGAGGGAAAAAGATTGAAACACCTGACAATTTCTATGTTTATCACAAGACAAACCTTTTATCTAAAGAACAAATCCACGTGATAATAGCTCAAAAAGTTTGGTCGCTATTTTTACAAGGTGATTATGATACTGCAGTTTTTCGAGCGTTCAGAGCAGTTGAGGTAGCTGTCCGCAAAGCAGGAAACTATGACGATACAGATATAGGAGTCGCTTTAATGCGTAAGGCATTCAATGTTGATGATGGAAATTTAACCGATCCAAATCAACAGCCTGCAGAAAAACAAGCTCGCTCTGATCTGTTTGCTGGTGCGATTGGGTCTTTAAAAAATCCTGGTAGTCACCGCGAGGTTGAGATAACCGCAGAAGAAGCAGCTGAAGTGATAATCTTCGCAAGTCACCTACTACGGATCGTTGACTCTTGTAATCCATCAGAAACAAGTTAACACTAAACGAAAACCTTATGGAAAAGCTAAATCTTAAACCTACACATAAACCTATAAAAGACTACTACAAGGCACTGCAACAATACGAAAACTACGACCTCACACACGAAGGGGCAGTCAGTAACCCTTTCGCGATCTTACTTGATGTCTGTGCAAAAAAGGTAAAAGCTACCTTTGCCCCGCAATACCCGATGCGCACCAAAGAAGGAAAACGTATCGTCCTTGATGGCGCGGTAATTGATGATTACGGACTCCCGATAGCCTACTGGGAAGCAAAGGATATAGATGACAACCTCTCGAAAGCGATTCAGGAGAAACGGGACAAGGGTTATCCATTTGACAATATCCTATTTCAGACCCCCGAGCGCGCCATCTTGTTTCAGGACGAACAGGAAGTACTGAACACAGACATCACCGACTCCAAAAACCTTGTTGAATCACTTCAATATCTTTTCTCATATTCAGATACCACTTTTAGCGATTGGTATGATGCAGTTGGTAAATTCAGTGATCGGATTCCTGCACTTGCAAACAAATTGAAAGAACTTATTGAGGAACAATACAAAACGAATGCAGCGTACAAGGCAGCATTCGCTGCTTTCTACCAAGCCTGTCGCAACTCAATTGACCCGAATCTTGCACAAGATACCGTTGAAGAAATGCTCATCCAGCACATCCTCACCGAACGTATTTTCCGCACAGTTTTTAACATGTCCGATTTTACAAACCGAAATATAATTGCTCGTGAGATTGAAAAGGTCAGTGCAGTACTGATGCAGCACTCGTTGAGTCGTGACGAATTTCTCAAACCTCTGAACCCGTTCTACGTTGCCATTGAGAATGCTGCAACCCAATGTAAAGACTTCTCAGAAAAACAACACTTTCTCAATACCGTCTATGAGAAATTTTTTCAGGAGTACTGTGTCAAAACAGCAGATACACACGGTATTGTCTACACACCACAACCGATTGTAGATTTTATGGTGAACAGCGTTGAATTTCTGCTACAAGATAAGTTTAACCGATCACTTTCAGCCACAAATGTTCATATCATTGATCCGTTTGTTGGTACTGGTAATTTTATTGTCCGAATCATGCAGGACATACGGAAAACAGCATTAGAGGAAAAATATAAGCACGAACTACATTGCAACGAAGTTTTGTTACTGCCTTATTACATTGCCAACTTAAATATTCAACAAGAGTTTTGGCATCACACGGGGACAAACCTACCTTTTGAAGGAATCGTTTTCGCTGATACCTTTGAATTGTATGATAAATCTCAGATGGATCTTTTTACTGAGGAAAACACAAAACGGGTAGAACAGCAAAAAGAGAAGGACATGTTTGTTGTTATCGGCAATCCACCCTATAATGCAGGGCAAGACGATGAAAACCAGAATAACAAAAATCGTGAATACCCAACCCTTGATAAACAGATTAAGAATACATATTCAAAAGACTCTAAAGCAACTCTCAATAATAAACTATACGATCCTTATGTGAGAGCATTTTTGTGGGCATCGGAACGAATTGGAGACACAGGTATCGTTGCGTTTGTAACGAACAACAGTTTTATTACTGAACGGACGTTTGATGGAATGCGCAAACATCTGGCAGATGGATTCAATGCAGTTTATCTGATTAATTTGGGAGGAGACATTCGTAAGGGACAACCTGGAGACTCTAATGTTTTCGGTATCACAGTCGGTGTGAGTATCACGTTACTCGTGAAAACAGGAGAACCTATTGACGCACCAGGTATCTTTTATAACAACGAAACAGAATTGCAGAGCAAGGCACAGACGTTTGACTTCCTAAACAGACATCAAAATGTCAGCAATGTCAAATGGCAAAAGATTCAACCGAATACAAAAAACACATGGATCACCGAAGGACTCCAAGAAGACTTTGACGACCTTGTTCCAATGGGTACAAAAGAGGTTAAAGAAGACAATACGCGCACTGCCGAAACTGCAGAAGGTGTAATTTTTAAAGACTTCAGTCTCGGCGTGTCAACTAATCGAGATGTTTGGGTTTACAACTATAATCAAGGCGCACTCCGTGATAATGTGCAACGCATGATAGAAACTTACAATACAGAAGTGGATAGTTATATGCGTCAGGCACCTCCGAAACCAAAAGTTGATAACTTCGTATTAAACGATCCCATCAAAATAAAATGGAGTTCAGGTTTAAAAGCGAAATTGGTTAGCGGGAAAACAACTCATTTTGATCAGAAAAAAGTAAGAGAAAGTCTCTACCGTCCATTTTCTAAATTGTATCTTTATTTTGACCCAAGAATGATGATAGATCGTGCTTCAGTTTTCCCATCTATTTTTCCTACACTTGAAACAGAAGCAAAAAATCAAGTGATTTGTGTTGGTGGATATGGAAGAAAAGAATTCTCTGTCTTGATGAGCAAGTTGATTCCCAACTTAAATCTCTATGGTGATCCACAACAATCCTTTCCTTTCTACACCTACAATGAGGATGGGACAAACCGCTGTGAAAACATCACCGATTGGGCATTAGCGGAGTTCCAAGACAATTACAGTGATGATAAAATTACTAAGTGGGATATCTTTTACTATATCTACGGGTTTCTACATCATAAGGGTTATCGTGATAAGTACCAGGAAGACCTCAAGGATAGTCTGCCTCATATCCTTTTAGCTAAAAACTTTTGGACGTTCTCGGAAGCAGGTAGGCAGTTAGCTGATCTTCATGTCAACTATGAGTCCGTTCCAAAATATGAAGGACTGGAACTAAAAGACAAACCAAACAAACAACTAAATTGGCATGTTGATAAAATGAAATTGTCTCAAGACAAAACACAGATAGAATACAACGACTTTCTGACTATCGAAGGTATTCCTGCAGAAGCGCATGATTATAAGTTAGGCACTCGTTCTGCATTGGAGTGGATCGTTAATCAGTACGAAATCAAGGTAGATAAGGATAGAGGAAATCGTAAAGGGAGTTATATTGAGAGAGATCCGAATCGTGCGGATGAACCGAAGTATATCGTGGACTTAATCGCGCGTGTTGTTACCGTTAGTCTTGAGACGGTGAAGATTGTTGAAGGTTTACCGGACAGGTATTGAATAGATGGCATCTTAGGCACTTCTGATTGGGATAGCAAGTTGTCTTAGAGTGATAACAAGGAGAATGCTTAAGTTATGAATGCTATCAAATACGATCATTAGTTGGGTTTAACCTTCCGTTCACCCGCGTTACTAAAGACGGTGATGTTGTTTTACAGCAATGTGTTTGTCAATCAGTTCAAGCACAGCGGGTACCAATTCCGTAGGAATCGCCATCAACGTGCTATCCTCATCTTGAAAAGCAGCTTCATCTTCAGCGACAGCTTCATCCTCTGTTTGTTCTTCGTAATGGTCAATAACACTTTGTACGCGCGCTTCATCCCACCCCGGCGGAAATTTGTTTTGTGTCATAGTCTGTTTCTCCTTTAGATAATTATCACGTACATCAAGTCCAAATCGCAAATTGTTTTGATATACAAATTTCTTGAATTTCCATAACAATCGTGGTATACTCCATAGGATAAAAGTAAATTTTCAGAATAAGCATAGGTCACAAACTATGAACATTTTCTGTACAGGTATCAGTTGTTCAGGACGCAAAGAACTCCTCAAAGACTTTGAAGCACTCTGTGTACAGAGGCAACTCAATATCGGCTTCTTCAACGTCGGAGATTACATGCACAGAGTCGCAGCCGAAGCACGCGTCCACTTCACAGAAAAAGTCCTTGATTCTGACCCAGCCGTTTTATCATTAGCACGCCGAACTGCATTCTACGAAATCGCAAGAGACGCAAAATCTTACGAACACGCAATCATAGGTCTACACGCGTGTTTCCGTTGGCGTGGCAGTCTCCTTGAAGGGTTCTCATTCAAAGACATTGAAATCATACCACCAGACATGTTCATCAACGTAGTGGACAATATCGCAGACATCTATGCACGGATGGAAAGAAGCACACAATGGTCTGGTATCAGAAAGGCAGCACTCAACGTCTGGTTAGACGAGGAGGAATTCCTCACCAGACAACTCGCGCATCTATCAGATAAACCGCATTTCACCGTCGCAAGACAACACGACCTTGCGAACTTCGCTGAGCTTCTCTTTTCAGATAAACCGAAGTTCTATCTCAGTTATCCAATAACACTGCTAAGAGATACACCAGAAGAGATACAGAAAATACGCAAACTGGGTGAAATACTATCAAACAAGTATATCTGCTTTGATCCACTAACGATTAAGGATATGGCACTCGTTACCTTCTCAAAAGCGGATGGTGGTGATGACGAAATGTTGAATGTACCTGAAACGATGAGCGAATTGGACGATGACGTAATTGAACAGATCAAAACACGAACCATCTCACGAGATTATCAGTTTGTCCACCAGAGCGATTTTGTCGTTGTCATATATCCTACGGACAAACTATCTCCAGGCGTCTTAAGCGAAATGAACTACGCCACACGTCATAATAAACCGGTCTATGCAGTCTACAGCGAGACGCGAAGCATCTTCTTTGAAAACCTGTGTGATAAGATTTTTGATACTTTTGAGGAGTTAGAGGAATTTTTGCAAGAAACATACCAAAGCAGATGAACGTTAATTACCAGTGCCCTGAAGGCGTGTAAAGTTTTTGTCACTTAAGAAAAAGGATCGCTGACCCTTGCTCCAGCGGAGCAATATGTCTATAGAAATAGGATTGTCAACGGGCTGCACTCCAGCGGAGTGCTATGTATATAAACAGGCATAGTTGTAGGTTGGGTTGAGGAACGAAACCCAACACGTAATGATTATGTCTATTATGTTGGGTTTCGCTTTGCTCAACCCAATCTACAATCTACTGAAAACTAACTGAATACTCTTTTCCTATGAATATTATTATCCTATCCCGCGGACCTGAAAACCATTCTACCCGTAGACTCGCGGAAGCCACGGCAAGAGCCGGTCATACCGCCAAAGTCCACGACCCGTTCGGTTTCTACCTTCAGATAGGTGGCAACGGTACACGTATCACTTATGATGGCATCCCCACAGAGAACATTGATGTCGTGATACCACGTCTCAGCGGGGCAACGGCACGATATGGTGGAGAGGTCGTTTCTCATTTTGAATGGCTCGGTATCCCAACAGTCAATTCGGCAGATGCCATCTCAGATGCACGAAACAAATTCCGGTCTCTGCGCATCCTCGCACAACATGGATTACCCGTACCACCAAGTCTGACTGTCGGTTCTGCTACATTCTTACAAGAGGCTGTTCCGCAACTGGGAGAATACCCATACATCCTAAAACCCTTCTATGGCACCCACGGCATCGGAGTGATGTTGTTAGACACACCTACATCGTTATCCTCAGCAGTAGAGACGATGTGTGATTTGCATAGAGATTATGTCATCCAATCCTTTATCGCTGAGGCTGCAGGTGTTGACATTAGAGTCCTTGTCGTCGGTGGAAAAGTAATCGCAGCGATGAAAAGGTCAGCCGTTCAAGGTGAATTCAGAGCAAATATACATCAAGGGGCAAACGGTGAAATGCTAACACTATCAGATGAATACAAAAACATCGCCGTTGATGCAGCAAACGCACTGAACCTGGGAATCGCTGGCGTGGATATACTTGAGACGAAAAATGGACCCGTCATCTTAGAAGTCAATCCATCACCAGGATTTGAGGAGCTGGAGTCTGTTACAAAAATGGACATTGCAAAAACGATGATTGAATATGCAGTGCAATTAGCAGAAAATCATTCTCAAGAAAGCACAGGTAATTAATTGACTTCCCAGCAACTGAAAATCTTAATGTTCAATCATGAATTTCCTCCAATTGGAGGTGGCGGCGGACAAGTTAGTTACTTCTTAGGTAAACATTTCGCGGCAGCAGAACACGAGGTACATCTGATTACATCACAATTTCGGGATTGCGCGCGTCGTGAAATCGTAGATGGCATAAATGTGCATCGCGTACGTGCCCTACGTAAAAGTCCAAATGTCTGTGCAGTTCACGAAATGTTGACGTATGCAATCAGTTCAAGTCTCTACGGGTTGAAATTCGCAAAACATTTCAACCCCGATATTGTTCAAGTCTTTTTTGGTATACCTGCAGGAGGCGGAGCATATCTCCTACAGAAACGTAGGAACATACCCTACACCATATTTTTGGGAGGCAGAGATGTCCCACGTCACGACCCAGATCCACCTTACTACCGTTGGTTATATCTGCTGCTAAAACCCATCATTCGTGCAATCTGGGACAACGCTGCCGCAGTTGTTTCATGTAGTGACGGTTTACGCGATTTAGCACATGAAACAGACCCGACTCTTAACATTGAGGTGATCCCTGACGGTGTTGACTTAGAAACCTTTGCACCAACACAGCGAAAGGCACATCCTGACACAGTACGTTGTCTCGCTATCGGACGCCTCATTCCACGTAAGGGATTTCAGTTCCTCATTCGGGCACTTCCGAAGATACTTGATAAGGTCTCACACAACTTTGCATTGGAAATAGTCGGAGATGGACCATATAAAAATGAGCTGGTCGAATTAGCAGAGAGTCTTGGGGTATCGTCATACATCCATTTTGCTGGGACGGTACCCTATTCAGCAATCCCTCAACAGACCACGACTGATGAAGTATTGCTACCACAGAAGTATCGTGAAGCAGACATCTTCATCTTACCCTCGTTGGCTGAAGGTATGCCGCTTGTGGTTTTAGAGGCAATGGGTACAGGACTCCCAATTATTGCCAGCAGGGTGCAAGGCATCGCTGAACTTGTTGAAGAAAACGTCAACGGTGCAGTGTTCGATCCGGGTAATGTTGATGAACTTGCTGAATGCCTGATAAAGTTAATAAACGCAGGTGAAAAACGTATTGAGATGGGTAACGCAAGCATCAAAAAGGTAAAACCTTACGACTGGAAAAACATAGCGGACGCATATCTCAAATTGTATGAGGATATACTTTCATCTGGTAGAACGTAGTGCTTTGTCAAGTGCTATATTGTAGGTCGGGTAGAGCGAAGCGAAACCCGACATGATAGGCATAATCAATACGTGTCGCCAGTTAATATTTTAATGGCGCACCGCTCTACCCGACCTACAGAAGAAAACTATACCTTCATTTAGAAGTTGACAGAACAGTAGTATCATTGAGTCAATCGTATGCGAATAAGAGGAGAAATGTTACATGTTACCGATAAAAATTCTCGCAATAGGTGCAGGCGGACTACAACGTGCCTTAACACACCAATTTGTCCATATCCTCAATGAACGGAATCTCTACAACGGCGGGATATTCGTCGGACAACCACGCGGTAGCGAAAAAGCGGACGCATTCAACACACAAAATGGCATCTATCATGTTGTCACTTTTGACCTAAACGGCATTCATGACGTTCAACAGATTACGAGTGTCGTAGGTGCAACAACGCTTGCCACAGAAGCAGGACGCGAGCAGCTCTACACACAGACTGATAATCCGTTAGACCTAATACTAATTGGTGTAACTGAAGCAGGAATCGCAAAAGGTGAACTGGCAATGGATGTATTAGATGAATCCCTTCATCGCTACTATATCAATCATGGTCAAGACGCAACCCTCACCGTCATCAATACCGACAATCTAAGAAATAATGGAGATGTCATCAGGGACATACTGACAAACGAGTATCCGAAACGGAATGACGACTATGAATATTGGCTAAAGACTAACGTAAGTTTCCTCAACGAAATGGGAGATCGTCTGGTACCGCAAGTCTACGCAGTTCCTGATGAAATTAAGGAGACAGCACAAGCACAGATTGACGGTTCGGATGCGTTGATAACTTATGCAGAACAGATGCCAGCAACACCTTTCATCTTAGAAGACTTAGAGAACAGTCTACGCGTCCCGTTTGGTGAACTGGATGACTTTGGTGTTGTCGTAAGTCGAGAGTCCATTGAACCTTATCACGATTGGAAACTTTTATTGGTAAATTCCGTGCATGTGCCGGGAATTACGCATAAAGGTTTTCTCTCTGGAATTGACTATGTGAACGAGGCAGCATCTCATCCAACTTATGCACCGCATCTGGAGCGGTTAATGAGCGGATATGCTGACATTGTAGCTGCGGATATTCCGATAGAAGGTAAAAGTGCACATGCATATACACAAGAGTTCATTGATAGAATCCGTAAGGTCAAAGACGACAACGCACGGATCAACATCATAGAAACAGTGAAACTCCGTGAACGTGCTGCAGACATCGTCCGATCACCGAACTACAGTCGCAGCACAGAACTTTTCAAAGCCGACTTTGCGTATTCCTTTGCCACAGTCCTCCGTTTTCTCACACCGCACAACGTTTCTAATGCAGATGACTACAGCGGCATTACCGATATTGGCACTGAATACGAAATCCGAGACCCTGACCGCACAATACAGGAAGTATTGAATGGTGCCTTTGGAGCAGACTTGACCAACATCACAAACCGTCTTGATACTATCTTTTCAGATGCAACCCTATGGTCACCTCAGACCGCAGTACCCGACAACGCACTCAATCAGAATCAGGATTTCTGCAAACGCGTCGCACAGTTTTATCATGAATTAGTGAACGGGAAAACATGTCTTGAGGTTTTAGAAAGTATCAATATAACTTTCAGGTCGGTAGGTTCGGTTTCCTAACCGCACTATAGGCGTCAATTTAAGGAAATACGAAAGTGATAATGCCCCCAGGTCGGTAGGTTCGGTTTCCTAACCGAACCGGATCCTTCGCGAAAACCTTTATGAACACAATAGGCACAAAGCCGGTTCGGTTAGGAAACCGAACCTACCAGCACTGGATGGACAGTAAATTGACGCATAGAAAAAGTTCCTACTAACCCGCAAGAGAGATAACACCCTTCTTACGCTGCAACACAGCATCATAAAATCGCATCGTGCCAACACAATCTTGAATACTGGATACAGGTTCTCTGTCCTCACGAATAGCGTTCACAAACTCCGTAAGACTGATCCCGTCACCCGTTAGCTCACCATTGCGTTGATCAGAAAAGTTCGAATGAAAGGTATTGCCACTACCCGTATAATGCTCAAAACCCCATAGTCCTTCTAAGACGATGTATTCATGCTGACCCGTAACTTCAATATGATCATAATTACGTTGCCACAGACGTTGGCTACTCAGCTGTAAAGTACCGACCGCCCCGTTGCTATACTCAACTGCAACAGCAAACGAGCCTTGATTGCCTACCTCATTGTGAAAAACACAAAGTTCCTTCACCTCAGCACCAGCAATATGTCGTGCTAAATCAAAATGGTGGATAGCAAAATCAAGGAGATAGTGTTTCACAGAACCGTAGGCTCCACTACAGAATGAACAGAAAAGCTGCGTGAGTTGCCCGAAAGATTCGGTCTGCATAATCCTCCTTGCTTCCCGCACGCCGAGACTAAATCTACGTTGAAAGTTCACCATCAATGTCTTCCCATGCTTTTCAGATGCCTCCGCTAATTCAAGGGTCTGTTCAAGCGATGGTGCTGGGGGTTTCGGCGTAAACACATGATACCCCGCTGCAAGTGTCTCAAGTACAAGTTGTTGTCTCGGATCCGGTCCCATAGAGATAATGACTGCCTCCAGATCCTCCTTTTCAAACATCTCATGACGGTCCGTATAATATCTACCTGTACCGAATTTACCAGCAGCAGATTTTGCCCTGTTTTCGTCCATATCGCAAACTGCTTGCAATGCCACTGGTGCTAAATGCAAAGCGGGATAGATAGTGTGTCTTGCAAAACCACCACCACCAAGAAATCCAACTCGAAGAGGTTCCATACTCGCTCCTTTGTGTGCTTTTAAGCACTTGTATGATTTATTTACAGACTCAAATTTACCATAAATCCACATCTCTGTAAAGAAAATTGAAATTCGGTTTCAGATTCATTCACACTTTGCCAATTATATGTTTAACTCAACTAATTCAGAAAAATCCAGTCAAAAAGCAGAGTGCAGTATGTTGATACCCGCTTATGCAAATTTCCCGAATCATAACGGAAAAATACCATAGAGAGAAAACGCGAAAAAAGGAATGTATAAAAAAAGAGATAACCAAACCCGTAACTTCGGGTTTGCATTGCTTCAAGGTACCTTCATGCGAATCAATCTCGCCTTAGTTGATTCTGGTACGGTACTTTCAGCATTCATCCATCGTCTTACTGCGTCGAATCTCTTGGTCGGTCTGACCGGTTCAATGATGACAGCAGGTTGGATGTGGCCCCAACTCTTAGTCTCAAACCTTTTAGAACATCGTCAACGCAAGATGCCTTTTTATGCTATCGGTATGAGCATCCGTGTGTTTGCATGGCTTGCTATATTCTTCTGTACTATAGGCATCGGCTCACAGAACCCTATCTTACTGGCTGCCTGTTTTTTGGGATTCTATTTTCTATCCTCATCTGCTATGGGTGTTTCAACACTACCCTACATGGACATCATCTCAAAATCAATTGCGCCCAATCGTCGGGCACGTTTCTTTAGTTTACGACAACTCCTCGGTGGTTTCTTCGGAATCTGGGTCGGCTTATTGGTACGAGCCATGCTTGGGAACGAAGATGAATTTACCGGCTTTTTCGGATGGATTACGCAGGCGTTTAAGGCAATCACGTTATACCTCATCACTTCAATTTGTCAGATAGAGACAGAACTCGGTTTCCCGTCTAATTACGCATTTCTCTTTATCTGCTCAGTCTGTACTGCATTTCTCTCTTTCATTAGTTTCTTGTGGATACGCGAACCTATTCATCCAGTTAATGCATCACGTCAACCGTTGTGGGAACACTTAAAGCAGGGACCCCATTTTCTACGGACAGACAAGAATTATCGTAGGTTCATCTTCTTCCGTATTGGAACGCACTTTTCTGCAATGGCATCTCCCTTCTATGTGCCTTATGCGCTGGATTACTTAGGCATGTCGGAGTCAACAATCGGTTTCTTCATCGTCTGTTCAGCATTAAGTGGCGTGGTTTCAAATGCTATCTGGGGGTACATTGGAGAAAAATATGGCGTACGGTGGTTATTGATTATCACTGCCGGTCTTATGTCATTTCCGCCTATCATCGCGTTCTTTTCAGAGCTGTTACCCTCCGCATTTTTTGTGCCCGCCTTCCTGTTAATCTTCACAATTGGTGGTGTCTTAGCAAACGGTGTGATGGTCGGATTCATGTCCTACATGCTAAACATCGCACCGCCGCGTAGTCGTCCGAGCTACATTGGATTTATGAACACCTTACTCCTCCCCACCAGTTTTGCACCTGTATTAGGGGGACTCCTTGTGTCCCTTATTGGACACCGGATGTTGTTTATAATCTGCTTCGGTATCTGTCTTGTCGCCTTCGGTATCGGCACAGGACTACAGGAAATCATGCACGATGATGAATTTATAGAGGAAAGTTCTTGACCCCATAACAGGAGTTTATAGACTAAAATCCGTTCTTAATCTTCATAATCCAAATTGAGAGGCAAAACACTATACCCAATATGAGGACTATTGTTCGTGTTTTTTGTGTGTAATTGCTCCAGATTTTTCTTGTCTGCAATGGGAAAAACGCCACCCCAATACAGAGACCGACAATAAGAAATGAGAAGGGGTGATAATACCACGCATCGCCGAAATTCGCTCGTGATATAGATATACATGCACGCGTCATCCCACACCCAGGACACGGTATTTCGGTCACGCTATGAAAGAGACAAGGAATCAACTTAACATCCCCTGCTGATTTTTCTGACAGCACAGTATAGATGGCAATTATTCCCAGTCCAATAAGGAAAAGACGCGCAAGGTTGACGTGGTTAACCATCAGAAGTGTCACCGTAGAGTTTGTTAATCTGATACTGCTGGATCGCCAAAGAAGCGATTCCAATACCGAATATCGCTAACAGCACACAGATAACTGGGAGACTTGAATCAACATACATACCTTTATTGTGCTGAACTTCATTGATCCCGCATGCCATCTTATATTCATAATATATCCCGAAAAGACCGCATGTCAGAATGCAAACAAAAAACCATAACCAAAAAGAATAATCGTTTCTACCTAACCATGCATTGAGTGTGTCCATCTGTTTATACTGCCAGTAAAGACTATAGATTCCGCAAGTGATTATAGCTAACAGAATACCAGCAAGGATACTACGTCTCGCTTCAAATTCTGGATAGGGGTATTGATGATCAAGCATATTTTTCTCCTGTTATTATTGTGTATGGAAAGCAATCATATTGGATGTTTAATAATAATTAAATGCCATATTCATTGTAGGTTGGGTAGAGGCACGAAACCCAACATGTATTGCTCTATAATGGGTCAAGATGTTGGGTTTCGTTCCTCAACCCAACCTACGTAAGTTATTTGTTCTGATTTATCAAACTCACCTTATATCCATCGAATCAAAAAGGTACGCGCTGGGGAAACGACTCCGGAACGACAATTTCGCCAGCAATGATCTTTGATTTCAGCGATTCTACGATTTCAATAATTTCATCAGAAAGCAGATTACGGTTGTGTTCATCTACTGCGTAATACACACCCCCATCTTCTAATCCGAAGTAGCGGATGCCTCCCATGAATCTGTCTTCCAGAGTTTCTCTAATGATAATCTTTACTGAAGCCGGAATTTCTTTTGCCATACTTGTCAAGACAGTGCCTGGTGCAAGATGATTGCCGTTATCATCAACCCAGATGATATATTTTGACTGTTCCTGTGCTGCTTCAAGCACACCTTGACCAGACCCACCCGCAGCAACATAAATTACATCAACCCCGCTTGCATATTGTGCTAAAGCAAGCTCTTTCGCTTTATCGGGTTGTGTGAATCCAGACACATTTTCGCTGACATAGTCCAAAGATATTTCGGCATCAGGATTTATCTCAAGGATTCCAGCGATGTAACCCGCTGCGAAGCCGTGTATCAACGGAATATCAACACCACCAATAAACCCGATCTTGTTGCTTTCAGTCTTTAGTGCTGCAATTGCACCGACCAGAAATGAACCCTCGTTAGCCTTATAGTTTACCGATGCTACGTTAGGCATATCCAGCACGACATCAAACATTGCAAATTTTACATCTGGGAATTCTGGTGCTATTGTGGCAACGGTTCTACCTAATTGAAATCCCGCTGCCAGCACGAGATCTGAATTTTGTGCTGCATCTCTCATTATCATCTCTGTAGCCACGGGATCGTTTTCCATTCCGTTGACTTCCGTTAGATGAATCCCATATTCTGCCTCAGCTTCTCCTAAACCGATATGAAAACCTTGGCAGTATGCAGCCGTACTGACACAGTCGTTCGGATAAATCATTGTGACCCGAAGAGGAGTTGTCTCCATTTCATTCGGAGGACCGGGTTGTTTTACATCGTCAATATACTCGCAGCCGCAGAACACCATCATTCCTAAAACAGATAAAAGAATGAATTTTGAATAACAGATTTCTTTCATATTCGCATCCTTTCAATTTAATATAATAGACTTTAAAGTCCACACCAAAACTTTCCATGTTTGACACATTCCTGATTCCTTAACCTTATCCTCATTGCATAGGTGTATAAGGAATTCAACCCACTCTATTCTATATCAAATCGTTTTTGTTGTCAAATCTGCAAAAAAAAATTAATTTTGTGTCGGAATTCTCCATAGATTTACGTAAGTAAGTTTTAACAGGGCAGTTGACTTGGGGTGTGAAATGGATGTTAATTAATGATATATTACGACGACGACGACGATGATGATATATTACATCAATGCTTCTTGGAAACAGGATGTAAGGATGCACTAAAACTGATTATGCAAAAGCATCAAAAGAAGTTACGCGGCTACGTTTTCAGAATTTTGGAAGACCACCAAGATGCTGATGAAGTCACGAATGATACTTTCCTCAAAGCATACAACAATAGAGAAAAGATCAAATATCCTGACCAACTGATTGGGTGGTTATATATAACTGCGAAACATGCGGCAATTGACCGTAAGAGAACTAAACAGAGAGAAGCTAAGCAGGTACCTGAGATTCTCTCTCTTGATGATGAAGATGGTGAAAGTATGACTGCTGCAACAATGCTTGCAGAACAGCAGGCACAGCAAACTGAGGCAATTCGATATCTATTGACAAGACTATTGAGTCTACTATCGGAAAAGGAACGAGAGATTGTAGATTATAAAATGGATGGCTTGAAACCGAAACAGATTGCTGAAGTAATTGGTTCCACGCCAGAAGCGGTTCAGAAAAGATGGGAACGTATACTTAAACGCTTACGTCCAATTGCTAACCAATTAGACGAACTACTCTATAACCTTCCACCTCAGGATCAGAAAATCATGGAACGGCATTTAGATGGTCAACCTTATGAAGAGATTAGCAGAAGTTTACGTATCTCTCCTACTGATGTTGAGGCAAGTGTCAAACGTGTGATTAGAAAGTGGAATAAAATCGCTAAGTAAAAATACCACATAATAGAGGATAATATGCTTCGCTACATTTTTACAAACATAAGGCTTACCTTTAGTTTCATTTTTCTGTTAGTCTTAGCTGCGCTATTCTGCGTCTGGACTTTATACGATTTAGCATCATTTAAAGAACGGATGTCAATAGACGATGATGTTATCCTTCAAGAGGGTATGTCTCAAAAGGCGCAAAACAATGTTCGTGGAGATGTTCAGCGAACAAAGTCTTTTAATCTTATGGAAAGCCAGTCAGAATCTGTGGAAGATACGTCGGTTCCCATAGAGGAGACAACACCAACAACCGACACAGCAATGCGACTTTTCAGTTTGACAATAACACCGGAACGTGATACTATATTTGCGTCTCCTATTATTGTCATCTAAAACTGCATAACTGTCAGAAATTTGGACAGTTTACTGATAATATATGGAGTATGTTAATGCTCAAACGGCCGCGGACCCCGCGGTAAGGAGACAAATCAAATGAAAAGGAAATTTTTTGAATGCGCGATCTTATTAGGCATTGTGATGTCTATTGTTTTTCTATCACAGACACAAGATGTTATCGGACATGATAGGATAAATCCTAAGACAAAGGAACCACACAAACCAGTAGGACACTATCACAGACCTTCAATCTGGGTGGATTCTGTTACTGGCGAACCTGTGCAGCAAGAGCAAGATGGCATAGATCCGAGAGACGAACATTTTAGTGGGACTAATGGTAAAACTGAGGACGGGTATCAGACGGCTTGGGGGTTCAGGTACGCTGGCGGAACGTACTCCGAATTATCTCCCCCAGATTGTGACACGGAGAATGTTTGGTATTTGCGTGTTGATGTCGAAGCCAGCACAGGGAAAAGGCATGCCAGCCTAACGGTGTCACCTGAAATTTACTTAACACATTTTGACAAAGAGTCAGGCGGTTGGCAAGGATCAGCAGGGGGTACCGTTACGTTCTCTGGAGTGTGTTTTCATCAGGGGATTTTGTGTATATCTCATAGTCAGGAGGGAGACACGTGGCCAGAAACGGGATATCTTGACCTTACAGTCCAGAAGGCAAAAATCTCAGAAGAGTCTGTTAAAAAGTATGGTGCGGGCTTTGAGAGTAACGGTGCCAGCCTGACAGCGGAAAGTGAGCACAAGTACACAACTTCTTACAACCAGTATAAGGCTCGGGGTTACCGCTTTATACTTAAATTAAAGGTTGGTATTTTTAATAGCATTTCCAAATACCAGGATAAAAGTGCAGAAGGCGATGGACAACTAATGAGTGAACGGGTGCAAACCGATACCGCCAAAGCAGAGTATAAATATACCGATTGGTTGCCATGCTACTGCGGGGATTCCAAGAAACCCTTTGACCCTTATTTTTAATTAGCAATAATATAACGAAGAGTCTGGGAACCTTTACGCGGTTCCCAGGTTCGTATTGATTTTATGACTAACTGGTTTGTTCGCTAAGTTTTTGTGTTTTGAATGCTCTAACTACTACAAGGAGAAGAACCCATGAAAAAACGGATGATCTTCATAACGATAACCCTGCTCGTAGTTGCGATAGGTGTCTCTGTCTATATAGCACATAGGCCGTCCCCTTTGTTGTCTGTGGAAGATCATATCCACGGTCCGCAACCGCATGAGCATGTTGCACCGGATGGCAACCCTATCCGCCATACTCACACCTACGATTTTACCGAACCTGATACCAACACCGATAAAGTGAAACAGTCGGAACAGGAATTCGAGTCAAAGCACCCGATTCAACGTGCCTGGGAACTGCTTGACCTGGATGCCATCAAAGAGAAATATCAACCCTACACCGTCGCTGAAATGAATGAGATGTGGTATAATGACCGTATACGGTATGGATCCTCTAAGGAGGAAGCGGCGGCAGAGGAAGTGTATCCGCTTGATAAGTGGCTAAAAGACCTCCTGGCACTTGGTCACCCGTTTATGGAGGAAATGTACTATGATATGGCATTGGGGAGACGCCTTGGCATGACGCTTAACACACGCGAGACGTGGAATTCTGGTATACCGCAATACGATCCCAAGACGGGGGAACTGGTGCGGTATGGAGGAGCTGGACGATCTAAAGAAAACTACCTTGCGGAGTTCGAGTTGCCGTCTGACACGACGTGGGATGAGTTTGTAGAAATACAGAACAAGTTTTCAGTTGTGCGTCTGATGAACGTCTTGCGTGCGGAAGAGATAGACCCGGATGTTGATGGTGGTGTTACGAGTTTGGATGGTAGTTTTCTGCCGTTTTCACCGAATCTTGTTAATGTTCATATTGATCCTGAGACGGGCAGGACGAAGATTGTAGGTCCGGGTCTTACTGCGTCGGAGGAGCATGCTTTATTGAATTATGGTATTGCGCCTGAAGGTAAGAGTGTTGTCTACATTGACGCAAATGATAAACCGATACCTGTCGGCAAGGTTCCGCCTCGTTTTTATGAGCGTAACATGAAAGAGTTGGCAATGGCACAAAGCCTACTGCAACAGCAGATTGAAGAGCATAAACTCTTGTTGGATATGGATGTGCTGCTGGATTCCCCTGAATCACAAAAACAGAGCAGTGCTACCCCCCATGATCATGTGCATGAACAGGGTCACTCACACACACATGATCTTCCAAAGGATGCAGAAGATGTCCCGTTACCGCAGCGACCGTCCCTTGATGCCAAGCGACTCCCCCCCGGTCTGGAGCTTCCACCAGACCTCCGCACACCGGATGCTGTTCAACACTGGTGGACGCAGTTAGAGACGTTGCATGGCGGCGAATTACCGAAAGATTTGCAGGCACTCAGGGAAATTATGACGGAATTGGAAAAGATCAAGAAAGAGGGGGAAGCGAGGTTGAAGCCCTCGCCGCGCCCAGAACGCCCAACACCGCCTAAAAGAAGTTCACCGCCACCTCCGAATGAAGATGATTAAAGTATTAGGCTTTGCAAGAGACACAGTGAAAAATCCGATAATTCGGTTCGTCATAGTCATCCTAAGCGTTGCTACTGTGTGTTCCATCTATTTCAGGACGCAGAAGGCAGAAGTGTCTTCATCTGAAAATACCATTGCTCAGGTACACACCCCCAACATACGAGGTGCTACAGGTTTTACATGGTTCCGGCACTGGGACGACCTTGACCTTGCTATAGCAAAAAGGTTCTATCAAAGATACACAGTTGATGAAATGCGGATGTTGTGGGATGTCAAACTACAGGATAGGTTTGGCAACTATGCATGCAAAGCTCTTGCCGATACTGTCTATCCGTGGGACACATATCTGACACGTCTGCTGGAACTGGGACACCCGTTTGTTGACTTCTCGGATTATGAGAGTGCTTTAGACACGCAGATGGGGCTTTTAATGCCAGCACACACCTATTGGCACACGATGAATAGAGATGAAAGAGAAGTGTATATTAACACATTCGGATTGTCTCAAGACACATCGTGGGAAACGTATGAGGAATATCTGATAAAACAGAGAGTTGTATACCGTATCAATTGGTGGCGTTCAGGTGGTATAGACCCGTTTTTAGAGTAAGGATACTGTAACAATGAAACGCGCATTAGCACTTATCAGTTTCCTCGGACTCGGTGTCGGAATAACTTTACTCATCCTATTTGTTCACGGTCGCGGTTCCGCCGTGCTTCCCCCTTCTGTTATAGACAACACCGAAACACATCAAAAGTCTTTTTTTAAACAGGACACTTCCAAGAACATCGCTGATAAAGTTTCTCATGATCCAGAAGATTACTACCGTGTCGTTATTGAAAATAACATATTTCGACCGCTTAACTGGAAACCTGCTCAGGAGGAACCTAACTATACATTACTCGGTACTGCTACAACCCCTGATAGTAAGGCTTCCACAGCATACATAACCGAACGGAAGACAAACCAGTATTACGCGGTGAAGGTAGGTGAAAAGATAGGTGATGCCATCGTCAAAGAGATTCATCCGAAGCAGATTACATTAGACCAAGAAGGTAAGATGTTGCGTCTTTCTATGGCATCTGCCCCATTTTTGAGACAGACCGGCAGTCGTAGCCGCCCATCCTATAGTACACCACAGCCGCAAGTGGTTTCCAAAAGTAGCAATTCGGAGCGCACTCCCCAACGTGCGACAAAGGACCAAGAACGTCAAGCTTGGCGAGAGGCACAAAAAAAACGCATAGCAGAACTCAGAGAGAGAGCAGAAAAACTACGGACTGTTTCGGAGCAGGAACGGCGTAAGATGCAGGAATACATTGAACAACGGTAAAAAAGTGGAAACTCACAAGAAAACAAAAAGTAAAAACATATTCATGAACCACTCCCTCATACGCCATATCGGGGCATCCCTCATATTACTTGCACTTTTATTTCTATCCTTTTGGATTCGGATACAAGGAGTCCAACGTATACCAGAAGGGCAGTTCACTGCCAACGATGCCTATTTATACTACTGGAATGCACACAGAATCACTGAACTCGGATATCTCCCTGCCATTGACGAACACCGTTGGCTACCTCAAGGGAGAGATGTAAGTCAAACGCTTGTTTTTTACTCATACATCTTGGTTTACGTGCACAAAATTATAGAACCATTCTTTTACAAGGTCTCTCTCTATGATGTCCAACTTTATGCCCCCGCAGTTTGCTTTACGCTTGGACTTGGTATTTTAGCACTTTTTGTTTACCACACGGCTGGTGGACTCTTCGCTTGTATCGTTACCTTGCTGCTCGCCACGTTGCCGGGCTGTGTGGATCGGAGTGCTGCAGGCTTTAGTGATAGAGACGCATGGTGTTGGTTGTTAGGCATCTTAGCCGTTGTGTCATACTTATGGAAAGAGCAGATACCTTTTGATCCCACTGTCAAGGGCGACAAAGAAGGTTCCCCTCTTGTCAAAGTGAAAAGGGTTATTGAAAAATGGCGTAGGTACATTGCTACCGCACTTTGCGGGTTTATCATTTTTTTAGGTGGGCTTTCATGGGAAGGATTCGGTGTATTCCTTTTAGTCATTCTCTTTACTGAGCTGTGGAAGTTCTGCACGACCAACACAGAAAAGGGGTTGCTTGAGTATGCAATATGGGTGGCAATGTTCGTGCCGTGGCTATATCTCGCTTCACCTGTATATCAGCAGGGACAATATTTCGCTGCACATCTGACTGCCCTTGTGTTAGTGCCACCGCTTGTTGTTCTCGGTTTACGAGGATCACGATATCTCGTACTTCACTTCTTTGAACCTATCCGCCCCCATGCAAGAAAACTCGCTGGACTTCTAACACTTCTGGCGATTGCTATCGGTGGACTTTACGTTATTTTACAAGTTGACACCTTTGCCACAACGACTGTTCCATTCAGTGAAAGCAGATTGATGCAGCAGACTACAGAAGTCGACGCTCCCTGGTTCCAGTATTGGGTGTCTCGTTACGGCGGTGTGTTTGTCATCGGCAGCATCGGGTTAATTTGTATCTGCGGCTATTTGTGGAAATGGAATGGACTGACATTAGCCTCAGGACTCGCCTTGTTCGCAAGCACGATCTTCCTACGCGGTCCCTTGAGCGAAGTGATTGGGGGAAAAACATGTGACACCTTGTTTGTCGCTGCACTCGGACTCGCTATCATAGGAACCGCCTTCGTGGGTACACGGGAAAACACAAGCAAAAACGAGGCAGTCGTTATCGCTACAATCTACTGGTTCCTCTTATGGACAGGCTTATCAAAGATTGCCATACGGTATGACTTTTTTATTGGCGTTCCGCTCGCAATTGGTACCGCAGCTGCATTGACGCATTCACACACAGCCGCAGAAACGATTGAAGTCATGGGGAAAACCTTGAAAACCAAAATCGTAACAGCCGCCGCGGCGATCAGCATAATCACTCTTATCCTATTTTGGACACCCGCAGGCGGATATGCAAATAGAGTTATAGACGCTGCCAGCGAACGACCCCCTATCCCAGGCAACACCACCTTGGCACAAACATACGACTGGATGAAAAATAAACTGCCAGCAGACACAACGATCATGGCAGCCACCTGGGGATACGGCAGTCAACTGAACGTGCTCGGGGGTGTCAAAACTATTATTGACCAAGACCATTTTATACAGCATTGGATACATCTATACAATCGGCACGTTTACTGTGCACAATCGGAAGAAGAGGCGTTAGCATTCCTAAAAACACACAACGCGACACATCTCATGATAACCGCTTCAGATATAACCATCAATGCGGGGGGAAACTCATACATCGGCAGCGATGCTGATGCAGACCGGCATTTCGACATGTATGCCCTGGATACAATGCCTACTGCCCCCGGAACACAATACACACTTGCACCTAAAATATACAAAGGACCTGTGCGGTTTATGCCACCGACTGCATTAGAAGCCATTGACATCCAGGGGACTGAGATTGACGATTTATCCGTGTTTGCCCGCTTCAAAACAGGCACGACATCGCACATGCCTTACGTTGCGTATGTTGGCAGGCAGCGAATCATACCCGAAGAAAAGACGCAGACAGAAAACGGCGGACTCCTGCTTATCTTCAACGGAGAAAAGAAACTTCTCTACAGTTATTATATACCAAACATCGGATGGAACAGTCTTGCTATCAAGTTGTTCATACGCGGTGAACATACCGAGACTTTTAAAAATGTTTGGACTGCCACACCAGACGGAATAGATATGCCACCAGAAATCAAAATATGGGAAATTCACTATCCAGCACAGACGAACACAAATCCAAAATATCTCACAACAGAACCACCGGAATAAATAAATGGATCAACTTCTGAAATCCTCTTTTACTTTTCTTTTAAAAGCGTCTAATCGTTCACTACAAAGTCATGAACTCTTTCCACAACACTTAGAAACGATTCAGACAGGAACACATATCCTGGCAACAACAGCTGTCGCTATCTGTCTCCTTCGCGGCGTGCCTGTGCTGATGGATGGTATAACACACATCCAACCTGCACAAAAACATCACATATTTTCCTGATAGATATCACTCTTGGTAGCTTTTACATTTCAACTTCTGCCATTGCTTCTTCATTTGGGTGTGTAAAGTTTTGCCACTATACGATTTTGGTGTATAAAGTTCTCACCAATAGAAGCGTGAAATTAGCAATCTCCTCTGTTCTTAGCTGCCAGAGCACCTGATGGTTTTGAAAAAACCTAATATACCCAAGACTCCTTCCGCGTCTTCCGTGCCCTCCGCGTAATCCGCGATTCAGACAAAAACGGTGACAATTACTTTACACATCTATCAGAAAAAAGTTGACATGTAAATTGAAAGACCGTAGAATAAGTAATAAGCAATTTGGATAGGTATAAGACATTCCTTCCCATTTGTAAAAATAGGCATTTAGAACAACAGAAAAAGGTTCCTAACCGATGAAAAATAGTTTGTTTTCAATATTGATAGCACTGTTGATAACACTCCCATTGATGAACTGCGGTTTTCCACCAAGTTCAATGGAAGATCCTCTGGATGATCCACAGCAGGGAGCTTTATACGATGGCACGAAAGTGAATATCGGGAAGACCGATATCAGGGATATAAAGTTTTCTCCCGATGGCACACGTTTCGTGGTTGCGACTACCAAGGGAATCTTGCTTTACAATACTCAAACTTATGACAAACCTAACTTGCTTACAGGGCATAAAGGTCGTGCAGGGAGCGTGTCGTTTAGTTCGGACGGAACTATGCTCGCAATTCCTTGTGCTTACTTTACCATTCGACTACTGAATGTGAACACAGGACAACTCATTCAAACGATCAAGGGACAGAATGAAGAAGCTGCCTGGGGCGTATTGTTTAGTCCGGATAGACCTATAATCGCATGTTGGAATTCGAAAAGAACCCTCCATTTGTTCAATGTGGATACAGGTAAACGTATACAGACATTTTCCGGACTTGCGAATCGGCGAAATAGAAGTGTAGCGTTTCGTCTGGATGGTAGGATTATCGCTGCTGCGAGTGATAATATCATTCGCCTGTGGGATGTGAATACAGGACAACTCATCCAAAAAATCAAAAGTTATACGGACGATGTCTTGACCGTGGCATTCAGTCCTGATGGGAAAACACTCGCAAGTGGGGATAGCAATTCCATTATTCGTCTTTGGGATGTGAACACAGGACAACACATTAATACATTCAGTAGATCAGTTGCAGCTCAACTCCATGGTGTGACATTTAGTCCGGATGGAAGGATTATTGCCAGTCATATTGGAGCTGCTGTGATCTTGTGGAATGTGAACACAGGACAACAAATCCACATGCTTTCAAAGCAGCTTAGGGGTTTTGGCATACATCTTGTAGAGTTCAATCCGGATGGTAGGACGATCGCTACTTGCAGTTCGGGTGAAGTACATCTTTGGGATGTGAACACAGGACAACACATCCGAACAATTATAAGTCGTGACTGATGCTGTCGCGCTAAGACATGCTAACTTCCACTACACAAAAAATACTCTTCACAAATTTGATACGGATTAGTGGTGTAAACGCGATAGATGACACGACCTGAAAATCTCAGTAGATCTGTTATACGATCATAGATAACTGAATGAGAAACATATTGTAAGACTGAATGGCGTGTAACCCATCGGGTCTCTAAACTTTCGTCACTCGTGGCTAATTCACCGCTGACATAATCACACAAAAAACCGAACATTAGTTTCTGGGGAGTACTGATGTTTGAATAGATTCCAACGAGCGACCCAATTGATGCGTTAACACCAGACTCTTCTTTGATTTCACGTTGTAATGCCTCAATCAGGTTTTCACCCTCTTCAACCTGACCACCCGGAAATTCCCATCCCCGTCTTGGACTGCGTATGAGTAATACATCGCTGTTCGGATGGCTTATCAGTCCAGAGACAGCAACGATATGTTTAGGATGCGTCATATATTAACCCACTTTTAGTTTCTGCTGAAATACCTTCGTAGTCGGTACCACCTCAACTGCCACAACAACTTTTCTGAATCGACACGATGCACAAAAAGCTGCTTCCCATTCATTTCAAGCACAGGAATCAGGTGTTTGTATTTTGTAAAAAGACCGATATTTCTTGATATATCTATCTCATCAATAACAAGAAATGTAAACTTGGAAGTGATAGTTTTCAGTTCCGATTTTGCTTCATCACAGAGCGGACAATCAGGTTTCGTATAGAACTGAAGTTCAAGCGGTTTGGTCTTCATATACAGATTTACGGTACGGTGTTCCCACTATGATAAAATGTCATGGACGACATGTCCGTGAACATCTGTCAGTCGGAAATCGCGCCCTTGGAAACGATACGTCAGTTTCTCGTGGTCAATACCGAATAGATGCAGCATCGTAGCGTGGAAGTCATGCACATGCACAACGTTCTCAACAGCATTGTACCCCAGTTCATCCGTATTGCCGTAGCTAATACCACCTTTGACGCCACCACCCGCCATCCACATTGAAAATCCTTTAATGTGGTGGTCACGTCCGCTGCCTTGTGCCATAGGTGTCCTGCCAAATTCTCCACCCCAGATGACTAAAGTTTCGTCTAACATACCCCGTTGTTTCAGATCGTTAACGAGTGCGGCTGTTGCTTTATCAACATAACCAGAGGTTGTCTTAATGGCATTTTGGATGCCACCGTGATGATCCCATCCGCGATGGTAGAGTTGAATAAAACGCACACCGCGTTCTGCTAACCTCCGTGCAAGCAGACAGTTGGAGGCATACGAACCATCACCCGGTTTAGCACCATACATATCAAGGACGTGCTGCGGTTCTTTGGAAATATCGGTCAATTCAGGAACACTCGTCTGCATACGAAATGCCATCTCATATTGATTTATCCGTGTAGCGATTGATGGATCGTCAACCGTTTCATTTAATAGACTATTCAGAGACTGAACTGCGCCAACAACATCCTGCTGCTGGTCTTGACTGACGCCACCAGGGTTTGATACATAGTGAACAGGGTCCCCTTTTGAATGGAATTGAACACCTTGGAATTGTCCGGGTAGGAATCCGCTGTGCCATTGTCGTGTTGCAATCGGTTGGTCCTGTCCACCGCCAGAAGAAATAAGCACAACATATCCCGGTAAATTTTCGTTTTCACTCCCGAGTCCGTATAGCAACCATGACCCCATACTCGGTCTACCTGAGATTGCAGTTCCCGTATTCATGAAAGTATGTGCAGGATCGTGATTTATCTGTTCTGTCCGCAAAGAGCGTACGATGCAGATATCATCTGCAAGACTGCCGATGTGTGGAAACGCAGTGCTCATCTCTTGACCCGATTCCCCGAATTTCTTAAATTCATGTGTCGGTCCAAGGCATTTTAGTGAATTGGCTTGTCCCTGCAGCTGCGCGATCGGTTGTCCTTTCGTAAATGTTTGCGGCATCGGTTTGCCGTGCATTTCTGCCAGTTTCGGCTTATAATCCAGTGTCTCTAAATGAGAAGGACCTCCTGCCATACAGAGATGTATAATCCGTTTGGCTTTCGGTGCAACATGGGGTTCGGAAATAATTCCCTGCCATCGTGCAATCTTCGGGGAAGCGTCCAATATTGATGGTGTGAGGAGGGAGGCAAGTGCAAGCGACCCAACGCCACGAACTGTTTTTCCTAAAAAAGTACGTCTCGTAAGACGAAGTTTAGTTTCCTCATTTATACCTTCTATCATACTTAATACCTCCTATTAGACAGTCCAAGTTAAACTTGTAGGTCGGGTAGAGGAACGAAACCCGACATGAGAAACACAATCAATACATGTCGGGTTTCGTTCTTCTACCCGACCTACATTTTTTAGTTTGGACTATCCACTATAGTATACAACCAGAAATTAACTCGTGAATCCTTTCATCACAAACATAAAGATATAGTAGAGAGGCCACTGAATGATGGCATATCCTAACCAGACTAATGCGAAGAACATAACTGCAAAACTAATAAAGGCTAATTTTGGATTAGTGAAGTGTTTTGGGGGAGGATCTCCATCATCTTCATCTGCAAGTTTCCCCATCCTAGCCAAACTGCTAAAAATAATTCCTCCAGAAACTCCGACAATGAACGATAGCACCAGTGTTAGTCTGAAGAATCCTTTTTTCCAGTTTGGTGCATCTTCACTGTTATCCGCAAATTCAAAATAGATTCCACTACCAATTCCAAATAGGATGAGTAGTATTCCCAGAAAATAGAACAAGTTTTTCAAAACACATTTACCTATGATGTCGTGTTTTCTTTACTATGTGATAATTCCCTTACACGTGGTCTTGTTGTCAAAAGACGGGTTATAATGAAATAAACCAACCATACCAAACCGCAGGGAATAATAAATGCAACAAGAAATTCAGCTGCATTGAAAAGTTGAGTTGTAAACGATTTTTGGTAAGGTACCCACATAATATCTGCTTTCTGCATGGAGATTCTTCTAACAAATTCGTGATATAAATATGTTCCTGTTACGCCCCAAAAACCGGCTAAAATAGACAACACAAACGTAATGGGGTATAAGACTAATTTCCAATTCATCGATTTCATATATTCTCCTCGGCTAATATCTCGTGATAGTCTCATGTAAGTTTAGAATAACGCGTGCAACGGATGTCCATGCAGCGTGTTCGGTTGGTTCAACGCCTTGCACCATTGGTGCTTCACCCATTGAAACCAACTTTTTCGCTGTCTCTGGATCACTGGCATACTCGGTCTTATGTTTCTCAAATAATGCAGTCATGATTTCTAATTCTTTAGGTTTGGGCAGGCGTGACAGTGCTTGATTGTATCCCCACTTGATACGCTCTTCAGGTGTTTGTCCACCCTCTTTGATGATACGTTGTGCAAACACACGCGCCGTCTCAACATAAGTCGGATCATTAAGGAGTGTGAGTGCCTGCATCGGTGTATTTGAAGTGGATCTTTCAGCAGTACACTCCTGTCTACTCGGAGCATCAAACGCCATCATGCTGGGATGCAAGAATGTTCTCTGCCAATGGGTGTAAAGTCCTCTACGATACTGACTTTCACCAGAATCATGCACATATTTCCGTTTCGGGAAGTTTAGGTTCGAGTAATAGCCAACCGGTTGGTAAGGTCTAACACTCGGACCTCCGATTTTTTGCACAAGTAGACCGCTCAGTAACAGTGCGTTGTCCCGTACAATTTCAGCATCAAGTCGCCAGTGTGACTGACGCGCGATGAGTCGATTGTAAGGGTCCTTTTCGCGCAATGCCTCGTTCGCTTTTGACGATTGCTTGTAAGCGTTAGAAGTCACGATGAGTTTAACCAGGTGTTTGACGTTCCAACCGCTATCCATAAATTCAACGGCTAACCAGTCGAGGAGTTCTGAATGCATTGGCGGTTCGCCTTGGGAGCCCAGATCGTCTAAAACGCGTGAAATGCCAGTGCCGAAATAGAGTGCCCAAAGCCGATTTACAAAAGTGCGTGCAGTGAGCGGATTGTTTCTTGATACCACCCATTTTGCAAGGTCAAGTCGTGTTGGACGACGGTTCTTAATACCAATTCCTCCCATAAATTCTGGTATCATCGGGTCAACGATTTCACCGGAATCATCCAACCAGTTTCCTCTCGGTAGAACACGTGTTGTGCGTGGTTGCACAGAAACGGTCGTCAGAGAATATGGACTCTTTGTTCTAATCTCATTTTTCCGTTTTTCCAGTGTTGAAATCTCATTGCGTATACCATCCAATGCTGGAGCGATCTGTCTATAATAATCACTAAGCCGTTTTCGTTGGTCTGTCGTTCTGACATAAGGATCAACTTGTATGGCATTTATCACGGCACTGTCGTGCGAATTTTTGGTGACAAAACCGACGGTCGTTGTGAATCCCGCGATATCCCAATAGGCTTTACCACCGAACTGCGTGAACGCCATTCCTTTTAGTACACTTCCTGCTTTTAAGCCAACAACGGTTGGTTCAACTTCAAGACGCACCCATTTACCGAGCTCTGGTAGGTCTCCCATCGGTCTATGTGCGGGTGTGTCGTTGCCGATTTCACCGTAAGTAATCTTATCTTCACCCCAGAATGCCCGATGTTCCCAGTTCCCATCGTTCCACTGCAGCATAATTGTCTGAGGCGGATTCTCAGGGTCTAACCAGACGTAAGCGAAGAGTTTATCGTCTTCAGATAACGTAAACTTGCGGTTAGCATTGTCAAACGCATGTTGAACGAGTTGGTCTGGTGCTGCTGTTTGAATACGTGAGAACTTCTTACTATAGACGGGTGCCTCATTTTTACCAACAAATTTCCAAGTACCTTGATTTCGTCCACCGTTCGCTTGAGCATCGTCTACCCAAGCAAAATCTGCAGGTTCAGTTGAAGCGAGAAGTGTTTTGATCTCTTTCTCCCACTTCTCCTGTTCAGCCTGTAACCCTGGAGATGACAACGCAAAAACTTTATGTAGCTTCGTTAATTCATCATCAATTTCTTGCATTTCAGCTTGTTGCTCTGCTGAGGGTAACATGACAACAGGATCCCATTTGCTACCCCCTCCATAGACACCGGGTCCTTGAATATCTGCAAAGAATGCAGCAAAACTGTAGAAATCTTTTGCGGTAAAAGGATCAAATTTATGGTCGTGACACTGTGCGCAACCGAGTGTAGCTCCCAACCAAACAGAAGCAGTCGTTCGTACTCTATCTGCCGCATAGATTGCAAGATATTCCTTTGCTTGTGCTCCACCTTCCGCTGTTGTCTGATTGAGTCTATTGTAACCTGAAGCGACCTTTTGTTCCGCAGATGCATTCGGGAGTAGGTCACCTGCAAGATTCTCTAATGTGAACTGATCAAACGGCATATTGTCATTGAACGCTTTTATCACATAGTCTCTATAGGGCCAAACACTAACGTTTTCATCAGAATGGTAACCGCTTGTATCCGCGTATCTGACTAAATCAAGCCAATAGATCGCCAACCTTTCACCGAATTGCGGTTTTGAAAGCAACCGGTTGATCAAGTGGTCATAGGCTTCAGGTCTATCATCTCTAACAAATTGTTCAACTTCACCAGATGTTGGGATGAGTCCTGTCAAGTCAAAGTGCAATCTCCGTATGAGTGTCCGTCTATCTGCTTCTTGTGATGGTGCAAGTGCTTCCTTCTCCAATCTGCTCATAATAAATTGATCAATCGGATTGCGAATCCAATCTGCATTCTCAACCGCTGGTAGTTCAACTTTTTTCGGAGGACTATATGCCCAATGCTCTTTCCATTCTGCCCCCTCCTTAATCCACTGAATAAGCGTATCAATCTGTTCTTGTGTCGGTTGCCGATGAGAGGTCTCTGGTGGCATCCGCCTATCAACATTTTCGTGTGTGATACGTAAAACGAGTTCGCTGTTCTCAGGTTCGCCCGGGACAATTATCGGATAACCGCTTGGTTCCGAGAACGCCCCCTCCTTCGTGTCAAGACGTAGGTCCGCTTGACGTACTGCTGGATCAGGACCGTGACATGCGTAACATTTATCCGACAATATCGGACGAATATCTCGGTCAAATTCAATCTTCTTAGCAACCACTATCTGAGTTGTTGCGAACAACAACAGAACCGTTAAGACACAAATAAAACCTTTGCCAAACGGTAATAACGGATATATCTTTTTATCATTGCACTGCCTAAACATTGCGGAACATCTCCTCCTCAGCGTGTTATGTGCATTACTGTCCTAAAATTCGCAGAATTCTGTTTGTCAAGTAATTTACCATATAAGTGTAATATATGCAAAGAAAATATCACGACTTGAATTATTATATACTTTAGAGTATAATACTCTAAAGTATAATAAATTGAATGTCGGGTGAGGAGTTATGTTCATAAACCGAGAGCAAGAATTAGAATCGTTAGAAGATATGTATCGTTCAGGGAATGCTGAATTCTTTGTGCTATACGGTAGACGTCGAATTGGCAAGACTGAACTATTATTGCAGTTTTGTAAAAACAAACACACAATCTATTTCCTTGCGAGTCAGCAAAAGGAACATGATCACCTTCAACAACTGAAACAGGTAGCACGACAAGTGATTGATGATCCACTATGGTAAAGAGAATTACATCCATCACAGAACGAGCACCACAGAAAAGCAGAAAGGGACTATACAAGATTGCTGATAATTACCTTAATTTCTGGTTTCGGTTTATTCTACCAAATAGAAGTCTGATTGAATCTGGGAATGCTGATTTAGTGTACCGGGAAATGATTGAACCCCATCTATCTGATTACATGGGACCCCTATTTGAAGACGTTTGCCAGCAATATGTCACACGGTATTGGCATGAGAAGCTTAAGATTGCCCCAAAACGGATTGGTGCACATTGGGGGTCGGGGTCTGAAATTGACCTATTGACAGAGAACATAGACGATAGTCACTGGATTGGTGAGTGTAAATGGTGGGGAGCACCTATTGGCGAAAACGTCTTAAACCGTCTGATTGAATATGCTGCAAAACTACCCGATCCATGGAACCAGAATCCAAGATACGTGCTGTTTTCTGCTGGTGGGTTTACTGACACACTCAGACAAAAGGCAGAAGCAGAAGATGTTATCTTGATTGTGCTAAGTGATCTTTTTTTATGAATATATTGTTTTAAGAACTAGTGTTCTGTCAACTTCTAAATGAAGGTATAGTTTTCTTTTGTAGGTCGGGTAGAGCGAAGCGAAACCCGACATGATAGATATAATCAATACGTGTCGCCAGTTAATATTTTAATGGCGCTTCGCTCTACCCGACCTACAATATAGAACTTGACTAAGCACAAGAAGGCATTACCGCTGCTTCAATTCTCCCCAAAGGACTGCAACTTTGTCATTAGGACGCACCTCCAGTGTACTCTTTTTGGGAACATCAGGACCCGATACTATAAAGTCATCCAGAACGAAATGTGCAATCACGCCTCGTCCTAAACCTACTATTGATGCAATCCCGATACAATTGATTGTTCTGAGTTGTGGTACATTGTACCTGATGCTGAAATTCCCTTCTCCAAATACCTCAAAATTTCCCCTGTCAAATGAGATTTCCATTACATTCGGTGGTAAAGGAACCAAGATTTCATTTCTTTCTTTTGGATTTATTTCAAATCTCTCAGGAATTACAAACTTTTTACCGTGAAAATCTGTGTGTATGAAAATGATTGTTGAATCGTAGATTTCACCTGTCCCATCATACTGTCCAAGTAGGATTCCTACACTTGTGTTACGTTTTTCAAGAAACTTAAGCTGGACATTAAGCTCACCAACCTCAAATTCAAAACCGACGAATTGTAATGCATACAGATCATATACTCCTGGTGGTGGGGGTGGTTGAATCCAGACATCTAACTTCCCCCCATCGGGCTGCCAGGTAGACTTTTCTTGTTCATCATGCTTAACCCATGATCTGAGAGATGATGTGTTAAAATCTTCAACCCATGTGGCAGCATCAGTAATTCCGGTTGGGATAAATGTTAACACATACAGAAATAGAATGAATTGACAGAATCTGTTCATTAGTCTTCTCCATTTGAATTTTGCTTTTTCATACCTTGTTGAATCGACCGATGCTTAAGTTTTCCCCAGAGGACCGTTAGTTTATGATTCGGATGAACATCTAAACTTCCAGCATCAGTAATTGAAGGTCCCGATACTACAAAGTCATCAACAACAACCTCAGCGATTTCTGTGCAAATCTTTGGAAACACCACTATCCCAAGCATGTCAACTGTCTTGAGCGTTCCTGAATCAAAATCAGTGATATACGCATCGTCAGAATAAAGATAAAAATGCCCGCGATCAAAGACCACATCTATCTTGTTTAAATTAAATCCGAGAACGGGTGCTGGGTTTGCGGTTAAAATCTCTGGACTACCTATCCTGTGGTCAGTGAATTGATATGCATATTCTAAAGGATGGGTAAGATCGTCCATAGGATCTTTGCCTATAAATATACCAACGTTAGCATTACTTGTGGAATGAATGCTAAGTTTGACATGTAACTGATCGGTATCGATGGGTAGTTCTGTTAATCTAAGTGTGTAGTTGGTTTGCAGTGCCAATTCATCGTTAACAATAATTCGCTGATTACACCAAGCCTTGGTTCGTACAGACAGACGTTCATTCTTTATTTGCCAAGTAACTCTTTCCCGCTGTAGTTTACGACTTGTCCACGATTTAAGGTGTCCCTGACCAAAATCCTCCTTCCATGATTGCAGGTTCTTATCCTTCAAGAAATCTGGCGGTTCTGGTGTTTCCACTTCACCAGGGGGTGTAATTCGCCAAAGCCGTATTAGATAGTCATTTGCACCAGTGGTTGCGAGTGTTTGTCCATCCGGACTAAATGCAATCGCATAAGCATCGTGACTGTGTGCACTGATATTTCTCAAGTGTGATCCTGTTTCTGTGTCCCATATCTCAATAAAGCCAAAGTCCCTTGAGCCTGCCAAGATACGGTCATCCGGACTAAACGTCGTACGAAAGAAAACCTGTCCTCTTATAGGTAAAGGGCTTATCAGTTCACCAGTATTGGCATCCCATAAGTCAACTCCACCCCAACCTGCACTCGCCAAGATTCCACGATCCGGGCTGAAGTTAACACCAAAAACTTCACTTACGTCTGGTTCAACCGTGTATAGAAGTTCTGTTGTTTCAAGTTCCCACACACTTATTGCAGGTCTGTCAGGAAAGCGAGGATTATTTACATCGTAAGTAATGATGCTTCCATCATTTCTAAAAACTATTGAGACATCTTCTATAGACCGGTGCGTTTTTAAGAGTTCTCCTGTATGTGGGTTCCAAAGCCGTACCCAACCATCTGCACTTCCACTTGCAAGGATATCACCGTCAGGACTGAACGCAACGCTGGAAACATCGGCTAAGTGTTCTTCCAACGTTCTCAATAGGTCACCAGTATTTGGATTCCACAGATTTACAACTTTATCTGTCCCTCCAGCACTCGCAAGGATACTGCTGTCAGGACTAAATGCAATTGCACCCCGTCGGCTTGTGTTTATTGTATGCATAAGTTGTTCGTTATGAACATCCCAAATTTTCAGAGAACCATCCCTACTCTTACTTGCGAGTAAATCACCGTCAGGACTGAAAGTGATACTATATATAAGATCTGCATGGCCTTTGAAAGTGGCATCAGGTACTTCCTCTGCAAAAGTAGAATGTATAAAAGTAAAAGAAATCGATACGAGTGCTGTAAGAAATAACAAAAAGGTTTTCATAGACCTAAATCCTCATTTATATTTTTGGTTGCGCGATAATCAATTCTGCATCGTTGTCTTTCATGATTATTTACCACCCAACATGACATATAGATATAGCATGACGCGACTTAAGGGTCAAACTGGTGCATAATTCTTCAAAAAAAGAGAATTTTTATAAAATGAGAGAAAAAATGGTGATTTTTAACGTGAGTTTGATAAATCAGGTTTTCACAGGTCGGTCGGTTGCGAGTTCGGCAATATTAAAAGAAGGACACTAATCTTGTTTAATAATGGGTTGATGGGGATCAATGAAACGATTGTCCTTATCTTTTCGGCGAGGTGATGGCAAAGCATCAACTTTCGCTATAAGTCTTGAAAGGACATCAGCATAATCTGGATTGTCTATCAGGTTGTTACATTCGTCTGGGTCATTAGATAAGTCAAAGAGTTGTGGGGGCCAACCTCTGTCGTTATCAAAACGGAAATACTTGAAGTCCCCTTCTTTAACCATCACAGAAGGTCCGTTCTGTGCACGCCAGAGTTCACTATATACTGTATCATGCCAATCTCCTGTGTTCCCTTCAATAAGTGGCACAAGAGATTTCCCATCAATTTCATCGGGGACAGGAATACCCGCTAACTCACACAAAGTTGGAAACAGATCTACTAAAGAAACGTTCTGTTTAACGACTCGCGGTTCTCGTCCAAAACGCTTCGGATACCATATTGAGAGTGGAACACGCGCGGAAGCCTCAAAATAACTCTGTTTTTCCCACAACCCTTTCGTACCGAGCATCTCACCGTGGTCGGACAGAAACACGACAATAAAATCATCAAGCACATTGAGGTGTTCTAATTTCTCAATCACGCGACCAAACTGTGCATCCATCCACTCAATCATACCGTAATAGGCTGCGGTGGCGCGATGCGCTTGTCTGTAAGTAACATCCTTACCTACCTTTACCCTAAAGAAGTCGGCGTATCCGAAGTTTTCGTTCGGTTCTTCAATTATGGGTTCAACCCGCTGCATGTAGTAATTAAAAAGATCAAGCGGACACTGATACGGATAATGCGGTGCTATTAAACTGACTGCCATGCAAAGTGGACTAGCTTTCGGTCTATCATACGAAGCATTGACGAAATACTCTTCAAGGAATAGAACGGCACCGTCTACATTGTATTGATCGTGTAGCATCCAATGTCCTATACCGGGTTGTGCATCTCGAATTTCTTGTGCTGTCTTATCCCGTTTCATACCTGTTCCGGGTTCTCGTTCAAACTGCGCGGTGTGTTCATCTTTAACAGACGGATACGGATATCCATTATTACCGATGATATCGCGTCCTATCCGTTCGTACCAACCGTGCATGACATCTTTTCCAACGAAATGCATTTTACCAGCGCAGCACGAATAATAACCGTAGTTGCCGAGATGTCCGGGGATTGTCCGGACTTCAGTCGGCATCGGGTCCCCAAAGTTCAGACAACCACTGTTGCGGGGATATAGTCCTGAAAGAAAACTCTGTCTTGCTGGTACACAGATAGGTGATGGTGTATAGGCGTTTCGGAAGTATGTTCCTTCGTTCATAAACCGAGAGAGTGTCGGTGTTCGGATAGCGGTATCGCCTTCAACGGGTAGGATGTCAGGTCTGTGTTCATCGTTGATGAGTAAGAGAATGTTTGGTTTGTTTTGTGGCATGGATGGTAGGCTCCTACTAATATGGGGACATTAATCCTGCTGCACCTGGGATATTCTTCCGTTCGAATTCTGGTGTAATCCACCTTTCACCAGGGTCTTTACCCGGTTTATAGTATCCATAAACAACAGTCCATCTGGTATCACTATCCTGTTTTCTTGGCGTTACCGCATGTGCCGCATGCGTCCACATCAATACAACTGATCCTTCTGGTACTGATAACGTTTGAATTTCCATCGGTTCACCCGTTTCAGGATGATTTTTTCCAGTTAACCAACCTTCCCGTAATGCTTCATCTGTTGCAGCATGAATTTTGGGGTCTCGGTATAGATGACTACCGGGCACCGCTTTCAAACCTCCATTATCTGCTTCAAATCCGTTCACATAGAAAAATATACGGATGTATCCGTAGCGAGGGTCATCCTCTGAATAACCGTGGCTATGCCAGTGGATACCCCCATTTCCTCCAGGACGATTGAGACTAACGCAGTGGTCATAACGTATATCTTCGCCAAGAACTTGTCGCGCAAGTCTAAGCATCTGTGGATGCGGGATAAGACTTTCAAGATAATTATCATATTCGGCAGCAAATCGGTTCGGTTCATAACCCTCTTTGCATCCGGGGATAATTGATTCAATATAGGATAAGGATTTCGTCAGTCTTACACGAGCATCATCGGTCAACAGTTCAGGAAGGACAAAATGTCCATCATGATCCATGTTTTCTCGTTCTTGGTCACCGAAAATGTAATCGTTGAATATCGGAACGTGTTGCATAAGAAACCTGAGTTGTTATACCAATTTTACTTGTCCTTATCTCATTATTTCGTAGGTCGGGTAGAGGAACGAAACCCGACATGAAATGCCTAATCAAGACGTGTCGCCAGTTAATATTTTAATGGCGTTCCTCTACCCGACCTACAGAAGAATGATGTATTGTCAATTAGAAATGGTATTACTTCAACCTATTTAGTACAGAGACATCAAACCCTCTGTACCGGGGATCGGCTTTGCTTCAAACTCGGGTGAAATCCAACGTGCACCAGAAGGTTTACCGGGATTACGATAGGCGTAAACGACTGTCCACCGTGTATCGCTATCACTCTTTCTCGGTGTTACCGCATGCGCTGCATGCGTCCACATCAATATGACCGTTCCTTTAGGAACTGATAACTGCTCTATCCGTAAGGGTTCACCCGTTTCGGGGTGCGTTTTCCCGACCAGCCATCCTGCTTGAAGGTCTTCATCTGTTCTTCCCGTAATCCTTCCATCCCTATAGAGATGACTTCCAGGTACTGCTTTCAGACCTCCATCGTCTGCCTTAAATCCATTGACATAGAAGAAGATACGCACAAAGCCGTAGCGTGTGTCATCATCTGAATAACTGTGGCTATGCCAACCGATTCCTCCGTTACCCCCGTGCCGATTTAGACTGACGCAGTGGTCATATCGTATGTCTTCCCCAAGCACTTTCCGTGCAAGTTCTAACATCTGTGGATGAGCAATCACACTTTCAAGGTAGCTATCGTATTCTGCTGAGAAACGATTTGGTTCGTGACCTTCTTTACACCCAGGTATAATTGACTGAATGTATGACAGGGATGTTGTTAGACGTTCCTGAGCATCATCAGTCAACAGGCCTGGTAGGACATAATGACCATTAGAATCTAATTCTTCCCGCTCTTTTTCATCGAAGGTATACTCAGGAAAAATTGGGGCAGGTGTCATGAGTTATCCTCAGCGAATGCATCAGCTTCTACATCATTTAAGAAAATACGTGCGTTTTCTTGTAAAGCAGAACGATGCACAGCAGCTTCAAAGAGAAGTTCATTCCAAGCAGCATTGCCATCAGCAGGAAAGGATTCATCTGCATGCATCGCTTTAATCACACCATCAGCCATGCGTTTGAAAGACTGCGGCATCTCTGGTTGTCCCTGTTCGTGTTCCCAACGTTCCTCAACTTCTGAATTATTCGCTTTACGTTTCAAATATGAACCCTCTAAGCCGCGCGCTTCAGCATAAGATTTGTCACCGAGAACCTTAATGCGGAGCGGATGATCGTCATACCCCCACATGTTTGTTCCACTCAATGATCCGATGACTCCGTTTTCCCATCCGATATGGATAAGACGCGCCCATCCCCCAGATGCATTCGGATCACCGACGACACTGACCCATTCAGGTCTACCTATTGTCCACAGTATCAGATCGATTATGTGTGACCAACAGTTGAAGTGCGCGCGGGCATGTACCATCCGTATTTCACCTAATGTGCCATCGGCAACATCGTCATGGAGTTTTTTGAAATGATGCATAAACCTATAGTTGAAATCAATGCCGAATTTCTGACCCGAATCACGCCACTTAGCAATTGCTGGTGCGGCTATCTTTAGGTCTTCTTCTCTTACACGTGCTTGACCTTCTAAACCGCACAAAGGTTTTTCTGTAAAGACATTTCTTCCACCTTCAATTAACTCTTGTAAGGGTGGAATACGTCTTGTCTCATTGACAATAAGCAATACGAGCTCGGCATCACAGTTCTGTAGAAGTTCCTCAATAGTAGAATATCCTGGAACACCAAAGTGTTCAGATGCTTTTTCAAGAAGTCCAGGATCCATATCGCATACAGCGACGACTTTAGCATCTGGATGTGCATGGAAGTTACCGCCATGCATCATTCCCATCCCTCTACCGCTAATCAGTGCACATTCTGTCATTTCATAATCCTCTCTTATGGAACGATTTTTCAGAAGTAGTATAGCATACAATAAAAATTACTCAAGGAAAATCTTTGAAATTTATTGATTTAACTTGTCTACAGACTCACAAACTGTTAAAATTCAGGCAAAAAGGGGGTGTGAGTTTTATGAAATCTGAAATATATCCAAAAATCGGTTTTATCGGATTAGGGAATATGGGGAGTCGTATGGTGAAGAACCTCCGCTCCGCTGGGTACTCCCTAATCGGATATGATATTGATAAAACAAAATGTGACATGCTTACAACAATCGGGGCAACAATTGCATGTGACTCTTCGCAAGTGGTACATGAGAGTGATATTGTAATGACCAGTTTACGTTCTTCAGACGTTTTCTTCGCTGTTGCAGAAGAACATTTTATACCGAATGCTGTAGATGGACAAATATTCATTGATTTAGGTACTTCCGAAATCGAGAAAACAAGGGAATTGGCATGCATTCTGTCTGAGAAGGGTGCAACGCTTATAGACGCGCCTGTGAGTGGCGGACCCCACGGATCTGAGACAGGTACCCTCCGTATCTTTGTCGGTGGTGATGAACAGGTTGTCGGAAAATGCCGATCGATCCTTGAGGTCCTCGGTGAACCGAAATACGTAGTATACTGCGGACCGAGTGGTTCAGGACAGATCGTGAAGGGCGTAAACCAACTGGTCATGGGACTGGGGGCAGCTGCATATATGGAAGCCATGGCATTCGGTGTTTGCGCTGGCGTAGACCCAAACGCAATTCGCGAAGCCGTGGGTTTGGGGGATAGTTGGCGTGGTGAATTTGATAAGATCGCAAAACGTATTATAGAGGGTAAAGGAGAATCACTCGTCATCAAGTATCCAGAATTACCCTATTTCCTTGATGCAGCAGAGGCAATTGGCTTTGAAATTCCTATGACAGAAGCTCTATACGATTTCTGTAAGAAGGGAAGTTTCACAATGTATGACAACATGAACCGCATTTCACGTTCCTTCTGGCATGAATTGACAAAAGAATCCAAGTAGATAAAAAACTAATAAATTACTGACTCTGTGATTTGACACAACGGAAACCGATCAGATGACTTGTCCGTGCTGTTTCATTACCACGACGGTATGTAATCCATACACGGGGTTGACCACTCTCAACCCAAGACCCACCCCGAATTGAACGGGATGTATCTATTCTCAGATAGTTTTCAATGATTTCGTCTATACTTTCAGTTCCACCAATTGGGTTGCTTTTTGACGGATCATCATAGAAGTTTCTTTCATATCTGTCAAGACACAATTCCAATACATTCCCAATCATATCATAGAGACCATAACCGTTCGGAGGATAATCCCCAATAGGTGTCGTATTACCGATAAGACCAACATTGAGTGTGTAGTTTGCTTTGTCTTCATCTATAGAATTTCCCCATGGATATCGCTGACCCTCTACACCACCGCGTGCTGCTTTTTCCCATTCAGCCTCTGTCGGTAGACGTTTGCCAACCCACTGTGCATAAGCAACTGCAGCATACCAACTTATAGATACCACGGGATGATCGGCTTTACTGTTTGGGAATGAATTACCTGTCCAGTTAGCAAGGTAATTTCCATCATGAAATTCATCCTCAATCAGGTCTTTTTGCCATTCAGGATTTGCATCAATGAATCTTTTGTATGCAGCGTTTGTCACCTCATATACATCTATGTAAAATGCATCAATGTATATTGTATGTCCAGGTTCTTCAACGTTGCCTGCTTCTCCGCTAAGGCTTCCCATCTGATATTCGCCTTCTGGGATTAACACCATTCCCTCGGGAACTACATCCTCCGAAACTTGTGATTCTACGGTGTAAGTTAACGTGCGATTGCCACCGTCCCACGTAATCTCAATTTCCAACGTGCCTAATTCAAAAGGACCAGAAATCGTGATGGTATTGCCCGTAGTATTAACCTCACCTTGAGAAACGACGAGGTTGATGGGTGAACTACTAAAATTCACAGTAATCTTTGTATCTGTGGGAATGCTACTGCCATCAGGTGGATTTACGGATTTTATCTCAATAGATTCATCTTCTCCACATCCAACTATGAGCACGGTACACATAAGAATGCATGATAGGAATAAATATAACAACTTTTTGTCCAAAGAGTCTCTCCTCCAGATCAGAACAGATTGTTCAGCACTATGATTCCACATCAAAAACCTTTTCCATTTCTACCTGTAGCATCTCATACAGATCTTTTTTTAATCTGATGAGTTTGGTATCTGTTATGTTTCTTGGACGCGGCAAGGTGACATCCACCTCTGCTTTTATTGTAGCAGGTCTTGCTGTTAGAACAATTATCTTATCTGCCATGACGAGTGCCTCCTCTAAATCGTGTGTAATCAATAAGGTTGTCTGCTTTTCTTTGTCCCATATATCTAACAGAATAGATTGCATCATGGTGCGTGTCATTGCATCCAATGCACCGAAGGGTTCGTCTAATAGTAACGTGTCTTTTTTGAATAAGAGTGTCCGTATCAAAGCAACGCGTTGTCGCATTCCTCCTGATAGCTGCGTGGGATAATGCTGTGAAAAACCTTCCAAACCCAGTTGCATAAGGAGTGTCTGAGCTTCCTTTATGGCATCACTCAGAGATTCTTTTTTTATCTCTGGACCGATAAGAACATTCCTTAAGACCGTCCGCCAAGGTAACAGAAGGTCTTTCTGCTGCATATAACCGAAAAAACCTGTCTTGCTCTCTATCGGTTTCCCACTATAATATATTTCACCAACTTGCGGTGCAACAATCCCAGATATAATATTGAACAACGTACTCTTGCCACAACCAGATGGACCAAGTAAAGCAACAAATTGTCCCGTTTCTATTGAGAAGTTGATCTTGTTAAGTACCTGTAATTGTAAACCATTTTGTGTAAAAATGTGTGATAAATCCTGTACCCGTATTTTGCTCATTTTATTTATATGATATATTTATAAAAATAAATGGACATTTTCACCACCCGATAGGTTCGGCTTCCTAACCGAACCCCGCCCGGTAGGTTCGGTTTCCTAACCGAACCCCACCCGGTAGGTTCGGTTTCCTAACCGAACCGGATCCTTTAGTTTTAGGAACGTGCTGCACGTTGACGAAAAAAACGAATTAAAGGCAAAATATAAGATTCATCTGTTCGAATATTAACAGAATCTACTTGACTCGATCTAAAGGAATATTGCAGCTCTAAGGCTGCTTTCCGATTTAGTTCTGCATATAATTCTCTTGACTGTGTTGAACGCGTATCTACCACGATACGTTCTCCTGATTCGGCATCTTGCAACTCTATTAAACCCACATTAGGCATTTCCACTTCCCTTCTGTCTTGTAAAGAGATTGCTATAAGTGAATGCCGTTTGCTGGTAATCCGTAGCTGTTTCTGATAGTCTGTATCCTTAAAATCTGATAATAGAAAGATAACGCTATGCGGTTTTAAAACGCGGTCTGCAAATGCCAATGATTCGCTAATATTCGTTCCGTGCTGTTCTGGCTGGAAACGGAGTATGTCCCGAACGACACGTAAGACATGCCGTTTCCCTTTCCCTGGTGAGACATAGTGTTCAACTGAACTTGTAAAACAGATGAGGCCTACTTTGTCGTTGTTTTTTATCGCTGAGAATGCCAGCAGGGCAGCAATTTCCGCTGCAACCTCGGCTTTCGTCTCGGAAATACTACCGAAAGTTGTTGAGGCACTCATGTCAACAATCAACATCATCACCAATTCGCGCTCTTCAACGTATTTCTTAATGTAGGCATGCCCCATGCGTGCGGTTACATTCCAGTCAATCGTTCTAATTTCGTCCCCTGGTTGGTATTCTCTAACTTCATCATAAGTGATGCCTTGACCTTTGAAGACACTCCCATACTCCCCCGCGAAAATAGTGTTTACCAACCTATTTGAGAAGATGTCAATTCGTCGGATCTTCTTGAGTATCTCTTTTTCATCCATGTGATTTTCTCATTGAACAGACAGAAAGGGATAGACGGTCTTAGGGGATTACCGGTTTTACACAACGAAATCCTTCATTTGGATTCGTATTTGTTGGTGATCTTTTGCTGCGATTCGTCACACGCGAACTGTGTTTACTATTGAGCCATGAACCACCCCGCAAAACACGGTCAGTTTTCATTTTGATGAAATCCTTTACGGTTTCTTGTATGTTTATACTACCAGCGACTGGGTTCTGCTTCGGAGAGTTTCCATAGTAATCCACTATGTAACTATCAAGACACCATTCTCTTACGTTTCCTGCCATATCATACAGCCCGTATCCGTTCTTAGGATACGTTCCGATAGGTGTTAATTCTTTGTTGGTAGCGTCGTAGTAGTTCGCCTTACTTGGATCAATTTCATCACCCCAAGGATATATTTTGCCGATCAATCCTCCGCGAGCAGCTTTCTCCCATTCAGCCTCTGTCGGCAGTCTTTTTTCTTTCCATTGTGCATAAGCCATCGCTGCATACCAACTGACATAAACGACAGGGTGGTTATCTTTTTCGATTGGATAGTCGTTCCCATTCCAATGTGCTAAATAGTAGCCATCATGATATTCACGTGGAATTTGTTCTTTTCCCCACTGTGGATTTGCATCAATAAACTGCTTGTATTCTGCATTCGTGACCTCGTGTTTGTCAATATGATAGGCATCAAGATAGACTGTGTGTATAGGTTTTTCATCAGTATTTCCTATTTCACTACCCATCTGAAATTCGCCAGCATCAATATATACCATTTTCGCATTTGATGCCTCAAACTGAAATTGAATGGGCATTTGCACGGTAACTTTGATCGGTTTTCCATTCTTGGTTGCTGGTATAAATGTAGACTGTTTTAGTGCTGTTATCGCTGCTGCTTCAAGTCCGAAACCGAGTTTTGTCAATGCTACTATGTCCTTAGGTATTCCGTTCACATCAATGGACGCTTGAAGTGTAACCGTACCCTCTTTCTCTATCTCTCTTGCTTCTTTGGGATATATCGGTTTTACTAAGTTTTTAATTTTGGGAGGTGTAAAATCTGATAGGTCTGTACGAGCTTGTGGATAAGTATCTGCTTTCAAGAAACCTGAAAGCAAAAATAGGAAACAGATTAATGCGGTTAACGTTTTGATGGTATTCATAGTATAGTTCACCCTGGTAATCTACTAAGAATATGATAGGCGTATGCAATAACTAACACACGCCTATTCTGTAATGAAGTGCGGTTACGAAAAGGAACTTGTCAGATGTTTACGCTTCTTCCTCTTCAGTTTTTGATGCGGCGATAACTTTCTGAGCGACATCATCAGGAACAATCTCATACCTTTCAAATTCCATTGTGAATTTCCCACGTGCGCTTGTCAAGGATTTTAGGTCAATAGAATAACGGAGCATCTCGGCAAGTGGTACTGAAGCCGTAATCTCTTGTCGCTTCCCAACCTGATCAACACCCAACACTTGCCCGCGCCTGCCGTTTAGATCACCGATGATATTTCCCATAAACTGGTCCGGAACAGAGATGGTGACGTTCATAATCGGCTCCAGCAGGCAAGGATCCGCCTGTTGGACACCCGTTGCAAATGCCATTGATCCTGCGATCTGGAACGCCATATCTGAAGAGTCTACTTGATGGAATTTTCCATCGTGTAGGTCAATTTGGATATCAACTAATGGGTATTTTGCAATCACACCCAGTTCCATCCTTTGACGGATACCTTTTTCTACAGCTGGAATATAGTTGCTGGGGATTGATCCACCTTTAATACTGTCAATAAACTCAAAACCTTCGCCTCTACCTAAAGGTGCAAGGTTAATTTTGACTTCTCCGAACTGTCCCTTACCGCCAGACTGTTTCTTGTGCCGTTCTTGTATATCCTGAACCCTCCTACGGATCGTTTCACGATAGGCAACTTTTGGTGGTGCCAGTTGTGTTTCAACGCCAAATTTTTCTACGATCCTGTCGCGATTCACATTGATGTGAAGATCGCCGAGACCTGAAACCAGTAACTGTTTAGTGACATCGTTTCGTTCAATTTGAAACGTGGGGTCTTCCTCTCCCATCCGATTGAGGGCGGTAATGAGTTTTTCGTCATCCCCCTCACGCGCAGGAGAAATTGCATAAGAGATGACAGTATTTGGAAACGCAATTCCCTGAAGTTGTATCGGAGCGTCTCTGTCGCAGAGGGTATCGCCTGTTCGGGTGTTGTTGAGCTTTGTCAATGCTCCAATATCACCAGCCGTTACACCTGACGTATTAATTGTCTGATTGCCATTCATGTAGACCGGTTTCCCAAGACGCTCAGTGTTACCGCGCGTTGAATTACTGACTTGCATATCACCTGCAAGCGTACCTGAATAGACTCTGAAGTAACTCAGTTGACCAGAAAACGGGTCTGCTATGGTTTTGAAGACGAGAGCAGATAGTGGACTTTCGGTTGAAGGTTCACGGGTGTTAGATTCGTCTTCAGCATCTTCTACCGCTCCAACCTGTACAGGTGATGGCGTACAAGCTATGACTAAATCCATCAGTTGTTGCACCCCGATATTCTTCAATGCAGCACCGCATAATACTGGGGTAAACTGATTTTCAGAGATACCGGTCTGGAGTCCGTTCTGTATCTCTTCTTCGGTGAGTTCTCCTTCAAAGAACTTTTCAATCAGTTCATCATCACTTTCTGCAGCAACTTCAACGAGTGATTCTCTTGCTTCTTCAGCACTGCCAGCTAATTCATCCGGCACATCAGAGGCAGATGCAGGAGCATTTCCACTGGGTTCAAGAAAAGCAACATTTTGTATGACATCAACAACACCAGAAAACTGATCTTCTTTCCCGATAGGGAGTTGAATGGGTACAGCACGTGTCTCTAATATCTCTGATATGCTTGCAAGTGCGTTGTCAAAACTTGCATTCTCTTTATCCATTTTGTTGATAAAGATGATTCGTGGTAGGTCATACTTGTCTGCTACCTCCCAGACTTTCTCTGTGCCGCCTTCGACACCTGTTGTTGCATCAACGACGACGATAACTGCGTCAACGACTCTTAGGGAGCTGTGCAGGTCTCCGTAGAAATCTTCGGCACCGGGTGTATCAATGAGGTTTAGTTTGTGGTCACCCCATTCCGCGATACACACTGAACAATTGAGTGAAGTCTTGCGTTCTATTTCATCAGCGGCATAATCGGCGACCGTGTTTCCATCATCTACGACTCCCATTCGCTCAATTGCACCGCCGTTATAGAGCATCGCTTCAACAAGGGATGTCTTTCCAGCTCCTGAATGAGCAATAATACCGATATTTCGAATTTCTTCTGTTCTATATTGTCTCATTTTGTAAGATTGTTCTCCTTTTGTAACCACACGGAATAGGTCAAACTATGCCGTAATTAAGATATCCTATTTTAGCACATAAGACAAAACGTTATCAACAAAATCTGAATAAAACGATTTCTAATAGGTTTTTCATGATTATTGTCCTACAAAGTATCAGTGTTATCACGAATCTTCTGGAATGCATCTAAAATCAGTTGCATATCATCAGTATCCCCTAAGAACATTGCGTGCCCAAAGCTACAGACCTCGTTGTTATAGACGTAGTCTGCTTGTGGACAGTGAACATCACTATAGTCAATCGCATTGTCTCCAAGATATTTTCGGGGTAGACCGAGTTGATCAAACATTTCAGGACTTGCGAATGGTCCTTCGTGATAGATAGGTATTCCGTGTGCACCTACACCACACGGAACTCCCTCAGCACCGAGTGCTTCCAGGAAGCGACCGCGTGAAATCCCGTCAAATTCTTCAGAAACAAAACGAAAATCCCAATAATAGAAACACCAACGTGTAACCCGTTTGTCTCGCGGAATTGGGTGTAATCCATCAATAGATTCCATTCCTTGGACTAAGTATGCTGTATTTCGTTCACGTGTTTCAACCTGGTCTGGTAACCTTTCGAGTTGACACAATAGGAGTGCTGCCTGTAAGTTCGTCATACGCATGTTCAAATTTGCTATATGTCGTGCCGTGTTAGCAAGTTCTTCGTCGTATGTAATCACCATACCCCCTTCTCCGCACGTTAACGTTTTACCTATCTGAAAGCTAAATGTACCTAAATGTCCAATTGAACCGACTCCTTTACCTCGCCATTGTGATCCGTGTGCATGCGCGCAATCCTCAATTATCTTTAGATCATGTGTCTCAGCTATCTCCATAATAGTGTCCATATCAGCGGGATAACCACCGTTATGTACAGGGATAATGGCTTTTGTTCGCGGCGTAATTGCATCTACAATTGCATCAGGGGAGATGTTATAGGTGAGCGGATCTATGTCAACAATCACCGGAACAGCGTTAACACATACTGCTGATGTACCGGTCGCTACGAATGTTAATGCTGGCACGATGACTTCATCCCCGGCGGTAATACCAGCGGCTTTCAATGCGCATTGCAATGCGACTGTTCCATTCGCCAGTGGAATACCGTATTTTGCATCGTGATATGCTGCGAACTTTTCACCTACTTCGTCAACCTTTTCACGTCTGTTCCATGCGCCGCTCCGCAACACCTCTAACAGCGCGTTTTCTTCGGTTTCATCATATATGGGCCAACCTTTTCCTAAACCGTGTTTAACAACCGGCTCACCACCGTTTATAGCTAATTTTGCCATGTTCATACTCCAATGGTTTAGTGCCTCGGAAAAAAGGTGTCAATTCCAGCTTCAATATCATCAATAGGATGTCCATACAGTTGCTCATATTTCCTATGTGATGCAAGTTCGGTTTCAGTCAGATTTGCGATTGGGAATAGAATCGTTTCTCTACTACGTTTTCCAGATTCATTCATTGCGATGTTCATCTCCTGGTCCTGTCGTGCAAGGGCAGCACCGTATTCCGGTTCAGTATCATTCTGCACAGCCTTTGCAATACTCAAGAGTTCATCTGCTATAGCAATTTGTCGTTCAGCAAGTGGATAGTTTTTGAATGGATTATCCCACGTTACTGTCTTGTCTGGGAGTTCTAATTCAATCTTCTCGATGACATCCACACCATTAACATCAATAGTTGTTCTTTTTGCGCGATGTGCGATTCCTTTAGCACCGGACTGCAGGTCGGATTGCGGTGTTACATATATGTCTTCACCGACGATTGTCCCCTTGCTTCCATCAATTTGCGATATGCCAGTTTGTCCGCGTCCGAGAGACCGCGCGTGGATAACATTTGAGTATACCATTAGAGCAGATGCGTTGTTGTCAAAGTCAATATAACCGAGACTCCATCTTTCGTTCGTATGTCTTCTCTTCATTCCATCAATTATGGGTATGACAGGAGTGGATTGGGTTATACCCAGCACAGATTTCGGTTCTCCTCCCGCGCGTAGACGGAGCATACTCATCCCGTGGTATCCACCCTCATGAAAGATGCGGTAAATTCTTGCCACATCACCGATAACATCCGCATCAATGACTTCTGACAAAAAACGTTCGCGTGGTACCCGGTAGTAGTTTTCTGCTATTTCAAGTTTTACACTGTTTGCTTTCGCAGTTTCAATCATCAGATCAGCCATAGGAAGGCTAAGTGCGATAGGTGTTTCACAAAGGATATGTATACCTGCATCAGCCATAAAGCATGCAATTGCATGGTGTGCGAAGCTGGGTACTGTAATATCTACAACATCCAGATCTTCCTTCTCCACGAGGTCACGGACATTTGTGTACGGGTTTGCGCCGTGCTGCTTCGCAAATTTTGTAGCTGTTGCTTCTTCCATATCGCAGATTGCCACGAGATTGTACACATCTTTGAGTTTTGCAATTACAGATAGATGTGCGCCACCCCCACGTCTCCCTGCCCCGATTAATGCTATATTAAGTTTTGACATTTATATCTCCTTAATTGACAATGTATGCATTCGGAATCACTCTTGAGGATAATAAACAAAATTAGCATTTCTCGTTATTTCTGTCAATAGAAAACAGCGTGTACCTGGATATATTTCAAACAAATCCACCCCTTCCAATCTTCTGCATAAGTGTGAATTTTGTGATTTCATATCTTCTTAATAGTAGTAGGCACTCTCCGAGTGCCGTCTCTTATGAAAAAAGGTGACAAAATACTTACACACCCACACGTGATTATTCCATTGACATTCCTCTCAATACCTGTTAATCTATACTATAAAGCAAATCAGTTAGAGCAACAATGGCAACAGATAATAACTGTTGTCTATTCTCAATGGTTGTCCCAGAAAAAATTGGATATGTTTGCAGTACTCCTAAAAGACCTTCACATTTATACGAATTCCCGTAGATACCGAATAGTTCAACTCACAGTTCTATGTTGCCTTGTGCTCTGTTTCTTCCTAAGTACTTTGGAGTTTTATGCACAAGGTATAGAAAAGCAATCATCTGGCATTTTTTTTGATGTTGGTAAACGTGTCTATTCCGTTCTCACAATTTGCCTTTACATTACGCAGCTGCTGATCCCTAAACATGCAATTGAATCGATTAACATAGAAAGTCGCTCTTATGTGTCTAAATACAGTGCTGATAAGAACAGTGACAATACTGCTTTATTGGCGTTAACGCCTCTACCTTTTTGGAAGATGCTTCTTGGCAAAATCATGGCAGTTGTTATATGGTGGTTTTTAGGTGCTTTCTTAACAATCCCCTTATTTGCCTTATCGCTTATTATGGGCGGATTAAGCGTTTCTCTGATGATGAAAAGCGGTTTTATACTCATCGTAAATAGTCTATTTGTTGCTCTGGTAGGGATAACGTCTGCAATATGGAATCATTCTAAACGCGCAGCCTCAATCAGTTATGGGATTATATTGACTATTAACATTCTTCCTCTGATTCCAATCGCACCTATTGATAGATTCCCGATGCTTGACATGCTGAGTCCGTTGCATGCATTATTGACAGTCTTGTCTTCAGGTTGACACGTTACGCGCGATCCCTTGTAAAGTGCCTTGAATTATCTGAACAGATATAGTATACTTTGAAGACACTTCCTTCCGTTTCTGAAGTATCCTATGACATATATGTTATCCCAAAACGCCACGAAAGATGATGCATCCCACCAATCTAAACAATTCGGTGTGACCTTTCGTGCTATCCTTATCGGTATATTGCTAATCCCGCCAAATACCTATTTTATTATGGCAAATCATCTCCGTTACTGGAGTACTTTGCCAACGACAATGTCTCTGATCTACAATGTCGTGATTACATTAACACTGTTAACCGGGTTGAATTTCTTGGTTAAGCTCTTCTTGCCGCGGTTTGCCTTGCGACAGGCAGAACTTCTTACGATTTATGTGATCTTATCGCTATCGTCAGCGATTTCTGGCCACGACATGATGCAAACCGTTATACCCACGATACCAAACGGATTCTGGTTTGCTACACCAGAGAACGAATGGCAACAACTCTTTTGGCGATATCTACCGAGCTGGATGACGCTTAGTGACCTATCCGTATTACAAGATTTCTATGATGGGGATACGACATTTTACGCAAAGAGGTATCTATCTGCATGGTGGGAACCGATCTTATGGTGGACACTTTTTCTCTCTGTGCTGATATGGGTGATGATCTGTATTGATCTTCTATTACGGAAACAGTGGATAGAACGCGAAAGATTGACATATCCAATTGTTCGGTTGCCGATAGAAATGACACATTCAGATGGGAGACTCTTCAAGAGCAAGATGCTATGGGTCGGTTTTGCTATTGCAGGCGGCATTGATCTGATTAATGGTATTCATGTGTTCTTTCCCGTATTCCCTGAGATACCGGTTCGCGAATTTAATCTCGGTGCGTACTTCACTGAAAAACCGTGGGATGCTATTGGGTGGACACCGATTTATATCCTTTCATTCGGTGTAGGGTTAGCCTTCTTGATGCCGTTGGAGATGTCATTTTCGTTGTGGTTCTTCTATCTGTTTTGGAAAGGGGAACGGGTTTTGGGTAGAGCAATGGGTTTACAGATTCTTCCAGGTTTTCCGTATCATGGTCCGCAAGGTGTCGGAGCCTATCTTGGGATCGCTTGTTTTGCACTCTATGGTGGTCGTAGACACATTCTTCATGTTTTCAAAAACATAATTGGGATAGGTAGAACGCAAAGTAGGCATTCAGATTCAATGGTGTCCGTTGCTCCTGAGATGAAAGATACAACGAACTATCGTTGGGTGTTTGCTGGACTTGTTGCGGGGATACTTTTTCTTTTTATATTCTCAGGTTATGGTGGCATGGCAGTTTGGATGATTGCGTTATATTTTCTGATCTATTACTTACTTGCTCTGGGTATTACCCGAGTGCGTGCTGAAGTGGGACCGCCAACACATGAGATGTTCGTAGCGAATCCTCGTCAGTTTATATTGGATGCGTTCGGTTCACGCCCTATTCCGCCCCAGAGTCTAACGATGATGTCATTATACTATGCCTTTAACAGAGGATACCGTGCACATCCTATGCCGCACACATTGGAAGGCTTTAAGATTGCTGAAGTTAGTAATATGAAAGCTAAAGGTATGGTAATTGCCATGATGTGTGCAGTCTTTTTTGGTATCCTGGCTGCATTCTGGTCATATCTAATTGTGTCTTATGATATAGGTGCTAATCCAGGTTTAGGGAATGGTGGCTATAACAGACTCCGAACCTGGCTGTATTATCCGAGTGAGACGAATGTCCCCGCTGTAACATTTATGGGTGTTGGTTTTCTGTTCACAGGATTATTGTGGTGGCTTCGCTCACGTTTTCCAATGTTTCCCTTTCATCCAACAGGTTATGCTGTCGCCAGCAGTATGTGGACATTCGGTTGGCTCTGGTTTTCAGTGTTCATCAGTTGGACAGCAAAAAACTTGATTTTGCGTTTTGGTGGAATTCGTCTCTATCATCGTGTGATGCCCCTGTTCTTGGGACTAATTTTAGGTGAATTCATGGTTGGGGGCGCATGGGTAATTGTCAGACTTATATGGGGTGTGTCTGTCTATTCGTTTTATCGTTGATTTACAACAATTGATTCTCCCACCATGCGACGTAATCCACATCACTGATATCTGGTGAGAGCCCACGACTTTCCATTCTCTCGTTGTATGATTCCTTCATGTTATCTTTCCAGTATGCAATTACATCCTCAGATTCTGGTGTTTCCCCCATATCGCCTGTTTCTTCAATCCAAGAGTCTAATTTTGTTCCTAAATCATTCAGGATAGAAGCATGCTTCTCGTCATTTGCAAGGTTTTTAACTTCATAGGGGTCGTTCTGTAAGTCGTAGAGTTCTTGCTTTGGACGAGATTTCTGTATGAAGTGTTTTTGTGCGTCATTCAACTCACCTTTTTCTGCTAACACATTGATTAAAGTCCATAGCGGATACTGTAGTTTCTTATATCCGTTGAACTGCATATATGGTAATTCAGGATGATAGTTTCGTATCAGTTTGTATTGCTGGGTGCGGATACACCGTATACGATCCACTGTACCATCGCATCTGTCACGTGCTGCGAAAATGGCATCACGGGTTGTCGCTTGTTCTCCCAAGAAAGTCTGTCCCTGTACATAATCTGGCACATCAATTCCTGCAAGTTTCAGAGAAGTTGGCATAAAATCGACACCGCTGACAAGTTTGTCACTCACTGTGCCTGCTTCTATTTTACCAGGGTATCTCACTATCAACGGAATATGGATGCCTCCATCATATAGAAACTGTTTACAGCGTATGTGTGCGCGTCCGTGGTCACTCATGAAAAAGACTATTGTGTTGTCGGTAAGTCCTTCATCATCAAGACGTTGAAGTATATCCCCAACCTTTCGGTCTAATATCTGTATACTCTCAAGGTAGAGTGCCCAATCCTTACGTATAAGCGGATGATCAGGGTAATAGGCAGGTAGTTCAACATCATCAGGATTGATAGGTCTTTGTGGATCAGGTTTAAAAACCCGGTGTGTGTCAGGAATGTTGATTTGCGCGTAAAAGGGTTGGCCATCTGCGCGTTCTTTCCAGTCTATACCATCAAACGGGTTTTTCCGATCAAAATTGAAATCGGTCTTACCCCGACGATTATATTTGGGAGGACCGGGATTGTTGCATGTAAAATATCCTGCTTCTCTGAAACAGTCTGTGATGAGTTTCATATCTTCACGCAACGGTTTATCACGATTGCTGCGATGGTTATGTGCATCAAAATGTGTCTGATATGTTCCCGTAATTAATGCTGAACGACTTGGTGAGCAGACAGGACAGGTGACATAAGTGTTACTAAAACGTGTGCCTTCTGATGCAAGACGGTCGATATTCGGTGTTGCTACCGCAGGTGTTCCATAGCACCCTAAATCAGGTGATAGGTCTTCTCCATATATCCAGAGTATATTAGGTTGAGTTGATGATGCTTCTTTTTTTGGCATCTGATCCTCCTATTGTTGGATTTCTTGGGACAAGTTTAGCATGTATTAGGAGAAACTGTCAAGGTACAGGAATCAAGAAATAGCGAGTTCGCAATACAGTCTATCTCCTAATCCCGGCGCGCCCTATAGATAACACTAATCAAGTAACCCCCTATAGGGGTCCCGACGAGACAACCCCCTAACGCCCAATTAAACTGAAGCTTTCTCGTTTTCACCTTATACGCGTCATAGTAAAAAGCGACATATTGTGGTGATTTCCCAAGAACGCGTCCAGTCGGCATAAAAGGTTGGTAACGTTGCGAAAAGACAGGACCGACAAAAGACAAAAAACAGCCAGTTGAAAACC
>JAJDZB010000038.1:0-58728 GCA_022824835.1 Candidatus Poribacteria bacterium | reverse complement strand
TACCAGGGTGTTCACTCAACTGAGATAAGAGATGATTGTAAAAAAGGAACATTACCACCAATGCTCCGAACATAAGTATAATACTTCAGATTTGTAGTAAACCTTGAATTTATGAGACATTTTCTGTTTTCTGTAGCACATTCTTCCAGATTGTGCATGTGGAGACCACCACCACAAAAGTGTCCAAATTAATACTAAAATTCACTATACAATAATAAGAAAGGGGCAAAAGATGAAAGCAAGAGAAATAAAACAAGACGATACCAGAAAAGATGACATGAATTCAACAAAAGATACAGCAATTCGGGTGCCGGGAGTCGTGTTAGAATCCTTACCCGGGAACCTATTTCACGTAGAATTGACCGAAAATGACCACAAAGTTGTTGCCTATCTTGCTGGTAAAATGATGCAACACAGTATCTGGGTTCTACCCGGTGATCAAGTAACAGTTGAGCTGTCTCCTTACGACCTAACGCGCGGTCGGATTGTATGGCGAAATCCCGGCGCATAGTTTAATACATCTGCATAATTGCACGGTCTAAATGGTATGAAATTAAATGCCTCCTTCTCTATTTAAGATGCAAATGTGCATCCGAAATTGTGTATAGGTGAATCATTATCATTTTTTTGATAATGGTATCTCAATCCCGCTGTATTGCGGAAAAAGGAGGTATAAGTATGTTTACTAACCAGAGGAGGTGTGACACTTAGTGTTGCACCCATACCGGTGTGACACTAAGTGTCGCACTCTTTGGACAGGGACAGGGGATACACCAATCCCTTGTCCCCTATTTTTTACCAGATTGACATTTTAGTTGCAATTCTGCTTTATATGTGTTAATATTAATGAGATAAGACCGAAGTATTAATGTCTTGCTTGTAGGAGGACAGGCAAGTGGATGTCACAGTTTTGGTACTAAACGCCAGTTATGAAGCGATCAATGTCTGTAATCTAAGACGTGCATTAAAAATGGTTTTTAAGGGAACTGCTCAGACAGAAGAAGTATCTGAATCCGAAATCAAGTCTCCCTCAACAGTCGTCAAAATACCGCACGTCATTCGTTTGGTGAATTACGTTCATGTTCCGCGCAGTGTCGTCAAATTCTCACGGAAAAATGTATTAGCGCGAGACCAACACACATGCCAGTATTGCCAGCGCGAAATGACTGCTTCTCTACTTACGCTTGATCACGTCATTCCCATTTCCAAAGGCGGAAAAACAACATGGGAAAATGTTGTAACAGCATGCAAACGGTGTAATAACAAAAAAGGCAGCCGAATGCTTCATGAAACGCAGTTTAAGTTGAAACGTGTACCGAAAACCCCATCAATCCTAACATATTTGCAACTTAACCGACACTTTCGTGGGTACCATCCTTCATGGAAAAAGTACCTATATATCAACTGATGTTGACAGACGAGTGTCTATAGGTTAAATTGATGATAAAGTCGTGAGAAACAACTTAGTGAGTTATTCACGGAAGATTACTGTGAGCATTCCGAATAAGTCTTGATGTATGCCATACCAACCACATCCAGAAAGACTTAAAAAGTCTTGGGAATTTCAACGAGCCTATACTAAAGGTAGAAAGTATTGGGATAACTACTTCGTTATTTATGTTTGCCGTACACAATTACTTCAGACACGGTTAGGTATTACTGTAAGCAAAAAAGTTGGTAAAAGTGTCCAGAGGAATCGTATGAAGCGACTCATTCGTGAGGCGTTTCGTGAACTGAAACCGAGACTTCTGCCGAAGCATGATATTGTGGTTGTCGGCAGAAAAGCTGCATGTCATCTGTCAGCACAGCATGTTGAAGTTAGTTTAAGAAAATTGTTCAATAGAGCATCGGTTCTTATTACAGAAAATTCGTAAATATAATATTACTGAGTTGGTCGTATGCGGATTGGTTATGCCGTTCGTAACCATTAAGCTACGTGCAAAATTATCCCTGATTAGCATTGTAAAAACAGATTTTTGTCACCTACAAGAGTGTGACTGCAAAAAAGAAACATGAACCGATTACTTCTCTTTGCTATCCGCGGGTATCGCCGCTTTATCTCCCCGCTTCTACCGTCAACGTGTCGTTTTTCCCCGACCTGTTCACACTACGCGCAGCAAGCTTTGGAGCGATATGGTACTTTCAAAGGCATCCGGCTAACAATAAAACGAGTAGTAAAGTGCCATCCCTATCACCCAGGGGGTTTTGACCCGCTACAGTAGCAATTTAGACAGGCGGGTATTGAAATTAGAAACATGGCCAATGACAACTACGGTTTCACTAATGATAGGAGCATTTAAATCTAAATGGGAGCACGTTACATACTCGCACTTGTCTTAATGATTGCAGTCATGATCATTTGGAGCCAAGTCTATCCAAGGTTCTTTGCACCAGAACTCACTGAACCCGGTATATCTGAAGAAACACCACCCACTGACACAGCTGAAGGTGAGGAACCAGAAATAAACAGCAGCGATCCTACGATCCCTATACCAATTACGATACAGGACAGCCCGGACGATCCGAAGGTTCACGTCAAAACTTCAACCTACAACATCACTTTTAATGAGAAGTGGGCAGAAGCTAAACGTTGGGAATTCGTAGAAAAAAAAGAGAACGGAGCGTTACGCTTTCCTGATAGATCCAATAACGACAAAGACAGTCCCTTGAACCTTATTCCCGAAACAGCAGTTAACTGCCTCGCACTCTCGGGAATCGTAAATTTTAACGAACAGAATAACCTAAAATACGCAACCTGGAAAGCAGATAAAACAGATATAGAACTCTCAGATACACAAGAGACAGAGACGCTTACCTTTACAACGGTGATTGATCAGCAACTAAAGGTTGCCAAACAGTTTGTCTTTTATAACAATAGTTATACTGTTGATTTAAACGTGACCTTTGAAAATGTCTCTGATTCACCTGATCCAGTGAGAATCGGCGGCAGCAATCCTATCAATGGATATGAACTACAGTGGGGACCCGGGATTAATGCTGATTTAAACGAATACGAAAAAATGACTGGGAAACGCGGAAGACGAGGCACTGAAGGCGCAATAACTTATATCGGCACAGGTAAACCAAAACGTGAACTCAAACAGGAAATAGTAGATATAACAGTCCTCTGGGCAGGTCTAAGCAGTCAGTACTTTAGCGCAATAATGATCCCCGATCCAGAACTTAAGTCTACATATCTGTTAGTTAATGATGAAGCAAACAAGGATAAAGCTGACGTCGTTACAGCACCGACAGAAACCGCAGTTCTAAGGATACCTCAATTTAGTCTCGCGTCCCTGGAAAAACAGACACACACATTTCGTTTGTATGTCGGACCAAAAGATGACACCATATTGAAGCAGGTCACACCTCCAAACGCAGTAGAAACAGAAATAAAACTACCTAAAATTATAGATTTCGGTTTCTTTGCACCAGTGGCATGGGCAATGTTATGGGTTGTCAAAGGATTATATCATGTTTTTCAAAACTACGGTATAGCGATTATATTGCTAACATTCTTGGTAAAAGTCATATCTTTCCCACTAACACGAAAAGCACACGTTTCTATGAAGAAAATGCAGCAACTGCAACCACAGTTGACTGAATTAAGGGAGAAATATAGGGATGACCCACAGAAATTCAACAAAGCATCCATGCGAATTTACAAAGAAAACGGTGTAAACCCTTTAAGCGGATGTATTCCATGGATACCCCAATTGCCAATCTTTTGGGCTCTTTTTGCACTATTGGGAAGCGCAGTAGAATTCAGAGGAGCACCATTTCTCCTATGGATAAACGATCTGTCAGCACCAGATACACTCTATAAACTGCCGTTTTCAATACCTATAATACTACCAGCTTTTGGCACTATTGATGCAATAAGATTCTTACCGATCTTAAATGGTGTAACAACCATGCTCCAGCAGAAATTTGTAGGGGGTATGTCACCAACGCCAGCATCAACAGGTATGCAGGCGAAACTTATGAAGTTTATGCCACTTATCTTCGTCTTCATCTTCTATAACTGGGCTTCCGGATTCGTCTTATACTGGTTATGCAATAACATTTTCACTGTAGGACAACAATATATACAAACAAAATTCTTCCATGACGGTGAACCTGAGATAAAAGATAACACACCAAAACGCAAACCAAAATGAGTATTGTTCTGTCCTGTTTAATTCTGTAGGTCGGGTAGAGCGAAGCGAAACCCGACAATCTATCCAACCTACAAAATAGGAAGTGGCAAAGCAATACAACACAGTGAGCATGATCCTTCAACACAGATAAGGAGTACTCCGCTTGCAAAACTATATTGGGCAAAACTATATTGAGACTGAAGCCGATACTGTAGAAGAAGCTATGGAGCTCGCTCTTTTGCAGCTCAAGGCAACGCGCGAAGATGTTAATATCATCATAATTAATGAACCCACAAAAGGCATCTTGAGTTTTGGCGCGAAACCCGCTAAGATTCGCGCAACACTCAAAGAAGATATTACCGCTGCACCAGATGCCGTACTGAGAGAAATGCTCACACGTATCGGTATAGACGGGACCGTCGAATCTGAGTTTATTGACGGTAGTCTACATCTGAACATGAAAACCGATTCAACCGCCCTACTTATCGGAAAGCATGGACAAACACTCGATGCTATTGAACGTATACTCAATTGCATCGTCAATAAGAATGCTCTTGCAAAAAAGAAAATTTTCGTCAATACTGAAGGATACAGGGAACGCAGAGAACAGATGCTTACAGACCTCGCACATCAGGTTGCAGCAAAAGTAAAAAGAACACGGCAAGATGCGACACTTTCACCTATGTCAGCAAAAGATCGGCGCATCATACATCTTACTTTGCAAGATGACGATGATGTCTCTACCTTTAGTCAAGGTGAAGGGGATATGCGCCGAGTAGTTGTTACAAGACAAAAATACTAACGGATTAGCGAAATGCATCTTGATGATACCATCGCTGCCATAGCGACACCTCGCGGAGAAGGCGGCATCGGAATAGTTCGCATCAGTGGTCCACTGGCGATTCAGATCGCATCTCAACTGTTTCGTCCCTCACAAACAGGCTCAGCAGACAAACTTCCAACACATACACTCACACACGGACATATTATAGATACAACTGCATCTGATGAAGTTGTTGACGAAGTCCTACTCGGTATCATGCGGGCACCAAAATCCTATACAACTGAAGATATCGTGGAATTCAACTGCCATGGAGGTATTGTCACTTTAGCCAACGTATTAGACTTAGTCGTCAAGGCAGGTGCAAGACTTGCCGAACCAGGGGAATTTACAAAACGCGCTTTTCTAAACGGTAGGCTTGACCTCGCGCAAGCAGAGGCTGTAACTGAACTGATCAGTGCTAAAACAGAACTCAGTAGAAAAATCGCAATTGATACACTTGCAGGTAAACTTTCAGAACATGTGAACCAATTCAGTGATAAACTTGCCGATCTGTTAGCAGAAGTTGAAGCCTCTATTGATTTCCCCGATGAAGACCTTGATTTTATGCATACCGATATTCAACTACAGACTGTCCGAACTCTTCAGAGAGATATTGAACATTTAGTCAAAACTGCTTCAGAAGGCAGACTGATAAAAGACGGTGTCAATGTTGCTATCTTGGGTAAGCCAAATGTAGGGAAATCCAGCCTATTCAACGCACTCGTTGAAACTTCTCGTGCAATTGTCACAGATATACCAGGTACGACGCGAGACACAATCCACGAGACCATAAACATAGACGGTCTACCGATAAACCTTATTGATACGGCAGGAATACGACACACGGACGATATTGTAGAACAGCAAGGTGTAGAAAGAAGTCGTAATGTTCTCAGAAAGGCAGAATTTCTTCTACTCATGTTTGACGCATCGCAAGCTATGGACGATGCCGACATTGAATTACTGCACATTGCCAATTCACATCACGCAATTCTTATTTTGAACAAAATAGACCTACCTATTATACTACAACCGCATGTCTTAACGGAACATTCCCCCAAAACGCGGGTTATTCAGACCGCAATTACTGAAGGAAAGGGAATTGACACGTTGAAAACTGCAATTCGCGATGAATTTCTCAGTGGAGAATTTACACTGGGTGAATCCCCGATTGTAACGAACACACGACATTACGACGCGCTACGAAGATCACATGAAGCACTTAATGATGTTATGAGCAGTTTAGAAAATGAGATGCCTCCCGACCTTGTCTCAGTTGACATCCGTATCAGTCTGGATGCTCTTGGCGACATCGTCGGTAAGACCACAACAGAAGATATATTAGACAGAATCTTCTCACAGTTCTGTGTTGGTAAGTAAACCTAATTCCCAGATTTGAAACCCCAAAACACCCATCCACTCTTCCCCTCTTCCCCTCTTCCCCTTCTAATCTTCCACTCTTCCAACCATCCCCTCTTCCCCTCTTCCACTCTTCCACCCATCCAACCATCCAATCTTCCACCCTTCTCCTCTTCCCCTCTTCCCCTCTTCCACCCTTCCCTTCTAATCTTCCACTCTTCCAATCTTCCATCTCTTTCCCCTCCACAATTCAAACAAAACCGGTAACAATTATTTTACACACCTTTTTTTCTGGACAATCTACAAAAAACATGGTATTATGGTAGATAATTACAGAAACGATACTGATTGTGTCTCTGTTCAGAGCGTTTATCAAGGTGTTTATCAGGTTATTTAAAGGACACTTTCATTTATCGTCCCTAAATAAGGAGAGAATTAATGTTTAATTCTGTTTTCTACCGACACGGCACATATCTGACTGGACTTGCAATTCTCTTGATGATCGCCGTTGCTATGCCTGCAATCGCACAAGACGCACCAGAAGCGGAAAAAGCACAAGTCAAATGGGGAACATCTATTGAAGATGCAATGAAACAAGCTGCTGAAACCGGCAAACCGGTTATGATGGACTTCTATACAGATTGGTGAGGCTGGTGTAAGCGGCTGGATGCCGACACCTTCACCAACACAGATGTTATCACTCTTTCTGATAAATTCATTACAGTCAAAGTTAATCCAGAAATCAAAGAACAACCCATCAATGCGGAAACAGGCAAGAAGTTTGGCGTTAGAGGTTATCCCGCAATCCTTTTTGTAAGTCCGGATGGTGGTCTAATTACACATCATCGTGGGTACGCGCCACCTGATAAATTCTTACCCGTGATGCAAGAAACGTTGAAAAAAGAGAAGACATTTCAGGAGACATTATCCAAGCTGAAAAAGATGCCTGATGATGTTAAACTAAACCGCGAAATCGCAATTCTCTATATCCAGCGGCACCAAATTGAGAAAGCTGAACCGATTCGTGAAATGATGCCTGATGATATGGATCTGAACCGAGAATTCGGTATCTTCTATCTCAGCAAGAATGAAATCGAGAAGGCACTTAAAATAAGCGAAATGATGCCTGACGATGTGAAACTAAATAACGAATTCGCAATGACACACCTAAACCGAGGACAGATTGAGAAGGCACTTCCATATAGTCAGAAGGTCTTAGATAAAGATCCCGACAATACGATGGGATTACTTCCCGATCTACACTTGAAAATCGGATACACTTACGCAGGTATGATCCAGAATAGTTCGGGAGAAGACGCTGTAAAAAATGGAAAAAATGCTGTTAAGTACCTCCAAAGTGTTATTGAAAATTACCCGGATAGCAGAGCCTTTGAATCTGCACAATATTATCTGGGTGTTACGTATTCACTGACAGGTGATTTTGACAAATCAATTGAAGTACTTGAAAAGTTGATGAATAACACCGCTAATGAACGGATGAAGCAGAGCGCACAAAGTGCGATCCAAAGAGTCAAACAGTTAGCTGCGGAAGCAGACACAACTGAAACCGACAATTAACGCTGTAAATTGGCTACTTCCGTAGGGGTCAGAAAACGATACTGCCCCTGCGGGAGATCGCCCAATGCTAAGTTTCCAATACGGGTCCTTTTCAAACGAATTACCCTATGTCCAACCGCCTTAAACATCAAACGCACCTGCCGTTTCTTCCCTTCGTGGATGATCACCCGGAATTTTGATACAATCTCCTTCCTTCTCTTCTTTTTCCTACCACTTGGTATAGAAACATGCTCGGTATTGAGTCGTTTTATTTTTGCTGGAGATGTCGTTCCACTGGGAATAGCAACGCCTTTACGTAAACGGTTAATTGCAGGGTCAGTTGGAACACCTTTTACCCAAACATAGTATGTCTTTTCAATCTCATGGCTGGGGTGCATCATCCTATTGGCAAAATTACCGTCATCCGTAAAAAGCAGCAGACCTTCAGTCTCCAAATCCAGACGTCCCACTGGATAGATAGATCGGGGTAGATCCCCTAACAGATCCATCACAGTGGGACGACCACGTTCATCCTTTCGGGTCGTTACATAACCTGATGGTTTGTTCAACATGACATAGAGCCGTTCATTTAACGGTTCAACAAGTTCTCCATCAAATTCAATAGCATCTCTTTCTACATCAATAGGGTGTCCAGGAATAACAACCTTAATACCATTAACGGTAACACGGCCCTCCCGTATTGCGCGTTTCACAGCTCTACGGGAAGCCATACCTGAAGTAGCGATATATTTTTCAAGCCGCACTTTTATGACTACATCTATTTTTACAATTCAATCTGCCATCTTCGCGCTGTCGCAATTCTACGAAGCAAGCGATTAGGATTTACTGCTACAGGATTTCCAAACAATTCAAGCTTGTAGACATCTGAATGATGATTACCATAAGCATAAGAGGATTCTAAGTCAAACCCATACCTTGATGCAAGCTCCTTCGCAAGGGCAGCCTTGTTCTGGGCATAAGGACGAATACCAACCCTCTTGCCTGTGAACCTGCCATCAACAACCTCTAACTCATCTGCTATCATAATGTCTGTCTGAAGATGTTCATGAAACAGCTCAACAAGAAACGACAAAGAACCAGACATAAGAATGACTGTCCGTCCTGCATCGCGATGCGTTTGTATCAATGCCGATATACGAGGCGTAATACTTGCACGAAGTGAATTGATAAAACACTCCTGGGCAAGACTACATAGATGACTCTCGTCCAAACCGCGTAAATGAACTTTGTTTGATTTTGCCTGCGGATATGACCTGACCTTCAGAAAATGCGATGTCCACGCAAGCAAATTAGAAACAGGAATTTCCCCATGACTCAATAAGTGTTTTAGGAAAACCTTTTCGGAGGATTTACTGATAAGCGTTCCATCAAGGTCGAAAATTGCACATGTATTTTTCATATTATAACTTTATGTCCTATCTTACTTTTTAAGATTTGCCCAAGTTGTAGCGAGTTTGCCACCCGGATCAACCGCAAAGAACACACCTTTGTTCATATCTTCATTGACCTCGTCTTCAGATAAAGCGCGGTTGTAGATGGCTACCTCATCAACATAACCCACAGTGCCAGCAAGGCCTGTTTGTCCTTTTCCTATACGGAAAACAACATCAACGCTATTTAGCTTGCCTGGTGCTGAGTATTCAACATCTAACTTTCCATCTATATATTGCCGAACTTTATCACCATCGTAGGTAGATGCAACGTGGTGCCATTCATTTAATTCCGGTTTGATAGTCTGTTTGTCCCGTGATCCCTGCCAGTTACCAACATACATCCATGTCTCAATCTGCGGTGATCCGGTAGGATTTGAACTCCATTGCAGACAATACCCGCCGACATTACCTCCTGTTCTGCGACCCATCAGATTAGAATCACCTTGATCCTGTTCAGGTAAAAACCAAGCTTGGATTGTGATTTCATCGGTAATATCAAGCTCAGAAACTGCCGCTATCTCAACGTATTTTTCTGTATCCGCCAAATGTATGCCTCCCCCAATTTTACCATCTTTAGACCAAGTCGCACCGTGAAATACAGCTTCAAGGTCATTTCCGCTTGCGTCAATGGATTTGTCTCCGTCATCTTTATCAAAAGGGAGATACAACATCAGTGACGCATCATCGTTTATTGCCCAAGCACTTATACCAATGCACAAGACAATTAGAATTATACTAACAGCAATATGTTTCATATCAACACCTCATTTTATATTGTAATGGTTAATGAAAATTAAGTTATTAAACGGGTAATATTAACTTCCCAAACCCGGTAGGTGCGGTTTCCTAACCGCACCGATTCTACAAGAATCTTAAATTACCCAATTAAATTTTAATCTTCATATACCATTTCTAATTGATAATGTCTCTTTTTTATCTAAAACTTTGAAGTCTGAAGTTCCTTGTCCGTTATAAATTCCAATAGTGCAGGCACACCTTCCTCTGTTTTCTGTATACCGCGATTAATTGCCGGAATAATCTGGTCAGGCGTTTCAATGCGTTCACCGTATCCTCCGAATGCCTTTGCCATATCAGCGTAATTACCAGAAATATCTGTAGAACGATATTTTTCAGTAGATACAGGCATAATAGGAATCTCAATCGCCATTGAAAAGTTGTTGAATAAGACAGATAGTATCGGAATTCGTTCGCGAACTGCAGTTTCAAAATCCATCCCCGTAAAACCGATGGCAGCATCACCCCAGACATTGATGCAGAGAGCATCAGGTTTTGCCAGTTTTGCCCCCATAGCTAAACCGAGCCCGTAACCGAGTTGGGTCGTCTTTCCCCATCCGATGTAGGAGAGCGGGGTTTCACAATGCCAAAATGGAGAAAGTTGATCACGCGGACTTCCTGCATCGTGTGTAATTATCGTGTTCTTCACATCCACGGTGTGGAGTAAATCCCAGATAACGCGATACGGAGTCATCGGCACATGGTCAGAAGTCAGTTTTGGCATCCATTCATCAAGCCATTCTGCTTTCACACTGCTAATCTCTTCTGCAACCACAGCAGTCTTGCTTTCGGTAGCACCATCGTAACGATCCCGAACAGCCTCTACTAATCCTTCTAAAATCAAACGCGCATCACCAACGAGTGCACCTTCAACAGGGACATCTTTATTGATGTCAGCAGGATCTAACGTTGCATGGATAACACGTTTACCATCCGGAATCCTAACACCGAAATTCGTTCGACTAAAACTGCAACCAATACCGAAAAGCAGGTCAGTCTTTTGAAGGAAGTGATGGAGCGGTTTCGGAACGGAACGTCCACCAGAACCTAACGCCAACGGGTGATTTTCAGGAAAAGCACTTTTTCCGCCTAAACTCGTTGTGACAGGTGCAGCAAGCAGTTCCGCAAGCTCCTTCAACGCATCCCAGGCTTTAGCATAGTGAACGCCTTGTCCTGCATAGATAACAGGACATTCGGCACTTATCAACGCATCTGCAACGGATTCAATTTCTGCTGGATCGGGACCGTAACGCACAGTGGGGACAGGTGTAGGTTCAAACGGTTCAGGAACTTCTTGTTGCATCAAGTCCCCCGGAATTTCCACGAGTGCTGGTCTTGGTCGTCCGTTGCGCACCTGTGTAAAAGCGCGTCGCATCACTTCGGGTAATGCTTCAGGTACCGTAAGTTGTTCACACGACTTTGTCACGTGCCGAAAATTCAAGGATGAGTTGAAATTCGGTTGAATTTGAGATAGCGGTCTGGCATACCCCATCGGCAGAACAACAATCGGAGCAGAATCACCATACGCTTGGGCAACACCCCCGAACGCGTTTTCAGCACCAGGACCGCTCTGCATACAGAACACACCAATCTGTTCCCCAGAAGTCATGCGACTCACAGCGTCTGCCATGTGAAGCCCGATCCGTTCCTGTCGCACAATGATAGGACGGATATCTACTTTTGCAGCAGCTTCAATAATTGGATTAACAGGATATGCAAAAAGATATTGCACACCTTCAGTCTTAAGAACTTTAGCCACCGCATCAACTACTTTCATATTTTTCTCCAATCTAAAAACCTATTGGTCTGTCCTTGCTAAACTGTGACGAACTGTTTCATCACTCATGTTTTCTGTGTAGGTACCCCTTCCGCCATTACAACAGGAAAGTGATCCCCTTCCAATTTATCGCCATCCTTTACAGTAACATATTGCTTCATAAGATGGTTTCCAGTCTCATAATAGACTGTTTCGCTTGTCATATAGTGTACTGCGATAGCGCGTCGTGCTGCATCGCTGGCGTTATCGTGCGACCCGTGCCAAGTTAATGCATGATGAAAATGGACGTGTCCCTTCGGAACAGGACAAAGTTCAACAGACAATTTGTTATCTTCAAAGTAGTCATGCATTTTATGGATGTCCCCGACAGAACCTAAAAAAGGCATCTGTGGTCCCCATTTATAGGAACCCGGCACCATTCTCATACAACCGTTGCCTTCATCAACGTCATCTAAAGCCACCCATGCGGTAACCTGACTCGTTTTTGGCATGAGGATACCCCATAGCGGTGAATCCTGATGCCATGAGTTGACACCACCAATTTGGGGCGGTTTGTATTGAATTTGGTCGTGCCAGACGCGAACCTCTGTTGCGGATGTCAACTGTCCAATTTCTTCTACGATGACAGGATTATATATCAGTTCTTGGTAAGCCGAACTCGCCTCCCAGATATTCACAATCTGCCAGACAGGACTTTCTTCCCGTCCACCGAGATTCGCAATTCGGACAGGTTGTGCAACATCTTCTTTTTCATAGTCATCAATAACCCGTGCTAATTCTGACCGTAATTCTTCAACTTGTTCATCTGTCAACACACGATTACCGAGAAGAAAACCTTTCTCAAGAAATGTGTCAACCTGATTTTGTGTAAGCATATAATTCTCCTATGGGAATATGTGAATAGCATTATATCATTTTATTAGGTTCGTGTCAAATTCGTAATTATTCGAACCATTCCAAAAAAACTTCACATAACCCAGGAATCCGTGTCCTTATGATAATAAATAGAATCAATACCGTCCAATACCTTCACCAATAAATTAAAATGCCTCCATTTTGTGCATCTTTGTAGCACATTCTGTTAGATTGTGCATCTTTGTAGCACATTCATCCTTGATTGTGCTTCTTTATTCAAACACATCCACTCTTCCATCCTTCCACTCCTCTCCTCTTCCACCCTCTTCCACTCTTCCACTCTTCCAATCATCCACTCTTCCATCCCTTTTCCATCCTTCTCCCCTTCCCCTCTTCCACTCTTCCCCTCTTCCACTCTTCCACTCTTCCATCCCTTTTCCATCCTTCCACCCTTCCATCCTTCCATCCCTCTTCCAATCATCCATCCTGCCTCTCTTATCCTGAAAATCCTGGTTCAGACAAAGAATGCATTTCCATCCTATCCATCTGAGATCACTAAAATCCTCTTATCCTGAAAATCCTGGTTCAGACAAACAGAATGACAAAAACTTTACACACCCTCAGCAGTTATTAACGTTGACACCCGAGCCTAAATATGCTTTACTATTTAAAGACAATTTTAGAAATAGGAGGCATCACAAGGGTGCAAGACCAACAAGGACACTTAGAATTCTTTTCAAACGGATCAGTCATAATGCTAGGACTGATCGCCATCATCGTGACCGGAGCGTTGTGCTGGGCAGCATGGCACCGTAGCAGTTACCGAAAACGTATCGGTTTACTTGAACTACTCCGCTTCGTGCTTGTTTGTCTCGTTGTCGTCACGCTAAATCAACCCGAATGGTTAGAATCACAACCCCCAGAAGTCCGTTCTACACTCGCAGTGCTTTGGGACACATCTAATAGCATGCTAACAAAAGACGTCATAGATAAACAGAACACCACTGAAACCCGTAAAAGCCGCGCAGAGACGATTAAACCTCTGTTGTCTGAAAATGTATGGAAACCAGAGCATGATTCAGAACTCAATGTAGTTTTTGAATCGTTTTCTTCGCTGTTAGAACCCGCAGAGGAAGCAACAGATATAAATGCCGGTCTATCCCACATTTTTGAGAACCATACAAACCTTCGCGGCGTAGTTTTAGTCTCTGATGGAGATTGGAATGTCGGAAACTCACCTGTTGAAACAGCAACTCGGTTTCACATGAAAGGTATCCCCGTATTTACGGTTGGCGTTGGCAGTGAAGTACCATTACCAGACCTTGAATTAGTTAGTATGGATGCACCAACTTACGGAGTAACAAAAAAACAACTACGCATTCCGTATGTGGTGCACAACACAATTGGACAGGATAAAATTGTAAACCTCACCATGAGTGTTGATGATAAAGCGACAATTTCAAAGACTATCACTGTCCCCGCAATGGGAAAAGCACAAGACAGTATCGCCTGGACCCCGAAGGAGACAGGTGATTTCGAACTCAACTTGCGTATTGAAAAAGACATAGAGGAATTGATCCCTGAAAACAACCAACTTTCCGCTCCTATATCTATACGGAAAGAACAGTTGAAAGTCCTCGTAATTGAATCTTATCCCCGTTGGGAATACCGATACCTTCGTAATGCCTTAGAACGGGACCCTGGTGTTGATGTGACATGTCTACTCTTCCATCCTGAATTGCCGGAGATGGGTGGGGGTAGAACCTATATTAAAAAGATGCCAGATGAAAGGGAACTTAACAAATTTGATGTCGTGTTTCTTGGAGATGTCGGCATTACATCAGGACAGTTAACAGTTGAACAAGCACAAGACTTACGTAAACTCGTCAGCGCACAAGCTGCTGGAATCGTATTTATACCAGGACGTAAAGGCGCACAGGAGTCGCTAACCACAGGCCCACTTGCTGACTTATATCCGGTAGTATTAGACGCAACGATGCCGAAAGGGATCGGGACAAGTAATCAAGGTTATTTTGCACTCACCGAAGCCGGACAACGGAGCCTGTTAACCCGACTCGGTGATTCTGACCTTGATAACAGCGATGTATGGCGCGGATTACCGGGATTCTTCTGGTATGCAGGGGTCCAACGTGCTAAAGTAGGAACAGAAATTCTCGCAGTACACGATCAAATCGCAACTGTATCCGGACGCGTACCCCTCATCGTTACAAAGACTTATGGTACAGGTAAAGTGCTATTTATGGGAACCGACAGTGCTTGGCGTTGGCGACATGGCGTTGAAGATAAACACCATTATCGCTTCTGGAGTCAAGTAGCACGTTGGATGGCATATCGACGACAAATGGCACAAGAAGAATCCATACGACTGTTCTACTCACCTGACAGACCCCACGTTGACGATGTGTTAACCCTAAATGCCAATGTAATTGACAATGTTGGCGGTCCGTTGGATAGGGGTACAGTAACCGTGCAAGCAATTTCACCATCAGGTAAAACGGATACGATTCGCCTGCAACCTGGAGTAGAAGACGCATTAGGATTATTTGTTGGGACGTTTGTGCCGAAAGAATCTGGAAACTACCGTCTTGTGGCAACCAGTAGTGAGACAGGAGCATCTGTTCAGACAGACTTATCCGTGCAAGGTTTGAACAGAGAACAGCAAGGACGATTGGCACGTTTTGATGTACTGGAAGAAATCGCAAAGATTACAGATGGCAAGTTAGTCTCAATCGCTGATGTTGGAACGTTGTTGGAGCATCTATCAGCATTACCAGAACCAGAACCAATCGTCAAGAGAACACGAATTTGGGCACACCCATTTTGGGGTGGATTGATTATCTTACTGCTTGCATTATTCTGGGTTGCACGTAAAATGGCTGGTACAATATAGGCTTAATATGAGTAGTTTAAGGAGTTCATGTAGTCATGCCATTACACACTGATTTCCCCGAATCACCGCATGTAATCATTGATCCATCAATTAGATGGACGCCAGATGCAACGCAATTGTCCTTAATAGGTAGCGGCATGTTACTTCCGCCGCTTGTTCAAAAAATCCGTGATGCGGTAAAGATATGGCGTGACGACAACTACAAAAATGCATCAGAAACAAGCAAAGCACTACTCAATTGGTGGTTCAAAACACCCCACCTGCAAGAAGAGTCTGATGGCACAATGGAGCAGTTTCAATATTACTTTGCCCAACGCGAAGCACTCGAAGCTATCATCTATCTCTATGATGTCGTCAAGATCAAAGATAAATACGACCTGATGCGGTTTGACAGTTCCGGTTTTGTTTCAGCGGGATTGTTTGATGAAAATTGGCGACGGTTTGTCATAAAAATGGCAACAGGCACTGGAAAAACAAAGGTAACAACGGCGCAATCTTTGTCCAAACTGTCTCAGATTATCCACTTGTAGAAGCAATATCTCAAAATGTCGTAAAACACCCAATCCTTCCAGATAATGAAAGCAGATCGAAACTTAGAGAACAACAGAGTGTGAAGTTCACAGAGAAATATGCGGACTATCTTAATCTTGGCGTTATTGAGTGGCGTAAAGCTTATGCAGAACATGAGAAATTGGGTAAAAAAGCAATTCTTTTTGTGATGACCGATGACACACGAAACTGTGATGAAGTGGCAGAATTTCTCAAAAACTTCTATCCTGACCTCAAGGATGCTGTACTGACAATTCATACAAAGAAAAATGGTGAAATCTCTGAGGCAGCAACTGGAAAGAAAAAGGAAGAGCTTGAAAAACTCCGTTCACAAGCGAATCAGATTGATTCATGGGAGAGTCCATACAAAGCAATCGTCTCCGTGTTAATGCTCAAGGAAGGGTGGGATGTTAAAAACGTCACCACCATTGTAGGTCTCCGTGCCTATTCTGCAAAAGCCAACATTCTACCGGAACAGACACTTGGACGTGGGCTCAGACGCATGTATAATAACGCAGTAGATGAGTCTGTGAGTGTCGTCGGGACCGATGCCTTCATGGATTTTGTTGAACAGATACAAGAAGAAGGGGTTGAATTAGAACGTAAAGAGATGGGTGAAGGCACAAAACCTATTGCTCCTCTTGTGATTGAAGTAGACAATGAAAATGTAGACAAAAACATTGGTGAGCTTGATATTGAAATTCCGATTTTAACACGACGCGTCTATCGTGAATATCAGTATCTTGCAAAATTAGATGTTAGCAGTCTTGACTTTAAACCGATAGTATATTTGTCCTATAGTGTAGATGAATTACGTGAAATTGAATTCCGATATATGACAACAAGTGAGGTAGCACATACAACAATTTTAGAAAATCCTGGAACCGAAGACTACCGTAACGCTCTGGGTTATTTTGCACAGACTCTCATGAAAGAACTCAGACTCGTCAGCGGTTATGATGTGTTGTATGCAAAGATAAAAGAATTTGTACAGCACCATCTTTTTGGTGAAACGGTGGCATTAGACGATCCCGTCACCATAAAGAATCTCGCTGAACTCCGCGCGACAAAAACGGTCATTGAAACATTCAAACGTGCCATCAACGAGCTTACAGTCCAGGACAAAGGAAATGCAGAGTTAAACGAAACAACTAAAATAAGCAGTACAAGACCCTTTATGGTTAAAGACCAAGAGCACTTAATCCCCACAAAATCTGTGTTTAACATTATCACAGGCGATAGCCATTTAGAATTAGAATTTGCCAAGTTTCTGGAAGAATGTCCAGATGTTGTCTCCTACGCCAAAAACTACTACGGGGTACATTTCAAACTTGATTATGTCAATGCTGATGGTGATATTTCTAACTACTATCCCGATTTTATTGTCAAACTGACAGATGGGAGTGTCATTGTCGTTGAAACAAAGGGATTAGAGGATTTAGATGTACCGCTCAAGATGCAACGTTTGTCGCAATGGTGTGATGATGTTAATAACATCTCATCAGGTGTAATCTACGATTTTGTATTTGTTGATGAGGAGAGTTTTCGGATGTATCAACCGACAACATTTCAGCAGCTGCAAGATGGGTTTACAGAATACAAATCTTAATGCTATAATTGTATAAAATTTCTAAACTTGACAAGAGGCTAAAATTTGGAAAAAGATAAATCCGATAAACAGAAAAATTCCCAATGGATTTGGCCAGTTTTAATTGGTTTAGTTGTCTTTGGATCGACAGTTGTTTTCGCGACCATTGCAGCCATACGAGATTTGACCAGCGTGGAGAATGTCTTATTTCAATTAATTTTCTTATTTATAGGATGCAGTGTTTCGTATTGGGTTGGGCAAAAATCAATTAAAAAAGCTGCAGAAGAAATCGTGAAACCACATGCCCGGAGTGCAGCGAGATACCTTATTTCTCTCAATAAAAGCATTGCGCGGGTAAGGATACTTGCCACAATGGGACTGCCCCAACGTTTTGAAGCCGAGGCGGATTATCACGTCATCCGCGGTGCCATTATAGCAACTTTAGGTGAACAGTTAGTGGCAACAGATGATGCATTAGAAAATTGGCGCGACACTCTTGAGGAGGAATTAGAGGATCTGATACAGAAACTTCAAGAAGAAGCCACAACACCGGAATTATTAGAAGCTTTTATCAGCGAACTTACACATGACAATATACCGGAGGACGAATGATGACTCAACCAATTCGCGGTAAAGTCGCACGAGTGCTTAACGCACGAGAAATTGCAATCAACATTGGAACGACACACGGAGTACAAATTGGTATGTATTTTGATGTGATGGATCCCAGCGATCAGGCTATATCGGACCCAGATACGGGTGAATTATTAGGCTCAATTGAACGCCCAAAGGTCCGAGTAAAGATTATTCGCGTGCAAGAGAAATTGTCGGTGGCATCTACATATAAATCAACACAGGTGAACGTTGGTGCAATCGGATCCAAATCTATGGCGATCTTAGATGCTACTCTGGCGTATGCTCTATTTCCATCGGGGCTTGCTCTATTACCAATTTTGAGAGGACAATATGAGACATTTAAAAAAATAAAGGAAACTCCAGAACCATTTGATGAGAAAGATAGCAAGGTCAAAACAGGTGATCCCATCGTGCAAGTCCTTGAAGTAGACGAACCAGAAAAGGAAAACACTAACGAAAAATAACGAAGGACAACGATGCCACGACTCACCGAACAAGAACAGCAAGAAATCATCCGCTTTCTTGAAGCAGACAGACCACTACCCGAAAAATATCGCTTTTTGCTATTTGAAGACAAACGCGAGGTAGAACTCGTTTGGAATGGAAAGACAAACGAAGTTTGCAACATCGTGCTGCCTTTTCAGACAATTGAGAACGTAGACGAACCCCGCGCTGAAGACAACCAGCAGCTCGATCTTTTTGACACTCGCGGCCGCCAACGTACAGGATGGACAAACAAACTCATTTGGGGTGACAACAAACTAATTTTGTCATCACTCAAGAACGGACCACTGCGCGAAGAAATTGAAGCACAAGGGGGACTCAAACTTATCTATATTGACCCACCCTTTGACGTAGGTGCAGATTTTTCTATGGATATAGAGATCGGAGGCGAAACGCTTACCAAAAACCCGAATATCCTTGAAGAAATTGCCTACCGTGATACTTGGGGTAAGGGGCAAGATTCCTTTATTGCTATGATCTATGAAAGGTTAGACCTAATGCGAGATTTACTTGCAGAGGATGGAAGTATTTACGTGCATTGTGATTGGCGTGTAAATGGTTATATGCGGTTAGTGTTGAATGAAGTTTTTGGGACAAATTTTTTTGTAAATGAAGTGATATGGCAGAAGATTAGATCGTCAAAAGGACAAGCCAATGGATTTGGCAATGTTCACGATACGATTTATTTTTTTTCTAAAGCTCCTAACTATCTACACAATAAACAATATACATCACATGATCCAGAAAGGTTAGAGACTCATTATAATTTAACTGATGAAAAAACAGGGCAAAAATATCAACTCGCGGATTTTACACAAAAAGGATCAGGGGAACCAAGATTTTTTGGGGATAGAGGACTTATGGCTCCTCCTCCCGGCAAGCATTGGATTTGGTCGCAAGAACGGATTAATGAAGCATTAAAGAGAAATTTAATAGTTTTCACACAATCAGGAAAGCCGAGAGTAAAGAGATTCTTAGATGAATCTAAAGGACAACCTGTAGAAGATATATGGATTGATATTTTTCCGATTAACTCACAAGCAAATGAAAGCATGGGCTATCCTACTCAAAAACCCGAAGCTTTACTTGAACGTATTATCAAAGCATCCTCTAACGAAGGGGACCTCGTTGCCGATTTCTTCTGTGGCTCTGGCACAACCGCGACAGTAGCTGAAAAACTTGGACGCAAGTGGATTGTCACAGACCTCGGCAAGTTTGCTATCCACACCACGCGCAAACGGATGATCGGAGTGCAACGGCAACGCAAAGCTGACGGTGAAGATTATCGCGCTTTTGAAATCTTTAACCTTGGCAAGTATGAACGTCAATACTACGTTGGCATCAATCCGAATTTGCGTAAGGTAGAACAGCAGAAACAATTAGAGAAAAAAGAAAAGGCATTTATGGAGCTAATCCTGCGTGCTTATTCCGCTGAAAAAGCAGAAAGTTTTGCCAGTTTTCAAGGTAAAAAAGCGGGAAGGCTTATTGCAATCGGTCCCGTCAATTTACCTGTGACGCGTCTATTCATAGAGGAAATAATCCTTGAATGTCGTAAGAATCACATCACCCGTGTAGACGTTCTCGGATTTGAGTTTGAGATGGGATTGTTCCCTAACCTATTAGAAGAAGCGAAAAACAAAGGGATTGACCTCGCACCGAAATACATTCCTGCCGAAGTCTTTGATAAGCGGGCAGTAGAACAAGAACAGGTTGTGTTTCATGATGTGGCGTTCATTGAAGTAAAGACAATCATTTCTTATCCTTCTGACAAACCCCCTAAATCCCCCTTGTCAGGGGAACTTGCTGCTTCCCCTCTTGATAAGGTGGATTCTACTGCTTCCCCTCTTGATAAGGTGGATTCTACTACTTCCCCTCTTGATAAGGTGGATTCTACTATTTCCCCCCTTGATAAGGGGGGCAAGGGGGGTTCGACTCTTCCTTCACCTGATAAGGGGAAGTCGACATTTAAAGGGAGTTACATTCCGTACAACAAAGCACTTACCGAAAAAGCTCGCGAAAACCGCAAAAATCCAACCTCTGCAGAAAAGAAAATATGGTATGAGGTCTTGCAAAACAAACGATTGGAAGATCTGAAATTCACACGTCAGAAACCGTTGGATGAATACATTGTCGACTTTTATTGTGCTGAACTAATGCTTGCTGTTGAGATTGATGGTGATACTCATGCCGGTCAAGAAGAATATGATAAAAGTAGAACTGAAAATCTGAATAAATACGGCATTGAAGTGATTCGATATACTAATTCTGAGGTACTAAATAACCTTGAAGGCGTGTATCAGGATTTACGCGAACGCGTATCCGCAAGAAAACTCCCTCAATCCCCAACCCCCCTAACCCCCCTTGTCAAGGGGGGAAGTAAACTCCCCACAGTAGCAGTAAAACTAACTGATTTCTCAGTCTTCCATTCACAAGATTCCATCTCTGGGGCTGAACAGACACTAAAGAACAAGAGTAGTAAAATTGTGGTGGAAAAAGGGAAAGTCGTAAAGGTTAGCAAAGATGCCGATGGTATTGTTACCAAAGATGTATTGACGAAAGAATGGACAGACTGGATTGACTATTGGTCAGTTGATTTTGACTTTGAGAGCAAACGCGAAATTATCCGTGTGCAAAATCCTGACACGGAGGAGTGGGAAGAACAGTGGTCAGGTGACTATATCTTTGAAAATGAGTGGCAAAGTTTCCGCACCAAGAAAGATCGCTCTTTGGAGTTAACCAGCATTGCACACGAATGTGAACCCGGACCGCGTAAAATTGCGGTTAAAGTTGTAGACATTTTCGGTAATGATACAATGACAATTGTAGAAGTCACAGTGTGAAAATATGAGGTGAATTATTGTGTAAAATAGATATTATTGAAATACACACTTACTTCCTTTCTTTAAATCAATACCTTCACCAATAATTAACATACTTCCAGATTGTGCGTTGCTTTGAGCATCATTTATCCTTGATTGTGTTTCTTTCTACAACACATTCATCTCCCATTACCCCTCTCCGTACTCCATTCAGCTTACTTATTGCTGTAGCACATTCATCCTTGATTGTGCTACTTTCTACAACAACACATTCATTTTCAACTCTCTTTCTCAGAATAGTTTCAATTGCATAAATAATCAAACAAAAGACTCTTAAAAGTGCTATTGAACAATTCAGTGTTCCTTTCACATAATGCGCGAATTTCAGCAAAAACCTGTTTCCGCGTCCTCCGCGTAATCCGCGATTCAGACAACACACATGCCAAAAACTTTATACACCCCTCCCCCTCTTCCAACCTTCCACACCACCCACCTCCGCCTTCCACCCTTCCCTCTTCTCCTCTTCCCTCTTATCCTGGTCCAATCCTGATAATCCTGGTCCCCCTTCCACTCTTCCAACCTTCTAATTTTAACTTGCTATCTGTTTTTATATATGTTACAATAAAATAAAGTTATTGAATGAATTACTAAAAGTTTATATAAAAAGGTGTTTACAATGCTATTTTACAGAATATCCAGAAATGAACATAATATCGGAAAAAAACCGATTTTTTCAGGTATATTTCAACAAGGCGAGAATTTCGTACCATTTAGGAATTTAAAAAATTTGAACCTGTCAAAATACACACCACAAAACCTTACTGTAACTAACGCCACAGCCAATGTACCAAATCTTACCACGGTAAGACATTTCTTACCGTATGGTAAGATTTTGAAAGGAGACACACTACGAAATTATAGGATTTCCCCGTCAAATGCTATTGAATAGGTCGGCTATCCGACTCACATAAACCTGTTTCACAACCAACTATCCTCTTAATAGTAGTAGGCACTCTCCGAGTGCCGTCTCTTATGAAAAAAGGTGACAAAAAACTTACACACCCTTTCTTATAGAAAGTTTTTTCAAAATGTGCTATCATAAGTACAATTGTATGTGAGTTGCGCGGTCAATGGAATTAAGGTAGGATAAAGGGTATAATCTTATCCAACTCAACTTTAGGAAATTTTCTTGACAAAAACAATCAAACAGTCTAATTACAGAATTTGCTTACCGATTAGAAGTAATTATGCCAAAATTAGACATACGAGAACTCTACTACATCACGCACATAGACAACCTTCCTTCTATCCTTTCGGAAGGGGTTTACTCCCACGAAAAAATTGAAGCAGAAGGGGTGCATTCTACCTATATCTATGACACAGATATCGTCAATAGACGTAGCCAAATAACGGCACCAGATAAAAGAAGTCTCTGGTCTTATGCGAACCTCTACTTCCAACCCCGTAACGCCATGATGTATCGCGTTGTCCATGAAATAGATGCAAGGAATCTGGCTGTTGTTGGCGTTAACAAGAGAGTGTTAAATGAACAAGGCGTATTTATTACGGATGGAAACGCAGCGCATGAAACAACGCAATTTCACTCCACTTCCAAAGGTCTGGAAGTGCTTAAACAGCAGTGGTCAATAATCAAGAACGATTGGTGGAACAGGGATGACGGTTCCAAACGCAAAATTATGGCTGAATGTTTAATTCCCGAACACGTCAAAGCTGAATATATTCAAACAATTTATGTTGCCAACAATTCAGTACAAGATACGGTCAAGGGAAAAATAGGCAATTCTCATGTTACCGTTAGCTCCGAACCAGATATGTTCTTCCAACCTTATAGTCGGAAAAGAATCGGTGAAAACATTTCACTAATTGATGGAGATATGTTCTTTTCAAATCTACAGACACTAACAATTAGCGTTAATCTACAAGGCGTAATGGGAAAAGGATTAGCGTCACGCGCTAAATACCAATTTCCCGATGTCTATGTGGCATATCAGGATGTTTGCCGAGCAAAGCGAATTACAGCAACAAAACCCTATCTCTACAAACGTGAAAGTTCATTAGATGAGGAATTAGCTGATCTTGGGACACCGCTTGTTACGCCGAATGCTGTGAAGTGGTTCCTGCTTTTCGCAACGAAACGGCATTGGAAAGACAACTCACGTTTAGATGATATTGAAGGCGGTCTGGCATGGGTTCGTGACAATTTTCAAAAGGAAGGAATTCAATCACTTGCAATGCCAGCACTCGGTTGTGGATTGGGAGGCTTGGACTGGAGAGAGGTTGGTCCCTTGATATGTCAATATCTACACGGCATTGGCATCACGGTTGCCATCTATCTGCCAAGGGAACATCAAATAGTAGAACAATATAAAACAGAGGCACATCTCCTATCACGGTAGCGAAAACGTAAGAAAGGAAACGACTTTATGCAAAAAATCACTAATAATGAGATTCAATTCTTCAATGATAACGGTTACCTTATCCTCAAAAATGTGATACAACCTGATGAACTCACAGTAATTCAGCGAGAAAGTCAACGACTCATAGATGAAATCTTGGATGAGGGTCCAGCAGATGAATGGTGTATGCGAGGTCCTGAAGGAATTCCTTACTATCTCACCTATCTTCATTCACATCCCAACGAATTTTCACTGCGATTACTCGGTCATCCCTTTATCGGCGATCTACTGAATAGAATCATCGGACCAGATTTTGTGCCTTGTTATGAATCACTCGTTTTCAAACTACCTAAACACGGGTCCTCTGTTCGATGGCACCGTGACGGTAATGCAATTCGTGAGAACCTGCCGATTTTTAACGTCGATATCTACATTGATAAATCCACTGTTGATAACGGTTGTGTCTGGGTTATACCGAAAAGTCATCTGTGGAGTATTGAAAAGGCACAAGAGGAAATAGATAAAGGTGAAGATAATTTTAATCGTTCCGATGCTGTTCCTGCTGAAGTTGAACCAGGTGATATTCTACTGCATCATACTAAGGTACTTCATGGGAGTAAGATCAATACAAGTGATACGTTGCGAAGAGTTATCTATTTTGACCAGCGAACACCGCAATGGAATCAACGGTACAAATGGTGGCAAACCGATTTCCTTACACAACGTTGTAAAATGTATCAGCGCGCCCTCCATGAACGCAATACCAATCGTTATGAATCTGATACTGAGCAATTCGCTTATGAAGTGCCATCAGATATGCCGACTTGGAATCCGGAGGATGCATTTGATCTACGTATAAAACATGGAGATTACAAATACATAGAATAGGTGATATATATGAATGTTTTGCTCGTTGGGGGATCGGGACATGTTGGAACGATGACCATACCTTACATGAAGGAACATCACAATTTCCGTATTCTTGATGTAAATTCACCCAAAGATGATTCTGTAGAATATATTCAAGGGTCAGTAACAGACCCAAGCATTGTTCAAGAAGCCTTAAATGGGATGGACACATTTGTCTATATGGTCATGCTACGTCCAACAAGTGATCGCTCATCTGTCGCTGATTTTCCAGATATTGTTGCTAACTACGATGTCAATGCAAAAGGATTGCATATACTACTCCATGCTGCAAAGGAAGCAGGGATCAAGCACGGTGTATATACAAGCACATTCACTGTTCATGAACGCACAAGAAACAGTTTCCCGTATGAAGACATCGTGCCGCGGGACAATCCTGGTGTCTACGGTCTGACGAAGAGTTTTGGTGAACAGGTCTGTGAGTATTTTTCAAGAGAGCACGGCATGTCCCTAATTGCCCTAAGAATCACGGGACCCTCAACGCGTGAACAGTGGTTAGAAAGACAAAATCAGCCGAAAGATGCATCCGTTCATATATGGTGGACAGATGAAGAAGATTTAGCACGCGCATATCTTGCAGCAATTTCGGTAGATCATGAAGGTTTTGACGCCGTCTTTATAGCAGGAGACCATGAACAGAAAGAAATTAACCTCTCAAAAGCGAAAAGGTTGCTCGGTTGGGAACCACTGACACATACGTTGAAGTTGTAACCAAGCACTTAAATTTTAGTTCTCGTTGATTTGACAAAGATGTTACTTCATGCTACAATATTCAGAAGTTAAGCCAAGGGTTTATGTAGAAACAACTGTTGTCAGTTATTTAGTTGCACGTCCCAGCAGGGACGCGATAGTCCAATCTCGGCAACGCGCAACCCAACGGTTATGGGAAGAATATTCTGACCACTTTGAATTTGTGGTTTCAGATATAGTGCTCACCGAAGCTAGCAGAGGTGATGCAATAGTAGTTCAGCGTCGATTTGAGGAACTGGCACGTTTGCCAGTCTTGGATACAACATCCGAGGCTATGGTACTTGTGGATAATTTGATTAATGCTGGTGCTGTTCCAAAGCACTCACGTGCGGATGCTCAACATATTGCCATTGCCGCGTTTAATAGCATTGAATACCTAATTTCTTGGAATTATAAGCACATTGTAAACGAAACCAAGCGTAATCTGATAAACGAAGTTTGTCAGGCCGCTGGGTTCAAACCTACAAACCTCTGCACACCAACAGAATTAATGGAGGAGATGCACGTGAAAGAGAAACCTGATACACGCACAGATCCTATCCTTGAAGAATGCTACCGAATAAAAGAGGAATTGTCTGCTCAATTCAATTCTACACAAGAACTCTACGATTACTTGAAAGCGAACCAAAAGAAATGGAAAGCACTCGGTTTCAAATATCTGCCCCCGCCATCACCAAAAACTAAAGAAGAGGTAAATGAAAGAAAAACCTGATATACGCACGACTCTTAACATCCTTGCACTTATTGCTCAAATGTGGTAATCTTTTAAATATTGAAGGAAAAATCGCCTATGTCGCACCCAGAATTAACATTAACTGATCACCGTCCTTTCCAAACCCAACGAAAAGATACTTGGTGGGTTCAACCTTTAGTCGTATTTCTTGGGTTAGGTACATTTATAATATATGCAACCTTTCGTGTATTTGAAGGTGCACATTTTCTGCCTGACCATGCACCTTATCTGACACCTTTCTATTCACCGCTTCTGTTCGGTATTGATGAACATACTATAGCACACAGTTGGTTTGGTGCAATGCCTGACTGGATGCCAGCACTGATCACACCAGCAGTTCTCATCCTTTGGGCTCCACTCGGTTTTCGTTTTACCTGTTATTATTATCGGGGAGCATATTACAAAGCATTCTGGGCTGATCCACCATCATGCACTGTATCGGAACCGCGTAAAGGTTATCGTGGGGAACAATCTTTCCCTTTAATTATTCAAAACATACATCGCTATTTTCTCTATGTAGCGATAGTGATAGTTGGTCTCCTGGCTTATGATGCTTGGGAAGCGTTGTGGTTTGATGATGGTAATGGTGGCAAAACCTTCGGAATCGGAATCGGCACAATTGTTTTAGCGATCAATGTGGTTTTATTGGGTGGATATACTTTCGGGTGTCATTCATTACGGCATTTAGTTGGCGGTATAGTTGATTTACTATCAAAAGCACCGATTCGAAGAAATATGTACAACTGTATCAGTTGCCTTAATCGCCGACACATGTTATGGGCATGGATGAGTTTGTGTTGGGTTGGATTCTCCGATCTTTATGTTCGCATAATTGCAACAACGGGTTGGAAAGATTATATTACATTTTAAAGTGATGTTCATTTTACATTACTGAGAGAGGAAATTTAAACTTGGCATCTTATGAGACTTTTGATTATGATGTATTAATAGTTGGAGCCGGAGGAGCTGGATTACGCGCTGCGATTGAAGCATCTACAGGCGATCTGAGGGTCGGATTGGTATGCAAATCCTTACTCGGTAAAGCACATACTGTCATGGCGGAAGGCGGAGTCGCTGCAGCTTTAGCAAATGTAGACGAGAGAGATAGCTGGCGAGTGCATTTTGCAGATACGATGCGGGGCGGCCAGTATCTATCTGATGCACGGATGGCAGAATTACACGCAAAAGAATCACCGGAACGTGTGCGGGAACTTGAAAAATGGGGAGCACTTTTTGACCGCACACAAGATGGAAGTATTCTGCAACGCAACTTCGGAGGACATCAGTACCCACGACTCGCTCACGTCGGTGACCGAACCGGCTTAGAGATGATCCGCGCATTACAAGACCACGGTATCCACCAAGGGATTGACGTCTATATGGAGAATACCATCATATCCCTCCTTAAAACAGGTGATAGAGTTTCAGGAGCTTTCGGTTATGAACGAGAAAAGGGGAGATTCAAGGTCTTTACTGCGAAAGCAGTTGTCTTAGCTACAGGTGGTGTTGGAAAAGCATATCAGGTCACGAGTAACAGCTGGGAATATACAGGTGACGGCCATTCGCTTGCATATCACGCAGGAGCTGAACTAATTGATATGGAATTCGTCCAATTTCATCCCACAGGAATGGTTTGGCCCCCAAGTGTCAAAGGTATTTTAGTTACTGAAGGTGTTAGAGGTGAAGGCGGTATCCTGACAAATAGCGAAGGAGATCGGTTTATGTTCAACGATATACCGGAACTATATGCCAATACAACAGCTGAGAGTCCTGAAGAGGGATGGTTATACACACAAGGTGACCGAGAGGCACGTAGACCCCCAGAACTGTTGACGCGAGACCATGTTGCACGATGTATTGTGCGGGAAGTGCAGGAAGGAAGAGGTAGTCCACACGGCGGCGTGTTCTTGGATATCGCTTGGATTAAAGAAAAACTACCGAATGCTGAAGAACATATCCGGAGAAAACTACCCAGTATGTACCACCAATTCAAAGAACTCGCAGACATTGACATTACACAAGAACCGATGGAAGTAGGTCCAACAACACATTATATTATGGGCGGTATTCGGGTTGACGCAGATTCTCAGATGACATGTGTGCCCGGTCTATTCGCAGCAGGTGAATGTGCAGCAGGATTACACGGGGCAAATAGACTCGGGGGGAATTCACTCTCTGACCTACTTGTGTTCGGTAAACGCGCAGGAGAGTACGCTGCACAATTTGCAATGGAAAACGATGCTGCTCCAATTGAGGAAAGTCATATTGAGGAAATCGCACAACACGTCTTGAAACCTTTTGATAATCCTGCAGAAAGTGATAACCCTTATGAAATCCAATCACAACTACAAGAAAAGATGCAACAATTAGTTGGCATTGCTCGCAGTCAAGAAAGTCTGAATCAAGCACTTGAAGAGATAAAAATGTTATGTGAAAAAGCTGAGAACACTCACGTAGTCGGCAATCGGGAATACAATGCTGGATGGCATACTGCACTTGATCTTGACTGTCTCCTTACTGTGTCAGAGGCAATTGCGCTTGCAGCACTCGAACGAAAAGCAAGCATCGGCGCACATTCACGCGATGACTTTCCTGAAAAGGAAGAACCAGGTGCTGGAAAATACAACACCATTATCCATAAAACTGATGACAATACAATGTCTATTCGACGCGAGCAGGTCCCCGAATTGACAGATGAACAACGGCAAATTATTGAGGAAATGGGATAAACTTAATTAACGTGAATTTGTAAAATAGATATATAACCTAATTTTACAAAAAATGGACGCTCAAACACCCGGTAGGTGCGATATCCTTATCGCACCAAATGTCCAATTACGATTTATCAAACTCACGTTAAAATGTTGGAAGGAATAAAGGATGGATAAAGCAACATTTAAAATCTGGCGTGGCGATGCGGATGCAGCAGAGTTTGTGGATTACGAAACTGAAGTATCTGAAGGAATGGTAGTCTTAGACGCAGTCCACAGAATCCAAGCAGAACAAGCAAATGACCTCGCTGTCAGATGGAATTGTAAAGCAGGAAAATGTGGATCCTGTTCGGCAGAAGTTAACGGAAACCCTAAATTACTGTGTATGACACGGCTTAGCGATTTACCGCTTGACGAACCTATCACTGTTGAACCGATGCGGGCATTTCCGCTAATCAAAGACCTTGTTACGGATGTTTCGTGGAATTACAAAGTCAAAGAAAAGATGAAACCTTTCACACCGAGACCCCCAGATGCTGAAGATGGTACCTGGCGAATGGAACAGGTCGATATAGATCATATCCAAGAGTTTAAAAAATGTATTGAGTGCTTTTTGTGCCAAGATGTTTGCCATGTTCTACGGGAACATGATCTTCATGATGAATTTATCGGACCTCGCTACTTAGTCTATGCTGCTTCATTAGAAATGCATCCCATAGATACAGAGAATAGACTGGAAGAATTAAAGGACTCAGACGGTATCGGTTATTGCAATATTACGAAATGTTGCACGAAGGTTTGTCCAGAACATATTACCATTACTGACAATGCGATCATCCCGCTTAAAGAACGCGTTGTTGATGAATTCTACGATCCTCTTAGAAGACTATTCAAAGTATTTACAGGCTAAAGAGAAAGTATACTAAAACTTACACTTTAGATATAGGCACTTTGTTGAGTCAGACTACTGGCGTCAACGATGAATCTTGAATGAATGTGAATGAATCATTATTTTATTGATATTCATTAGATAAAATGCTACACTGAATTTTGGTTAAACTACCAATAAAGGAGAATCAATAATGTTGAAAAGAATTTCACCACACTATGTTGTTAATTTGGATAGACTATTGTCAGTAAACATATTAGATATACCGCACAGTGATGGACGATGCATAATGGAGGTAAACATTGGTTCAGAAGAGGGTAAAATAAAAACAGACCATGTTTATTTTGCATCACAAAAAGAGGCTATATCTGTATTAGATAAGTTAGATAAAAATAACGAAAACGATGATAGACCATTTTGACGAAAAGCTTGGTTAAACTAAAAAATGACTTTGCCAGTATTTTTTCAAAATAGGAGATATGATATGTTTTTAAAACCAGTAGATTCAGTAGATTCTGAATATAATATTGTAAGTTTACATGGAGGGGGTATAAAAGTTATACGTTTACCGAAGTATAAGCATCAAGACAATACAGATAAATTTTCTGTTGCTATCGTTTTGGTTCATAATATGTCAATCCCTCCCTATTCATATAACGTCAGTCCTTATGGGAATAGTTTCTTAGCTTACGGGAAAAATACAGACGATCAAGAAGTAAAGGACCAAGTTAAGAACGACTTTTGTAATAGTTTTACAGTATTATATGAAAAAGAGTTTGGAAGAGATGAAATAATTAACGTGCAAGTCCCTTTTGTACCCATATTGGACAAATTATGGGATGCAATCAAAAACGGATCTCCATATTTTGATTTCAATGAACATGTTGACGCGGAATAATTATAATTACAATAAAAATTGACTATTCCCGTTGCTCCATCGTTTTTAGGTATTATGATTGGCGATACAGAAAGCCTAGATGGTCTGTGTAAAGATATTGTAATAAGATTTAATACTCATATGCTTGAAACTATCCGTAACTTATTAAAGGAAATACTATGAAAAAAGCATGGATATTCGTTTTACTCACAGCGTTTTCTGTTGTCTGGTTTTCTGGGCAGCCGATCCGAAGTCAAGATAAACCAATAAACGAAAATAAAATCAATAAATTCAATGTTTTCGTAAACACAAGTTGTTTGAATGAAATCACAAAGAATAAGGTTGAAAGTTTTATCAAAAGAGAATTGCGAGGTTTAAGGGATGTAGATATTAATAATACTAATATACCCTATACACATGGTTTCTATATATACGTTACAGAAGATTTTTTTATTGGAAGGACATACTTCACATTTGTATTTACAATATTGCTAAACAAAAGTATAGAAGAATTCTTATCTGAGGGTTTAATATTTGACTTTTTTTCAACTGATAATGAAATAAGAAAAACAAGAAACGAAATAAGATCAATGATGAAAAAACTTACGGATAAAAAGACTAAGAATGGGGATAGACTCGTCAGTATTCCTGAAATAGATTGTAATATCTTTTGGGGTGCTAAACAGGTAGTTTATAACCCAGATCAGAAAAATCTATCCGATATCTGTTCAGATATCGTAGTAGAATTTGATGTGAAAATACTTGAGAAAACACGAGAACAAAGGTAAACAGAGGCAGTTCATCTCGAACCGGTGAAGAACACAGAAAAGCGGAATCAATAGTCATGAAACAAGGTGCTGCAAAGACTGCTCTGATTGCTACAGAAGCACAGTTAGAAGCTGAAATAGAATTTCAAAAACGAAAACTGGCAATTCAAGCAGAAAGAAACAGAGTTCTTGTAGAACGTAATGCTGTTATAGAAAGCAAGTTAAATAAATTAGGAACTTCATTAAATGTAGGGTAACATCAATTGGTGGACGCAAGACTATTGTATATACTTATGATTCCAAGATTACTATAAATCGCGTTATCAATGTTTTAGGCACTCCTGATAATGCAGCGAAAGAAGACGGTTTTACTGTATATCAATGGGAAAGTTATTTTGCCAGCGACACTTTAGGGTTCGTAATGATTGTTAAACCAATAGAATAAAAGGTAGTATATGTTCACAATCCTACAAACAATAGGCACCTTAAAAAAGAAATTATTCCGTGTATTTAGTGGGTAAGCACGCTGCTTAGAATCAAATATACAATCATAATCACAGAATAATTGGACTTGGTTGAAAATATGTGATACACTTTACTTGCCTTTTGACATAACTACCATAATTATATGAAGAGTCTCCTTGATGGTATCCGAACCAAAGTAGAAAATCGGCAATTTGAACTTTCGCGGCACGCTGCACACCAAAGTATCATAAGACATATCACAATGCAGGAAGTACAGGAGGCATTGGAAAATTGTGAAATACTTGAAGATTATCCTGAAGACAAATACGGACCAAGTTGTTTGATTGCTGGATTTACGAAATCAAACCGTCCTCTACATATTCAGTGTAGTTACCCATCACGGTTCTTGATCAAAATTATTACTTTGTACGAACCCAACCCGATAAAATGGATTGATTTTAAAATAAGGAGAAAAAAATGAAAGACAAAGTAATCTGGGATGAAACCCTAATTGATCAGAAGGTTACTTACACACTTGAAATAGATGGTAAGTTGATCATTATTAAAAATGTACCTGCCCGAGTCAACCTTGAAACAGGTGAACAATTTTTCTCACCCGAAACTGTTGATCGTTTACAACAAATTGTGTGGAAAGAACAGAAACCTATACAAACTATAACATTGCCTGTATACGAGTATACAAATTGAACCTACGACTGTCAATAATTTGACATACCTTGGAGAATTAAGTAGAATGGCAAGCAAGAATGACATATTAAGAGTTGGTGTGATTGGACCAGGGGGTGCTGGTCGTGGAAACACAATGGGATTTGCAACGCGTCCGGATGCCGAAGTCGTCGCTGCTGCTGACGCACATGAGGGTAGTTTAGACGCATTAGAAAATGCACTACAACAACGCGTCGAAGATTACAAACCCAACAACCTCAAACGCTATCTGGGAGAACATGAATTTATTGAGATGCTCAATCACGAAGACTTAGATATTGTTGGAGTCTTCTCACCCCATTCATTACACGATATTCATGTCAAGTACGCCCTCCGTGCGGGGTGTCATGTCATTGTTGAAAAACCGATGGCAAACATCGTCGGTGACGCAATCACAATAACCAAAATCGCTATCGGTAGCAATCTACACCTCGTCGGCGGATACCAACGCCACTACGATAATACCTATATCACAGGAAGACAGGCAATCGCTGAAGGGAAAATCGGAAACCTTAAGAAGTTTGAAGTCTACATGGCGCAACGTTGGGGTGCCGGTGGATGGCGTGGCGATCCCCGCTTCTCCGGCGGCGGACAACCAAACGACTCGGGTAGTCACTTGCAGGACATCTTCCTCTGGATGACAAATGCATTACCTGCTGAAGTCTACGGCACAACGGACATGAAGTTTGAGGATAACGACGGAAATCTCGTACCGAAGTTCGTTGAAATAAACTCCTATTCAGATGTTAAACTTGATAACGGCGCTGAAGGAACTATTACAATCATGGGTAATACACGGGTTGGATTTGAGGAGTGGGTCATACTTGAGGGAGACGAAGGTACTATTGAGATTAAAAATGGAATAAACTTCATACCAAAAGATGGAGAACCAGAGCCTATTTCATATCCACGTCCTGAAGGATACCCAAAAAGTAAAGTAGACCAGTTATGCGGACTTGTCAAGGGTGATTATGATACAAACTATACATCAGGCGTCAACGGAGTCCGCACCAGCTGGTTAACAAACTCTATACTTGCAGCCGGTAAAGGACCAGATGAGAAAAACAGAATAGACTGCAATGAACTGATTGAAAAGGAAGGTTATACATATCAAGATATTCTTGGGTTAGTAGATTTATGTTCATCCAGACAGATGTATTAGCGTATAAATAAGGAGAAGGACCATGAAATATGTCAACTGCATGCTAATCGCAGTATTAGTCTTAGTATCATTGGGGCAAATGGGGTGTTTGTCCGGCAGCGCATTGAACAGTGCTGACCAAATGGTTGAAGCGAAAGATTACCGTGGAGCCTTAGAGGCATACCAGAGCATTGTTGATACCAATCCTGGCACAGAAGATGCACGGAAAGCACAACTTGCTATTGGGAAACTAAATATCGAACGCATGAATCAACCAGCAAAGGGTGTTCAATCATATCAAGCAATTATCGCAGATGCACCAGAGAGTGATGAAGCTGCAGAAGCACACTACCGGCTCGGGATGCACAATTTTAGAGAAGAAAAATACGATGAAGCAGCAACACATTTTGATACCATCGTTAACCAGTATCCCCATCTTGAAACAAGTCATGATGCCCAATTAATGTTAGCGAAAAGTTATGAAGAAGGACAGAAATTTGAACAAGCTATAGAAGTATTTGACAATTTTGCAAATAGAAATCCACAAAGTAAACGTGCTGCACAAGCACTCGAGAACAAAGCACGCATACAAAGACAGCATCTACAGGATGAAACTGAAGCGAAGCGAACACTTCAATTCATGGTAAAAAAATATGGTAGACTTGATGATGCACAGTCACAAATTGAGAAAGCAAAAGCCGAACTTACCGAACTCAATGCTGAAATTCCCAAACCAGAAAACCCCGAAGATACACAGATCGGACGGGCAATGATAAGACAACAAGAAAGAAGAGAAAGAGACCGACCGCGGAACGTTGAAAGAAGTCCAGTTGTAAAAAACAAAGCTGTTATGGCAGACTCGGGGTTCGGTATATCTGCCGAACAAGTAATGAGTAGTTTCGGTGGTGGCACTACTATCGCAACAGACGACCAAGGCACATACTACGATGCTGAACTCATGATCGCAAAATTCTTCTACGATGATGAGAATTACCGCGATGCAGGAGCACTCTATTTTGATGCAATCGCCAGAGCTGAAGCTGAAAAAGCAAAACTAAATCCTCATGCATATCTACGACTCTCAATCTGCTACAGAAAACTCGGGATGCATCAGAAAGCAACTGCCGTTCTTAAAAAGGCAGCCAGTAAGGATAGTAAGGTTATTGACGCTGTAATCAGCACAGGACGGAATCAATATACAAATGAGGAATACGAAAAAGCGTTGGAGACTTTTAACTCAGTTGTCGGCTTAAATCGTAACAAAGATGCAGAGGTATATTGGTATATTGGTAAAATATATCAGATGCTCGGTGAACCTGAGAAAGAGCGAGATGCATTCGAACGATCAGTCGCTATGAACCCAGAAGACACCGACGCATTACAAAGCCTTGCTGAAGTATTGCATTATCGTCTACACGATAGAAAAACAGCTATAATTTTTCAAGACCTTGTAGAACAGAAAAGAGATTCATTCATAACAATGAAAACGCTGGGGGATATCTGTTACAAGTATGATCAGTTCAATAAAGCACAGATAAAATACAAAGCAGCTGCGAGAATAGCAGAACGACATCTCAATAGTGCTGACAGTGCCGAAGAAAAGAAAACGTTGACCTACCAATACGGTTTAGGAACTATACTTGCTGTTGTCTCATTACATAAGTCTGGAAAAGAAGAGGACGCACAAACTTTATTGGAAGGCTTATCAAACAAATATCCAGATCACACGCTGCTTCCCTATGCGAAAGCTGAAATCGCACTACGCAAAGGTGAAGAAGACGCTGCTGTGGCAGCTTTTAAAGAAGCGATAGAGATGAATCCAAAATCAGATATACCTGTTTTGGCACTCGGTGATTACTATGTTTCAAAAGGATACAACGATGAAGCAGCATCACTCTGGGAAAAATTCTTAGAACATAATAGTAATAATGCAAAAGTACTACGCCGCCTCCGGTCAATTAAAGAAAGCACTGCGGAGTAATTTTTGCAGATTTGCTATTGGCACTTAACAAAGTTTTCCAAATCGGTGTAAAAAAGACTTGACGTTTATTATAAATTCATGTATAATATAATGTGATATGATTCAAATATCGGAGTAAATTCTCTGTCATAACACACACACAAAGGATGTTAAATCCCTGCCAACACTTTCACTCGGACCCCAGAATATACACAATACCGCTTTTTTCAGACAGATGCCATCCAAGAAATATCAAAAATGAATACTGTCTGTTGGTTGTCCGTCGGGCAAAATGTGTATAAGCGTTAGAATGTGTATAACGATCCAAAAAAGCATCATAATCTTTCTCGACCGGTCTCATCGTCCGGTAAATTTATCGTTATAATATAAAAACAGAGAGCATAATTCTGTGCTTCTGTTCAATTCAAGATAATTGACCTGCTTCTGTTTAAATGAATTTCAATAAAATCGCTCCCTAATAGAGGGCTTATAGAAAATAAATGAAAATGGATACAGGTAATACTTAGGAGTTATATTACTATGGAGAGCTTGGACATAGGCAAGCTCCAGGAAATGGAGATTTCTGGATTAAATACTATTGCACAATCCTATGGTATCGATGATACTAATGGGTTACGTAAGGATGAACTCATTACGCGAATACTTCAAAAAGCATCGGAGAAAGGCATACCCTTATATGGTAAAGGCGTGCTACAAATATTAGACGAAAAGGACCAGAACTACGGTTTTCTCCGATCACCCCGATCAAATTATCTGCAAAGTGATGAGGATATATACGTCTCATCATCACAGATCCGTTTATTCGGTTTACAGACAGGACATGTCGTAGAAGGTGTAATTCGTCCACCAAAAAAATCGGAGAACAAAACTGAACGTTATTTTGCACTGTTGCAAATAGAAAAGGTAAACGGACAACCGCCCGAAACTGTAAAGATGAGAACGGCGTTTGATACACCCAGACCGGTATTTCCGTATGAGAAATTCAAACTGGAACATACACCCTCAGAATACGGAACACGAATTATTGACCTCATAGCACCTATCGGTAAAGGACAACGAGGATTGATCGTCGCACCGCCATTCAGTGGGAAAACAACGCTTCTGAAAAATATCGCTTGTGGAATTGAGGCTAATCATCCAGAAGTATCACTCATATTCCTACTGATAGATGAACGACCAGAAGAGGTCACCGATGTCATCAGAACTGTAAATGGAGAAGTCATAAGCTCTACTTTTGATGAACAACCTGAACGGCACATCCAAGTTTCAGAAATGGCAATTGAAAAAGCAAAACGGATGGTGGAATGTGGAGAGGATGTCGTGATCTTACTTGACAGCATGACACGACTCGCAAGAGCATACAATATGACAGCTCCACATAGTGGACGAACACTGTCAGGTGGATTAGATGCAATGGCAATCGTAGAACCACGAAAATTCTGTGGTGCCGCACGAAAATTTGAAGAGGGAGGCAGTCTAACAATCATCGCTTCGGTACTTGTTGATACAGAAAGCCGTTCTGATACATACATATATGAGGAATTCAAGGGAACTGCTAACATGGAAATTCACATGGACCGAACACTGTTAGAACTCAGGATTTTTCCCGCTATCAACATTGAAAAATCAAAAACACGTCGTGAAGAACTATTGTTAGAACCTGATGTACTCAACAAAGTATGGGTACTGCGAAAATTAACAAGTCAAATGAGTATGGCTGAATCTATGGAATTGCTTATACAACAGTTAGAAAAAACAAAGACCAACGAAGAATTCCTGGACAATATGCTTGAAGGTACAGGACGACCCGGCAAGAAGCGAATACAAACTGTTAGAAACAGTAAGTAGACTATATATCTTTGTAGCACAAACTTTCCAGTTTGTAATCTTTTGTAGCACAAACTTTCCAGTTTGTGCCTCAAAGAAGGACAACAATAAGATAATTAGGAGATAAACAATGAAACCCGAAATTCATCCCGAGACAACTGAATGCACTATTACTTGCGTCTGTGGCGCAACATATAAAACTATCTCGACCCAATCAGAGATGCGCGTAGATGTCTGTGCAAAATGCCACCCATTTTATACAGGACAACAGACACGTTTTATTGACACAGCAGGGCGTGTAGAAAGTTTCCGCCGCCGCTACGGACTCACCGATCAATCAGAAGAATAACACAACTGTGACTATGTAATACGTTCATCAGGAAAACACAAATAGATTGTAAGAGGTTATGGTGAAGTTTAAAAATAATTACACACTTTCGGCCCCCGGTAGGTGCGGTTTCCCAACCGCACTGGTACAGACTGTATAATTAATTCAAAAATTTACCATAAAAGCGAACGGTTAATATGTTTGATAAACTAAGAGACATCCAGAATAAATTCATAGATGTCGAAAAATCATTAAGCGATCCAGCACAAATTTCAAACCCACAACGTCTACAGGAACTGTCAAAGACACACGCTGAACTTTCCCCAATTGTGACAGCCTACAAGGACTACCAACAACTGGAAACTGCAATTCAAGAGACAGAATCTCTATTAGTAGAAGAAAATGATCCTGAAATGGTTGAACTTGCACAAGAAGAACTGGTAGACCTTAAACAACAAATTGATGCGTTAACGGAATCCATTAAGTTGCTTCTTATTCCAAAAGACCCAAACGATGAGAAAAACGTCATCATAGAAATCCGTGCTGGCACGGGCGGAGAAGAAGCAAGTCTATTTGCCGCTGAAGTCTTTCGAATGTATACACGTTATGCTGAAAGAAAAGGGTGGAAAGTAGACATGCTCAGTGCCAATGCTACCGGACTCAAAGGTTTCAAAGAGGTCGTCTTTTCAGTCGAAGGGAAATCTGCATATAGGTTACTAAAGTATGAGGGGGGAATACATCGTGTTCAACGAATTCCAACAACAGAAACCAGTGGACGGATTCATACCTCTGCAGTTACTGTCGCAGTTCTCCCTGAAGTAGAAGAGGTAGACATACAAATTGACGAGGCAACAGAATTACGCATAGATACATATCGCTCTTCTGGACCAGGAGGACAAAGTGTAAATACGACAGATTCTGCTATTCGTATAACACACATTCCTACAGGGCTTGTCGTAACGCAACAAGATGAGAAATCACAACACAAAAACAGATCAAAGGCAATGAAAATCTTACGCGCTCGACTTCAAGAAAAAAAGCAAGCTGAATTGGACAGTGAACGCGCTGAAACCCGTAGGTCAATGGTAGGCAGCGGCGATAGAAGTGAAAAAATCCGTACATATAATTTTCCACAATCTCGAGTAACTGACCACCGTATCCAGTTTAGCAGCTATCAGTTAGATGGCACTTTAGATGGAGAATTAGACCCTTTCATTGAACGATTGACAACCGCCGACCAAGTTGAAATGTTAAAAAACGTGGAAAGTTAAACCTATTGATTTACCTTTCAATAATAGTGATATATACATACCTACCCAATTATTCCAGCTAAACTTTCACAACGGAGTTCCGCAAAAGCAGATAAGAATATATGACTTCCAAAATCTGGCACGTGCTTGAGCTCCTTGAGTGGACCACAAGTTATTTTGAAAAACATAATATACCAAGCCCCCGATTAGATGCAGAGGTGTTACTCGGACACCTACTTAAAAAAAGTAGACTGCAACTCTATCTACATTTTGACATGCCCGTTTTTCAAGAAGACTTAACAATACTACGAGAATTGATAAAGAAACGCATCGCACGAACACCTATAAGTTATCTAACCCATCATAAAGAATTCATGTCTTTAGATTTCTACGTTGACGAAAACGTGTTGATACCACGTCCTGAAACAGAATTCATCGTAGAAACAGTATTGAAATCCAATAATAGTAACCCAGAAAATATATTAGAAATAGGAACAGGGAGCGGCGCGATTGCAATTTCAATCGCAGTTAATATGCCAGAATGTCATATTATTGCAACTGACATCTGTGAGAATGCCTTGGCTGTTGCAGAAAAAAACAGAGATATACATGAATGTACAGGACGGATAGAGCTCATGCAAGGAGACCTTTTTGAACCAATAAAGCAAGTGAAACCTAAGAAATTCAACTGGATCGTCTCCAATCCTCCCTACATATCAATTGATGAAAGCAAGGAATTAAGCAAAGATATATACGACCATGAACCCCATATTGCACTAATAGCAGGAGATGACGGACTGTCTGTTATTCGGAGACTTATCTTAGAAGCACCTAACTTCCTACTACCTAAAGGTAAGTTGATATTTGAAATCGGTGAAAAGCAAGCAGCATCTGTTAAAGCAATTCTTGATGAACAACCAAAGTACATTCACTCCCAATTTATAAACGATTATGCAGGAATTGAACGGGTCGTTGTCGCAAGCGTGGATAAAATGTAGTATAGCGTGGAATTATGTAGAGACACTTCCCCTCTTCCATCCTTCCATCTTCCATCTTCCCTTCTCCCATCCTTCCATCTTACCCTCTTCCACCCTTTCTGCTTTGAATACAAATTACACACTCAAGTCATGCTCGCGGAACACGGAACGATTTTACTTGCAAATGCCACAGAAAGTATGGTATATTTTAAAGTAAGATACATGAAATAGGAAAATATACCAAAGGCACAAGTGGACCAAAGGCACAGGTGAAATATACATTAGTCAATCCATACTTGACGCATCAGCAGATACCACCACCGCACAGTTACCGCTATCGGCAGTGGGTTGCAAGGGGATTTCAACCCAATCTGAACCCTATTTCACCCGATACTGAATTAGGTACCTGTATCGGACAAATGGGATGGGTTGGCATGCATGCACATGCTCACGATTACCTCTGGGCATCCGCAGGAAATATGGGGGTCATATTATCAGAACCAGTAGATACGAACTGTCTCATCAACTATGACGAGGCACCACGATACGCGCTACCTAAAGCAATCGTTGTAAAAGGATTAGCAGGTAGACATGTGCTTCTGACAAAATCAGGTTCCCGGTTGGACATGATCGCAATTGAGCATCCAGCACTTAATGTGACTGTTATAGAGGTAGAACCAGATGGCACACACTATCGTATGCGCTTTGGCACACAGACACAGCACGAGCAAAACAGTGAGGCAATACCTTGTGTACCGACAAGTGAGATGTTCCACTATCTACTCATTTTTGAACAACTCGAAAAAAATGGATTCAATGCATTAGTTCATTTACAGCCAAAGTTCTTGAACCTAATATCACGGACAGAACACGGACAACCAGACCGTTTCTATCAATTCCTTAAAGGGTATGAACCAGAAACACCAATCATATATGATGCTTCTGGCGGAATCGGGTTCGTTCAGGAAAGAGTTCCAGGAATTCCTGAGTTATCTTATGAAAGTTTAAGACTCTTTGAAAACGGAACTGAACCCATGCGGCATATCCTTTACTGGATCGGACACGGTACATTTTCAAGAGGCAGTGACCTATTAGAGGCATATAAACACGCAGAATACTTCGAAGCGGTCGCAAGAATGGCGTGGGAAGCAAATCAGAGACAGGTTTCAGCTGAAGCATACAGCGAAGAAATCGTAAACTGTATCCTGCAAGAATTCAACGCAAGTCGCACACAGACAGACAACGAATCCGAACAGGAAGATAAACTTTCAATACAATTAGACGTTGAACGAGAAGACCAGAAACCTGATAATCTATATAATTATCCGTGATATATACAGATTACATAGGAGATAATTGATGAAAGAAACACAGCATCCACCTCTGATAGATGATACACAAGAGACACAACAAACAGAACCCAACAACTTAGAAGCCTATCTCAGAGACACTATATTTGGAGCAGACTTTCGTAAATACAACGATCAACTTGAGAACTTGACAATTGAACTCGAAAATGTGCAACACAGTGTCACCGAAGTCGAAGCAAGATTACTAAAAGAAATATCGGATATCAAAGCACAATACGGAAATATACCGGACAACATCATGCTTCATGTAGATAACCGTATTGACGAACATATTAGTCGTACTGAAAATGACCTTGAAAAACTATCCATGCTTATCAATGAGTTTGCCACTGACTTCCAAGCACAAATTGAGGGGCTTCAGACAGAAACACAAAAACTACAAGACACCGGTCAATCTGAAAAACAGACACTCGCAGATGCTCTGATAGCAATCGGCAATCAACTAAAAAAAGAAAAATGAAAAGTATAATAATTATAATCTTATGTATCGTTTCGATTTTGCACAGTGGTAATGCACTACACGCCTTGGAGATAGAGTCTGATGAAATAACCGTCCTTGCTGTCGGAGATATCACAATCGGCAGTAGCCTAACACCGATAATAGAACGGCAAGGAGCAGGTGTGTTTTTTGAAGGCACAGCATCCATCATTCAATCAGCAGATGTAGCAACTGTATCACTAAACGCCAGTATTTCTGACAGAGGAGATCCAAGCATCATACAAAAACACCATTTTCGAGCAGCACCAGGATTAGCACGGGCACTTGCTAACGCAGGTTTTGACGCAGTCTCTTTAGCATCTCCAAATATTTTGGACTTTGGCATCGTCGCACTTGAAGATACATTAACCAATTTAGCGTGGTATAACGTCAAATCAATGGGAGCAGGTGTTTCACCTGCAGCGGCAAATTTACCCGCATGGATCAATGTCAAAGGTCATAAGGTAGCACTTTTCGCCTATTTGAGAGGAAATGAATTCAATATGGCTTCTCTCAATGTAGTCGCTTCTGCAGCATATAGTCAGATGATGCACGCAGTTAAACAAGCAGAAAACGAAGCAGAACTTATCATCGTTTGGCTGCATTGGGGAAAAAGAGAAGCAAAAAAAGAAACGCGACAAGCAAGTATTGGCAGACAACGCCTCTTCGCTAAAGCACTCATTGATGCTGGGACAGATATAGTGCTGTGTCAACAACTCCATACCTTAGGAGGTATTGAAATATACAAAGGAAAACCTATAATATATAGCTTAGCTGACTTCATATACGACACCTATGAACTACAGCACGTCAGAACAATTATACCTAAAGCAACCTTTAAAGAAGGTGTGCTCAAATCTATTGAAATAATACCTATTTTAACCAATAAAAAAGGTGTATCAATACCGAAACCAAGTCTTCTCAAAACCAATGATACTAACGCATCAAGTACCCATGATGTCCTGGAACAAACTGCTGTTGAAACACTGCAGAAATACAAGAAACTATGCGCCGCACTTGATACAGAAGTGATTATTGAAGGTGAACGCGGATGGATCCGCAGTGTTAATAATGACAACACAACTGTCGTAAATGAAGATTAACACTTGATGCACCTGAAATAGATGGAAGGAGAAATAGTAGTGGAAAAAAACAAGAAGCAAGAGAATATCGAACAAAATGAAGATATTGCCGAACACATAGAAACGGTAGAACTGCCAATTCTACCCGTAGATGACCTCGTTATCTTTCCGTATATGCCACCGGTTCCACCATTCCACCCGCATCACGTCGCACTATCAGGAAAAGTAGCAATGGATACTGTTGATGATGCAATGTTGAACGGTGATAGAGAACTCTGTATCTTCCAAACAACTTCAGGACGAAGCTTAGACACAGACCCGCGCGCCGTAAAGGACATGACAATAGATGAATTAAGTCCGATCGGAAGCCTAATTCACATCATACGAACAAAAAAAGACGATGAAGATGTAATATTCCTCGCCAACGGACGCTCACGGGTGGAAGTCCAAGAAATCCTCTATACAGAACCCTTCATGAAGGCACGCGTCAGACTCATAGAAGATAATGAAAAATCCGAAAATGATGACGAAGAAAATATGGAAATAGAAGCTCTCGTCCGAAGTACAGACGAAATGCTACAACGCATAGTACATCTTTCCTCACGATACCAAGAGGAACATGGACTCATGGCAAAAAATATTGAAGAACCTGGACGCTTAGCTGACTATATCGCTACAGTCTTAGACCTGAAACCGCAAGAAAAACAGCAAATCCTTGAAGCCGTTCCTATACCGGAAAGACTCAACAAACTCGCAGTTATACTCGCAAAAGAAGTTGACCTATATGAATTGGAAAGTAAAATTCAATCTAATGCACAAGCTGTTATCAATAAAGGACAACGCGAATACTATCTACGAGAACAACTCAGGGCAATTCAAACAGAACTCGGAGAAGCAGACGATTTAGCTTCTGATGTGGAAGAAATGCGTGAACAACTAAAAGAAGCAAATTTACCAGAAAGAGCACATAAAGCAGTGCTAAAAGAACTAAATCGACTTACAAAAATGCAATCCTTCTCTCCAGAAGCTACAGTTTCACGCAACTATCTGGATTGGCTACTAAATCTACCATGGTCAGTAAATACGGAAGACGCAATTGACCTAACAAAAGCTTTAGAAATACTCGACGAAGACCACTACAATCTGGTAAAAGTCAAAGAACGAATTGTAGATTATCTCGCTGTCCGACTCCTCAAAGACGATATGAAGGGACCCATCTTCTGCTTCGTCGGACCGCCAGGCGTAGGAAAAACATCGCTCGGTAGATCCATAGCACGGGCAACAGGTAGAAAATTTGTGCGAATCTCTTTAGGCGGGATGCACGACGAAGCTGAAATACGAGGACATAGACGCACATACATAGGATCAATGCCAGGACGAATCGTTAAAGGACTAAGACAAGCTGAATCTAATAATCCTGTCTTCATGCTTGACGAAATCGATAAACTCGGCTCCGATTTCAGAGGAGACCCCGCCGCCGCACTGCTCGAAGTACTTGACCCAGAACAAAACCACGCATTTACTGATAACTACTTGGATGTACCATTTGACCTATCAAACATCATGTTTATTACAACCGCAAACCAAATTCACACTATACCACCGCCACTACGAGATAGAATGGAGACAATTGACTTACCAGGATACACGTCAAATGAGAAAAAACAAATTGCAAAACAATACCTTATTCCGAGACAATTGACCGCAAACGGTATTACAGACCAGCAATTGGGGATTTCAGATGACGCTATACATGATGTGATTACAAGATATACACGTGAGGCAGGGGTACGAAACTTAGAACGCGAACTCGGAACGCTCTGCCGTAAATCCGCTCGTAAAGTCGCTGAAGGTGAAACCGACCATACTATTATAGGTAATAAAGAAATACCAAATTACCTCGGACCCCCTAAATTTGAATCTGAAATCGCAGGACGAACCCCAGATGTAGGAGTCGCAACCGGACTTTCTGTTACTCCCGCAGGCGGTGAAATCCTATTTGTAGAAGCAACCGCAACACAAAAACAAAATGGACAAGGCAGCCTACGCATTACAGGACAAGTCGGAGATGTCATGCAAGAATCAGCACAAACTGCACTCACTTATGTCAAATCACAAACAGAATCCCTCAAAGGTGATGAAAACATATTACAGGACGATATACATATACACGTCCCCGCAGGCGCAATTCCAAAGGACGGACCCTCCGCAGGTATTACTATGGCAACAGCAATCGCTTCCATCGTTACAAACAAAGGCATTAACCCAGAAATAGCAATGACAGGTGAATTGACACTAAGAGGAAGAGTGTTACCCATAGGTGGTATTAAAGAAAAAATACTTGCCGCAAAACAGGCTGGTATAAAAACAATCATTATTCCACAAGGAAATGAAAAAGATTTTGTCGAAATCCCAGAGGACATCCAAGATGGACTCGCATTCCTGTTCGTCGAAAATATGTCAGAAGTTTTTACAAAAGTCTTTGTATAATTAATATATAAAGTTTTATTCTGTAGGTTGGGTCGAGCGAAGCGAAACCTAAAATCCCAGGCCGGTAGGTTCGGTTTCCTAACCGAACCGGCTTTGTGCCAACGGCAACTTTACACTTATGGGTAGAGCGAAGCGAAACCAAACATAATGTCTAATAGTAAAGAAATTCTCAAAACCTAATTGAAAACATAGCAATCGTTGAACACGACACAAAACTGTATGACTCACTAAATCGGTAAGACAATCACCAAGAATTCCTTACTTAACAAGGAGAAATGAAATGAAGAACGGTAGATGGAACATTTCAGTTCCTATCCTGATAGTATGTGCTATTATGGCATATACATGCACCCTTATTCCCTCAACATCTTGGGGAAATATAGATAGTGAAACAGAAACGGATAATAAAGCAGAAACTACCACACCTCTATTTCTAAAGAATATCGCACCAATTCTGGACAAGATGGGATGCTCCGCAGGACTTTGCCACGGCAAATTCGGTGGACAAGGAGGTTTAAACCTTTCCCTCCTCACACTCAATCCAGAAAGCGATTATGAACCAATCGTACACCACAACCGTGGAAGACGGATTAACTTGATTGAACCTGAACAGAGTCTGCTCTATCTAAAACCTACAGGACAGATACCACACGCCGGCGGCGTCCGATTCGAAGTCGGATCTGATGAAGCAGAAACTATCCTGCGATGGATCGAAGCAGGTGCTCATTTTTCACCAGACGAACCACGGCTGGAAAAACTTGAAATAGAACCCAAAGAAGTCGCTTTCACTACTGCCGGCGAAACCCAGCAGGTGAAAGTTCTCGCACATTTTACGGACGGTTCCACCGAAGATGTCACACACCAAGCCGTATACGAATCTAAAGATGAACCGGTCGCAACTGTCACAGAAAAAGGATTAGTCACAAGCACACGTTGGGGCGGCACGGCTATCTTAGCAAGATTTTTAGGCGAGGTTACCTCTACTTTCATCACCGTCCCAAGAGCAGCTGATGGGAAACCATTCCCAGAAATTCACACAAACAATTTCATTGATGAATTCGTCGCTGCAAAACTCAGAAAACTAAATGTACGTCCATCTGAACTCTCCTCAGATTCTGAATTCATTCGGAGAGTATATCTGGATACTATCGGGAAATTACCCGCCTCAGACGAAGTAAAACAATTTCTCTCGGACAAAAATCCAGATAAACGGACTATCCTCATTGATAAACTTATGGATACACCAGAATGGGTGAACCTACGCACACTAAAAATGGCAGATATGCTTCGGGTGCATCCACGACGGTTAGGAAACGGAGAATTTGGAGAACGAGGCGCAACACTCTTCCATCAATTCATAAAGGATGCTATCGCAGATAACACCCCTTACGATGAATTCGTCAGAGATATCTTGCAATCCACAGGCAGCACATATCAAAGCGGACCCACAAACTACTACCGGATTGAACGGCAACCTTCCGGTAGAGCTGAAACTACCGCACAAGTGTTCCTCGGTATACGCCTGAGTTGTGCAAGATGTCATAAACACCCGTTTGACGAATGGACAACTGATGATTATTGGAACTTCGCCGCATTCACAGGGAAAGTCAATACACGCGGTGGAGAACTCTACCAAGAATTGGTCGTCTACCACAATCCCGGCGGACGGGTAATCAATCAATCTGTTCAAGGAAATCGCGGACAGGTGGCACAACCGACATTCCTCGGAGGGGAAACACTCCCAGAAGCATACAGAGCGGAAGCCATAGACCATCTCGCAAATTGGATCACCGCTGATTCAAATCCATACTTTGCAAAAGCTACCGTAAACCGACTGTGGAGCCACTACTTTGGAAGAGGAATCGTTGACCCCGTTGATGATATGCGAGCAACTACACCGCCAAGTGTTGAAGGTCTCTTAGAAGCTTTAGCTGAAGAGTTGATACGCAGCGGATATGATACCAAACATATTATCAAACTTATTATGAACTCACGCACCTATCAGCTTTCTGCTAAACCGAATGAAACAAATGAATTAGACGATAGGTTCTTCTCTCGATTCATGCCGCGTCCACTAATGGCACAAGTGTTGCTTGATGTGCTTAACGACGTTACAGGCGCATCAGAGAAATATGGTAGGTATCCACAAGGCATGCGTGCTGTCGAGTTACCGTTACCGGTCAGTTCCCGTTTTCTCAATCTTTTCGGACGTTCTGATAGAGAGTTCTTGGGGAACTTAGACCCATTACTTGAACCGACTCTCACCCAGGCACTTCACATCATCAACTCCCCCTATGTGAACGGGAAGCTAAAAAATCGCAACGGTACAATTACACAGCTTCTTGAACCCAAAACAGGGGAAAAGATGCAACCTGAAGAATTGGCAACAGAGTTATACCTAATGACGTTAAGTCGTTTGCCAAGTAAAACGGAACTCGAAACCGCAAAGACACATCTTACTGATGAAACTACGAGACGGGAAGACACGGAAGACCTACTCTGGGCTCTTATATCGTCCCGATCATTCCTATTCAATCGGTAGATGCATTTGCCAACAAAATATTGGGCGGATATTCAGATCCGCCCAACCTACTCTTTAATAGTAGTAGGCATTCTCCGAGTGCCGTCTCTTTTATAGTAGTAGGCACTCTCCGAGTGCCGTCTCTTCTAAAAAAAATTAACTAATTGACTATTTTTTTCGTTCTTGTTATAATAGATTCTAAGGATTATTGACGAATTATAGTTTTACACCGAAAATCATATAAATTTCTGGTATTGGAGGAAATTGAAGATGAAATTTAGAAATAACAGTGGTTACTTTATTGCCTTGCTTAGTATCATTCTGTTTACTTTCTCAATCACATGTATCATTCATGCAAGTATTGTTGATGAGGAATCTGTCGAAGTACTTTATCTCTTTGACGAAGGAGAAGGCGAAGTCGCCACAGATTCTTCGCAGAATGGACGAGACGGCACAATAATGGGGGCACAATACGCCGAAGGTGTCTTTGGAACAGCGTTAATGTATGATGGCGTTGACGATAACCTACTCATTTCCGGGTATATGGGTGTCGGCGGACAAGAACCCAGAACTACGGTATTCTGGTTTAAAGCCAGTAGTACAAGAGACCATTCATGGGTCAAATGGGGACCAAATACCGGCGGAGCAAAATACTACATCAGAGGACATGTGTCCGGTGAACAGTGCTTCCTCAGAATCGAGGTTAACGGCGGACAAAATTACGGACAAGCGGATGTATGCGATGGCGATTGGCATCACTGTGCTCTCGTTTTTCCCGAGGGTGCTGATTCCGTTCAAGACCACGACCTCTATGTAGATGGCGTGCTTCAAGAAAACACCGGAGGAGATAGAGAAATGGATACCGGTGTAGATGTAGAAGTAAATGCTGGCGCACGTCTAACAGGACATACCTTTCTCCACGGACTGTTAGATGAACTCGCTATTTTCAGTGCCGCACTGGATGCCGAACAGATCAATGCTATTATGGATACCGGACTATACGGAACCGTAAGCGTTGACCCGCAAGACAAGCTAACAACAAGTTGGGGCAGAATTAAGAGATACTAACATCTGTTTACGTATCTACACATCTCTTTACAATGGTAGGACAGGTCATTATACCTGTCCTTTCCGTTACCAACAAGGAGAAAAAATGAAAAGTCCAAACACAATCATGCTATCTGTTTTAAGTGTTATCTTTTTTATAATGTCAATTACAAGCATCTGCCATTCCGCAATAATTGATCAGGACACTATTGAGTTAGCCTATCTCTTTGACGAGGGAAGTGGAACCGTAGCTAAAGATTCATCGGGGAATAATCGGGACGCCAACATAATGGGTGCGGAATACGTTAATGGTCGTTTCGGTAAAGCTTTACAATTTGATGGTGTAGATAATCATTTAGTTGTTCCCGATTTTGCAGGTGTTGGTGCACTCGAACCAAGAACTACGGTCTTCTGGTTCAAAGCCGATGGCACAAGAGATCACTCATGGATAAAATGGGGTAGGAACTCTGGTGGTGAAAAATACTATATACGCGCACACGTTTCAGGAACACAATGCTTCTTAAGAGTTGAAGTGAATGGTGGACAAAACTACGGCGCAGACGATGTATGCGATGGTGAATGGCGTCACTGTGCTGTCGTCTTTCCCGAAGGTGGCGACTCCGTGCAAGACCACGACCTATATGTTGATGGAAAACAGCAAACTAAAGCTGGCGCAGATAAAGACATGAACACCGATGGAACAACAGTTCCTATTAACATCGGATCAAGATTGACCGGGCACACATTCCTGTTGGGATTGTTGGATGAAGTCGCTATCTTTAATACCGATCTAACGCAGAGTCAAATCAATGCTATCCGAAACAGTGGATTGAAAGGGGCACTCAGCGTAGACCCTGAAGGTAAGTTAGCAACAAGTTGGGCGAACATTAAAACCTATTAACCAATCTATCGCCAACGATTTACTACTATAATCTAACCAAAAAGAATATACGGGCAGGCACATGATACAATGTCCTGTCCGTATATTCTTTTTCGGACCACGGTAGGTGCGGTTTCCCAACCGCACTGGTACAGACTGTATAATTAATTCAAAAATTTACTATAACAATTAATCCCAAAGATCAATTCCCAGCAGTTTTCTCCCTAACGGCGTCAATTCTGGAGATCCATAGTTTTTCGCTTCCCATCCCCGCGGGTCCCCTGGATAAGGACCTCTCCCCAGAGCTCTTCGCTCACGCCACAACGTAATCCGTTCTTGTCGTCGTTCTTCATTCACCGGATTAGGGGCAACATAATAGTTCATATATTGAGCAAGTCTCGGTTTATCAGATGTATTTTGTCCGTTCCCATGCGGAAGCGCAACATGCCAGATAAGCAATGAACCCGCCTGCGCCGGCACTTGTATGAACTTCTCACGATATACTTCCGGTGTCAGTTTCGGCACCCAAGGATTCTTCTCATCAATTAAAGATTTATGTGCACCAGGCCAACAAACGAAAGAACCTTGATTGTCAGCAGTATCTCTTAAAAACAGAACACCTTGCGTGCTGAATCTTACCGGTAGTTTCGTCGTATCAGCATCCCAATGATACATCCCTTTATGATCCCATTCAGGATAGTCAGGATGTCGCGGAGGCTTCATGTTCACTCTATCTTGATGAACCCAAATCCTTTCAGTTCCATACACTTCACTATAGATCTGATAAATCGGTGGATGTTGATAAACGTTCCACATCGCTTGATGAAAATACATCTCCACCATACCAGCACCGGGCTTGTGCGGCACACGATACCAATCATTCGGGTCAGATGGATCCATCTCCAAGAAAGCAAAAATCGCATCAACCACCGCTTCACACAAGTCTATCGGTACAGCATTCTCAATCACCATATAACCGTATTCATCAAAATGATCATGATGTGCTTGTGTTAATATTGCCATTCATATTCCTCATGTATATGAAGATTATGGTGAAGTTTAAAAACAATTACACACTTTCGGACCACGGTAGGCGCGGTTTCCCAACCGCACTGGTACAGACTGTATAATTAATTCAAAAATTTACCATAAATAATTCATTCAGTAATCTTTTGTTTGCATTCAGTGTGGAAAACCGCGCCCTGTACGATACAACAACTCGGTAGCCTCAATCTCGTAAAGACGCACCGCCTCCGATTGATGCTGAAAACCGCTACAGATTTCGGGTAGCTCCAATTCCGGACAACTATCACAGGCATGCAGCTTGCGTATTTTTCGTTGATGGAAGTAAATCCGCCAGAATACCCCCATAACGAAAACACAAGTCAGACCAGATATGAAGTTACTGTGTATCAGGAGAAATGGTATAATACCTATAATACCACCCATGACAAAACGCAAAATATCCTGACTAAATCTCGGTAGTTTTTTATACAAACGCGGATAAGAAGAAACAACCACTGGAACCAGAACAAATAAGAGCCGAGTCAGTTCCAATTCAGCTATATGCGTTGGATAAACTAAAGCCGCAATGATACCAATAAGGATACCACTGTAAGCAAAAAGGCAGCTACGACAAACATAAAGTCTACCGATTCGTAATACACCGGCCTTGTACCTTTCACACAACGGTTTGTGCGCCCAATTGAAGGTATGCGTGTGACGCAGCCACATCCACTTCAGGTGAATATTGAAGATGAAATTAGAGAACAAGTTACGCATTAGCTGTTTTTTTCAAAAGTGTCCTGCATATCTGCCAAGATATTACCAACAGCACCAACAGGAACATAATTCACAATTGGTTTAATAACAACAGCTGTGCCATACACGACAACTTGAGAGGCACCCTGAGATACACCTGTCAGCTCAAATTCTATGTTAATAATGCCGTTTGCGTTCTGTCTTCCAGCCATCTGTAGCATTAAATCAATAGCACGTTGCCGAGACTCATCAGCCAACGCCGTATAAGATTGCAACTCACCACCGGTGACATTTTTACAACCCATCGCACAATCTTGTCCGACATCTTTGGCACGAACAGATATTCCCCATACCAGTCCCTTATAATCCAGGATTTCATAACCGTCAAAACCGTCGCTACCGGTCATAATAATCTGACCCTCAGTAATTTCAGGACGCGTACCTGCTAATAGGTCTTCTCTCCTCATTGAGTCTCCTCCCGTTTCAAATGTGCACCACACATGCCACAGCGACTTGTATCCATATATTCAACTCGGACTTTTTCACCACATTGCGGACATCTGTAAGTTTTTCGTGATTGTGCAGCTGAAATATACAACAATACAACCACTAAGATTATGATTGGCAATATTAGAAGCAACCACATGAATACACCTTAGTTTGCGATATTATAGGACTTGTGAAAAACGTTTCAATGTCAAGATAATAGCACAACCCAGTAAAGTTTACAAGCAGAATTGACAGGAGGATTAACGCCAATTTAAGACATAATCTTCAACCTAACCCGTGCAGGTGAATACTATCGTTTCAATTTTGCCCAAGTCATCGCGATTTTGCCATCAGGTGAAACGTCAAATGCCTCATCCAAACCAACCTCCATAATATTCTGGATTTCCTCATCACTCAGCACAACATCTAAAATAGCAACTTCATCAAGAATACCTCTGAATTTGCCAGCATAACCGTGACCGATATAAAGGTTCAGCGTACTTGCCTTAGAATCTCCGCACGGGTGACCGCCACATTCTGTCCAAGTATCTTCAGCAACCACCTCTCCATTCTTATACATCCTATATTGACGTTCGTCAACATCTCTGACTTCAGCGATGTGTATCCATTCACCGCTTACGATAGTTCCGGCAGGTGGTCTCCTAACCTCTACATAAGGTTCACAGTTACCACCACAATCACCCCAATAAAAACTCATAACGCCATTGGGTTCCTGAGTCAAGCAACCTTCACCCCCGAACGACTTACAGACAATGTTCTGTCTACCTGCACCAACGTTTTCAGGTTTCGCCCAAAAAATAATCGTCACATTCCCATCAAACTGGAGCGATTCATCATTACCCATATCAATATAAGCGTTACCATCAAACTCAAGCGCATCGCCAAATTTACCTTCAACCCACTTCGGACTACTCATGAGGACCCCATCATTTCCGTTTTCTGACGTATCTTTTGCCGTATCCCCTGCACCTTCATCAAATTTCCACATACCGACAAAATTCTCAAGTTCAATAGCAGTAGAACTTGATGTCATGAAAAAACCTGTTAAAAAAAGAATAATGACACCTATATGCAACAATCTGATTTTCATCGCAATACTCCTCCAAATAAAAAATAAAAATGAATTGAATTGAAATGTGTTAATAGAAACAATAATGGGAAAGGAATTCCGAACCGACTATTTTATACACGTTGGCACGAATTCTTCTTCGGTTCTAATTCTCAACATAAGTATATGAAAAATGCATAAATTTGTAAACAAAAAATTGTATGTGTAGGTAATTAAAATGGAAGAGGAACACCGACCCGTTCAGCAAGTGCTTTAAACTGTTCTTGGTGCGCTTCACCAAGAGGAATACCGAATTCAGTCCATTCATGTTCGCGTTCCCATTCTAACCCACCGGGTAGATCGGCTCGATCATAACCTGGTGCAGGACACATCTGTCGGGCATCGTGGATGTGTCGGTCAACTTCAGCTTTAAACTCGTCAATAGGGCGGAACTTGGAAATATCAAACGCTGCAATGAAAGCACCTTGATTCGCACCCTCCCATATCCTCGGCGGATTCGGTGGATGATCAAATAACCAGATACCCGCCATAAAACCACCAAGCGCATGACTCACATGACTCAAACCCAACATCTTGAAATAGGCAGCAGGACTCTGTTCAAAAGACTGTTCCAATGGGAGCCTCGCATCAATACCGAGTGCCATATCAACGACTATCGGGGGTTGGTTACCAGCAGGAATGGCAAAACTCATCGGCGACGCACCCGTCGCGTTAACAATCATACCGTTTGGACTATGACGGAAACGGTGACAAGAGACAGCAAACCCAATACAATCTTCTTCAAGAGCAAGGCGGGAATACTTACCCGCACTTCCAAAATGAAAATGATTCCGACTGGTCGCAGCACCTAATCCCATCTCTTTTGCTTTCTTAACTGCTGCTCTTGCCGCATAATAGGAGGCAAAATGTCCCATGCCACCATCACCATCATACACAGCAGTTGTAGGAGATTCATCAATGCATTGAACATTCGGCATCGGATTGACTTTACCATCAAGCATCATTCCCACATATCCGAGTGTTTGACGCGTGCCATGACTGAAAACGCCACGTAGATCAGTCAGAACTAACAAATTAGCAATGTGCATCGCGTCATCCTTAGATGCACCTGCTTTCTGGAAAACTTCAGTGATAAAACTGCGAATCGCATCAGGCATAACGCGAATAAAATCTTTTGGAACTACATTCATATCTTGAGAATCCTTATGTTTGAAAGTGAATTATTTCATTAAACTTCTTTTAATGGATTATACGCATGCTTTTAACTTGTAATTTCACGTCTATTGTTGTAACATTAAGACATTATCACACGTATCCTAAAAAGAGTCAACATACCGAAAAACAAACAGACTCTGGAGATTTCGCTTTGAAAACAACTACAAAATGGAACCTGCTAATACTTATATCAGTATTAAGTCTTGTGGGCAATTTTACATCTACCTTATCTGCACAAGATTATTATCCCGCAAATGTTGGTAATGAGTGGGTCTTAGAGAAAACTGATGGTGAGCATAGACGCATTTATACACTTGAAACACCTACAGCTGCCGCTGATCAACACTTAATCCTATTGAAAATTGCAACAGAGGAAATTAACACGGGTAAGGTTACTGGATCGGATGAGTACTTTGTAACGACAGATAATGCCGGGATTAAAATACATAAAACCGCATTACAAACCACTTTTAATAGAACAAAAATTGATGTGTTGGCGACTTTTCCTACCCCTGTCATCTTTTTTCCTAAACAATTAGAATCAGGAAATATGTGGGAAATTGAAGGAGATACAGAAATCGATTTGGGAGGGCTTAAGATTTCTGGAAAAAGCACGACCACTCTAAAGATAGTTGACTTTGAACCTGTCCACACCGCAGTCGCAACCTTCAACGCTTGTGCTAAAATAGAGTTCACAGTCGCATTTACAAGTGCTTTAGTGAACATCGACCCAACACCATCTTATCAATGGTTAGCACCCAATATTGGTCCTGTCAAATATGAAACAGCAGACGGGGATATCTTTGAGATAGTTAGTTTCAAAAGATCACTTTATCCAACAGCACAAAATCTCCCAATGTGGAACTTGCCAGCAAATACATTTCAAGCCACCGGTTCGCGTCTCGGTGGAATACTAAATGCAAAGATACTCACCAATGTTGAAGATTATGTAACGGAAGTAGCAAATGTAGGAATTATTTCGGTGTCCGGAGAAATTCTACCACCAGGAAATGGAACAGGATTCGCAAAAAATGCACAAGGAAAACATGACCTATGGATTGCTGGAAGGTTCGCGAATGCACCTATCACCGGATCAATAGCGTTATTTGCAGAAAACAGCAAGGGACGCATAAGTAAAATCATTACTGTAACCCTCAATATTAACTGACATCGTCAATAGCATAGTGTACTGATAACATGCAATTTTGGAAACTGGTCCTAATCGTCATAGCAATCGGTATTTTTCTTATAGCACTCGGAGCTTGGTTCGGATATCGATACATTTCGGAACAAGATGAAATCCGACCAACCGTAGACATCGAATCTTCTAATACAGGATACGCATTAATCACTGTCTTTGAAACAACCAGCAGGACTGCTGAAGAATACAACTATTTCTATGGTGAAATTTGAAAATATTTACCCCTTACACACCCCGGTAGGTGCGATTTCCTAATCGCACTGTTCTAAACTGTGTAAGAAATACCATATTTTACCATAAACGCTAATAATCATGCTTAGAAAAGGAGAAACTAATTATGAAAATAACAAAACAAGCAACTTGGCTCAAACTCTTATTTGTAACTGGTCTCGTCTGTAGTTTCGCACTTACGGCTACGGCACAAGACTATTATCCAACAACAATCGGAAACACATGGGTCTTACTGAGCACCGATGGTGCTGAAAGGCGAACATATTCTATTGAGGAGGTAGAAGGTGAAGACCTAATCGGCCTGAGAATTGTTACGGAAACCCTCGGTACCGACACTGTTGATAATGATATTTACTATATTTCTGATGATAATGGAGACCTATTGCTCCACCGCACACACTTAGAAGAAGGAGCATTCGGCATCGCAGCTGCGATCCTTGATCCACCCGCACTTTTCTTCCCCGCTGAATTACCGCTTGAACGAACTTGGGATTTAGTCACAGTAACAGAACTTGATTTAGTCGGTACTACTACAACTACAAGCACTATAACAGTTGTTGATGTGGAAACAGTTGAAACACCAGCTGGAACATTTGAAAATTGCGTCAAACTCGAGATAAGGCGATTGATAAAAACAGCACTCATAACAACCCCTCTCGAACCTTCTTATCAATGGTTAGCACCAGATGTAGGACCTATCAAATTTGAGACTGACCAAGGTATTGTCTTTAACCTGCAAAGTTATAGCCTAATTCCAGATGTAGAAACACCGGAAGAAACTGAAACACCTGATGAAGAGGTGGAACACACTGGAGAACCTGAAACACCTGAAGAACCTATTGTGGAAACACCGGAAGAAACTGAAACACCGGAAGAAACCGAAACACCGGAAGAAACCACAGAACCCATCGTACCGAGTCATTTCAATATTAAGCTCGGGTTGGGATTGAACCTTATTTCTGTGCCACTGATGCCAGCAGAAACTTACACAGCAAAATCGCTTGCAGACTTTCTTGTTGCTACAGTCGTTATCAAATTAGATGCAGAAAAACAAGAATACGTAGGATATTCTGTCGTCCACGAAGGTGACGGGTTTGAGATTGATGGTAGTAGCGGTTATATTGTCAATACACCAGCAGGAGGTAATTTCACATTTACTGGGACAGCATGGCAAAACAATACAGAGGATGCAGCGGCTGCACCTAAAATTTCTATGCCTAAGAGCGCATGGGGGTTTGTCCTTACAAGCAAATTACAGGATTTAGCAGATGGGACCTCCTACACTTTGACTGCAAAAAACCTACGTACAGGCGCTGTTAAAACGAAAAAGATTAACACCGAAGACAAAACCGTTTCTATCGCTTGGGCAGACACAAGTCGCAAAAGTGTTGTCCAAATTGGTGATGACATTGAGGTCGTTCTGCTTGATGAAAGTGGAAATGTAGTATCCGGTCCGTTCCAACGTACAGTAGGCTCTACAGATATTCATAATGCTTTTCTGAGTGTACAGATGCAGGTTGGCGATGTCCGTCCAAAGAAGACAATACTTGCACAGAACTTCCCAAATCCGTTCAACCCAGAAACCTGGATACCTTATCAACTAAGTCAAGATGCTAATGTCACAATTCAAATCTATAATGTTTCTGGACATTCTGTACGGACACTCAACTTAGGACATAAGCCTACAGGTTCATATATGACCGCATCAACAGCAGCGTATTGGGATGGTAAAAATAGCACAGGTGAAACCGTTTCAAGCGGTATCTATTTCTATACCCTTAAAACTAAGGATTTCTCTGCTACGCGCAGAATGATCATCTTAAAGTAGTCTAAAGTAGAATGCACTGAAATCTATTTCTGGAAAACGTCTTGATGCACAAAGCAATCCCTGAATCAAGACGTTTTCCTTTTGATTCAGCATACACCTATATACATAAGGAACAGAAAGTCAGTAACCCCAAGCTAAAGCCTGGGGCTTGTGCGAAGCGGATGCCAACCGTTCACTCCACGAGTTAAACTATTGACTACAGTAAAATATCACATTACGAACTATTGGTAGGTTATTGATGTTTCAGATGCTCCCCAAGTCTGAATCCACTCTGTAATGTGATCTGGATGGGGCAACATATACCCTGAAAGGGAGATTAGAACTTATGTTTATTCCAGTAAAGACGAAAGATGGACAGCAACTGATGCCGATGCATGCATCGCGTGCAAGAAAACTTATCAAGCGTGGTGAAGCAACGCCTTATTGGTCTAATGGCATCTTCTGTATACGCCTTAACAAAGAACCCAGTGATCGTGATACACAGGATATAGGAGTAGGCGTGGATCCTGGAAG
>JAJDZB010000059.1:0-15637 GCA_022824835.1 Candidatus Poribacteria bacterium | reverse complement strand
ATGCCCGTGCAATTTCTGCGCGTCGGCATTCACCGCCTGAAAGGGTATACGCCTTACGATGTAACAGGTTAGAGATACCGAGTTCATCTGTGAATTCTTCGATTCTCGCCTCTCGTTCATTCTTGGGCATGCCTCTCGCCTCCAGAATTGCTTCGATGTTCTGCTTCACAGTTAACTTACGAAAAATTGAAGTTTCCTGTGACAGATAACCGATACCGAGTCTGGCGCGTTTATACATCGGCAGAAAAGTTATATCACTATTTCCATAAGTAATTCGACCCGAATTTGGACGAATAAGTCCGACCATCATGTAGAATGTCGTTGATTTCCCTGCTCCGTTGGGACCTAATAGACCAACTATTTCACCTTGTTCCACAGAGACACTGACTTCATTTACAACGATTGGACCCCGCCGGGTATATCTTTTGACAAGGTTATGTGCTTGGAACTCTGTTGACATGTTAATTTACCCTATATCCTCAATTACCGTAAAAAACCGTATACTGTGAAATGTCCGGTGTAAATAAAAATTCTATTAACCCATCTATTCTTTTTCATCATTTTCCTCTTTATCTTCTTCGTCCCTTCCCTGTTCACCTTCTTCGTCACTTCCCTCTTTGTCTTCCTCATCATCTTCTTCTTTATCTTTTTCTTCACTTCCCTCTTTGTTTTCATCTTGCTCTTTATCTTCCTCGTCACTACCTTCCTTATCTTCCTCTACACTTGCATCCTTCTCTGCATTATCCTTTTCACTTCCATCATCTTCTTCGCTTTCGTCTTCCTTTTCACTTCCATCCTTTCCCTTATCTTCCTCATCACTTCCCTCTTTATCTCCTTCTCCCTCTTCACTCTCCTCCTCTGGCACAGTCTGCGTAATCGTTACTTTGAATTTTACATCTCCGACACCGGTTTGTCTTCCGGTTGTTCTATTGTAGGTAAAGAGTTTAGTTTCGAGTCTATCATTATTCTGTAGTACTTCAACATTATCTTTAAGTGTTATAATGTTTGTGAGATTATCCATGACAGCGTGGTCACAAGTAGCGAATATATCCTGGTCTCGAATCTCAACATTTCCGACAGCGATTATTTCTTTGGTCTCACCCGTATCCAAATCTGCCTTAATCGTAATTTTGTCAGCGTTAAGAAATCCAATTACTTTACCATCTTCGTCGTGTCTCAGCGTTTTAACATTACCAATTAGAATCGTAATTCCTGTTTTTGTATTATGGTCCGATTCATCTGAAGTACCCGTAATTACTTCTTTCTTGATATCTGCGGGTGTATTTTCATTTTCTGTCTTCGTTTCTTTCTTTTCGTCTGTATTCTCGTCATCTTTATTGTTATCTGGTTCTACCGTATTTTCTTCTACCTGTTCTACGACTGTTTCATCTGTGTTTTCAGTGTTAGTGTCCTCATCAGCAATCGCTGGAAACATAATCAGCCACATTAGGATACATACGAAAACAAAACTATTTCTTACAATATGCGAAAGATTAGAGAATGTGTTCTTATTGATTTTCATTATCTTCATTTATTTCCTCATCTTTAGGGTAGAGTCTGAATCTATTATTTGACATCTTAACAGTTTCAAGGTCAGGATTTGCTACCATTTCAGTACCAATCCATGTAGAATCTCCACGAACTATCTTTACTTTAACAGGAGAATAGAGGGTCCCATCTTTATCCCGCCACTGAAGTTCCTCAGTGAACAATTGACCTTTCTCATTTATACCAACAACACCTTCATAAAGAAACAGGTCGTTTCTGTTCTTACCTGACGGATAATACTTTCCAGTTTTTGCTGTTATCTTCAATGAGATTTTACCTTCTTCATAGATTTCAACTGTTGGATTTTCCACTATCATCTCGTTACCAACATTTCTGGAATTATTGCTGATCAGTTTAGACGCATCGCCAACAAGCGTCCACTTCAATATACCAGCTTCTCTATGCTGTGTGCTAAAAGAATCCAATTGCTGGACTGGTAACGGCTCTGTCGGTTCACTAACATCCTCCTCACGTTCACATGCCATAAGGAACAATAGACAGAAACAGAACAAGAATACAAAATAGAAACTATTGAGAATTGACAACTTCACAATTAGTCCGTTTAAAACACTAAGGTTGCGTCTTCCAACGTCTGTGCATCCAGATCCACTGTTCAGGATACTGGCGTACATATTCTTCAATAATGCTGGTAAATTTCTGTGTGTTAACAACCAATTCTTCTTCTTTATCATCACATTTTTCTAACGTTAATGGTGCTTCAATTTTAACCAGATGTGTATTGTCAGATTGACGAACTATGAAGGTTGGTATGATTGGTGCATTTGTCCTTAATGAAAAAGCAATTGGACTATACGGTGTATATGCGGGTTGACCAAAAAAGTCAACAAACACACCGTTTACAGTTGTATCAACATCTGCAACGATACCGAGGAGTCCATTACGTCTTAGACAACGTAGTGCATCTCTTATACCAGTGTCCCTATCAATCGTGCTGTATCCAGCCTGTTGTCTATATTTGACAACCAACGAATTGAGACTTCGTGAACGCAATTCACGAACGATAGGTGTTACGGGTGCAACGAGTGCGGATAGACTTGCAGCGAGGAGTTCCCAATTACCAAAATGACCCGTAATCAGTATAACACCATTACCTTGTGCTATCGCGTTCTCGACATGCTGAACACCTTCAATTTTTACATATTTTCGTATCTTCTCCACTTTCAACTTTGGAAACCGCATAAATTCTACGACAGTTTTACCTAAATTCTCAAAACACCTCTTTGCGATTACTTTAATCTGATGGTCATCTGAAATATCTATACTCTGGTGGATATGCTTACATGCCAAGTTTCTCTGCTCTTTGGCAAACCAATACACAAATACACCTAACCAACCACCGACAATCAATGCAGCTGATCTTGGTAGTAGAGACACACAAAACCCTATCAGTTTGGCGGCAATTCCATAACACCAATCTTTCATTAGAAATATAGTATACCAAATTTACAGCAAATTTACAAAAGAAAATGAATCACATGCAAACCTGAATCGTACAGTATTATGATATTACTTTGTTGATTAATCAATGAAATTCTTTGATATTTCTGTTTTTCAACTCCTTCTCCAAAAGTCTATTCAGTTGTCATAGGATCAACAGTGCTTGATTTTTCATTATTTTTTCGGTTATAGTAAAATATATGTGAACATATAGCCAAGTGGAAAGAAGTCAGTATAGAATCATCAAAACATCGTAACAGAACAGAGATACTATGTTGAAAACTGAAAGTATTAACAAACAGATCTTTAGACTCTCAATTCCCAACATTATAAGCAACTTCTCTGTGCCCCTCTTAGGTGCAGTGGATACGGCATTGATGGGCCGTTTAGATAACGAGCTTTATCTTGGTGCCCTTGGGCTCGGTAGCATTATGTTCAGTTTTATCTATTGGGGTTTCGGTTTCATTCGAATGGCATCAACTGGGCTCACCGCACAAGCCTATGGAGAAGATAATCCTAAAGCATGTGGATTGTTGTTACAGCAAAGTATTGGTATTGGTATAATCAGTAGTTTTCTATTGGTGGTACTGCAATGGTTTCTTGCGGATGTAAGTTTTATTTTCATAGCCACAAGTCCGGAAGTTGAAAAGTTGACACGAACCTATTTTCACATACGCATCTATGCTGCACCAGCGGCACTCTGTTTACATGCATTTCACGGTGTTTTTTTGGGTTTACAGAACGCAAAATATCCAATAGCATTAACAGTGGCTATTAACATTATTAACATCGTCCTGAATATTGTGTTTGTGATTTTCTTTGATATGAAAATAGAAGGAGTAGCATACGCAACTGTTATTGCACAATATGTAGGTCTAATTCTGGCTGGTATCATGTTTGCTTTTCGTTATAAGCACCTTATTACTACTTGGAACTTATCTATAGTCCTTGAACCTTCCCAACTGAGACGTTTGCTAAGTATCAGCAGTGATATTTTCATACGCACACTGTGTCTCATATTTAGTCAAGCATACTTCATGGCGCGATCGGCTGCTTTAGGTGATACAGTTTTAGCGATTAACACAATTCTCTTACAATATATCTATCTACTCGCTTATGCAATTGATGGGTTTGCATTTGCAGCAGAGAGTATGATAGGGAAGTATAAGGGTTCTAAGGATATGCTAAACTTAAAGCGGACTACACGACAAATTTTTTTGTGGTCGTTCTTATTTGGCGGTACTTTCATGTTAGTCTTCATGGTGTATGGCAGAGAATTACTCACTGTTTTCACAGATAAAGACTTACTGATAATACAAGCTGCACCTTATCTGATATGGATCATAATTGCCCCTATCGTGAATGTTGCAGCGTATATTTGGGATGGGATATTTCTCGGATCAACCGCTTCAAAACCTTTACGGGATTCAATGATTCTAACGATGGTCGTGTTTTTGATAGCAGTACATCTACTTGCACAGTATGGTAATCATGGTCTCTGGGGAGCATTAACTGTATTTCTTGTCAGTCGAGGAATAGCATTGACGATTCTGTCAAGAAGACATCTTTTTAATTCAGGTCAAAATGATTGACAAAAAGTCAAAATCTATGTAGAATTATAGACATGTTTTGAAAGAGCAATAAAAGAAACAGAACAACTTACTCACATAAGCTAAGTCTTAAGGAGTCTATATGTCAGAACATACACGAATCGTTTTTGTCGCTGGCAGAGCAAGTCATGGGAGTGGATCCCATGAACATCCAGCTGGGTGTTCATTTTTAGCAGACCAGCTCAACGAAGCAGTTGAGAACATGGATGCAGTGGTTTATAAAGGTTGGCCCACAGAATCATCCGCTTTTGATAATACAGATGCAATTATTGTCTACTCAGATGGCGGGGGAGGACATCCGAGCATCCCGCACCTTGATCAGATTTCACAATTGGCCGCTAAGGGTATCGGAATTGCCATGCTGCATTACGCAGTTGAAGTGCCGAAAGGTGAACCAGGGGACAGCTTTTTGGATTGGATCGGTGGTTATTTTGAAACACATCTATCCGTAAACCCACACTGGACCGCTGACTTTACCGCTTTTCCAGATCATCCGACGACCCAAGGTCTAACACCTTTTGCATTGGAAGACGAATGGTATTACCACATGCGGTTTCGTGATAATATGCAAGGGGTTACACCGGTATTGAGTGCAATCGCCCCGGAGTCTACACTCACAAGACCTGACGGACCTCACAGTGGAAATCCACATGTCCGCGCTTCTGTTGCTAAAGGTGAACCACAACATCTGGGGTGGTGTGTAGAACGGGAAGATGGGGGTCGCGGGTTCGGATTCACAGGTGGACACTACCACAAAAACTGGGGACACGACAACCTAAGAAAATTCATACTGAACGCTATTGCCTGGACAGCAAAAGTTGAAATTCCTGATGACGGTATATCTACCCCTACTCCTACTGAAGATAAACTCAATTCATACCTGTAAACCAATTGCAGAACAAGGTCAAACTCAGGAGGAAAAATGGATCAAGAACAACTGGATTATCTGTTTGACCTGCAAGGTTATCTGATTTTAGAGAACGCTATTTCTGAAGATGACCTTGCAGAGATAAACGAATGGATAGATAACCATTGGGATTATGTGGAACAACCTTGGGAACCGAATGATGAAAACAGACGTATTCCGAGATGGATAGGTAATATCGAAACCCATACCTACAATGTTGAAAATGGCGTTAATTTCCAAAACATCATTGAGGGTGGAGACGTATTTCGCAAACTGATTGACCATCCTGCATGGATAAATATGATACGGAAGTATGTTCATGAGGTTAACGGATTGTCTATTCACGAGAATTTCTTGAATGTTCGTGGACCAGGCGGCTTCATTCATATCCACTGTGGAGGACACGTCCCGCTCAGTTATCTAACGTTCCGTCAAATCAACACAGGAGAATGGCTGGTAGGTCAAATCAACGTCTTAATGGCATTGAACGATATCGGACCTGGAGATGGTGCACCTGTGCTAATCCCTGGCAGCCATAAATGCTCAGAGATACACCCCCGTTTGAAGCATGACGGTAAGGGTATTGTCTACGATGGATATACTGGAAAACCAGCAGGATCTGCATTTGCAACACAAGAAGTGCATCTGAAGGCGGGGGATGTCGTAATGTTCACAGATGCGATTACACACGGTTCAGCAGAACGGACAAATCCCGGTTTTCGCAGGTCAATCGTATATCGCTATTCACCTAAATATGTCAGAGAACGTTTTGACTATCCACATTCAGATGCGTTGTTAGAAAGTTTGACTCCTGATCAACGTAGAATAATACAGCCAAATGCACCACGACGACCTCCATAGGTTGCTAACTGAAGTCTTGTTGTGTATAATATGTTTCAAGGTATACAAAAACAAATTCTGGAGTGTAATGCAAATGACTACTATTCAAGAGATTACATCCATTTTACCAAGACTAAGTTCCGAGGAACTACAGTCAATTGAACAGGCAATTCATGTGTTGTATCGGAACAGAAATGTAAACATCATATATGATGATGTTTATGGAATCTGGACAGACCAAGACCAGAATCTTGCCTCAGCAGAAGCATTTCGGTTTCTTGATGAAGAAGAGGAATTGAACGATTGCGAATAAATAAATGTAAACATGAATATCTTTAAAAAAAACTTATGGGGTGGACGTTTTAGCACAAATCTGTCCACGGAAACAATTGCTTTCACACACTCCATAGATGCTGACTCTCGACTCATCGGATACGATATCTGGGGCAGCCAAGTTCATGCAATTATGCTTGAACGACAGAAGATCATCTCTGAGACAGACCTCCGCGTTGTCTTACACTGGCTTTGTAAAGTGGAAGAAGATTATCAGAATGGTAACTTCACACTTGATCCGAATAAAGAAGATGTGCACATGAACGTTGAGTCATACCTAATTGAAAATGCCGGCAGCGAATTCGGAGGGAAACTCCATACTGCCCGATCACGTAACGATCAGGTGCTCGTTGACGCACATTTATACATCAGAGATGAGATACGGAATATCCAGCGCGGCATATTAACACTATCCGAAGCATTCCTAAGCATAGCAAGAGAACATGCCGATACTGTGATGCCTGGATACACACATACACAACATGCTCAACCGATTAGCCTCGGTTTCTGGGCAACTGCTTATGTGAGTATGTTTCTCAGAGATCAGAAGAGATTACAGGCTGCTTATACGCTTGCGAATATGAACCCACTCGGTGCGTGTGCTCTGGCAGGAACATCCTTCCCAATTGACCGAGACCTAACTACCAGACTACTCGGTTTTGACAGCATACACGAACATGCGCTTGATGTTATTAGCAGTCGCGATTTCATCGCTGAAACGCTTTTTGCATTATCTCTCCTGATGGCAAATCTTTCCCGACTGAGCGAAGAAATTATATATTGGACAACTTACGAATTTGGAATAGCAGAATTGGATGACGCATACAGTTCAGGAAGTTCTATTATGCCACAAAAGAAGAATGCTGATATTGCTGAACTTACAAGAGGACGGACAGGTCGGGTCTACGGAGCACTCTTTGATCTGTTGACAAACCTGAAAGGATTACCTTTAGGATACAACAGAGATTTTCAGGAAGATAAACCCCCTCTGTGGGAAGCATTTGATATTGTAAATGACTGTCTCACTGTTTTACCCCAACTGCTACGAACTACTAAATTCAATAAAGAACGTATGTTAGAATTAACAGATGCAAACTTTGCTACGGCTACAGAGTTGGCGAATTATCTTGTGAAAGAACATCAACGCAGCTTCCGTGACAGTCACGAAATCGTGGGCTGGCTTGTAGGTGAATTGATCAAACAAGGGAAATCATTCTTAGATTGGGATTTAACGCATACACTCTTAAAACAGAAAGAGATTCACATATCAATACTGGAACTACAACAGATTTTAGACGCAAGATGTGCCCTTCAGAACAACAAGAGCCTGGGTGGTACATCACCTGCTGAAGTAAATCGGATGATAGAGACTTTGGAAAGACAAATAAATGAAATTGCGACAACGATCAATAATTGTCAGACACAGGTTGACAACGCACATAATGAAACGTTACGTATAATTAACGTAGTCTTAGATGAACAGAAACCAGATACGAATGGAGCATAAATAGTTGAAAAACAGATTAATTGTTGCCTTGGATACGGACGATGGAGGAGAAATTGATTGGATTACCGAAGATCTTAGGGATAAAGTCTCGTGGGTTAAAATCGGATTTCAGGCACTGGCATCTTTAGGTACAGAAATATTCCTATGGATGCATGAAAGAAAGTTCCAGTGCTTCCTTGACTTAAAATTCCATGATATACCGAATACGGTCGCTCGCGATGTCGGCACGATGACAGAACACGGAGCAAGCATGATTAACATGCACGCTTCTGGGGGTATTGAAATGATGCAAGCAGCCAGAAAAAGTGCTAACGCTGCAGCGAAAAGTGCCAAGAAAAAAACACCAATACTTCTTGGTGTAACCATTCTGACCAGTATGGATGAGGAGAGGTTTCAATCTAACTTCGGTTCAGAGCGAAAGATCACTGAGCAGGTCGTCTATCTTGCTGAACAAGTGAAAGCAGCAGGTTTAGATGGCGTTGTCGCATCACCTTTGGAGATAGAACCGATACGAAAAGCGTGCGGAGATAAGTTTCTGATTGTCACACCAGGTATCCGTCCCAAATGGTCGGATGTAGGAGATCAACGTCGTTTCACTACACCTTCCGAAGCGATAAGTATGGGGGCAGATTACATCGTAGTCGGAAGACCTATTATTAAAGCAGATGACCCGTTAGAAGCAGCTGAAAGAATCATTAATGAAATGAAAGGAAAGTAAAATATGAATATCGTTTGTATCTGTTTAGATACTTTTCGGGCAGACATAATTGGAGAAGGCAAGAAATTTAGCCATGTTCAAACACCCAATTTGGATGCGTTTGCATCAGATAGTGTGCGATTTACAAACGCTTTCGGTGAAGGACAACCTACACTCCAAATTCGCAGAGGTAACTTTACAGGGATGCGGAGTTTTCCCTGGCGGTATAACTTCGACCGTCGTGGACATTGGCATCATGCACCAGGATGGCATAAAATTCCGCCTGAACAGGACACCATCGCTGAAGTGCTGTTGGAACGCGGTTACCTCACAGCGTTAATCGCAGACACTTACCACATGTTCAAACCAACCATGAACTTCTCGCGTGGGTTTGCACATTTTGACTTTATTCGTGGACAAGAATCGGACAACTGGCACAGTGGAGACCCAAGACTGATTGAAGACCTATTACGTAAACATGTCCGTGAACCGATCAATTGGAAACGGCATGCCGGTTTAGTAAACTATCTGTTGTCGCAACGATTCCGTCAAACTGAGGATGACTATAGTTGTGCACGTGTGTTTCGCGCTGCAACAGATTGGCTTCAGGATAACCATACTGTCGGTCCATTTTTCTTATGGGTAGATAGTTTTGATCCGCATGAGCCGTGGGACCCACCGAAATCTTACGCTGATATCTACATGCCAGATTATTCTGGTAAAGACTTTATTATGGGCGGCAGTGCAAATGAAGGGGGTGGACCTACTGAAGAAGAACTCGACCGGATTGAAGCACTTTATTGTGGGGAAGTCACATTCGTTGATAAATGGGTTGGTGTATTATTAGACAAAATCGAGCAGCTAAACATCCGAGATGACACAATAGTGTTGGTCATGTCAGACCACGGCACACAACTGAGGGATCACGGTAGTTTTGGGAAAGGGGCAAACAAACTGCATCCGTTCAATACGCAGCTGAACCTAATGATTCGACACCCAGATGGACCGCATGACAAGGATATTTCAGCATTTGTGCAAAATCACGACCTGATGCCTACACTCCTAAACTTAATTGGTATTCCTTGTAGTTGGACAGATGGCGAGGATATGTGGCAATTGGTAACACAGGAGAAAGCATTCCTCCGAGAAAGGATCATCAACGGGTGGGCAAGTTTTGCAACCGGCAATGCGGTTGGACGTGTCAGTGTGCGTGATCACCATTGGAACTTCTGCACTTCAGTTGGATATAAAGACGAAAGAGGGGACCAACTCTTTGACGTTCGGAATGATCAGGAAGAGAAACAGAACATCGCAAGTGAACATCCAGATGTTGTGGCAGAACGGCGTAAGGATATTGAGGCACTGATCGGTCAACCCTTACCCGGACATTTCATTGAAGTGTGTGATCCCTGTAATCCACCCATGCGGCAATGGCTTCAGAAGAAACTCGCTGAGATGTAATAAATTGAACTAATGGCGATCGTTCTGATGGGATCGTGTATTATTTATCAGACAGCATTTCCTGAACCTTTTGCCAATCCCATAGAATTATATCACCATCCCAACTATAAGTAACGAGTGTATTGTTCTCTGGGTATAAACTCAAAAAGCCAGTGTAATCCCGATTGAGTGTCAAAAACCGTTCAGAATCAATGTTATAAACATTCAGTCCATCGCGTGCTGCTATCAATAGAATCTTCCCATCTGGTGAAAATGCTAAATCTTCAATTCTTGCGTGTTGCTGTGCTCTGATTTTTCGAATCAATGTGCCGGTTTCTACATTCCAAAGAAAGAGTTGATAACCTCCGCTAGCGAGGATTCTGCTATCAGGTGAAAAAGCAAAACAATTCACACGCGAAGAATGTCCACCGATTGTGAAAAGCGTGTTTCCTTCTTCTACATCCCATATACGAAACAGTTCGTCTCTACCACCGGAGGCAAGTCTCTTTCCGTCTGGGGAGAACGCCAATGACCAGACTGCTTTCGTGTGTTCTTTTGATGTGAATTTGTGTTTAAGTGTGTTTGACTCATCATCTATTGTCCAGACATGTACTGCAAAATCTTCTCCACCCGCTGCAAGCATTTTTCCATCAGGTGAGAACGCGATCCTGGCATTTAATCCCCCTCTACGATATCCTTGTAAATCAAACGTGGTAATCAACTGCGGGGTGTCTAATGCAATATTCCACAAGAAACAATTACCAGATGATTGATGGGAGACAAGTTTCTTACCGTCTGGCGAGATTACCATAGTACCCCAATGTATTTTTTCTGATACAACAGATGACAAAATCGCTCCTGTATTAACATCCCATTTTCGTTGTTGGTATGCCCCCATAGGATTATAAGGTTGATTAATAGTCATAAGTGTTTCTCCTGCATCAGAAAGCACCACACCCTTTATCCCTTCAAGGTGCCCTTTACATTCGAAACGTTGATCCCCTGTTTTAATATCCCAAGCTACTATTGTTCCATCCTTACTGCCAGTGATTAATGTATTCTCGTCCGGTGAAAACACAGTTTTGTAGACATACTCTCTATGTTCATCTAAATACATTATGTTCTTAAAATCACCGATAGCATAAATGGCATTTTGGCTTTCATCTTCCGTTTTATGCCATAATCGAACGCCATCATCATGTGAACTGACTATGAATTTACCATTATGAGAGTATTCTAAAACGATAGTTGACTTCCCGTTCATCCAATTCATGGATGTCTTTAGTTCGCCAGTTACAGTATTCCAAGCACGGATTGAGTCATTACTATCCCCACTCAATAAAGTTTTGCTATCTGGTGAAAAAGATAGCGACTTTACTGAACTACTGTGATCAGCTAAAGTATGCAATAGTTCGCCTGTCGTACCATCATAGAGTTTGATTGAATAGTCTTTCGTTTTCCAATCTGGTGTTGTAATGGCAAGGAAACGTCCATCTGATGAGAGTGTAAAAGGCCAGAACTCGCTCCAACTTTTTAAGTCCAATTTTATGTTTGAAATTAGGATTGGTGGATTACTTGACTCTATCTCCCATACACTTACCTCTCCAAAATATCCCGCACAAATGAGTTTATAACCATCTTGAGAAAAAAATAGAGACGAAAGACCAATGGGTGATTGGAGCGTATGTGTGAATTCTCCAGTTGCTATGTCATATATCATGATCGCACCATGTCCTGTAAACCCAGATGAGCAGGCGAGGGTATTACCATCTGGTGAAAAGGCAATTTTCCTGAACTTGCGTCCAGGTTCTTTTATCAACTTAATTTTTACACCAGTGTGTGCATCATATATCCATATTCCAATATTTGTAGATACAGCAAATTGCTTCCCATCAGGTGCGTATGAAATATCGTTTATTCTACCTTTTGCCAGCCGGGTCGTTGCACCTTCAGATAGATTCCATTTCGTGTAATCTTCAGCTATGACATCTGCGGCAATCAGACACATTAGTAAGATTACTATAGGAATGTATAACAGTCTCTTCAACACTTCTTTAACCTCGTGGATTTATTGTCAATTCATGCCATTAATTTTCATACATTCTTCCCAATTCCACAGGAGTATTGTTCCATCGTCACTCCCACTTGCCAGAGTCTTTCCATCATCTGAAAAGGCGATATTTCTGATCCATCCGGTGTGGCCTCTAAGCGATACGAATGGTCTTGGTTGATTATCATTCACATTCCATAACTGAATTTGATCCAATTGGTTAGTGCTTATGATCGTTTTACCATCTAACGAAAATAGCACTGCGATTATTCCACCCATACGTCCATCACGTTGAAAGACTTGTGATTTCGTTTTTATATCCCACAAACACAATCTACCATCCCAACTCCCGCTGGCAAGTAATGTTCCATCGGGTGAAAATGCCAAAGATTCTACCTCTTTTGAATGTCCACGTAGCATAAATTGCTCTTTACCAGAACTCAAGTCCCAAACACGAATGGTGTTGTCGTGACTACCACTTGCCAGTAAGGCTTGGTCAGGAGAGAATGCTAACTCGCCAATACCATCTCTGTGCTTCGTCTCAATAAATCGCGTCTGTCTACCTGTTGCCATATCCCAGATACGTATTCTGTTCTTATTACTTGCACTTGCAAGTATTGTCTGGTCTGGAGAGATTGTAATAGACCAAGGATTATTTTTATGACCTTTAAATTCCTTGGTAAAAAGCTCACGGTTTGTTGCAGCTTCTGCAGTCCTTAGTAAGATAGCAATGCTAACACTTGTCAGGGTACTATTATCGTGTGAAAACACTAATTCTCTAATCAAACCACTATGGACCCTTGATGAAGGTACTGCTTTACGGGTTTCTGTATTCCAGATGTGAATGACAAGTCTGCTACTACCGGCAGCATATTTCCCATTACCGGAAATTGCCATTTGTTGAACAAAAGGAGAATGTCCTGTCATAATTCCAATTTGTTTTCCTGTATGTGTATCCCACAGGCGAATAGTTGCATCCCAACTGCCACTTGCTAAAAGGCTTCCGTCTGGTGAAAAGGCAATTGCACGTATTGCGTCAGTATGTCCCTTGAATGTGCGCAATCTCCGTTTAGTTTGGATGTCCAATAACTCAAGACCGCCTCCAAAGTTTCCATTTGCAGTTTTTGTCCTATCAGGACTATATACTATGACATCTCTTGATGTTGGTCTGGAATATGAATTTGACCTAAGAAAGTTAATCTCTTTACGAGTATGAATATCATAAGTCCATTTACCGATGCTTGTTCCAACAAACAACTGATTACCGTCAGGTGAGAACTTTATATCGTATATGTCACCCTTTCCAAGACGAGTAATTGCACCTTCAGGTAAACCCCACTGTGTGTATTCCTGAGAAAGACCATCTGATACACCAATACTTAATATTAACAATAATGTGATGTGAAAGAGTATTATGTTTTTCATGTTCAACTTCCTCTTGATTGTATTAGAGTTTTGTCCTATGTGGTTTCACGAAGTCTTCATGCTAACGCATAGCAGATATTTTCTCCCAATCCCACAACAAAATGGTACCACCCGCGCCTCCCGTCGTCCTCATTTTTAACTGAGATTCAATTTTTTAGCTGCAATTCCACAATCTACCATAGTGTATCATAATCACTAATGTTTCCTCAATATATAAAGAGACGGCACTCGGAGAATGCCTACTACTATTAAAGAGACAGCACACGGAGAATGCCTACTACTATAAGAACGGCACTCGGAGAGGGACTGCTACTACTATAAGAACGGCACTCGGAGAATGCCTGCTACTATTATAAGAACGGCACTCGGAGAATGCCTACTACTATTAAAGAGACGGCACACGGAGAATGCCTACTACTATTATAAGAACGGCACACGGAGAGTGCCTGCTACTATTAAGAGGTTATTTGCTGGTGTCTTTCCGCTCTAACTTGTTGTATGACGAGATAGTTTTGAGAATTTCATGTGCTCTGTCTACGTGTTTTAGTACCTCCTTTGGTTCTTTCTCTAAGAACATAAGGTTTTTGACATGGCCAAAGATGATTTCTAACTCTTGTTGAATGTTATCGTCTTGCGTTAAGCTAACGTCAGTCATGTTATCATCTCTTTTGCCTTTGAGAAACGCATCGCGTGATTCGTTGAATAGTTGTCGGTATTTTTCAGAGAATCTTGTATGGGTGATGTTAAATCGTCTCAATTGGTTTGAAAGTTCCTTACGAATTTGCATGTAGTGATTATCAAGTATCAACTGATATTCAGATAGTTGTTCCTCATACATTTTTTTGCGTTCCTGTTGCCACTCTTTATCAAAATCCTGTTTGAATTTCTCGATATGGTTTGCTTCCTCTTTCTTAAGTTTTCTATGTGAATCAATACCGTACATCTTGAAATATCGAGAACTGATTTCATCCATGTTATTCTTGATATATTCTCCTCTACTAAATTGGTATTCTATGCCGGTGATTTCTTCTTCGAAGTTTGGCGGTTCTGGTGGAGGCGGTGGTTGTGGTAGATCGTGTTGAAATTCGAGAATAAATGCGTCAACGACATCGCTGTGTGTCATATATTCTGCGAAGCATTTGACTGTAAATTCTTTATGATTGTCCTGTAAATTCATAATATTCTCCTTTTGAAAAGTGTACGAATTCGTACAAAATAGTGTACACGCGTACATTCTTGTACATTGCTTGTGCAGTTAGTGGCTGTAAGGCTTTGTAGTGGTTTTTCTGACTGACTCAATTTTTTAATTTCGCTGAAATGTACATAATTCTCTCTATGTTGAAATATGCCTGAAAATATTGGATTGTTTCTGATATTATTATCATTTTTGGACATTTTGTAGAATAACATTGTAAGCACCTTTTACATAAACTTAAAGTATGTGTATATGTAACTTAAACTAATTGTAATATATAAAAACATATTTTGCAAGTTAAAATTGAAAATATATTAGTTTTTTTCATTTTTGGGTTGAAAAGCTTATTATCTGAGGTGTGTGCTTATCTGTACATTGTGCATAATAGTTTTGTCAACACCTTTTTTCATAAACATATAGCAACTACATATATAACATATATCATTGGTCATATATTTAGATACAGATGTTAAGTTAAAATGATAGGTTGGACGGGTGGAAGGATGGAAATGGGAAGGGTTGAAGGTTGGAAGGGTGGATGGGGGGAAGAAGGGAAGGGTGGAAGAGGGGAAGGATGGAAGGGTGGAAGAGGGGAAGGGGGGAAGAAGGGAAGGGTGGAAGAGGGGA
>JAJDZB010000055.1:0-17615 GCA_022824835.1 Candidatus Poribacteria bacterium | reverse complement strand
TCGGCATCAGTTGCTGTCCATCTTTCGTCTTTACTGGAATAAACATAAGTTCTAATCTCCCTTTCAGGGTATATGTTGCCCCATCCAGATCACATTACAGAGTGGATTCAGACTTGGGGAGCATCTGAAACATCAATAACTTACCAATAGTTCGTAATGTGATATTTTACTGTAGTCAATAGTTTAACTTGTGGAGTGAACGGTTGGCATCCGCTTCACACAAGCCCCAGGCTTTAGCTTGGGGTTACTGACTCTTTAAGTGCATATATGACGGCACACGGAGAGTGCCTACTACTATTAAGCCCACACATTAATTACCTTAGCACCATCAGGTGCAACACGTACGGGTCTACCGTCATTGGTGTGAAGTTCTAACGCAGGATTAATTCCGAGTAACGTATAGATTGTTGCGGCAAGATCCGATGGTGTGACAGGATGTTCCTTCGGGAATTCTCCGAGCGAATCACTACTGCCGATAATCTGTCCGCCTTGAACGCCGCCGCCTGCTAACATCACACTGAACACGTTGGGCCAATGATCGCGACCCCCCTGTGCATTGATTTTTGGTGTGCGACCAAATTCACCCATGACCACTACGAGTGTTTCATCTAACATTCTTCTATCGGACAGGTCTTGGATCAAGGCACTCAATGCCCTATCAAGAGAGGGTAGATGCGCGTTTTGGTCGGTGGGATATCGCTCTTTCAATTGGAATATATCTTGATGTGTATCCCAACCTGTATGGTTGACGGTCACGAATGGAACGCCGCGTTCGACCAGCCTCCGTGCCAATAGGCAACTCATACCGATTCCATTTACACCACCTAAACCATAACGATTTCGGACATTATGGGGTTCATCTGCAAGTGAGAATGCACCTTTGGCTTCGGGTGATGTAATAAGATTATAGGCGCGCTCCAATTCTGGGTCTGTGACATCTCCTACACCAGCGTCTTTGGCACTGCTGAATTCGTTGAGTGCCTGGACGAATTGTCTACGTCGGGACAAACGAGTTATATCAATACCTTGATAGAAGTCCAGATCGCGCACCTTAAAACCGCTATTAATTTTTGCGTTTTCTTTGCCTGAACTTCCACCAACAGAAAATGGACGCGTAGCACTCGGTAAGTAACCGTTTCCGGATACCTGTCCTGTGAAGTTCGGGATAGCGATGTTCATAGGTAAAGCGGTCTGTGTATTACCTTGAGATGTGTCAACCTGTTGTGATTTGACATAAGCGACCGTTGCTCCGTAAGTAGGATACGCCAGTGCCGGTGTTGGTTTGTATCCAGTCATAAGATACTGTGTTCCGAGGTCATGTTCACCGAGGGGTGATGTCATTGAACGGATAATTGTGATCTTATCCATTATCTGTGCAATCCGTTCCATACATTCGCTTATGTGGACACCGGTAATGTTCGTTGGAATTGTATTCAAAGGTCCGCGAACTTCTTGCGGTGCGTCAGGTTTTGGGTCGAACGTTTCGAGATGACTCGGTCCCCCATCCAACCAGATTAGGATGCATGATTTTGCTTTTGCGGTTAACGTGTTTTTGGCTGCATGGGTATTTTGCAGGTGAAAAAAGTCAGCTAAACCGAATCCGAGGGCAGTTAACCCTCCTACGCGAATAAAGTCTCGTCGACTCATGCCATCACATCGATTTACTACGTTCATTGTTTCTCCTCAAATGTACCTACAAGTTTGCGGGATCTTATCTATCATCACGATTCATCTGTTCACTATCGCTTTCCATACGCTTATTTTCTGCATCTTTAATTCCGAATCCAATATTATCAATACCTGCCTCTTTTGCGATATCCATTACCTTGACGATCTGTTCATGAAGGACGTTTCGTTCTGTATGGATGATGACCATAGATCCATCTTCTGTAGGTAAGTTACGAAGGATCGTAAGCAATTGATCATACTGAACAACGGTTCCATTTAATAACATTCTACCAGTTTTTTCACCCTTAGCAGGATTATTAATTTCAATAATAGAGCTTTCTGCGTTTAACATTTTTTGTACTGTAGCAGGTTTCTGCCCAATTAATTCAGCAATACCACCGAGCACATACGGATCTGGTGCAAGCATCGGTTGTGCCAAAGTGAAGTTATGAAGCACTTTTCCGTCTTTCACCGTCAGTATGGTCTGTGCCACGTTTCTATTCAATCCGTAATTTCCGGGTCCTTCACGTCCATCTGGAGATATCCCCAGCAGAACATTCTTTGGAACATGCGGTACAATCTTGTTTGCTTGTTGTGTTAGCGTATCTGGTGAATCGCCTAAAAATAGGACGTGGACGCTAATCTGCAGTTTAGCCATTTTATTGATTTGAGCGATTAATCGTGTAAAGCCAACTAACCCTCGTAGTCCAAGCGGTTTTTCATCTTGAAAGATCAGAACCAGTGGTTTTTTGTCTGCTTTTGTGATGAAGTCGATAGTTTTTCCTTTAGCATCTCCGTTAATTGCTATTGCTGTCAGAGAAGGGAGTTTTTCTTTCGGTTGCGGACCGGAGAAGATAGTTTTCTCCCGATTTTGTTTGAATTCATCGGGGTTCTTGACTTCAACCTTTCTTCGTTGTTGACGGTTGTTGCCTTCCCGGTTTGACATTGCGCGTCGTGCAGCTAACGATTCCGCTTCGTTCAGTTTACCATTACCGTCTTTGTCAAAACGTTTGATAAGTGCTTCAGGTGAAAGTGATCCTTCTCTATCTCGGTTACCTTCTCTTTCCATTCTCCTACCTTCAGGACTTTCTCTCTTGCCCCCTTCTCTACGGATGCGTTCTTCAGGAGATGGATCGCGGTCTTGGTCTCTTTCTCGTGTTCCTTCTCTTTGCATTCTTGCTTCAGGACTTTCACGTGTACCCCCTTCTCTACGGATTCTTTGTTCAGGAGATGGGTCGCGGTCCTGTTTTGGATCTATTTCCTTGTTGTCCTTAAGAAGTGCTTCGCCTTCCTGCCATGTGATTCCTAATTTTCTAAGTTTTTCAGCAGCTGCATCCTTGGATATTCGTTCTTTGCTAACAGCTTCTCGAATTGCTTTATAACTTTCCGCAATGTATCTCTGTTTTAAGGCGTCTAACTTCTCATTTAAATCAGTCACCTTTTCTTGATACTTTTCCAGTTCCTCTTTTTTCTTTACTTCACGTTGTTTATTCAACAGATTTTCCAATACTGTAGGTTCAACGTCAATTGCTTGTGCCACACCACCGAGCACATGAGGATCGGTGTAAAACGAGGGCTGCGTAAAAGCGAAATTGTGAAGCACTTTACCATCCTTAGCAATCAATATAGTCTGTGATACATTACGATTGAGTCCATAACTGCCAGGACCTTCGCGTCCATCAGTTGACTTTGAGACCTTTATGTTGTCTGACTCCAGGCCCTTAAGAAATTGGTCTGACCAGTCAGGTAGTGTGTCATTATCACCTAAAAGGAAAACAACGCCAATTTGGAGTTCTTGATCTGATTTTTCTGTTTTATTTAAAATGGACTTTCCTTTTAGGTGTTGGTTTATTCTGGAAAGCGCATCTACATTTTCATCCATCCCTTTTATAGATGCGATATTATTATCTTGCAAGAAGAGGATGAGTAGTTTTCCACCAATTCCTGCTGTGATATCAAAAGCCTTATCTATATCCAGTCTGTCTTTTTTACCGTATAGATGCGTAACCATTAGCGGTGGAAGTTTTTCACCGGGTTGCGGTCCAGAATAGATCCTATTCTCTTGGGATTTATAGAAATCTGATGGATTGAGAACTCTAATTGCGTTTTTGTCTTTGTAATCTTTCTTCTCCTTCATTTCCATCATCTTTTTCTGGTCAGCCTTTTTCAGTTTAGATTCTTCCATCTCTTTATCAGATTCTTTAGGCGTTTGAGACAATAAAGAGCATTGGATCGTATTCAGCTGCATCAGTTGTGCGGCTGAATACATAGTTGAGAACGTTAAAAGTAGGATTGATATACATAGTAATGAAAGTGATATTCGCTTCATCATTTGTTCCTCCATCAAGATCCTTAGTTGAAGATAGTTTCCTTGGAATACTATCTTCTGATTGCCTGACTATCTTTGAGGTATTTATAGAGTTCACTATCGGTTGACAGAATCAGTTTTGTGCTTGCATTATTGGTTTTTCGGTATGTTTCCAGAGTCTGTAGAAAAGCGAAGAATTCAGGGTCTTTTCCGTGTGCTTCTGCGTAGATCTGAATGGCTTGTGCGTCAGCTGCGCCTCTGATCTGTTCAGCTTCTTTATAAGCCTCTGATTGAATCCGTTCTAACTCTTTCTGTTTCTGCCCCATAATATCTGCAGCTTCACCTTCCCCTTCGGATTTATACTTTTCAGATATGCGTTGTCGTTCAGAGATCATACGTGTAAAGACTTTCTCCCGCACCTCTTCTACGTAGTTTATCCGTTTAATTTGAACATCCACGAGTTCAATTCCAAATCTGGGCAGAGATTCTTGTGCTTTAGCAAGTATCTCTTGTGTTATTTTTTCTCTCCCCATGCTAATTTCTTCTAACTTTTCTGTGGATTGTCCAGCTTCTTCTTCAAGGGTTTCCGGTTTTCGTTCTAATACCGAGTTTGAATTTCTTACAGCTTCAATTAACAACTGTGCTGTTACTAAATCACGTGCAGCGGAATCGATAATATCGTCAAGACGAGATTGTGCCTGCACTTCTGTACCGAGTGCTTGATAAAACTTGAGTGCATCCACAATTCGCCAACGTGCAGTTGTATCAAGCCATATAAACCGTTTGTCTTTTGTTGGGATCTGATTTGGAGAACCGTCCCATTCAAGGATACGTTTTTCAAAACTGTGCACCTGTTGAATAAAAGGGGTTTTGATTTTTAGACCTGCATCAACAATTGGTTCTCCAACGGGTCGTCCAAACTCAGTGATGACGACCTGTTCCCCCTCTTCAACGATATAAAACATTCCCGAAGACAGTACTACGATCAAGAGGATAACGACAATTATGGGTATCAGTATACTTAACTTCATCCTATTCTCCTTATTTATTCCTTCAACTGCAAAATTGGTATAGGTGTATTGGTATTAGAGTCAATTACATAGATCTCTTTTATCTGCGGTAAGATATCCTGCATGGTTTCAAGATAGATTCTTTTCCGTGTTACCTCTTTTGCCTTTTGATATTCTGCCCGAATTGAATTGAACTTATCAGCATCCCCTTGTGCTTCATTGACACGTTTTAGCGCGTATCCTTGTGCTTCAGAAATTTGCTGGGATGCTAATCCTTTAGATTTTGGGATAGATTGGTTGTAGTCGCGCCATGCTTCGTTGATGAGTCTATCTTTTTCCTGTTTTGCTTCGTTCACTGCGTTGTAGGAGGGCTTCACCTTATCTGGTGGGTTCACATCCTGCAGCGTGACCGTCGCGACATCCAAACCTGTTTCGTATAGATCAAGCAGTGCCTGTAGATGTTGTTCTACTTCAATGGCAATTTCGATCCTGCCAACTGTGAGAACTTCCGTTACAGTGCGGTCCCCAACAACCCGACTCATGACCGCTTCTGATAGGTCTCGTAATGCAAACTCTGGGTTTCTAACTGAAAACAGGTATTGCTCTGGGTCTTTGATTTTGTATTGAACGACCCATTCAACATCCGCGATGCTCAGATCTGCTGTGAGTAGCAAAGATTCAGTGCTAAAGTCGCGGGGATCGTATTCAGTCCGTATACCCGCCTTTAAAGTTCGAAACCCAAATTCCTCTTTAAAGACTTTTCTAACTTGAACTTTCATTGCTTTCTCAATGCCAAAAGGCAATTTAAAGTGAAGTCCAGGATCGGTGTTTCGGACAGATTTTCCGAACAATAAGACAACAGCGATTTCGTCTGCTTCGACCGTATAGAAGCTTGTTGATAGACTTATCAAGACGACAATGCCAATTACAATTATAAGAAGGCGTTTCGGTGTAATAAGTCTTAAAAAATCTATTAAATCCACATTTTTCTCCTTTCATTTTCTATGCATTTTATATTTCTATGCATTTTATATCTCATATTTCACTAATTTTCGTGCTGCATCAACAATCTGTTCTGTATCAGGAATAACGAAGTTTTCCATTACGGGTGCGAATGGAACGGGGACAGGTGCTGCAGCTACGCGTTCAATGGGTGCATCAAGGTAATCAAACGCTTCTCGAACAACAAGTGCAGCGATTTCAGCACCGAAACCTGCTCTACCGACTGCCTCATGTGCAATCAGTAATCGGTTCGTTTTCTTCACTGACTCAAAAATGGTATCTTTGTCAAGTGGCATAAGCGTTCTTGGGTCAACGATTTCAGCGGAGATTCCTTCTTCTGAAAGTTCCTCAGCTGCTTCAAGTGCTTTTAAGACCATACGTGAAGTTGCTAAAATCGTAATATCCTCACCCTCTCGCTTTACTTCCGCTTCACCCAATGGAATTGTATATTCATCATTGGGAATTTCGCCTTCTTCAGTATAGAGCAGTTTGTGTTCAATGAACATTATAGGGTTGTCGTTTCGTATGGCAGTTTTTAGCAGTCCTTTTGCATCATAGGGTGTAGATGGCATGACGACGAGTAGACCCGGAATATGTACGAACCATGCTTCGAGACTTTGTGCATGCTGTGCTGCGGATGAACGTCCAGCACCTCCTTGCGTCCGGATAACAAGAGGAACATCTAACTGTCCACCGACCATATAACGGATCTTTGCTACTTGATTGACAATTTGATCCATTCCAACTGCAGTGAAGTCAATGTACATCAGTTCTGCAACGGGACGCATGCCTGTAACTGCTGCACCCAGTGCAGTGCCAATTATTGCAGATTCAGAAATGGGAGTGTTTCGGATGCGTTCTTTTCCAAACTGCTTATATAGACCGTCCGTTACCTTGTATGCGCCGCCATACTCAGCGATGTCTTCTCCCATTAGGAAAACGGTTTCGTCTCGTTCCATCTCTTCTATCAGTGCTTCTTTCAGTGCATCCCGATAGGTTATAGTTTTCATTTACATTTTATTCCTTTCAAGTGTCGTTTCATTTATTTTCTATGAACGATGTACCGTCCTTCTCTCACGCGACTATTGAAGTCTGTGATTTCTTCGGTGCGTGGAACAACATAGTGCTTGTCTGGATACACGCGTCCTTGAGTTCCAAAACGTCTCATTCTATTATCTCATATTGTGAAATTTATAGTTTACATATTAGATATTGGTAATTGACCAACCAGATGGGTATTACCTTCAAATAATACTTCTGGATTATCTTTTCCCCGAATTAACGCTGCTATACCATCAGTCTGAAAGATGTTGTTGTAAAACCCAATATTGTAAATTCCATCACTGCTGCAATCAACTGCTGAAGGATTGCCATTAGCAGATTTTGATGTACTTACTGTATTGCAATAGATAGTTGTATTTCTGATGCCACCATTTGCACCAGTTGACCAGAAATGTATACCCCCATAACTGTTCTTTTGCCCATCGTTTTCGCTGAGATTATGGCGAATTACATTGTTATGAAAAGCCTTTGCATTGTTAAATTGAGCTAACAGGAATCCGGCACCATCGTTATCATGAGAGTGGTTATACTGCACGATTGCATTACGAACACCTCCGTCCAGATCAAAACCGCCACCATCCTTACTACTTCCAGTCTTATTGTGATGTGATTTATTGAACTGAATCAGCACACGGTTTGAGTCCCATGTCCAGATTCCAACTGGACCACCTTCTTCAAAATTGTTTAATTTGCCATTTTCGTATACCTCACAGTGTTCTATAGTTGCCCTATCTACCTGAGAAAGAACAATGCCGTTTCCTGTATGAAGTTCTTGGTTAGGTGTGCCAAAGTTTCTGTATACGGCACAATGTCCAACATAGATATCAGCATGTGCATATCCTCTTTCTTCAGGATGCCATTGACCGATGGTCTTGATCCCAGTGTCTCCGTTGTCGTGTACGTTAGCATGCGTAATTTTCACATCACTAAAACCGCACAAACCCCCATCAATCGGTTCTGAAGCGATACGAATACCTGCATCTCTGAAGCCGCTAACATCAACGTTATCAATTCGAATATTTGAGAGTATTCTGTGTTCTGTTAACGTATTAACAAAACAGATACCTGAGTCTGAATTCTGATCTGATCCGATAAAGTTGAGATTAGTTATCCGTACATTTGCTTGATTCCTTGCGTAGAATCCGTAACTTGTCCCAGCATCAATAGTCGCAACGCCATCTCCATACGATCCGAATGTGATAGGTCTATCTCCAGTTAATAGATTTGAATTCGCAAGAAAGAGATTCCCTTTGAACGTCTGGTGTGCGTGAAACCGTACTGAATCACCTGGCTCTAATGGACTGACATTGACTCTGTCAATACTTTTCCAAGCGTGCTTATGTGAAGTTCCGCAGTTTCTATCATCACCAAATAGATTTATAAAATATTCCATACAAAACAGGACGAGAGGGATTGTCTCAATCAGATTTGACTAAGAAATCAATTTGTCCGCTTTCATCCATTCAATCGTCTTTTCAAAAGCCCTCACTGTTTGCGTAATGTCTTTTTCAGTATGTGCTGCAGTTGTCATTCCACCGTTTGTTGCAAGATCAACTCCATTTAGCAACAGTCCACATCGTAGATGGGTCAATAACTGCTCATCGTTTCCGCCTTTTAGTTTCTTGTAATCCCATTCATACGGATTAAAATCTACGGCACGTAGATTTTTCTCACCGTGTCCGATGAGGAGTCTGATTCCTGAAAATTCTCCGTAGATTGCCCAATCTAATCCATATTTATCAATAACTCTGTTAAGTGATTCTCGGAGTATCTGAGCAATTCTGTTTGCCTGTGCATTGGGTTTTCCAGTCTTTACGATTTTGAGCATTGCTATCCCTGCTGAAGCGGATAGAGGATTTGCGTTGAAAGTACCGGGATGGTGCATTTTCAACCCCTCTTCCTCTGCTTCCATCGAAATTAATTTCAGTATCTCTTTTTTTCCAACGAGTGCCCCACCTGGCAGTCCTCCTGCTACGATTTTTGCAAGTGTTGTTAAATCTGGCGTGACATTGTAATGTGCCTGTGCACCACCGGGTGCAACCCGAAACCCTGTAATGACTTCGTCAAATATCAGGAGAACACCATGCTGTTCGGTAAGGTCGCGAAGTTGTTGCAAGAATACACCATCTGTAGGAACAGTTCCGAAGGATGCACCTGTCGGTTCAAGGATAACACACGCGATGTCTTTATCAGTTTTTAAGTGTTTCTCCACAACGTCAATATCATTGGGAGGACAGAGAAGTGTATTATCTCGTGCCTCTTTCGGAATACCCGGTATAGACATATCAAATGGTGGATATGCGCCAAATATCAGACTGTCGTGCCAGCCATGGAAATGACCAGCGAACTTTAGTACCTTGTTTTTCTGCGTATAAGTGCGTGCCAGTCGAATCGCCATTAACGTTGCTTCTGTCCCTGAACTGACAAACCTGACGCGTTCTGCACAAGGAACGAGTCTTGTAATCAGATTACCCCATTCTAATTCCAATGGATGGCAAGCACCGTAGTGTGTCCCGCGGCGCATCTGTGTTGTTACTGCTTCAACAATCTCAGGAGGGTTATGTCCTAATAACAGTGCACCGTGTCCTGCCCAATAATCGATGAATCTTTTGTCTTCAAGTCCCCATTTGTATGCCTCATCAGTATGTGTGATGTAGATGGGGAATGGCGACATAAAGCGTCCGTCATGCGTCACACCATCGGGGAATAACTGATTTGCCTTCTGAGACAATTCGCTGTCTTTTGCGAAGACTTTATGATACCGCTCCAAAATTGTAGGCATGCTTATCCTCTGATATTAATACCGTTTCCAATTGACAAATTGTCATAAATAAACTGTAGGTCGGGTAGAGCGAAGCGAAACCCGACATGGAAACCCTCTCTAATCCTACGTGTCCAAATCAACGCCAAATGCGCGTTTGGCATTTGTCGGGTTTCGCTTTGCTCTACCCGACCTACGAAATAATGCTACATAATCATTTAGAAATGGTATAATATTTATTCTGGCTGTCAGTCAATGATATGTTGTTGCTGAAAGTAATTCTTATAATACACTAACAGGGAGGTTTATGTCAATCAAAATGATTGCGTTGCTTGCGAGAGTAAACGTTGTAGTGTGCCACCTAAGATTTCTGCTTTATCGTTTTCGGGGATGAAGGTGCAGTGGGTGCGAAACGCTTCCAACGCATGTTGATAGGTCATAAATTTTCGGACTACAGGATAATCGGATCCCCAACAGAGACGACCCGGACCGAAGTGTTCATAGAGCGCACGGACGATCCAATGGGTGTCAGAATAGGGATAATCCCACGAAACTTGGGAGACATACGCAAACCCTGACATTTTCACATGGATATTGGGTACGTTCGCGGAGGCAAGTATTTCTGCGAGCTGTGGGTGTGGATGCTCTTCACCAGCACGCGCACCAGCCATGTGATGGCAAAGGAAAGGAATTGTAGGAAACTGTGTTGCTAATTTTCGGAGTGGCGCATGTTGATGACTCCCCATTGCTATGCTTGCAATCAGACCTAATTCTGCAGTCGTCTGAAAGAAACGTTCACCTTTATCAGAAAAGAACCAACTACCATCATCATCTCCCCTAAGGTAATGTGTATAACCTTTTAGATTATAGGTCTCGGCAGCCATTTTGAGACGATCTGCAGCACCATCTGTGTGGTATGTGTCTGTCCATGAACAGTCAACATCAGCAAACTGTATAAGTCTGTCAGGATAACGTTTGACACAATCTGCGACGTAGTCATTGTTATCAGGATTTCTATCAATCCTGGCACAGATAAGCACTGCCTTGTCTACATCGTGCAAGTCCATTTCGTGGAGGAGTTGTTCTACGTTGCCGCGGCTTTCATCATCGGGAATGGGTGGTTGGTAGGGCCAACGAGGCCATGCGTGTGTATGTGAATCAATGATCATTTTCGTTTACTCCAAGCATTAATGCTCCTAATTTTTGTTGGTTTGTTTCATCGGGTTTAACAATTCCCGCGATCTGACCTTTATACATGACGACAATCCTATCGCTAAGATAAAAGATTTCGTCCAATTCAGCAGAGACAAGTATCACTGCTTTCTGACGGTTTCGTGCTTGTATGAGACGTTGATGGACAAACTTGGCTGCATGAACGTCCAAACCGCGAGTCGGATGTGCGGCAATAATTAGTGTTGGATCGCCTGATAGTTCCCTTGCAACTACAACTTTCTGTTGATTTCCACCAGACAACGTTTTCATTTTGTCTGATATACTTCCGAGTCTGATCTGATATTTATCAAGTGCATTCATTGCAAATTGACGGATGTTTTTCTTTCGCAACAGCGCATTGCGTGAAAACAAGCTCTGTTTGTGTTTACCGACGATAAAGTTCTCTTCAATTCTACTGTTCAGACTAACCCCGTGTCGATGTCTATCGGCGGGGAGATGTGCCACGAGTTTTTCTCTGAATTCTGCGGTTGAATAACCGAGCATGGATTCACCGTTTAATGTAATTTTACCACTCTGTATCTGTCTTAATCCCGTAAGCACTTCAATCAGTTCCGTTTGTCCGTTTCCCTCCACACCGGCAATCCCAACGATCTCGCCAGAAAAGACGTCAAGGTTTATGCTGTCAAGTTTACCAGAGAAAGTGTCTGATGAGTCATCTTCTGATTTTGTCGTTACATCCTCTAACTGCAATATAGGTGTGGGTTGTGTGATTTCCTTCCGTTTAATAGTATCTTGAGAAACGGGTTCACCTATCATCAGCTCTGCCAATTGCTGTGGATGTGTCTCGGTGATTGGAAAAGTAGCGATCATTTTTCCACCACGCATGACTGTGACAGTATCAGCAATTGCCATAACTTCATCCAGTTTGTGTGTGATAATGATGATACTTTTTCCATCTTGTTTGAGACCACGCATACATGTAAACAGTCCCTCTATTTCCTGTGGCACAAGCACAGCTGTAGGTTCATCCATTATCAGAATATCAGCACCGTGATACAGCACCTTTAGGATTTCAGTGTGTTGTTGTGTGCCAATTGGTAGAGATTCAATGGGTGTGTTTAGTGGTACATCAAACCCTAAGTTTTGAGCAAGTTCGGTGACAACTGTTTCTGCTTTTTGATAATCAAGGAATGTGCCGAATTTACAGGTTTCTTTTCCCAGTATTATATTTTGAAGACTCGTGAATGCGGGAATCAATGTAAAGTGTTGCTGGATCATTCCGAGACCATGACGCATTGCATCACGTGGTGAAGAGATTTTGACAGATTTGTTATTTACGGCAATCTCACCAGAATCGGGTTGATATAGACCGTAGAGGATTTTCATCAATGTAGATTTCCCAGCGCCGTTCTCTCCGACTATTGCGTGTATTTCGCCGCGCTGGAGTGTGAAATCTACAGCATCATTGGCGTGAACATTGCCAAAATGTTTGCTGATGCCTCGCATTTGGATTATGGGTGCTTGTTTCATGGTTAGGTATCCGATTGTTGACCAGAACGGCAGAGATTTCACAATCTTGTGCTTTATACCGAATCCAGAATATCCGGTGCGGTTAGGAAACCGCACCTACTGGGTCTGGGAAAAATAAAATATTACCCAATTTAAGACTTAAACTTCATACAGATTGTGCTGCAAGATGGCAACTTAGGTTATTATATTAGATATTGTGAGTTGAGTCAAGACTTTGCAATCACAAAGGGTGCATAAAGTTTTTGTTACCATAGGCTTCAATTTAGGGATGTTCCCAGGCCGGTAGGTTCGGTTTCCTAACCGAACCGGATCCTTTGCCAAGACCTATGTGAACACAATTGGCATAAAGCCGCTTCGGTTAGGAAACCGAACCTACCGACCAGGTGTTTAAGGGGCAGAATCTTTACGCGTCGGTTTATGTACATAGCACTCCGCTGGAGTGCAGCCCGTTGACAATCCTTTTTCTATAGACATATTGCTCCACTGGAGCAAGGGTTCAGCCTTCTATAAACATATCGTCCCTACGGGACTGAAGATAGTTGGGGTATACATTTTTCTGTAAACATAGCGTCCCTACGGGACTAAAGAGGGGGCGTGACACGTTTTCTATAAACATATCGTCCCTACGGGACTGAAGAGAAGACAATCCGTATAACCATAAGGATTCAGAGTGATTTATCTATCACGGATTTATCTGAAATGTTGGATGATATTATGAATGAAAACAACTTCAGGTTTGTGTTGATTATTGACTTTTGGGGGAGAAGCATTTTTTGTACAAAGAGACTATTTCTTCTTGTGAGGCTTGTCGTGGGTTGTTCGCTGGACTTCCACTCTCTATTGCATCCAGTGCCATCTGATTGATGACTGCCTCAAACTTCATTTCATCAATTCCAATTTCCCCAAGCCTTGGCATCTGAATATCGTTTATGAGACGTTCCACTGCAGAAATTGCTGCATCTGCTTGCTGCATTAATGATAATCCATCGGTCATTTCTCCCATGGCTTGTGCAATATCCGCGAAACGTTCTGGTGCCCCAACGACGCTGAATTCCATGACATCAAGCAGTAACACGGCGTTTGACAAACCGTGATGTATATGGAAATAAGCACCTATAGGTCGCGACATTCCGTGAACTAATGCAACGGAAGAATTACTGAATGCCATACCGGCAATTGTTGCACCGATCATCATATCGGTTCTTGCTGGGATGTTATCTCCATCTGCCCACGCCTGTCGCAGTGACCCTGATATCAACCTGATTGCCTCTAATGCCAGAACGTCTGTAAGTGGTTGGGCACGTTTAGAGATGTATGCTTCTATCGCATGTGTCAGGGCATCAACACCTACTGCTGCCGTGAGGTGTGGTGGTGTTGTGAGTGATAATAAAGGATCTACTAATGCAACTGAAGCGAGTAAACAGGGACTGCTCAGCATCATTTTTACATTACGTTCTGTGTCTGTTATGACGGTGACTTTTGTAACTTCACTCCCGGTTCCTGCTGTGGTTGGGATTGCAATATGTGGAACGCCAGGATTTGGGATTCTGTCAACTCCCATATAATCGGAGAATTCTCCTTGATTGGTGAGTTTTATGGCGATGCCTTTGCCGCAATCTATGGAACTACCGCCACCGATGCTTACAATTAAATCACATGATTCGTCAACGTATTGCTGTAGTCCATCTGTGACGTTTTGTAACGTGGGGTCGGGTGTGACATCGGAGAATGTTGAGGAAGATATGCCAGAGGTGTTTAGGTTATCGGCAATATTAGCTGCATAACCGAGTTTTGCGATGCCTCGGTCTGTCACAATAAGTGCTTTTGTTGCACCGAGTCGCTTTGCTTGTTCACCGGCTTTTTCTGATGCACCTGCACCTGTAATAATTGTAGACGGAATAGAGAATGTTAATGAATTGTTGTTCATTACGATCCTCACTAATGCCGAAAATGCCTAATACCTGTAAACACCATCGCTATACCGTAAGAGTCTGCTGTTTCAATCACGGATTCGTCATTGACAGATCCACCGGGTTGGATAATTGCCCGAATACCTGCTTCTCCTGCAATCTCAACACCGTCGGGGAATGGGAAGAAAGCATCGGAGGCTAAGACTGAATCTTTAGCTTTTTCTCCAGCTTTACGCACTGCGATAATTGCTGCATCTACACGGCTCATCTGACCTGCACCGATACCGACAGTTTGTGTGTCTTGTGCAAGCAAAATACAGTTCGACTTTACATGTTTACAGGCTTTCCAAGCAAAAAGTAAAGAATCAATTTCAGTGTCCGTGGGTTTGCGCTTTGTAACAAGTTGCAGGTCATCTTTCGTCACATCGTGCGAGTCCTGTTCCTGCAGTAGCAACCCCCCCGTAACATTGCGGATTTGTGTGATTGCCTCAGAACCAGATAGAGGTCCTGTTTCAAGTATTCGTCGGTTTTCTACACGAGACAATGCCTGCAATGCTTTATCCGTATAACTTGGTGCGATTACCGCTTCTATTTTAACGCCTGCTCTTGATGCATCCCGGATAGTATTTGCAGTCTGAATGGTAACCTTGCGATTGAGTCCTACGATCGATCCGAATGCGGAAGTTCTGTCACATTCAAGAGCGTTATTAAAAGCGTCTTTTAGGTTGTCGGCACTGGCAAGTCCACATGGGTTATTATGCTTGATGATTGCACAGGTGGGTTTTTTGAAGTCCTTAACAATCTCAAGCGCAGCATCTAAATCAAGTATGTTGTTAAACGATAAAGGGGGTCCATTGCGTTGCTCTGCCCATGCTGCACACGCTGCAGGAGATGTTTCTGTTCTATAGAACGCTGCCTTCTGATGTGGATTTTCGCCATATCTTAAGGATTCCGCTTTTCTGTAAGTAAATGTTAAGACATCATGGAATCCATCTCGGTTTTCAGTATGCGTTAAGTACGTAGCGATCGCACTATCGTAATGAGCAGTATGGAGAAATGCAGCTTTTGCTAAACCGAAACGTCTCTCCTCAGTAAGACATCCATCATGACTATCTAAATCGTTGATTATCTCCTGATACTGTTTTGGGTCTGTTAGAACAGCGACATGCTTGTAATTCTTCGCAGCAGCGCGTAGCATCGTTGGACCGCCTATATCAATGTTTTCTATTGCTTCTGTTAGTGTGACATCGGGTTTAGCAACGGTTTCCTCGAATGGATATAGATTACAGATTACCATGTCAATCGGTTTAATACCGTTGTCTATTGCCTGATTCGCATGTTCTGGATTTGACCAGTCTGCGAGTAATCCACCGTGAATTTTTGGGTGAAGTGTCTTTACCCTACCTTGTAACATCTCTGGAAAACCGGTATATTCAGATACATCAATAATTTCAATACCTGCGTCGCGAAGGTGTTTTGCTGTGCCACCCGTAGATAGGATTTCTACATCGTTTTGTACAAGTATAGATGCGATCTGCAAGAGATTGGTTTTATCGTAAGTGCTTATGAGTGCGCGTTTGATTTTTTTCATTGTATTTTTCTCGCAAGTTCTTTTAATAGAGCAGGATTTACGCAAAATGACCAAATTTCACCTATTTTCACAGGATCCGGTTCGGTTAGGAAACCGAACCTACCGGCCTGGGAAAATCACTAAATTGACGTTTATGGTACGGTTAGAATCCGTACCTACCGGGGTAGTGCGTAAGTCCTGTAGAGTTTATGTCTGTGTCACATATCTTGGGAAACCGAACCCATCATTAGCGACGTGGCTTCGTGCGGGAATCTGTGCGCGTGTGGGAATAATCAGATCCATTTCGGATGTATTTTCAATGACTGTGCCATCCCCAATTCGCACTTCGTCACCTATCATAATTTTACCTGGATGCTCAGCTGCACCTCGGATAGTACCGATAACAACTGATGAACCGATGCGACACCGCTGGTCAATCTCTACGAACCCGTAAATTTCGGTGTTTGTCCCGATCGTCGTATGGTCAGCAATTTGGACTGGACCGAGCAGACTTGTGTCTGTGCCGATCTCCACAAAGTCACCAATAACAGGATGCCGTTGTTTTACTTTAACACTCAACCCACCTAATGTGCAAGGATAGATAACACATCCTGAACCGATGATACCTGTCTGTCCAGTCGTTACGCCACGATGTGGATGTTCTAATAGATTGGCATCACCTATCTCTGTTTCAGGGTGTAGATCGGCTTGGTAATAGCGTCCACCAAGTTCTGCAATTGCCCGCGGTAAGAGGGGGACCGGTACTCTGTGTAGATCAGAGTTGTCTTCCGGTGGTTCGCTGCGGGTGAGTGCGTATGCAACATCGTGATAGAACAACACACGCCATCCTGGATATGTGCTAACAACAAGTTGGAGTTGGTAGTCAAGTACTGAAGCCAAGTTCAGAGACCCTAAAAAATCCTCATAAGGTTCAAAGACTCTTTCTCTAATTGCATTATCTATTTGTGCCCTGAAGTCAAGTGCTGCGATTTTTTCGCGAGAGATTCCGGTGTGCAGTAGGTATGCATCCCAAACCGCAGGATCTTTAAGGGAAGCAAATCGATTCCACAACGCGCGTTTCTTTAGACGCGGGAGTTCCCAGAGTAGTGAAAAAGCCGTTTCAAGTGCTCCGTTGAGATGTGTTTCATCTGTAACTGCCAGAAACGATTGTGCTATCATGGCATATAACTGATCCGCTACCTCTTCAATTGCTTCTGAGAGCTCCCGTTTTTGATTTTGAAGATGGGGTGCGTTGTGAGAACCGGGCGCAACACATTCCAATAAATTACCGAGCACAGTCTCAAGGATGTCTCGGTTTACAAATCCACGTCCTGACCTTTGTGACAACCCCTCTCGACTTGTACTATCTATCCGTAAGGCATTAAGTTCGGACTGGCTATAAATGGGACGTAGCCGGTCTAATGTCTGTTTCAATAATGGCTTTTTCATAAGTTCGTAAGAAGCATCAAAGAGTGTTGTTTCAGACATGGTGTTCTGGGAAGTGGTAATCGAAATAACCTGCTATCCCGTTCCTTCCTTCTGTTTGTTCAATAATTGTACTCACAATAATCTTATCCATACATTTTTGTCAAGAATCCTATACCATTTCTAATTGATAATG
>JAJDZB010000034.1:0-10039 GCA_022824835.1 Candidatus Poribacteria bacterium | reverse complement strand
TAAAAGATACGATTACATTGCGATAGAAACTCTCAATCTTCGGGGTATGAAGAAGTTGTGGGGCAGGAAAGTGTCTGACGTTGCTTTTGGTGAGTTTTCGCAGATACTTGAATGGCAATGTAAGAAGTTTGGAAAAACATTTGCAAAAGCAGATAGGTGGCAACCTACGACTAAAACGTGCCATAAGTGTAGATATAAGAACAAGGACCTCACACTTGCAGATAGGTTTTGGGCGTGCGAAAGTTGCAATACACATCACGATAGAGACATCAATGCTGCTAATATAGTTTTGCAGGCTGGGGTACCCGTGTCTTGATGCACGATAGCGGTTCTAAAAACTGCAAATAGCCTGCTGGTGGAGACGATGTAAGACGGTTGACCCTTTGGCGAAACCGCTATTGTCTAAGAAACCGAAGCCCCTACCTTCAGGTAGTGGGTGGTATCACTTGCAGAAGACTCATGGATAGTCCTCGGTCCATTTGATAATATAGGTAAAATCGGTTTTGATACTGCATATATTCCTGAAGATGCAACACATTTTGACACAACCGTGAAATACGACACAATAGATGGTAAGGTGGGTTGGGAGAAATGTTCTGATGATAAATTGGATGGCAATATCAGGTTTGGGAAAGATGTTGATTGGCGAGTTGCCTATGCATGGACGACCGTTACTTCACCTGATGAAAGGGAAGTCCAATTTCGCTTTGATAGTGACGACCAGGGAAAAGTCTGGCTAAACGGCGAAGAAGTATATGCACACACAGAAACACATAAAGCAGTCGTGGACAGATATGTTTTTCCCGTGACACTTAAGCCAGGTAAGAACAGTATCCTCGTCAAAGTGTGTGAAGAGGAATTTGGTTGGGGATTTTATCTACGGATTACAGACAAAAAAGGACAAGCTTTTGATGATTTGGAAATCAACCGTGCTACACAGGTTGAAGAATGATATAAGCAAGGAAAATTAGATGATTCCAGATAATTTACGATACATGGAAAGTCATGAATGGGTAAAATCCGAAGACGGCATCGCTACAGTTGGCATTACAGACTATGCACAGTCTGAAATTCAGGATATAGTCTTCGTTGAATTACCTGATGTTGGCACACAATTAACCCATAAAGCGGAACTCGGTGTGATAGAATCTGTCAAGGCAGCATTTGACCTTTACGCACCCGTAAGCGGTGAAGTAATTGAGGTGAACGAAACACTTCTTGATGCTCCTGAACAGGTGAATGACTCACCTTATGATGATGGGTGGTTCTTGAAAATCAAGATGACCGATCCGAGTGAACTTGACACACTTCTTGATGCCGACGGTTATCAGGCACATATTGAGGTAGAAGATGCTTGACCAAGAAAACAGTACGACTACTTTCGCTGATAGACACATAGGTCCTCGTCCAGAAGAAATTAATCAGATGTTGTGGACACTCGGTTACGCATCAATGGAGTCTTTCATCGCTGATGTTGTGCCATCAGATATACGACTATCATCGCCGCTGAGTTTGGACATTGGAGAAAAAAACAAATACGCTCAAGTGTTTTCAGAACACGAAGTCCTTGACGCATTAAAGCAGCTCACCTCTCATAATCAGGTCTACCGTTCCTATATCGGAATGGGATATTATAACTGCTATGTTCCACCAGTCATCCAAAGAAGCATACTGGAAAATCCGGGTTGGTATACACAATACACACCTTATCAAGCAGAAATTTCACAGGGACGATTAGAGGCGTTGCTCAACTTTCAGACGATGGTTATTGATTTAACCGGACTCCCAGTTGCTAACGCTTCCCTACTGGATGAAGCAACAGCTGCCGCTGAAGCGATGTCTATGTGTTATGCGAATGTCCCACAGGAGATTAGTCGTAAGTTCTTCGTATCCGAAACATGTCATCCACAAACAATCGCAGTTCTAAAAACCCGTGCTGAACCTTTAGGTATAGAATTGCAGATAGGTGATCATCGTACCGTCAATTTTGACACGCCGATCTTAGGTGCAATCGTGCAATATCCCGCTACAGATGGCACTATCCACGATTACCACCGTTTTGCTGAACAGGTGCATGCTGCAGGTGGATTATGTGTTACCGCAACTGACCTATTAGCACTCTTGCTCCTGAAACCCCCTGGAGAATTCGGGGCAGACATAGTGATTGGCAACTCACAGAGGTTCGGTGTCCCGCTCGGATATGGTGGACCGCATGCTGCATTCCTCTCAACACATGAAGAGCTTAAACGTAGCATTCCCGGACGTATTGCGGGTGTTTCTCATGATGCTAACGATGAACCCGCCATCCGATTAGCACTTCAGACACGCGAACAACATATACGGCGTGAAAAAGCAACCAGTAATATTTGCACTGCACAAGTACTCCTCGCTGTGATGGCGGGGATGTATGCTGTCTATCACGGTCCCAAGGGACTTAAGCAGATCGCCGAACAGGTACACAGATATACATGCACGTTACGTTCTGATATTGAGAAACTGGGATATAATACAGGAGATGCGGCGTGCTTTGATACACTCAGTGTTCAAGTTAGCGCGGACGAAATGGAAGGTATAGTTTCTTCTGCTCAAGAGAAACAGCTTAATCTCCGAACAATCGATGCAACGCACATCGGTATCTCATTAGATGAAACCACGACACAGGTTGATGTTGACAACCTGCTACAACCCTTTGCAGAAAACAGAGCAGAAAACGGAGATGAGAGTCATACAGCAAAATCTATTGGGATACCCGCAGCATTACAGCGTACATCCCCTTATCTTACACATCCAGTATTCAACAGTTATCATTCCGAGACAGAAATGTTGAGATATATCCACAGATTACAAGCCAAAGACCTCTCACTTGTAAATGCGATGATACCGCTCGGTTCCTGCACGATGAAACTAAACGCAACTGCAGAAATGGTACCTGTCACTTGGCAATCTTTTGGGGAGATACATCCGTTTGTGCCGAGTGAACAAGCACAAGGCTATCATATTCTATTTGAACAGTTAGAAACATGGTTAGCAGAGATTACGGGCTTTAGTGCTGTTTCACTGCAGCCAAATGCGGGTTCACAAGGTGAATACGCGGGATTGTTAGTCATTCGGAAATATCATCAGAGCCGGAACGAAGGAGACCGAGATGTCTGTTTAATTCCGACCTCTGCACACGGAACAAATCCTGCCAGTGCTGTTATGGCGGGTATGAAAGTTGTTGTCGTTGCATGTGACACAGAAGGTAACATAGACCTTGACGATTTGAAAGAAAAGGCTGAGACCCACAATGATACATTGGCGGCTGCAATGATAACCTATCCCTCCACACACGGTGTTTTTGAAGAACAGATTCACAGGATATGCGATACTGTGCATGAACATGGTGGACAGGTATATATGGATGGTGCTAACCTTAATGCGCTTGTTGGGTTGAGTCGCCCGGCAGATTTCGGAGCAGATGTCTGTCATCTCAATTTACACAAAACTTTCTGTATCCCGCATGGAGGAGGGGGTCCAGGCATGGGACCGATTGGTGTGAAGGCTCACCTGACAGATTTCTTGCCTAACCACCCAATTGTTTCAGTTGGTGGCAAAGATGGCATTGGACCGGTATCCGCTGCACCGTGGGGTAGTCCCGGCATTCTTCCCATCTCTTGGGCTTATATTGCAATGATGGGGGTAGAAGGACTGAAATCTGCTACAGAAGCTGCTATCCTTAATGCAAATTACATTGCTAAACAATTAGCACCGCACTTCCCTGTCCTTTACACTGGTAAGAATGGGTTGGTTGCTCATGAATGTATTATTGATCTGCGTGGTTTTAAGAAAACAGCGGGTGTAGATGTTACTGATGTTGCTAAGCGATTGATGGATTACGGATTTCACGCGCCAACAGTCTCTTGGCCCGTACCTGGCACCATGATGATTGAACCGACCGAGAGTGAATCTAAAGCTGAAATTGATCGCTTCTGTTCTGCACTGATTTCAATTCGTGAAGAGATATCGGAAATTGAAAATGGTGATACGTCAACTGAAGACAATGTATTAAAGAACGCACCGCATACGGTAGAAGCAGTCACAAAGTCCGATTGGAACCATCCATATTCGCGCGAAAAAGCTGCATTTCCAAAACCGTGGGTCCGTCAGACAAAATTTTGGCCACCGGTTGCCCGGATAAACGAAGTACACGGCGATAGGAATTTAGTATGTTCTTGTCCCCCGCTGACAGACTATTGATATGCGTATCCAAAATAAAAATAACAGGTTTGCTGTATAGATGAGCCTTCAGTTCAAAAGGACTTAAACCGTCATAAAATATGAAAGCAATAATCATTGGAGCAGGAGAAGTCGGATTTCACACTGCTAAACTATTGACAGCAGAAAATAACGATGTCGTCTTAATAGATGAATCTCAAGAAGCTTGTCAACGGGTCAACGAACAATTAGATTTACAAACGCTGTGCGGCTCAGGGGCATCACCCGTGCTGCTAAAAAATGCTGGCATTAGTGATGCCGAACTTATCATCGCAGTTACCAACAGCGATGAGATCAATATGCTTGCCTGCCAAATTGCAAATCGTTACCAAGTAGAAACGAAAATTGCACGCGTATCAAATCCAGATTACTTTTCAGATGAAAGCGGATTAACCGCAAACGATTTTGGAATTGACCTCCTTGTTAATCCCGAACATTTATGCGTTGAAGAATTTATCCGTCTCCTAAGGATCCCTGAAGCCAGAGAAATCGTTGAGTTTGAAGACGGTAGAATCCAACTTACTGCTTTACGCATCAAACCGAACAACCCTTTTGTAGGCAAATCACTTGCAGAATTAGACGCGAATGGCGTTATTTCCGGTATCCGATTCGCTGCAATAAAAAGACACGGTTCTGAGAATGTTATTATCCCTAAAGGAGATGACAAGCTGCGTCAAGGTGAAGACGTATTTGTCATCGGTAGTACAATTGCAATAGAACAGTTATTCCGTCTGTTCGGTATTATAATTAACACCCATCTTGACCGTGTCATCATTGTCGGTGCAAGTGTTATCGGCATTGAACTTGCACGTTCTCTTGAGAGTAATGGAACTGATGTGAAACTGATTGAGGCGGACGAGGAACTTGCCGATCTCGCTTCACAAACACTCAGACGAACCACAGTTCTACACGGCGATTACCTCCAGTTTCAACTGTTGGAAGAAGCGGGTATTGAAGAAGTTAGTGGATTTGTATCGGTAACAGGTGATGATGAAAACGATATAATGGCTTGCATGACCGCTAAGGAACACGGCGCACAACGTGTTCTCAGTCTAATTCAGCAACCACGTTATCTTCCGTTACTTGCACGTATCCACCGTTTAGATGGGGCAGTTAGTAGACACCTGACCGTTGTAAGCAACCTGCTTAGACTCATCCGTCGGGGCAATATAGTTTCTGTTGCTTCACTTCATGAAATTGAAGCGGAAGTGATAGAACTCGTCGCTGGCGTAAATTCGAAAATCGTTCACAAAGAGCTCAGATCATTAAAAGCGAAATTCCCCGAGCATGCCTTTATCGGTGCAATACTCCGTCGCGAAAATCATATTGTTCCACACGGCAACACCGTTATTCAACCCGCTGACCGCGTAATCGTCTTCAGTATGCCAGATGCTATACCGGTTGTAGAGGATATGTTTGCAGCACGGAGAGTTTAGCGAATCACCTACAATTCTTATACCGTTATTTGACCGATAACCACCACCTATGAGCCGAAAACTCGTATTTCACACGCTTGGAAATCTACTAATCTGTCTTTCTGGTACAATGCTGTTGCCATTAGGTATTGCAGCATACTACTATTTTAATCCAGACGCGGGTGAATCTAACCTACCTGCGTTCGTTTATGCTACTATAATAACATTCACTGTCGGTTTGATTCTCCGCTTTACAGTAAAACCTGCTGAACCGGATCTCGGTATACGAGAAGGTTTTGCCATAGTAACATTAGGTTGGGTTGTTGTTGCTCTCTTCGGTTCGTTCCCCTATCTATTTGCTGATGTTTTTGCAGCAGATAATCGTCCGCCTTTGACAGAATTTGCTTTTTGCTATTTTGAATCTATGTCCGGTTTTTCAACGACCGGAGCCACAGTGTTAACAGAAATTGAACCTTTATCCAAGGCGATGCTGTTTTGGCGTAGTTTCAGCCATTGGCTTGGGGGAATGGGGATTGTTGTGCTTGCGGTCGCAATCCTCCCGATGCTCGGTGTTGGCGGTATGCAGCTATTTCGCGCAGAAGCACCTGGACCCCAAACAGAAAGACTTACACCGCGTATCGCACAAACCGCTAAACTCCTTTGGGGTGTTTATATCCTATTATCGGTAATAGAGACATTGTTGCTTTGGGCAGGGAAAATGACACTTTTTGATGCACTTTGCCATACATTTGGCACAATGGCAACGGGTGGATTCTCGACCAAAAACGATAGCATTGCTCATTTTAACAGTGTCTATATTGAAACGGTTATCACCGTTTTTATGTTTATTGCCGGAACTAATTTTGCTCTACACTATCGTGCGCTACGAGGTGATGTTAAGGGGTACTTTAAAGATACGGAATTCAGATTCTATGGTGTCGTGATCCTCATCAGCATCCTTCTTGTGTCTTGGAACATTGTTAGATTTACAAATGTAGATGGAGATGTCCCATACAATTCGGTCTGGGATTCAATCCGTTTTGGAGCATTCCAAGTTCTATCTATCACGACAACAACAGGTTATGGCACAGCTGATTTTGAAATGTGGCCTGCTCTATCGCAATTTATCTTGGTAACGCTCATGTTCTATGGGGGTTGTGCTGGGTCAACAGGTGGTGGTATGAAACAACTTCGTTTCCTGCTACTCATTAAACAGAGCGGCGCAGAAATTAAAAGACTTATCTTTCCACATGCTATGCTTCCTGTCCGTGTCAATGACAGGGTAGTTCCTCCTGAAGTACTAACACATGTATTGGGCTTCTTCTTCTTTTTTATCGGCATTTTCGCAATCGTTACATGTATCATGGCGACACTGGGATTGGACTTAGTAACCGCTGCAGGGTGCACAATCGCTACGATGGGAAATATCGGCCCAGGGCTTGGTGATGTAGGACCTATTGACAATTATGCTCATATCCCCTCTATAGGTAAGTTTATCCTAACGTTTTGCATGCTATTGGGACGGTTGGAAATATATACTGTGCTAATTCTCTTCTCTCCGAATTATTGGAAAAAATAACATGAATACAGACAAACTACGTAGAGAATATCAACACCATGGTGGCTTGACAAAAGTCGATGCAGCAGATAATCCTTTCGATCAGTTTGAAAAGTGGTTTAATGATGCTATAGAAGCAAATATTGATCTGCCAGATGCGATGACACTTGCCACCGCAACCCTTGACGGTATCCCCTCAGCACGAATGGTCGTCCTCAGAGGGTTTGATAGAGAAGGATTCTGTTTCTATACCGACTATAATAGTCAAAAAGGAAGGGAATTGTCCGCGAATCCACACGCTGCTGCAGTTTTCTATTGGCGAGAACTGGACCGACAGGTGCGAATTTCAGGAACAATTGTGAAGATGACAGATGCCGAATCGGATGCGTATTTCGCAAGTCGTCCCAGAGATAGTCAACTTGCAGTACGGACAGAACGTCAAACCGTTGTGATTTCTGGACGAGAACATCTTGAGCAGAACTTTGAGAAGGCGAAGTTGACGTATGCTGATAAGCACATTCCTCGCCCTTCACATTGGGGAGGATATAGACTCATGCCAACTATGTTTGAGTTTTGGCAGGGAAGTCCAAGTCGGCTGCATGATAGAATACGTTATACTTTGATAGAGGATGGAAACTGGACGATAGAAACATTATCACCATGAAACTACACTATAGACTCTACTATATTTGGAGGAATTTAGATGAATAGTTATAAAAACATCTCAATATGGCACATATCAAAATGGACACCGATGTTGATATGCACAACTCTTATATCTCTTTTTTGCCTTATGTGTGCTTATGGTCAATACAATACAAGTGCTGATGCACTTTCTGTTTTAGAGATAGATACTGTCCCTAAACTTGCAAAACCCGATTCTATAAAGCTCGAGTTAATAGACTCTACATATAATACTAAGGATATTTTTGCACTAAACGCACAAGAATCGACACCTAAACCTAATAACAGTTCAGGCACATGGACACAAGTGATGGGCCCACAGAGTGTAGGAACGACAGAATTGTTCGTCACTTCAAAGGGAACAGTACTTGCATCTTTAATCACAGGCATATACAGATTAACAGATAACGGAAATGGATGGGAACGTACTTTTACAGAGTTCCCCACAAATCGTTATGACAAAATGCCGATTGCAGAATGGGACGGAAAACTCTATATCGCCCTTGAACGAGACATACATACATCTAATAATGATGGTTTGACCTGGGACTTTGTTACATATCGTCCAGAAGTTGATACGGTTGGCTTTATCGTCACGCAGTCAGCATTTTATTTAGCACACAGGAAAGGTATTTACAGAAGTTCATTTGGACCTGGACTACGATGGAATGACATAAGTTCAGGTTTGGAAGACCAAAGAATAAAGACTTTATCAGCAATAGGCGATACGCCGTTTGTTAGCACTGATCAAGGTCTCTATCGCCTAAATGGCACAGTATGGCAACGTCTAAATGCAGAAAACATAAAATCGGTGGGCTCAGTTAGTGTCTCTGGCAATTCACTCTATGTAGGAACGACCCTTGACGATGCCGAAATAGAATCTATCAAGGATAAAATGATGAAGTCATTGCGTAGACCTAATAACATGGAAGATGGCATGTTACACATGAACAATGTTGCTTGCAGAATATATCGATCAGACGATTTAGGAGAAACTTGGAACGATATTTCCCCAAAATCCACTAATTTCTTACCACCTTTACTTGAGATAACGCTAATAGTATCTGGTGAAACGATATTGGCTATCGGCATGGAATCTTACCGTTCAAGAGATGGCGGTAAAACATGGACAAATCTTGGATTGATAGAAGGTTTAAGGTTACTTTACGATTCTACACTTGTCGCTGTGGATGAAAATAACTTTTTCATGGGGGCAATGTTTCACATCAAACGTACAACCGATGCTGGTGAATCTTGGCAGAAACACATGAACGGTATAATCGGCACTGAAATTAGAGAGTTGGCAGCATATAATAACATACTTTACGCAGCCGCTGCACGTGAATTGGTTTTTTCCACCGATAGCGGAGAAACTTGGAATCCTGTGCATGTTGATTCCGGTAGAGGTAACTCTTATTATCCGACAGAGTTTACGGTTGTTGACGATACATTGTATGCTCTTGCCGTTGATGGAAACGACTACGTTAGAATATGCCGAATTTCTGCTAATGGGGATGAGTTAATACCCATTAAGGATATACCACCTATATTAGGAGATTCATTTATTCCCAAAAAAAGTGATGGTCAAGCAGACAAATCCCAAGACCTATCAACATCAGACGATGGGTTTGAAGAACGGTTGTTACTCATGAATAGACCCAGAATTTATGAGATGATTGTCAACAATAACAAGTTTTATCTGGAAAATAACCGACTGCTATATCAATGGTCACCCGAAAAGTATGAATGGATAGATATCGGTTTAGAAGCCGGGAACAGCAAATACTATTTCGGACACAATATTGCAATAATGGAAGATAATATATATGTCGGAAGACGTGATGATCGACTCTTACATACTGATGATGGCGGAAAAACTTGGAAAGATATAACATCAAATCTGAATGTCGACTCTGTAAATACGCATGATATAAAGTTTATTGGATCAGACATTTATGTTGCAACTGATAGAGGCGTTATCACTTTAGATGATAATGAGAATTGGCGAATAATATCAGATGTAGCTGGACGAAATATTACCTTAGATTTATTATGTGAAGATACAGATAATATATACGGTGCTAATCGTCATGGTTTGTATCGTTTAGAAAAGAGTAAGCAACAATGG
>JAJDZB010000074.1:0-83822 GCA_022824835.1 Candidatus Poribacteria bacterium | reverse complement strand
TTGTGGTGTAAATCACGACAGAGACATAAACGCTGCTATCAATATCAAAAAGGCTGGCTTAGCAGCCTGAAGTGGAGCAGAAATAAGACGGGTGTTTTCTAAGAAAACAACGCATCTGCTACGAAGCACAAGCCCCAACCTTTAGGTTGTGGGTACTATGACAACCTATTCATTGGTAAATATGATATAATAAACACGGAACACTATCCATTTGAGGAAAATATGAAAGTTACAATTATCGGCACAGGATATGTAGGACTAACTACGGCTGTAGTGCTCGCATATCTAAACCACGATGTCGCTGCTGTTGATAAAGACAATAATAAACTCAACCTGTTACACGCAGGTGAAAGTCCTATTCACGAACCCGGCATACAAGACCTAATAGACAATGTCGGACATACGATCCGTTTCACATCACGTTTTGATGAAGTTGTTCCGGACGCAGAACTTATCATGATTGCTGTCGGCACACCACCGAAGAAAAGTGGAGAGGCAGATACACGACACGTAGAAGATGCCGCAAAAGAAGTCGCACAATTCTGTGATCCAGATAAACATTATACGCTTGTCATAAAATCAACCGTGCCTATCGGGACGAACAGACGTGTTGCAGAAGTCGTTAATGAAGTCTTTTCACAACGTAAGATTCAGGGAGATGTATCCATCACATCTAATCCAGAGTTTCTGCAGGAAGGTTTGGCACTTCAAGGCGCATTCTATCCTGACAGGATCGTCGTCGGGGCAAACAGCGATAATGCCATAGAAGCATTGCGTAGGCTATATAAACCGATCTTAGAACAGACCTTCGATCCACCCTCTTGGTTACCACGTCCACCGTCTTACCATCTACCGCCTATGATGACAACTGACCCGAACAGCGCAGAGATGATAAAATACGCCGCAAACACTTTTCTTGCACTTAAAATCAGTTTTATCAATGAAATTGCGGGACTCTGTGAGGAAGTAGAAGCAGATGTGACAGAGGTAGCTCGCGGTATCGGACTTGACTCTCGGATCGGACCCCGCTTCCTCCGGGCAGGTTTGGGATGGGGAGGCAGCTGCTACCCGAAAGATACTGCTGCACTCTTAGGTGTCGCTGCACAAGCTGGATACGAAATGCCAATAACAGCAGCTGCACGAACAGTCAACTTTCAACAACGGAAACGCATCGTAGAGAAATTACGAGCTGTTCTAAAGACGTTACACGGAAAAAAAATCGGTATCCTTGGACTCGCATTTAAACCTAACACAGATGACATACGAGAAGCACCCTCACTTGATATTATCCATCAACTCGTCACTGAAGGAGCGAAAGTTACCGCTCACGACCCTGTTGCAATGCCGAACACGCATAAATTATTGCACGATATTCAGGTCAACTTTGTAGAAGATGTGTACCAACTCTCTTATGATGCAGATGCGTTGGTACTTGTGACAGAATGGGAACTTTATCACAGGTTAGAACTCCGTAGGCTTGCCAAACAGATGAAGACACCGATACTTATTGATGGACGCAATGTCTTTTCGCCGCAAGAAGCGAGAAGTGCCGGTTTCCACTACATCGGCATCGGCAGGTAGATTCAAATTACTGATATGGAATTACAGATATGGAAGGGCACAAACAACCAGATCCCTTTGATGCAAATTGGCATCGGTATTGTCCACATATACCCTTTCCGCCTTATAGACATCTTCCAGGTGTCACACCCCATCCGATTCGTGACCCGCTGGGACACAGTTACGGTATAGAGGAAGAACATGATGAAAACCAGCTACCTCCAGAAATGTGGAGACAGAATGAAGATTACTTATACGGTGTTGATCTTTACAATTTCGCTTATTGGTGGGAGGCACACGAAGCATGGGAAGGGTTATGGCATCGTGCAGAGGACACGTATCGTCTGTTTCTACAAGGGTTAATTCAGGTATCAGCGTCTCTCATAAAATATCACATGCGGATGTTGCGACCATTACGCACCCTTTCAACCGCTGGACGTAGTAAGCTGCGCCAAGTCGTTGTTGAAAGTGGTGATATGGCAAGCAATTACATGGGTATGAACCTACCTGAGTTTTTAGACATCGCAGACACATTCTTTGCCCCGTTTTTCTCAGATCAAGTCACAGAAAAAACCTACCAACAGATAAAAGCACCTCCACTCATACTGTTGCAGCTTTAGCTCCGTAGCACATTCATCCTTGATTGTGCCTCTCTTTGTAGCACATTCTGTTAGATTGTGCCTCTTTGTAGCACATTCTGTTAGATTGTAACCCTTTGTAGCACAAACTTTTCAGTTTGTGTCTTTGTAGCTGATCAAAGTCATATAATGATCCAGAAATTCTTCCGCGTAATCCGAGATTCAGACAAATAAAGTTTTTTTCACTAACAAATAAAAAGGATCGCTGAACTCTTGCTCCAGCGGAGCAATATGTCTATAGAAAAAAGATTGTCAACAGGCTGCACTCCAGCGGAGTGCTATGTACATAAACGGATGAACCACAAAAGATTTCACATTTTCATAAAAATAAAATACGAGAAGATGACGCTTATCCTGAAAATCCTCTAATCCTCTAATCCTGGTCAAATCCAGGCTCAGACAACTAATAGGATAAGACTCCCTTCAGGATAAGAGGTTGCTTCGCGTATCAATAGATACTGTTTCAAGGCATTTCAAACGGGAAGGGATTGCTTAACGCATGGATTTAGACCTAAAGGAAATTCTTGATAATCTAAAATATAAAAAACGATTCATAGACAAATATATTCTATTTTTGTTTAATATTAGCCCATAAAGTAGTAATCTTATCCTTTGGTGTTATATTATATCTAATTTGTGAATTAGATATTAATTTAGGATCACCTATTGCGGGATGATCGCACGATGCATTATCATCACCGCTGTCAATAATAATTCTTAAAACTTCCGCATCAAATGGTATATAAAAATCAATCTCTTCATAGCTATCTTTTCCAGTTAATAATCCAGACTTATATACATTCTTTCCATCGATTTCAAATGTGAATATGCAGCTGCCACCAACCAAACAACTTTTATTTTCATTTTTACCTATCTCAAAATCTCTATCATTAGTTATTCCAATATATCCTTCAAATGCAATATAATTATTTCCTTGCAAATTATATTTAAGGGATGAGACTTCTGGATGATGAGGTGGGGATAAAGAGATACCTCTTTCAAAGGTAGCGTTTCTAATAATAATAGGATTACCATTATTAGTCTTATTATCTGAAATAGATCTCCATCCCCAACCATTTTTATATTCACTACTTGAATTAAAAGGTTTTAATCCATCTTCATCCGGTAAAGTCTTTTTACCTAAATTAATGTTAAGATAGACAACATTTTCAGATGTATCTTCTTTAATAGTTATAGGATCTAAGTCTTCTTGTATTCCAATGTCTTCATTTTTATTATGATCAGTATCTTCTTCAACAACTACATTCTCATTAAATCTTGGTGGCATTGTATAGTTATATCCATAATGCGTAAATGCCCCGAAAGTATCCATAATCATAAATGTTATATGATTTTTTCCTATAAGTTTGCTTCTATCAATTTTAATGTCTACATTAGTATTTTTTCCGTTAATATATTGCCAACCTAATACTAATATATTATCATCCATAACTACAATTTGATATAAATCATTTAGGCTTGTAATATTTACTTTAATACTAATTATATTAGGTTCTATTTCTTCAACATTAAATACTTGATTCACCTGTGGGTGTTGAAAATTTATTACTCTATTGCTGTTAAAAAAATAATGCTTATGTAACCATCTAGCTTCATAAGGTATTAACTCAGATCCTGATCCCATTAATGTATTAGAAGTGCCAGTATGATATAAACTAAAAGTATGTCCTATTTCATGGGCAATAAGTCTAACTAAAGATGTAGCTGCATTTTCTGCAACTATACAAGTACCTCCAAAATTAAAATTATAAATAGGCCATCCAACTCCCCATTGACAACACCCTTGATGCAAGTTAATTGTACTAATACCTCCGACAATAAAAACATGTATATTTTTTTGGTTCTTAAATATTTGGGGTGTTTCAGAATTTATTTTATTCCATGTGTCCGATTGATATATTCCTGAAGAATGAACCCCATTTACTACATTTATTTTTACATTTTCGTTTTGATCTCTTTCTAATTTAAACGTTTGATTTCCATAACCATTCTTAGACATTTCTTCTGCATATAGTTCTTGAACATCATTCATCCATCCTTTAATTTTTTCGAATGGAACATTATTTACATTACTTGGTTTAAAATAAATGGTCTTTACCAAATAATCTGCGTTAGCTTGTATTGATAATATTATCAATACTATTACCAACAATAGTAATCTTAATCTTTTCATAACACTTCCTATAGATTTCATTACCTGTTAGAATCTGTCCGTTTGGAAAATTACTGGGTGTTTCAATTCCCTTCAAACGAGATAGTATTGGATAGTCCAAACTAAATAAGTAGGTCGGGTAGAGGAACGAAACCCGACAAATGCCAAACGCGCATTTGGCGTTGATTTGGACATGAAGCCACATATCATAAGCAAAGTCGGGTTTCGCTTCACTCTACCCGACATACAAGTTATAGTAAGGACAGACCAATATTCTCATTTTGAAAAGTGTACGAATTCGTACAAAATAGTGTACACGCGTACATTCTTGTACATCGCTTGTGCAGTTAGTGACTGACAGGCTTTGTAGCGGTTTTTCTGACTGATTTAATTTTTTAATTTCACCGAAATGTACAGAATTTTCCCTATGTTGAAATATGCTTGAAAATATTGGATTTTTTCTGATATTATCTTTTCAGTTGCCCCCAACTTGTTAGCAATCTATTTTTGGTTGTAATAAAATAGTAATAGTATACACCATTTTATAAAAATGTGTAAGTCCTAACATTATTATTGTAACATAATATAAATACAGATGTCAAGTTAAAAAAACAGATATATTCTTCCTGTTTCACGCAATTTTGGGTGTCCCTGTCTATTGCTGCGTCATGCGTTAATTGATGTGTTTTGAAGGTAATCAGGAAAAGGATGAATGGCGTTGTAGTAAGAAGCACAATCAAGGATGGTAGACTTCAAAAAATAAAAAGGTTGTCCAAATTCTGAACACTCCTGTCCAAATTCTGAACAAAAAATTCAGATTATCCTACATGAAGTTAAAGTATTAAATCGGGTAATATTTTATTTTTCCCAGACTCGGTAGGTTCGGTTTCCTAACCAATGCAGAATACTAAACTCGTATTCTGCCGGGTATCTCTACGAATTACCCAAAGTATTATTTTAACTTCATCCAGGATATAGTTTCCTGCTTGTTGTAAAAGTTGGCACAAAAATTGCTGAACTTTAATACTTCTATTGAGTCTAATTCATGGACGTCAAACGAATAGAAAGATGGTTGAATCATCATTGGAACTCGATAAGCAATTATCTTTAAACTCTTATAACTCAAAATGAGGAATTCTTTATGTCAAAGTTACTGTTATTGTCTTTACTTGGATTTACGATTTTCATCGGTGGTTGTGGCAAAAATTTTGATGAATATGCTACCGAATTAGGACTTGCATTTGACAGTCCAAATATTGGAAACAGACCTATACCCTCCTTCAAAACCGATATATCACCTATACTTACGAATCACTGCGCATTAGTGGGATGTCATGTGGCTGATGGTCCAGATGGTGTAGACCTCAGAACATACAATACACTTCAGAAGGGAGGAGGACACGGACCTTTATATGCTGAAGGGAATGCAAAGGAAAGCGAAATAGTTGAGGAAATTGTCAAACGCAAAATGCCGCCTGAGGGTCCTTATCTTGACGCAAATCAGATTCAACTTATTATTGACTGGATCAACACGGGAGCAAAAAATAACTAACTAATAAACAATATGAGAGAGGAAATCCAATAGCTATGAAATTACATAAGTCTTACCTGCCAACCTTAGGAATACTATTGTGCATGTTTGCCTGCTTGGATCTGCAAGATAGGGTAATAAACGAAGGATCTCCACCTGAAAATTTACAACCGACTACCACACAACCGACTCCTACTGAAACGTCAAACGCTGCAACTACTTTTGACCAAAATCTTTTACCAATCCTCACAGCAAGATGTGCTTTCGCTGGTTGTCACGACGCAAATGGACCGAATAACATCGATCTCAGTTCATATCAAACATTTTTAGCAGGCGGAAATACCGGTCCACTTTTTATTGCAGGTGATGCACAGTCAAGCGATATAATTGAAGAAATCGTCTCCGGTAGAATGCCGCCAGGAGGCCCGCCATTGTCCAATGCGGAAATTCAAACCTTCAGAGACTGGATAAATAATCATGCCGTTATCGTAAATCCACCAACTAACGTTCCACCAGAAACACCCACTCCTCCAAATGGTGAAGTCTCTTATGCATTACACCTCCAACCTATTCTCACAGCAAGATGTGCTTACGCCGGTTGTCACGACGCAAATGGGTACGATAGTCTCGATTTCAGAACATATCAGAGTTTTATACGTGGAGACGACGAAGGAGAGTCAGTTTTTATTCCTGGGAATGCCAACAGTAGTGATATTGTAGAAGAAATGGTATCAGGCAGGATGCCTCCTGCAGGACATGGTCCACCGATGACTGCTGCGCAAATTCAACTCTTCAGAGATTGGATAAACCAGCAAGACCGAGCGGATTTTCCAAATCTTCGTTTTGATGACGATGACGATGATGACGACGACGACCATGATGATGACCATGAGGACGATGAGGACGACGACGATGACGACGACGACGATGATGATGATGATGACGATGATGACGACGATGATGACGACGATGATGACGATTAGACGAAAGTCATGACAGCATCAGATGCGTTGCCTGACACTTAGAACGAACCGCTTTTCCAAGTCCAAACGACTAACGCCATCATTCAATAACGAGATACCTTAAAACTTTTTGCTCGGGTTACGTTCAATTCTCTCTAATGGAGGGAAAACAACCCCGGAAATCCTTGCAGCGAATAAAGGACATCCGATTTGTAGCACATTCTGTTAGATTGTGCCTCTTCCATTCTTCCATCCTCCCACCCATTCCCTCTTCCCCTCTTCCACCCTTCCAATCTTCCCCTCTTCCCCTCTTCCACCCTTCCATTCTTCCATCCCCTTTCCCCTTCCGCGTAATCTGCGATTCTGACAAATAGAGTGCAAAAACTTTACACACCCTTAAAAAAGTTTGACATTTCTGTAGATTTAGCGTATACTTATATCAGTCGCATGAATTGTAAACTTACGCGATTTGTTGATTGATTGCCAATGCAGTCAAAATTGCCCCTGAACACAGATGGGGACTGGTTTTAGCGTCATTTTTGCTATCAAATCGTGTTTGGTGTAGTGTTCATAAGGGTTTGTTCGGAAAGCCCTTCCCGTTTGAAGGGAATTGAAACTGAGCAAGACGTTGATCTGTGTACTCATTTGCTCTGTCAAGTTCGGAAAGCCCTTCCCGTTTGAAGAAAGTTGAAACAAAATCCATCAATACGAGAAGATACCTCTTATCCTGAAAAAATCCTATAATCCTGAAAATCCTGGTTCAGACAAGCATTCAGAAAGACCTTCCCGTTTGAAGGGAATTGAAACTATATGACAAGTGCAGCAGAAAAGCAGTCATGCACAGGGAGTTCGGAAAGCCCTTCCCATTTGAAGGGAATTGAAACTACGGCATGGCAAAGGGACAGAAGGGGAAATGTGCTTCGTTTGTTCGGAAAGACTGGGTGTGTAAGTATTCTGTCACCTTTTTATCAGAATCGCGGATTATCGCGCCCCAGTTAACTTAGCTGACATAGATGGGCACGGAAGGGGTTTCTGGATCCTTAAATGTCTTTGTTCGGCTACAAAGAAGCACAATCAAGGATGAATGTGCTACAAAGATAGGCACAATCTAACAGAATGTGCTACAAAAAAGAGACATTATCAATTCGAAATGGTATAAGTAGAGACTACACAAACGTGAGTATGATAAATAATTTGAATGATTTTTGTCTAAAGAGAACTCTTTTGTTATATGATGAAATCTTTATACCAAAATAAAGGAGTTTTCTAATGCGTATTTTAACACTTTTCTGCAAAATCTACGACTGTTTTTCTTTATTCATAACATAACCGATATTTGTAAAAACTATGCTGGCGCACGTTACATTGAAAGTTGTTTTGTCTCCCAAAAAAGCAAAATCCCAATATATATCATCTTCATAAGGTTCAGGGGCAGATCTTGTAGTTGCTTCAGAAATACCCCACATCGGAAACGGATCATGTCTTTCAGATATGATCTCATAAGACTTGACATCAATGAATTCAACCCTCACTAATTGGTTATGTTCTTTACCATAAGGATAAGCGTTTACAGTGAGAATAATTGTCATATCAGCCTGTCCGATGCCATTTGCGATACCTTTTTCATCAATGCTCTTGTAGTTTTCAAACTTTACTTCAAAACCTTCAACGTATCCATCGTGAAAATCATTGAAGTATTTTAAAGCCGCATTAACTTCTTCAATGTTTTTCGGTTCAAATCTATCCATCATATTTCACCTCCTTTCTACAGATAAGGTTTCGTATCCCAAAGTATGATAGTGCCATCAAAACTACCACTCGCCAAAAGTGTGCCATCTGGTGAAAATGCAAGCGACTGAATATCTGTCGGATGTCCCCAGAACGTTACGAAATTCTCACCACTGCTAACATTCCATAACCTAATTGCCATTTTCTCCATATCCTTCTGCCACCAAGTTCCGCTTGCAAGATATCGTCCACAGTGCGAAAATGATAAGGCGTAGGGACTTATAGTCTCTGTCTGGGGAATAACCAAAAGCGTTTCATAACTATCTGCACACCACAAACGTATTTCCCTATGCATACCACCAGCAATGAATCTCCCACAAGGAGAAAAGGCAATATTCATCAGTACGCTTCTCTCTCTCAGTGGTAAAGTCGCAATCTCTTTACTTGTCTCCACATCCCACACACGAGCGGTTTTATCACTTGAGCCGCTAACGAGTCGTTTGCCATCTGGTGAATATTTTACAGACCAGATGAACTCTTTATGACCAACGAATGGCTCTAACCTTTTCTTATTCTCGATGTCCCATTTATAAATCGTACCTTCTCTGCTACTGATAGCGATCTGATCTCCTGTTGGTGTGAAATCGATTTTCCACGTCAGTTGTGCTTCCTCTTTTATTTCAAGAATAGTCTCCTCAGATTTCTTAGCATCCCACACATAGCCAAAGTCTTCGTTTGGGCGGATATAGGCAGCGATGATGTTTCCACAAGACAATAAAGTAAAAGACGTGATACGTTCGTCCTCAAGCACTGTTTTTTGTACCTGTTTAGTTTCAACATCCCAAAAAAATACACCTCTAAAATCACTTGTGCTTGCCAATGTCTTTCCATCCGGTAAGAATACAACAGGTTGTGGCACATGATTAAATCTCCAAAGATCTGACAGTAAGTTTATGTTATTACCGATTCTGGTTTCTCTGTTTTGCTCTAAATCAGTCAAAACAGGTTGCGGGTACTCTTTAAACAACGCAGCATCAATACTGTTGGTATGAACTTCAGGTATGGATAGTTTTTCACCTTTTTCCACATTCCAGACATCAAGCAGATCTTCAGCATCTACAATCGCGAGTAGTTCACCAGCTTCCGTATAGAACGGTTTAATTCGGGTAGAATTAAAATCAGTATAAACATCCTTTTGCTCACCCTTTGCGATGTCCCAGACGCGCAAACTTTGATCTCTACTACTTGATGCAAGTAGCTTTCCATCAAGTGAAAAAGTGATATGATCTATCCAGGCACTATGTCCTTCAAAATGTGCGATGCGGTCACCTGTCGCTATATCCCACACTGAGATACATTCTGCTATCCAATCGTCATCATCATTGGTGGATTCGTCAGGTGTAGCAACAGCAACAAGTCGACTATCTTGAGAGAAGACGAAGTCCATACCCGTAAATTTACAGACGATCTTACCTGTTTCTGAACACCAAATGAAAGTCTGTGTTCCTTTTGTCCCAAGTTCATCTGCACTTGCAGCAACGTAACGTCCATCAGGCGAGAATTCCAATTGGTTAATATCAGCAGAAATGACGTCACGTTCACCTCGGTCCATCTGTGCAACACATACACTTTGCTGCACATCCAACACCTCTACGATTCCATGCATGTTCGCCGTAGCAATCCACTGACTATCGTGTGAAAAATCGAGATAATAATAGATATTATGATCTTCCATCCGTTTCATCTGTGCAATGCACTCACCAGTCTGAAGATCTAATAGTTTTATGACACCATCCCAATTTCCTATTGCGATCCATTCACCATTTGGAGCAAATTTGGCAATAGAAATCAATCCTCTTTCACTTTCCCACAACGCAATAGGAGACTTTGAGGATATATCATACCACCAAAGACCGATCATGGTTCCCACTGCGAAATACTTGCTGTTTGGGGAGAGTACTATTTTAGGACCTCTTCCTTTCCCTAAGCGTGCAATTGCGCTTTCGGGCAGTGCCCATGTAATTCCTTCCGTGTCTCCTGGGACAACATTTTTTGGTATAGGTTGCTTGTTTTGTTTCATATAGACTCCTTTATCTGTTATGTATTCCTAAATCAATTGATACTTGATGTGTTATCTTTTGGTATAAGGTGTTATATCCCACAGAAGGATGGTACCATCATAACCGCCACTTGCCAACACAGACCCATCGGGTGAAAAAGCAACACACTGCACATCTGAAGGATGACCATCACGGAAAGCTGCAATGTTTTCTCCACTCGCAACATCCCACAACATTACCGGACACTTCTTCATACCAAAACCGCGTTTCCACCATGCCCCTGAAGCTAAATATCTACCACAAGATGAAAATGCTAACGCAAAAGGCATCCAGCTTTCTCTGGGTAGAGGTATGTCCAAGATAGTTTCACTTTGCTCAATACCCCATATATGAATATTTGTTCCCCTACCTATAGCAATTAGAGTGCTACATGGAGAAAAAACAATAAACTGACCCTTTTCTGGAAATGATTCAATCTGTTCGCCACTCTCAACATCCCACAGACATGCGACCGGTCCAGTACTCCTTGCACTAAAAAGGAACTTTTCATCAGGACTAAACATCAGATTGTGAATCCATCCATCATGTGCTTTGTACTTATGTCGTAACCTTTGATCCGCAACCTCCCACACATACAATATGCCTTCACTATCTCCGCATGCCAGCAAGTTATTATGGTGTGCGAACGCTGCTGTTGACACCTGCCATTTTTGTTCGGGTAGAGGTTTATTTTCCTCTGGGACTGTGAAAGTGGCAACCGGTGTATCCGTGTTTCCAATGTCCCATACCGCTGCTGTTTTACCATCGTGCCCTATTGCATAGATATTTCCCTGTGGCGACACAGAGACATTATTCCCTTTTTCAGATAGATTGAGACAGGATGGCGATGAGGATGGTTGGGTAATATCCCATAACCTCACCTTTTGGCTGAAACCTCCGGCTGCAAGTATTTTCCCATCTGGCGCAAAAACAAGGGAATTTGGAAAGCCGGTGTGTAAATGAGGAAACGAACACGGTTCTGAATTACCCACCGTCCATTTTCTAAATTCATCGGGATCGTAGGTAGCTAAAACGAATGGAGTGCCTCTCGGAACGTGGGCATCATGGATATAACTATGTTCTTCAAGGTAGCGGTTGCACTTTTCACCGCGCGCGACATCCCACACGATGAAGGCATCATCAAATACTTCTAACGCATACAGGACACCCTCTGGTGTATAGAAAACCTGTTTACGTGCTGTCCCGTAATTCTGATATGCCTGCTGTAACTTCCAGTCTTCAACTGACCATATCCTAACAGTACCATCCCTACCACCAGAGGCAAGGAATTCACCACACGGTGAAAAACTTAGACTATACACAAAATCAGGATGTTCTGTAAGACAAACTAATTGCTCTCCTGTTTTGATATTCCATACAGCAATATCGTTGGAAGCGTGGTGGGGCGGGCGGATTGTGTTGCTGCGATCTACATGTGCGAATAAACTATCATCCGGCATTGTACACGCGATCAAACTGCTATCAGGAGAGAAAGCAATAGGACGTAGAATAAAAGGCCACCATCTATAATTGGTGTTTTCGTGAAACTTGCCAATTTGTTCGCCAGTTTCAGTGTTCCAGACATATAGGATGTAGTCGCGCCGACTGGAAACCGCAAGCTGTTTGCTGTCGTTTGAAAAGACCAACTTGGAAGCAGAATTGTAAGGTCTCTCTTCTTCATCTCTTTCCATCTGCGAAATGCAAACTCTTTTCTGCACATCCCATACTTTGACAAGACCATCTCCATCGCCGGTCGCAAGCCATTTGCCATTTGGCGAAAAGGAAACAGCAGAAATATATCCGCGATCTGTATCCCACAAATCAACTGGACGCATTGTGTTCATATCATACCACCAAACCCCGATGTCACTTGCGAATACAACATACTTCCCACAAGGAGAATATGCGGGATCAAAACTTACTATACCTTTTCCTAACCGGGCAATCGCACCATCCGGTAATTCCCAAGTCGTAAAATCGTTGTTTTCATGCTTTGATAAAGCAGGAACCCATTTTTCGTTTTTTGCCATATATTCTCCTCTTATTAAAAAACGTGGGTTTGATAAATCAAATTATTGTATTCGGTGCGGTTAGGAAACCGCACCTACCGGGTCTATGAAAGTAGTATTTTCGGAAAAGAAGTTCATATACCTATTATCAAACTCACGTTGAAAAACTTTGATGTGCGTAAAACTAACAAGAAACTCTTGAAATATAAACTCACTGCATACAGACTCTATAGAATCACTTATACACATTTACGGATGCATCTTTTAAATGAATAATGAATATAAACAACATGCACACTTTCACGTCAAAACATAATACCTATTCTACGCACAGCTGCTTGACACAGAATAGGTCAGACTATTTTCTGGAGGAAACCTACCATTCGCAGTCTATTCGGTCTCAAAAAATACGTCAAACGTTACAAATACACCATCACATTGAGCTTCATTCTTGTCCTGATAACGAATGGACTTCTGCTGATTAGTCCTAAAATCTTGCAGGCAGTATTTGATGCGTTAGAACGCAGTTTTAGAGACACAAATATCACATTATCAAGTGGTAGGATTCTGTTTTTTGCCACGCTTATTCTCAGTGTTGCTCTTGTAGGTGGTATTATCCGTTTTTTCCAGAGACGTACCATTCAAGGTGTTGCACGAAAGATTGAGTTTCATCTTCGCGCCGACTTTTTCCTCCATCTTCAAAAACTATCAGCATCTTATTATGACAATGTCCGTACTGGCGACTTGATGACAAGAGCAACCAGTGACCTCAATGCTATTCGGATGGTCCTCAGCAGTGCAATCATGTATACTGCCGATGCAATCGTGTTTTTCGGTTTGGCACTTCTCATTATGCTACAGATTGATGTTACACTGACTCTGGTCGCTCTGCTGCCATATCCGATACTCGCAATAATCATCCGATTACTCGGAAAACGGCTGCATACGCACTATGAAGGAATTCAGGAAGCCTTCTCAACAATGAATACAAAGGTTCAAGAGAACTTATCCGGTGTGCGGGTCGTTAAAGCCTACACTCTTGAAACAAATGAAGTTGAACATTTTAGGGAACTCAATCAAGAATTTGTCAACAGTAATCATAAACAGATCCGCTTGATGACTTTTTTCTTTCCACTGTTCCGATTTCTCCCTGGAATTGGTAGAGTAGTCCTTCTCTGGATGGGAGGACTACTCGTCATTCAACAGGAAATAACATTCGGTGAATTTATCGCTTTCAACGCATATCTATTAATGTTGGTCCGTCCGATGATAATGCTGGGGTTTATTGTCAACACATTCGAACGGGGTGCTGCATCAATGGATCGTATGAATACGATCCTCACTGAAGAACCTGAGATAATTGATGGTGAAAGTGTCAAATGGAATATAAAAAACATCAAAGGAGAGATAGAATTCCGCAACCTTAACTTTGCTTACAACGGCGGTTCTCCCGTGTTAAAGAACGTCAATTTGAAGGTTGAACAGGGAACAACACTCGCGATCGTTGGCGGAACAGGTTCAGGAAAATCCACCCTTGTTAATCTCATCCCGCGTATCCGACAATCAGAACGAGGCACTATCTTTATTGATGGCGTAGATATACAGGATATACCCTTAAACGTGCTTCGGTCTAATATCGGTTTTGTAGAACAGGAACCATTTCTGTTCTCGGACTATCTACGGAATAACATCGCTTACGGTGTTGAGACACCAGATGACGAAGAGATCAGAGATGCTGCACACACATCCGATCTGCTATCACAGATTGAAGAATTCCCTGACGGTTTACAAACTTTTCTCGGTGAACGCGGCATTACGATCTCAGGCGGACAACGTCAACGCAGCGCACTCGCAAGAGCCATCCTAATTAAACCCAAAATCCTTATACTTGATGATGCCTTTGCGAATGTTGATACACAGACAGAAGACACAATACTCAACCGACTTGACGAGATTATGAAAGATCGGACAACTATCCTCATCTCACACAGGATATCAACAGTAAAGGCAGCAGATAACATCGTCGTCCTAAATGATGGGAGCATCGTCGAATCAGGCACGCACGACCAGTTGCTAAAGAAAAACGGAATATACGCTGGAATCTATGAAACACAACTGTTACAGGATGAACTTGATGAATTATAAAGGACTTACGCATTATAAAGGACTTACGCACTCCTCCGGTAGGTGCGGTTTCTAACCGCCCTGGATCCGAGAATACCCGTGCGGTTAGGAAACCGCACCTACCGGGGATGTAAAAGTAACTATAGATTTCACTATATAGAAGGAAATATCAAAATGTTTGGAATGGGTAGAGAACTCCATGAATATAGCGATGAGGAACAGGAACTCGGAAAGGTGTATGACCGAGTCTTGATGAAGCGACTGCTTCAATACCTCAAACCGTACAAATTTCAATTACTCGTCATCGCTATCTTTATGATAGGCACAACACTATCCCGTTTAGCCGGTCCCATTATAATTCAGATGGCTATTGATCGGCATATTATTCCGGGTGAATTAGACGGTCTAAGTTTCTTTGCAGGCTTGTTTGTCCTGAGTTTGGTGGGTGAGTTTGTCTTCGCCTATTTTGAGGAATACCGCCAGTTAATGGTCGGACAACATGTGATGCGTGACCTCCGACAGACTCTATTCTCACATCTACAACGTTTGGATGTGCAGTATTTCGACAAAAACCCAGTCGGACGCCTAATGACGCGGGTGATGGGTGATGTACAGGTTCTCAATGAACTCTTTACATCGGGGGTCATTACATCCTTCGGGAATCTGTTGAGTATTCTGGGGATTGTAGTAGCAATGTTGATCTACAACTGGAAACTTGCGTGTGTTGCGTTTACTGTTATACCGATAATTTTCGGTGCAACACTCATCTATCAGATCTACTCACGACGCGCTTTTCGTGAACAACGCAAACAGTATGCACGCATCAACGCATTCTTGCAAGAGAACATTGTCGGTATGACAACGATGAAACTGTTCGCTCAAGAACGGCGTAGTCATCTCCGTTTTAACGAACGGAACAGGAGATACTTGGCAGCAAACCTTCGCAGTATCTTTTACTTTTCTATCTTCCATCCACTGATTGAAGTCACAGCATCACTTGCGACAGCTGTTATCATCTGGTATGGAGGCGGACAGATTGTTCAGGGCGCGTTATCATTTGGCACATTAGTGGCGTTCATCCAATTAGCAGAAAGGTTCTTTTGGCCCATCAGAGAACTCAGCGAGAAATACACAATCTTCCAAAATGCAATGGCATCATCAGAGCGGATCTTTCAGTTGCTGGACACAGAACCGAGTATTGTCTCAACAACCGACAAACGTGGAATTGATACACTCAAAGGTGAAATAGAATTTCAAAACGTCTGGTTTGCATACAATGACGAAGATTATATCTTAAAAGATGTATCGTTCAGGGTTAAACCGGGTGAAAAGGTCGCACTTGTTGGACATACAGGAGCAGGTAAAACCACTATCATCAATCTGCTATGCCGATTCTATGAAATTAACAAAGGACAAATCCTGATTGACGGTGTAGACATCCAAAAGATGAATTTGGAAGAACTACGTAGTGCAATCAGTATCGTACAACAGAACATATTTCTATTCTCTGATACAATTGAACGTAATATCAGTTTAGGAGACCCCTCAATAACAGATGAACAGATAGTAAATGCATCCAAAGATGTACATTTAGACCGTTTCGTCCAGAAAATGCCTGATATCTATAGAACTGAGATCAAAGAAGATGGAGCAGGATTATCCGTAGGACAGAAACAGTTAGTCGCATTTGCACGTGCATTAGCTTCCGATCCTAGCATCTTAGTTCTTGATGAAGCCACATCAAGCGTCGACACTGAAACGGAACTATTGATTGAAGATGCGTTAAGTCGTCTGATGCAAGATCGCACATCCGTCGTTATTGCACACAGACTCTCTACAATCCAAAATGCAGACAGGATTATTGTGATGCACCGCGGTGAGATACGCGAGACCGGCAATCATAATGAATTGCTCCAAAAAGGAGGCATCTATTATCGGCTATATCAACTTCAGTATAAGGGACAAGCGAAGATCCGGTAATAATTTATTACCTTACCGGCTTAACTTTTTCAAACACCCATCCGCAAATGGGTGTGTAAAGTTATTGTCAATATAAGTATGAGTTTTGTGATTTCATAAGCTCTTAATAGTAGTAGGCACTCTCCGAGTGCCGTCTCTTATGAAAAAAAGTGCCAAAATACTTACACACCCGGAAGTCTTATTACGGTTGAAAAATATCAACATCTTTGCGATAGTTGTTAATCCACCTATCCCAATCGATAGAACCTCTTTCTACAGTCATCATGTATTCTATTTTTGTATTATCCGCTACAACTTCTTTAGTTCCATGGGCAGGAGAAGCTTTCAATCTTTTCATTTCTAACATCATTTCTGCATGCGTTAATACAAATGTGGTCGCCCCATCATCGGAGATTGACTCAATAATGTAATCACAATCCTGCCACGGTCTAATTTGAAGAAGATGGACAGAATTACTGAGATTGTAACCAGAACTTTTATACTCATAGAATCTGCCGTTCTTCTTAAAATCCCCTCTATCCTCACTTTTATTCACTCTTTGACAATCGTGCTTTTTGATGAAATAGTTTTCCCACAATGGACTCCTTGCTTGTGTGGACAGAACGCTACTTATTTTGTAGAAGTCCAGTTCAGAGATTTCTTTTTTCTCAAGGGTTAGATCAATTAATTGATCCCTAATCCTTGCTACGCTATTCAGCACAATCCTGCTGTTATCTATATTCTCCAAGACGAAACTTATCGTTTTATTTAATTCTTTCTGGTTCATAGCATTTGCACATGATTAACCTAAAGGAGTTCAAACAAGTTCCCCTGACTTTCTTCCGTTCTATTCGGCTCGTGGCATTTTATATATTGGTCCAAAAATTCAAATTTTGTTAGCCAATATACACCGCCATTTGCACAAGAATTTCCATTCCAATCAACTGCTCTGATTTTAGATATTAAATCTTCTACCGGAATTTTTGATTTAAGGAAGTAGCCTCGATTGTTTGGTGTTGGCGTTTTTGTAATTCTTCTTGGAGAAGACCCAAATACAAATATGTCAAAATTATCTTTATTTGAGAATTCAAAATCATTCGTTTCTGTGTATGCATTCGGATTAACTCTTAGGTCTTTTCCCTCTGATTTATCAAAAACGAAGAAACTTGCGGGAACATGATATGTCTTCCCTTCTAATGTAAAACAGTCCCTTCCTAATTCAGTGATGGAGACTATTCGCCAATTATAAGGCAGTATTTTTTGCCGCGTATGTTTTCTATACACATCTGGTAAAATAAAAGCAATTGTTTGGACATTACTAAATGAGAGGGCATGAGATATAAAATTTGAAGATAACTTTTGATATTGACCAAACGGCGGATTCCCTATGATCAATACGCGCTCGTACACTTCACTAATACTGTAATTGAACCAATCTCCTTTGATAATCTCATCATGTTGCGGATCAATATCGATTCCTATTTTGGTGTCATGTTTGATATTTTTGTAAAAAGCACCATTCCCCGCAGAGGGTTCTATCACACAATCGTAGCTGTAAGGTAATTTATTTACTTCATCTAAACACTTTGTGACGACTTCCTGTTTCGTGTAAAACTTATCCAGGATTCTACTGCCGTTTTTGTGTTTTTTTCTCCAAACGTGAGCCATTTTACGATCTCCCTTAGCATTGTCTTTTATCGCAGCTATTAACTCCTGCTTCTGCAAAATGTAGATCTTTTAGATTTTCGATTCAATTCGGGTTGTATGTTCTATTTTTTTTCCCTCCATTTGCCGAATTTTAGCACAAATTCGGGTTGAATGTCAAGCAACTTTAAAATAAACAGGACTTACGCATTTTTTCTTAAAGCCCCCTTGAATGAGGATCAAGTGATTAATTCGGTAATTGTTTGTTCACAGGAGGCAGGTTCACTCCACTGCTGGCGAGGCGGGGAATGCCTAAATGGCATTCATACCCGGGGAATGACTAAATGTCATTCATACCGTTGATTTCTTCCTAACCTCGCCAAATTACCTAAAAGTATTATTTTAACTTCATTCAAGGGGGCAATGCGTAAGTACTAATAGTTGCAAATGAAAAGGAGAGGCAGGGCTCCTCTCCAAAACCTTATTGCTAAACAAAAAAAATCGTGAATTTAATGATATATTTCTGTTGCACTTAAGGCTTATGTAAATTATACCAACCGAACTCACTTTTGTCAAAGAAAAAAAGGGAATGCAAGGTGGTAATTATAAAGGAATCTTCTTAGTCAAGGTCTTCAAAGTACAAACCCATAAAAAATAAAATGCTTGCAATGTCTCAATATATCTGATAATATAAAAATTTAGTAGAGAGGTGACAACTCATAAGATCTGTTATGCTAAAGAATTAACCTTTTTTCTGTTTTCTGTCACTCAATTAACGCAATTGTCCAATCTTCTTATATCTCACAAGGAGGACACGAACATGGCAGGAAAGCTAAAAGTCGCAGCAGTAGGTTGTGGTGGCATCGGGTTATTACATCAGAGGGGATACCTACAACATCAAGGTGCAGAACTCGTGGCAGTATGTGATATTGATACCGCCAAAGCCGAAGCACGCGCAAGAGAACTCGGTTTAGAAAGATGGTACCCCTCAATAAATGAAATGCTGGCGAATGAAGAATGTGACCTCGTTGATGTCGTAACCGCTGATCACTTGCACTTTGAACCTGTAATGGAATGTCTTGATGCCGGTAAACATGTAATATCTGAAAAACCTTTGTCGTTAGATATAGATGAAGCTGAACAAATGGTAGCAAAAGCTAACGAAAAAGGGGTTCATCTTGCCATAGATTATAATAGACGATTCGCACCAGGGTACGTACAAGCAAGAAAATGGTTTGATGCCGAAAGTATAGGACAGATATATTACCTGGATATGAAATTGTCGCAAGGCGGTCCTGCGTCTACTTGGAAAGGCGAGTACTATCTACTCTACGAACTACAGACGCACGCACTCGACCTCTTACGGTGGTTCGGAGGTGAAGTCGTCGCTGTATGTGCAGAAATGGCAAAACCAAGAAAACACGAAGCACGGGAAGGTGAAGACGCATGCTACACAAGTATGGCAATTTCACTCCGATATGAAACCGAGATCGTAGCAACACTATTAGCAAGTTGGGATAGCGATTTTATACACCCAATCGAACGATTAGAAATATGTGGATCCGCAGGCGAAATCGTCGTTGATAATGTCCTCAGTAAAGCAACGTTGATGAAGCGCGACAATCAAGTCGTTGAAGAATACCGACCATCTATTTTCCGTATGGAACAACTCGCTTTTGATGGCACTTTTGCACTACGCATGGCTGCATTGGTTGATGATTTACTCAATGACCGCACACCAGTACCTACAGGTAGAGACGGCTTACAAGCACTACGGATTACAGAAGCTATCGTTACCTCATGGAAAGAAAAAAGGGAGGTCGCTGTAAGAATATGAGTTTGAAAGCAATACCATTTAATGATGTAACAATAACAGATCGTTTCTGGTCACCCCGACAGGCAACAAATTCAGAGAAAACGATCCCACACGAACTTCATCAGTGTCGAACAACCGGTAGAATCAGTAACTTTGCAAAAGCCGCCAAGTTAGAATCCGGCAATTTTGAGGGTATCTTCTTCAACGATTCGGATGTACATAAATTGGTGGAAGCTGCGTCCTATACATTGCAGACACATCCAAATCCAAAATGGGAATCCGAATTAGATGAAGTGATAGATACAATTGCTAAAAGTCAACAACCCGATGGTTATCTCAACTCCTATTTCACGTTAGTTGAACCCGAAAAGAGATGGCAGAATTTGGGTATGATGCACGAGTTGTATTGTGCAGGACATCTCTTTGAAGCAGGTGTCGCTCACTATCAAGCAACTGGACAACAGAAATTACTTGATGTGGCATGTCGTTTTGCTGATCTCATTGACAATACGTTTGGACACGGTAAGCGTGCGGGGCTTCCTGGGCATCAAGGCATTGAACTCGCTTTAGTCAAATTGGCACGTGCAACAGGTGAAACACGTTATATGTCGCTTGCAGATTATTTTGTTACAACACGCGGACAAAGACCTTCTGTTTTTGAAAAGGAAATGGAAAACCCTGACCTCCCGGGTGGGCTCGGTGCATATAAACATCACTACACCCGAGATGATAAATATGAAGGGACTTATTCTCAAGATCATCTACCGATGCATGAACAGACTGAATGTGTGGGACATGCAGTGCGTGCCATGTATCTCTATGCCGGTGCTGCAGACATCGCAGCTGAAACTGGGAACCACGGTATTGCAACTACACTGGATGCCTTATGGCAAAATGTGGAAAAGCGGCTTTATGTCACTGGTGGCGTAGGACCATCAGGGCACAATGAAGGTTTCACACAAGACTATGAATTACCTAATTTCTCCGCTTACGCCGAAACGTGTGCATCAGTCGGATTAATATTTTGGGCACATCGGATGTTCCTGCTGAAGGGTGAGTCACGATATGTTGATGTGTTGGAAACGGCTCTATACAACGGGGCATTATCAGGTATTTCGCTTGAAGGCACAGATTTCTTCTATCAGAATCCGTTAGCGAGTCGCGGTGGCAGACATCGTCATGCGTGGTTTGGATGTGCATGCTGTCCTCCGAACATCGCACGACTGATCGGTTCCCTCGGACAATACATCTATGCACAATCTGAAGCAGACCTGTGGGTAAACTTATATGTCGGAGGTACTGCTGAGGCAACAGTAGCAGATGTTCCCGTGAAATTGACACAAGCAACAGATTATCCGTGGTCTGGAGACGTAAAGATAACTATTCAACCTGAGAAACCGGTAAAGTTTAATCTGAATTTACGGATTCCTGATTGGTGTGGCAAATTTGATCTGAGCATCAATGGTGAAACACAACGTGCAACTGTCGGTGCTAACGGTTATCTTTCAATTGATAGAACGTGGAAGGCAGACGATAGTGTGGCATTGAACTTAGACATGCCAGTAGAACGGGTTTACGCACACCCTTATGTCAGAGAGAATCTTGGGAGGTTAGCATTACGGCGCGGCCCACTTGTTTACTGCTTTGAGGATATTGACAATCCGGATAGTGCTTTCGAGACGTTATCGCTTGCTAAGAGCGGTTATATGGAAGCGGTATTTGACAGTACACTTCTTGGTGGCATCACGGTAATTCGCGGCACAGGTACAGTATATGATCCCACCGATTGGGATAATAACCTATATCTTTCAGAACCGAATGTGAAACAGACAGATGTTACTGCAATTCCTTATTATGCATGGTGCAATCGGGAAGCAGGACAGATGGCAGTTTGGGTGTTCTAACTGTCCATTTAGTTGTATTTCAATTTTCAACGAGGAGACAGAATGCGGTTAATTGCGAAGTTGTATGTCGTAAGTCTTTTTACAATCATACTATTTACCGGTTGTGATGAAGGCATGTCACAACCTATTAAGGATATTATTCCACCACCAAAAACACCGACAAATTTAGAAAAGGCAACCGCTGACATGGAGAAAGTCAATCAGCGGAGAACAGAGTCCCAACAAAAAGCAGATACAACCGGAAATTATACGGCAATATTCACCGACTCCGAGAACATCCTAATAGAAGAACTCAATTTTAGCAAGGGATTCTGGATAGAATTGGTTGACATATTTCGATCCGAAAAGACTGATGATGCCACAGTTACGGATGGATACAGTAAACTACAAGATGCTTTCGCAGAAAGGTTATCTGAAAATACACTTGGGCAGTTCTACTTTGAATATATCAGGACATTCGACCCGTTAATCGTTGAATATCTGCGATTGTCTTATGTATATCCTATCCAGACTGAAGAAGAACTGCTGGCACATTTCAGAGAATCTGTCAGAAATGACCTGGTTACTATCGTATTCCCTGAAAATTTCTAATATAACGTGAGTTTGATAAATCAGATTTTCCCCGTGCCGGTAGGTTCGGTTTCCTAACCGAACCGAAACCTACCCGAAAACCCTGAGAAAAACTACTGCAATTCCCAGATGAGGATAGTCCCATCATCACTACCACTGGCAATCGCACGACTATCAGGAGAAAATGTGAGGGCAGAAATACCTTCCGTATGTCCTTTATAACCTGCTAAGTGTTCCTCTGTGTGCCTACTAAATATGTGCATCGTGCCATCCTTAAAACCTGTAGCAATTAAAGCACCGTTGGGTGAAAACTGGACTTTTGTAACACCCGATTCTGGCATTTTCATCAAAGCTACCTCTTTTCCCGATGCCACATCCCAAATTTGCACAGTATCCTCTTCTCTTGTATTAGCTAAGAGTTTACCATCAGCAGAAAATGCCATGTGCGTATTTCTTTGTTCAAAACGGCCATGTAGGTTTAACGTTTTTGTGATCTGTCCTGTTTTAGGATTCCACAATCGGATTTTCAAAGTATTATCTGCCTCTGCAAGAATACTACCATCTGGAGAAAAGAGAACACGCCATGATCTATGTGATAGATCGCTATGAACATTTACCTTACGTCCAGTTCTGGCATTCCATATCATCAGAATCCATTTGTCCCTACCTGTAGCTGCAACGAAATTAGCATCGGGAGAGTATGTCATTGATCGAATACGAGAAACACCGGAGGTTGTTGCAAGACGAAGTGAAGATTTCGGTTTTCTTGTCCGTGTCTGTAGTAGACGTTTGCGTCCCTCCCATTGATGGACTGACCTATTCCGTCCCCCGGTAATGATGGTACTGCCATCAGATGTATAGGTTATAAATTGTATCTCATCGTAATGTTCCTTTAGTGTTGCCTTGCGTTCTCCTGTCTGCGCATCCCATAAATAGCCATCACCATTCATCATGCCTGAGGCAATTGTTTTGCTATCCGGGGAATATGTTAAACACGTAACGGCTGAAGTATGGTCCTTAATTGTTGTTCTATGTCTCGCTACCTGTAAATCCCATAACATAATTGTATTATCAAACCTATCACCAACAGTGGCAAACGTGTTGCCATCTGGAGAAAATGCAATTGAAGAAATGTTTCCACCATGTCCCTTGAATGACCTTATATGGGTTTTTGTCTGCAGATCCCAAAGCCGAATTATATCGTGGCCTCCGACAGCAATAGTTGAGTCTTTAGGTGAAAATGCTACTGAAGAAACACCTACAAACCCTTTCTCAATAATTGTATTCTTGAGACTACTTGTCGTTGCATCCCAAAGTTTCACGGTGTCGTCCCAGCTGCCTGTAGCGATAGTTTTTCCATCAGGTGAAAAACCTATGTAGAAAATATTTTCATCATGTTCAGTAAATAGCATGGCATTTCTGCCAGTTGCAACATTCCACAATAATACCTTGCTATCCTTACCACTACTTGCAAGTGTCTTTCCATCAGGTGAAAACGCTAATGAAGTAATATCTTTACCGTGACCTCTGAATGTCGCTGTGGCTTCACCTGTATCTATGTTCCATAATTTAACATCTATCTCTATACCTATCTCTGCGGGTATCTTTTCAGCCTCAAGTCCAATCGCAGATGCAAGTGTCTTTCCATCAGGTGAAAACGCTAATGCAGATATTGCCCATTTGTGTCCTGTGAGTTGTTTTTTCTGTTCTCCCGTTACACCGTCCCATAATCGTATCGTTTCGTCTCTACCACCACTTGCGAGTATTTTGCCATCAGGAGAGAATGCAATGACGGTGACACTTCCTGTATGTCCAGTGAGTAAATCGAGTTCCTTTTCTTTTCCAGGACGCACATCATAAATCCATATACCGATAGAACTGGCAACCGCAAGCCGATTACCATCAGGTGAGAAAGCTATATTACCAGTTATTTTACCTTTACCGAGTCGTGCCATCGCACCATCGGGTAGACTCCAAGTTGTATAATCTTGAGCAAAGGTGTTTGGTAGGATTAGTAGAAAATTGAAGAGAAGGGTTATGAGGGATAGCCGTACTATTTTCATGGAAGTCCCCTCCACGAAGGATATATTCTGCTATCTATTATCTGTGAAACCGGCGCTCCAATTCATCACGTCCCATTTCAATGATAATCGGTCGTGAATGTGGACAATTGAAAGGATGCTTTGCTTCTGATAACTCGCGTACGAGGTTGATCATCTCTTTAGTATCTAAAGTATCGCCAGCTTTTACAGCAGCACGGCAGGCAAGCGTTATCAACGCATCATCTATCGCTTTGGGTAACGCGACTTCACCGTGCGGTTGTTCGGGGAGTTTGTCAAGTATATCCGTTATTGTCTGTGCAGCAACTCGCGTGGGTAGCGGGGCGGGCATGGCACGGATGAGTATCGTATTGCCACCGAATTCTTCCAGTTCAAAACCGAGTTTCTCAAAAATCTCACCATGCACTTTAAAAACGGCAATCTGTTGTGGCGTTGCCTCAACAGTAACGGGAAGTAATAATCCCTGCACAGGAATTCCCTCTGACTTGAGTTGGTTCACGAATCGTTCATAGAGCACCCGTTCCGCAGCAACATGTTGGTCAATAAAAAAGACTTTATCTTTACCTTCAGCAACAATATATGTTTTGAATAGATTTGCTTTCAACTCCACATTCTCAAAATCAAAGAGTTTGAGTTTCACACCTTCTGGGATGGTCTGCTGTGGCGGTTGCATTACGGTTCTGGGTACTTGCGTATCTGTTTTACTACCTTCGTCAACTTTAGGTTCAGTGTCAATAGGTGCAGATTCAATTTTTGTAGTGGGTCTCGCTTCTCTTGCGGGTGTCTCAACCCGTTCTACATTTCTATCTGTAGAATTAGTCGGTTGTGTTGTGGATTGCGGTGTGAAGGTTTTTCTTCCCGTGTCAATATATGCATTTCCAACCGGGACATCTTCAGTATGAGTTCTTTCAGCTGTTCTATCTACAGTTGTTTCAATTTTCGGTATAAATTTCTCTCTATTTATGACGTTACGAAGCATCTTCACAATTCCGCTGAAAATCGTGCGTTCATTTCGGAATCGCACCTCTATCTTAGCCGGATGGACGTTCACATCAACCGTATTGGGTTCAACCGTCATAAAGAGCACCGCTACAGCATGACGATCCTTCTGAATTGTTGCACCGAGTGCCTCTTTGAGTGCTGCAGCGATCATACTGCTACGAATCGGACGTTGATTCATGAAAAAGAGTTGATATTCTCTGTTGGGTTTGGTAAAATCAGGTTTTCCGAGCATACCTGATAGCTTGAAATCTGGCAGTTCTTCATTGAATTCTATAAGGTTATCTGCAAATTCTTTGCCATATACCAATCTGGCACGTTCCAGATTTGAATCGCATGCACGCACATCCAAGATGGATCTACCGTTATGAGAGAGGATAAAATGTATCTTCGGGTGTGCTAACGCAGCCCAGGTCACCTGCTTAGTGATATGGTTTGATTCAGTTGTCTCAGTCTTCATGAATTTGAGGCGCGCTGGTACATTGTGGAAAAGGTTATTAATAGAGATGTGTGTGCCGGGGGAACACCCACTCTCCTCAACAGAACGGAACACACCTCCATCAACACTAATTTTTGTACCTTGAACCGCATCTGCGGTGCGGGTTAGGAGTTCAAACTGTGATACAGAGGCAATACTTGCTAACGCTTCACCACGGAAACCGAAGGTGTTAATATTTTCGAGGTCTTCTATGTTATTGACTTTGCTGGTAGCGTGGCGCTCTAAAGCGAGGAGTGCGTCTTCACGTTCCATACCGGTTCCGTTGTCCGACACACGAATAAGACTCTTACCCCCTGCCCGAATTTCAACTCGGATGCTTGTACTTTCGGCATCCATTGCGTTTTCTATGAGCTCTTTTACGACAGATGCAGGACGTTCAACAACTTCACCGGCAGCAATTTTATTCGCTACATCTGCTGAGAGGATTCTGATTTTTGGCATGTGCTTTTGTGAACCTTATTTTTGGATCGTGAATTGTCATTATAACGTGAGTTTGATAACAGGTATATAGACTTCATTTAACCCAAAATATTACTCACACAGACCCGGTAGGTGCGGTTTCCTAACCGCACCGGATACGGAAATCTGATTTATCAAACTCACGTTCATTATAGTAATTATTTCTTCGTTTAATTTAGCATAAAAAGGGACAGATGTCAAGTGCAATAAATTCTTGGAGAACTATATGAGATTTGAACCTGAAGACTTCATCGTTGAAGAAATACCTTTATATACACCTTCACGATCAGGCACACATACCTTCTTCGCTATTCGGAAACGCAGTCTCAGTACTTATGAGGCTATAAACCGAATTGCGCGTGAACTCCACGTGAATCATAGAAGTATTGGATATGCCGGTCTGAAGGACAAACATGCAATCACAACGCAAGTATTATCTGTTGAAGGAATTCCACCTGAACAAATTTTGAAACTAAATATCCATCGAATTGAAGTTTTATGGGCAGAACGACATTCACATAAATTACGTGTAGGACATCTTAAAGCCAATCGTTTTGAAATAACAGTGCGTTGGACTGCGCCGCATACCTTACCCAATGTTGAGAAAAAAATAACACAATTATCTGCTGAAGGTGTACCGAATCGGTATGGTGAACAGCGATTCGGCAATAAACAGGATTCACACCTGATAGGGAAAGCATTACTGAATAAAGACTGGGAGAGGGTATTAGAATATGTTCTGGATACTGAAACGGCACAGTTCACTAACTTGGCAAAGCGGATCAAAGATATGAAAAAGCATGATTCACTTGAAAAAGTAGTCGCTTATATGCCACACCGTATGCGGAAACTCTACCTATCCGCATATCAGGCACATCTGTTTAATCGTATTGTGGAGAGAAGATTACCAGATTTAGGGAAGTTGTTAAATGGTGATATAGCCATCAAGCATCGTAATAGTGCACCTTTCCTCGTTGAAAACGCGGAGATTGAACAACCCCGGGCAGATGCGTTTGAAATTAGTCCTTCCGGTCCTATCTTCGGGTACAAAATGCGGCAACCTACAGGTAAAGTTTTGGAAATGGAGCAAGAACTACTATCGGCGGAGAGAGTTAAACCAGAGTCTTTTCGCAAGGTTGCGGGTGTGCGATTATCAGGTACACGTAGACCGCTGCGGATTCAGATGGATTTACATCAAGTAACGGCAGTTGACAACGGGGTGCATCTCTCTTTTACATTACCTGCTGGCAGCTACGCAACCGTGGTATTGGAAGAAATCAGATATTGTTGACAGGAATCACTCTGGTAAATACGCAAATTCCTTGTATTTTTGGGATATCTGTTATATACTTATACCATTTCTAATTGATAATGCCCCTTTATTGTAGTTATTGTAGCACATTCTTCCAGATTGTGCCGTTCTCTGTATTTATTTTCTAACAGATGGTAATGACAAAAAAATGAACATTTTACACGATTTAAATGAAAAACAGACTGAAGCAGTCAAACATAAAGATGGACCGATACTCGTTATTGCGGGTCCAGGTACCGGTAAAACGAAAGTCATTACACACCGCATCGCCTACCTAATTCGCGAACATCGAATCAAACCCTATAACATCCTTGCAATCACCTTCACGAATAAAGCAGCAGAAGAGATGCGGGAACGGGTTAACAATGAAATCGGTGAACCACACGGATCTGACATAAAGGTCAGCACCTTTCATGCATTCTGTGTAAAGGTACTACGAAAACACGCACAACGGATAGGGCTCAGTGAAAACTTCGCCATCTTTGATCAAGAAATTCAAGACGAAATCTTGGAAGAGGCGGCACGCGAATTGCACCTTAACTCACGCATCTATCCTTCATGGCGATTGCGAAATATCATCAGTGACGCAAAATGTAAACTTAAAAATATAACTGATGACTTGGAAATTGATCCTGACATAATCGCAGAAATAGATGATCCAGATGCAGCAGAAAACATAAAGCGGGCAATCAGTGCATATCAGCACAAACTCACAGAATACAATGCACTTGACTTTGACGATCTTCTCGTTAAGACGGTTGAACTTTTCAAACAGGAATCAGAAATACAAAACGATTACCACAAAAACATCTCTTATATCCTTGTGGATGAATACCACGATGTGAATAGTGTCCAGTACGCGTTACTTAAACGCATCAGTGCATCCCCGAACAATAATCTGATGGTAGTTGCGGATGCTGATCAATCAATTTACAGTTGGCGCGGATCTAATCCGCAGTATATTGAACATTTTATAGATGATTTCTCACCCGAAATCGTTGAATTGGATGAACACTATCGGTGTAGTGAGAAAATACTACGGGCTGCAGAAGAGGTCATCGGTAGGAATACGGAAAGACAAAAACAGCACACGCTTAAAACACACAAAGACGTCGGACGGAATATATTTCACTATACGTTCAGTACAGCAACTGAGGAAGCACAAAATATCATAAAAATCATCCGAAATCTGATTATGCATCGGGGTGTCTCCTATCGCGATATCGCCATCTTCTACCGAACACATAAACTTGCGGATGTTTTAGCAGAGGAATTGCTCAAGCAGCAGATAAAATTTCAACGTATCCGACCTACAAACTCTCTTGATGAAGAAATCAGTAAAGGTATATACTCCTATCTCCGTTTCATTGAGTGGCAACTCCCCCAAGACCTTGAGAATGCGATCAACTTTCCTGAAAAACGAATTGATGATCTTACGTGGGTACGCCTCAAGTGGTTGGCATTACGAAATAACATAACTTTAGTAGAACTGTTGGAGAACATTGAGGAATACCCAGAGGATGTTGGTCCATTAACGAGACGTAATATCCATCGATTTTGGCAGGAACTGAAAAATCTATCAGACGGAATAGAGAAAGAGAAAATAGACAAAATCGCTCAAAAACTCTTTGTTACATTGAATATCTTTCGTTCGCCATACCGTCAAAAAGAACTGGTAACAATTGAAAGACAACCCGAAATGCAGAATGTCTCCCTTATACAAGATGTACTGTATAGCGCGCTTAATCGAGATGAACCCATTACAATTACTGCAAGCTACGGTGTAGATGAATACTGTGCAGCAAGTATCATACATCAGACCTTCAAAACCTATCTGAATAAGAATGTAGAGATACAACTATTACCGAAGGATACGGACAGAAGTAAGCCACATCTGAGCGAAAATGGAATCAATCTCTTGATTGGAGATTTCGGTGAGTTGGACGAAACATCAGCAGATTCGCGCATTATAATAATCGGAACAACCGCTGCAGAGGGTATCAGTACACTTCAACTTCAATCTGACGGTATTCGCAGCATTGATGCCTTTAGGCTCTGTCAACGTCTATTGAGTCGTTTCGAATCACCAAACATGGCAGATATGGTCATATACGATTTAGAAACAACTGGCGTTGATACGAGATATGCGAACATCGTTGAGATAGCCGCACAACGTCTCAATACTGTTGGGGATGGAATAGAACGATACTATAGATTAGTAAAACCCCCGGGTGGACACATACCGAGAGAAACTACCCGAATACACCGTATAGATGAAGAGACCGTTAAAAATTGCCCGAGTATTGAAATGGTGCTTCCCGAATTTTGTCGTTTCATTCAAGATCGTATCCTCATCGGACACAATGTCGCGAATTATGACAATCCTATACTTGAACGTGTTCTTCAAGAACACCTGAAACGAGGATTACCGAATCCGCATTATGACACGTTGGTTACAGCGCGAAGGCTTTTCCCAAGACAGCGACGCGGAATTCAGGCACTCGCTGAAAAATTCGGAATCGGATACGAACAGCTACATAGTGCACCGGAGGATGTAGAAGTCAACCGCAAAATCTTCCAGGAACTCATCAGAATTGACACACAGAAACAGCAGCTAAAATCACTCACTGAATTCTTACCCTGGGTTGGGCTCGGCATCCTTGCTAAAACCTCTGATATTGATGAAGCGGAAATATCACCTGAAATTGAAGCATATCTAAATGCTGCGAAAAGGTATGTGAAAGTCAATCATAATGTCTTTCCTGATGATGTGCCTCTTGAACAGACAGAGAAAGAACAGGTAACTGAATTCTTAAATTTGCTTAGGAAGTCTGATGTCCTTGTTGACAAGGAGGACAGTGATTGGATTGAACACAAGTCGCGATTCCTGAATGTTGTCCTAAACTTTGAAAAAGCGGGATACGGACATCGGCTGATCGATTTCTTAGATTACCAGAAACTACTGACCAGTTTTGATGAACTTGATAATAAAACAGAGCAACTCACACTCATGACATTACATGCTGCAAAAGGCACAGAATTTCCGGTTGTCTTTATAATAGGGATGGAGAATGGGAATTTTCCAATAGGTAGAAGTAGCCTGACATTGGAGGAACTTGAAGAGGAACGTCGTCTGTTCTATGTAGGCATGACGCGTGCACAGAAACAACTCTATCTATCTTCTGCTGTATACCGTTTCAATGACCGAGGACAGGTAACATCTATGTTTATCCACGAAATGCCGTCTAACTATATGGAGAAGTGGAGTTCACCAACACACATGTAAACGAAATATCTAAACATATACCAGAACAAAACGGAGGAATTATCATGGGCATGGGATTAGCATTCTTTGAGTTAATTATATTAGGATTTTGGAGTTTTTTCTTTATTATATTCGTAGCAATTGTACATATCTCTTTTGCTATCGGCATATATCGGGATGCAAAGCAGAGGGGAAGTGCTATTTTCGTTCAGGCTGAGATATGGTTAATTGCCACACTTTTTGGCGGAATAATAGTTACTGTTGCTTATTGGCTAATGCATCATTCTCGTCTAAATCCAGCTATTGGCGTTAGACAAGTAGAACCGCACGATGATCTGCTATAGTTGTGATCTGTAATTAACCTGTAAGTACGTGAGTTTGATAAATCAAACAAATAACTTACGTAGGTTGGGTAGAGGCACGAAACCCAACATCTTGACCCATTATAGAGCAATACATGTCTGGGAAAATCTGATTTATCAAACCCACGCTATACGTACTATGTAGGAGGATCTCCGATTTGGAGATCACTTCTACAAAAATACGATTTTAATGCGAACACTTACAATACTATCTCAATGCAGACTTCAGATGACCCCATGTAGTTGCCAATTTCCCATCGGGTTCAACATCAAAAAACACAGAAGTTTCACCGAGGTAATTAAGCACGTTCTCAGATAGTTTTCTCAGGTTCTCACCCTCCTTAGAGTTCGTATCGGTATAGACCCCGTTGTGATGTCCGAGTGTGATGATTTTTCCATCATCCACATCATATTCAACAAGTGGACGTTCTCCGGCACCTGCACCACCACCACGCGTTTTCATACCAAGTATCTTACCCGCGGGAGGACTTGCATTAAAATTGATGAAATCTGCGGTAAAACCTGCTTGATCCATACTGGTAAGAAAAATGGGATCACCGGTATCAAAACCTTCAAACACAGGATGGTCTTTATGATCATCAGTTGCCATAACACCTATTTCGGGGGGACCTTTACCGAGTGGTTGAAAGACACGTACATTCCCTTCATCAACCTCTAAATCTATAACATATTTAAGTCCGAGTGCAGAGAGGAATATACTACCACCCGCCTCCAAATAATCGAGGAGCTCCTTTTTCGTTGCATTCTCAAGAAAGGGATCCGGCAACGTGTTCGTTTCTGTATAGAAAAGCCATAACACAGCAAATTGGTCTAACTTCATCGCTGACCCGTTATTCGTTTTAAAGTTACCACTCTTATCAGCAATAAGCATTTTCGTCTGAAATGTATCCGCTACCCATTCATAAGCAGCTTCCTCTACTTCACCGAGTTGATTGCTTCCTGCCAAAAATCCAACAGTCACATCTGTTGCATAAGCGGGTAAGATCATCATTGCGGAAAAGAGGATACATATAATCATGCAGCGAATTATAACACTATGTTTCATTATATCAATCTCCTTCTTCGTTTTATTACATGATAACACAGGATATCGGCACATGTCCATGAAATAGAAGTGTTATTATAGTAAAATCTAAAAACATGTGAACCCCCGGTAGGTTCGGTTTCCTAACCGCTATGTGAGCCCCCCGGTAGGTGCGGTTTCCTAACCGTACCGAATCCTGTGAAAATAGGTAAAATTTGGTCATTTTGCGTAAGTCCTGTTAATAATAACGTGAGTTTGATAAATCAGAACAAATACCTACGTAGGTTGGGTTGAGGCACGAAACCCAACATCTTGACCCATTATAGAGCAATACATGTCGGGTTTCGTGCCTCTACCCGACCTACAACAAATATTGCATTTAATTATCAAACTCACATTAATAATAGGTAGATTGTAAGTATGAAACATTTTTTGTTGACAAAAATCAGAAAGATTTGTAAAATGGAAAACGTTAAATAAAGTATAATCTATTTGTAGTTGAAATTCCGAAGGAAAAAGACGTTACTATGTTCTTTAGTATACAGTCTTGGAATTTTTTTTGAGTAGGAACAATGAATAACCGACAGAGGAACCATCATTTTATCCAAATAAACGCACCAGATGTCTATTGTCTGTGCAGAGATTGCTTTGGTGCCCTGCTTGATACTACTGTTTTAACATCGGTTTTTAGACCCCCCCCCCCCGCAAACGTCACTGTTAAATATAACAACACATTACGACAAAACAACTTTAATAGTTTTGTACTTCTACTGCTGCCCGCACGTCAATTTTGGATCGCTGCGGGTTTTTGTTGTTACATTCGCCTTTGCATAATAAGTGGCATAATAAGTGATAAACAGGAGGGTGTTGGTAAAAGATCATCAAAATTAAATCGATAAAATGAATGTCTAATTTATATGTCGTAAGAATCAATGTAGGTCATGATAGGCATTATCCACTCAACACGGAGAATGACCTTCACAACCTATAACTATAAACCTCAAATAATTGGAGAATAATAAAATGCGTTTTGAATTAATGAGAGCGTTTCAAATCTTGACTGTAGTAGCTGCCCTGCTATCTGTTTTCACATTCACTGTCAATGCTGACCTGAGTGATGAGACACTTTCTGTCTACTATAGTTTTGATGGAGAAGGTGAAACTGTCGTTGACGGTTCCCTAAGTGGTAATGATGGAACCATAGTCGGCAACGTCAATAGAGCAGACGGTGTAATGGGGAAAGCGATTGTCTTAGAAACAGATTCGTGGATTGACATGAACGGTCCCGAATTTCAAAATCTTCCCAGTGACGGATTCACAATAGCCACTTGGGTTAATCATACAGGCTCATCTGATCCTCAGACACTCCTGGATGCAATCGGTACTGACCATGGAAGTGGACTATTCCACATGGAAATTCGTCCTGGCGGATTCCGATTCTTCCATAGAAACCATACGAATACTACTGTCTTTAATATAAATCCTGGTCCAGTATTAGAGGCAAATAAGTGGGTTCATTTTGCAGGAACTTATGATACCGAAAGTGGTGAGATAAAGACTTATGTTGATGGTGAGGAAACCCACAGTGCTGTCGGTGGGGGAGAACTCGCAGCCAATTGGGGAGTTTCGGCAGGAATCGGACACCATAAGAACGCTCGGTGGTTTAACGGAATGCTAGATGAATATTACATCTTTGCACGCGCGGTGTCTGCAGATGAAATACAGCAAATTATGGAAGGCGCCTTTGTAACACCAGTTGAACCACAAGATAAACTCTCAACCACATGGGGAAATATTAAATCCCGTTAAATTACACATATAGGAGTAGAAAATGTATATCAACATTAGTAAGAAACTACCCATCTTTCTAACCGTATTGATATTTTTGGGGACATGTGTATTTTCCGTTCAGGCTGATTTAAATGACCCGACACTGTCCGTTTACTATAGCTTTGATGAAGAAAGTAAAACGGTTAAAGATGGATCAAAAAACGGGAACGATGGCGAAGTTCAGGGAAATGCTACATGGGAAAAAGGTGTCTATGGAAAAGCCATCGCTTTAGATACCAATATATGGGTTAATATGAATGGTCCGGAATTTGAGAACGGTCCAGTAGACGGATTTACATTAGCAGTCTGGGTTAACCATAACGGTTCCCCCAATCCGCAAACATTGCTTGATGCCATTGGTACAACAATTGAAAGTGGACTTTATCACATGGAAATTCGTCCTGGCGGATTCCGTTTTTTTCACCGAAACGAGACAAATACGACTGTCTTTAATATCAATCCGGGCCCCGTAATTGATGCAGGTGAATGGGTTCATTTCGCAGGCACCTATGATAGTGACAGTGGAGATGCGAAAACCTATATTGATGGTAAAGAAACGCACTCTGTTAAGGGAAGTGGAAAACTATCTGCTGAATGGGGAGTGAACGCAGGAATTGGACACCACAAAAATGATAGATGGTATCAAGGGTTGTTAGATGATTATTACATTTTTGCACGCGCATTATCTGAAAGCGAAATCAATCAGGTAAAAGATGGTGAATTTCTGTCTGTAGAACCCGAATCAAAACTCACCACGACATGGGGCAACATTAAATCCCGTTGATTACATAGATAGATTGTCTTCATAAGGCTTGAATTCAGTATAACTCTGATTTCAAGCCTTATCTTTTACACTGATCATGTCTTTTATCAGTCTACCCCAACGTATCCAACGACTTCTGAGAAGATACAGGCCTGCAACAAAGTAGCACATTCTGTTAGATTGTGCCTCTCTTTGTAGCACATTCATCCTTGATTGTGCTTCTTTCTACAACCACCTTATGCGTCAATTTAAAAAGGCAAACACAATCTAATAGTAACCTCAGTCCCGTAGGGACGATATGTTTATAGAAAACATGTCCCGCCTCCTCTTTAGTCCCGTAGGGACGATATGTTTATAAATACCGTCGCATGACATATCGTCCCTACGGGACTAAAGAGGGGACAATCTCAATAATCATGCGCCCTTAGAGTGTTCACAATAACCCAGACATTTTCTAATATTGACGTATAAAGCAGAATACGCGTTTGGTATTCTGCATTGATTAGGAAATCGCACCTACCGAGTTAGACGCATGGATATAATTCCTCTTAATAGTAGTAGGCACTCTCCGAGTGCCGTCTCTTATGAAAAAAGATGACAAAATATTTACACACCCCAATCGGACATCGGTTGCCCCCAGGCACTTGCACAAATTGGTAGTATCTGTTAAAATACAGCGAAAATTACTATGAGAAATTAAGGAACACCAGTCTATGCCCAGAATCTTTGACAATATTGACCAACCGCTCCTTCAAGCACTACAACAAACCCTTGAAGCCTCTACCCATGCAGATTTTTGCGTGGGTTATTTTAACCTCAGAGGCTGGAAAAGACTCGCAAATTACATTGAAAATTGGCACGGTGGAGATGAGGCATGCTGCCGTTTACTCGTCGGAATGCATCAAAACCCCAATGAAAAACTACGACATGCCATGCACGTTATTAAAGAGACAGACAGATTAGATAATCAAACTGCACTCCGCATCAAAAAGAAGTTAGCAGAGGAATTTCGGGAACAATTAACCATCGGAATCCCCACACGTGAAGACGAAATCGGTCTACGCCAATTAGCACACCAAATTCGGAACGAAAAAGTAAAAGTCAAACTATTTCTACAACATCCACTGCATGCCAAACTTTACCTACTACACAGACAAGACCTTGCTGCACCAATTGTGGGTTACCTTGGCAGTAGTAACCTAACACTCGCTGGACTCTCAAAACAGGGAGAACTCAACATTGATGTGCTTGATGCTGACGCTTGTCAGAAATTACAAAACTGGTTCGAAGATAGATGGAACGATAGATGGTGCATAGATATATCTAAGGAATTAGCCGAAATCATTGAGCAGAGTTGGGCACGTGAGGAGTTGATTCCACCCTATCATATCTACATAAAAATGGCATATCACCTTTCACATGAAGCACGCGCAGGCTTGAATGAATTCAGTATACCAAGCGATTTTGAAGACAAACTTTTTGACTTTCAAACAGCTGCTGTCAAAATCGCAGCACACCATCTAAACAAACGTAACGGTGTACTTATCGGTGATGTTGTCGGTCTGGGTAAAACACTTATGGGAACAGCACTGGCAAGGATAATGGAAGACAAGGATGATCTTGAAACACTTATCATCTGCCCAAAGAACCTTGTCCAGATGTGGGAATATTATCGTGAAGAATACCGTTTACGTGGAAAAGTGCTTTCAATAAGTCAAGTGCAAAACGAACTCCCCGATCTCAGACGTTACAGATTAGTCATGATTGATGAAAGCCACAATCTTAGAAACCGAGAAGGCAAACGTTACCGAGCAATTCAAGACTATATCCAGCAAAATGAAAGTAAAGTCATTCTCCTCTCTGCCACACCATACAACAAATCATTCCTTGATCTCTCAAATCAACTCCGCCTTTTTGTTGATGAAACTGAAGACCTCGGTATACGTCCAGACCATTGCATCAATAAAGTTGGTGAACTAAAATTCCTTAGTGATCATCAATGCGGGACAAACACCCTCGCAGCGTTTGAAAAAAGCGAAGAAATTGACGATTGGAGAGAACTGATGCGGCGATACCTTGTCCGAAGAACACGCAGCTTCATCATGCAAAACTATGCTGAAGAAGATACCAACTCAAAAAGAAAATACCTACTGTTTCCAGGTGGAACACGATCCTACTTCCCAACACGCGCACCCAAAACAGTTGCGTTCACAATTGACGACAAAAATCCTGACGACACTTATGCACAATTATATTCAGAAAATGTAGTGAATATCATAAACAGACTTAACTTGGCACGTTATGAACTGGCAAATTACATTGATGATGCACCAGCAGAACCACCTACCGAAACTGAAAAAGAACGACTACAAGACCTATCACGTGGTGGAAAACGGTTGATGGGATTTTGCCGAACTAATCTATTCAAACGGCTTGAAAGTAGTGGAAAAGCATTTTTACAGTCTGTTGATCGACACATTCTACGAAACTATATCTTCTTATATGCAATTGAAAACGGCGAACCATTTCCAATCGGTGGACTTGATGCATCTATGCTTGATACACGATTTAACGATACAGACAACGATGATGTCAATCTCATTTCAGCTACTTCAGATGATGAGGATGACGAATTAATTGATACAACCGATTCCCATTCCAATTTGTATACAATTGAAAAATACAAAGAACGCGCTGCTGCTATTTATCAAATCTATTTGACAAAGTACAGCACCCGTTTTAAGTGGATCCGTTCTGATCTATTCTTACCGATCCTAAAGAAACAACTTACGCAAGACGCAGAAGCACTGATCCAGATTCTACAACTATACGGTGATTGGGATGAGTCAAAAGATGCCAAACTTAACGCTCTTGAGGAACTATTAACGCAAACACATCCCGATACAAAGGTTTTAGTTTTCACCCAATTCGCTGATACTGTACATTATCTAAAAGCAGCATTAGATAAACGCGGTTTGACTCACTTAGCAGCAGCTACCGGTGATTCTGCTAATCCTACGTGGTTGGCAACCCGATTCAGTCCTATTAGCAATAACAAAAAAGGGGCTTTCAGAAAAGAAGATGAATTGCGCCTCCTCATCAGCACGGATGTTCTGAGTGAAGGTCAGAATCTACAGGACTGTGCAATAGTCGTAAACTACGATCTGCCGTGGGCAATTATACGTTTAGTCCAACGCGCTGGACGCGTTGACAGAATCGGTCAAACTGCAGAAGAAATACTGTGCTACTCCTTTTTACCCGCACAAGGTGTTGAACGTATCATACATCTACGCGGACGCGTACGTGCACGTCTACAAGAAAACGCTGAGGTTGTCGGAACAGACGAAGCTTTTTTTGAAGATGACGGGGAGAATGGAAACCAAGCAATCGTTAACTTGTATCATGAAAATGCTGGACTACTTGATGACGATATGGATAATGACGTAGACCTTGCATCTCACGCCTACCAGATATGGAAAAACGCTATTACCGAAAACCCAGATTTAGAGAAAATCATCACCAAACTCCCATCTGTTGTTTATTCAACTAAACCGCACTCACCCACAGATACACAACCTGAAGGTGCATTGGTATATATCAGAACCGGAGATGATAACGACGCGCTGGCATGGATAAACAAAAATGGAGAGAGTGTAACAGAATCACAGTTCACTATTCTACAAGCAGCAGAATGCAAACCTGATACAGAAGCACTACAACCTTTGGAGGAACACCATCACCTTGTAGAGGAAGCAGCAAAACTCATTGTCTCTGAGGGCAGATCAATTGGTGGACAACTCGGACGATCAACTGGAGCACGTTTCCGCACTTATGAACGATTAAAAGATTATGCATCAGAAGTAGAAGGGACTCTCTTCGCAATACCAGAACTCAAACAAGTAATAGAAAATATCTATCGTTACCCGCTACGTCCAGTGGCAAAAGATATTCTTAATCGACAACTTCGCTCTGGTATTTCCAACGAAAAACTTGCTGAATTAGTGATCGGTTTATGGGACGATGGACGACTCTGCATTGTTGAAGAAGAAATCCAAACGCAAGAACCCAAAATCGTGTGTTCATTAGGTCTTTCTTCCTAATGAGGGGATTTCCTTACAACACATCGGCAGGTTCTTGTCTTCCCCTATCTGTTTGATGCCTTCTTCTGAAGTTCAAGTGCTGTGTACTGCCCTCGATATTCTATTAAGCCACCAATCCACTCCAAATTCGGTTTCTTTTTTTCTTCTGAAACCTTTTTTGTTAACAAGGAATCAATAAAATTTAGCACTTCTTCGTAGTCCTTCGGTGAAAGATACTGAAGTTTCTCAATAATGGTAGTTTGCATGGTCATTTCCTCGTTATGTTTTCACAAATGATTATAAAAGCATACTTAAAAGTATACCACACAATATACAGAAATAAAAGAAAAGTTACTATATCAACGTGAGTTTGATAAATCAGAACAAATAACTTACGTAGGTTGGGTTGAGGAACGAAACCCAACATCTTGACCCATTATAGAGCAATACATGTTGCCAGTTAATATTTGATTGGCGTGCCTCAACCCAACCTACAATGAATATTGCATTTAATTATCAAACTCACGTTATATCAAATATACGAGTAGTAAAACCTTGAATTTCATATCTAAGTTATGTATAATTGACATTAACATAATCCCTTTTGCCAGAGGTATTAAATGAAAAAACCTAAACTTGTCATCGGTCATCTCACGAATGACGAATTACTCATCAAATCAGACAACCTATAGGAACACCTATGCAATTTACCCCTCAAGAAACACGCCAATACCTCCGAGAATCTGAATTTGAGGATCTCTTTACACAAGTTCTCGGTTGGGATAATCATTCTCAAACACTCCCGGTTATCGTAGATGAAACCAAATATGTTCTCACAGCACTTGCTGAAAAACGCGGTATGGTAGTCTATGAATGTCCACAGATGACAGAAGAACAACCCTTTCCAGATTATGCAACCCGTCGTAAAATTCAAAGACAGGTCGCAAAAGCCTCACATGAAAACTTTATCATCTATACGAATGCTGAAAAAACCATACAAATATGGCAGTGGGTCAAACGTCAACAGGGGAGACCGGACGCATGCCGTGAACGCCGCTACGAAACTTGGCAGTCCGGTGATTCGCTGATCCAAAAACTGCAAAACATAGCTTTTAGTTTAGATGAGGAAGAAGAAATCGGACTTTTTGGTGTGATTGAACGCGTCGGGAAAGCGTTTTTTGCTGAAAAGGTCACCAAAAAGTTTTATGACCGTTTCAAAAAAGAGCATGACGCATTCCTCGAATTCCTCAGCGGCATTCCCGATGAAGAGATGCAAAAGTGGTATGTATCGGTGATGCTCAACCGCCTCATGTTCATCTACTTCATCCAAAAGAAAAGCTTTCTGAACAAAAACGATAAATATTTGCAAACCAAACTTACTGAGACCAAAAGAAACGGCACGGATCTATACTACAAAGAATTCCTTTGTCCGCTTTTCTTTGAAGGATTTGCCAAACCAGAGGATGAACGTACCCCTGAAATGAGAAGATTGCTCGGTAAAATCCCTTACCTCAACGGCGGCATCTTTCAAAAACACGAAATTGAGACACTGCATGGTCAGAACATTGAAATCCCTGACACAGCATTTGAGAAACTTTTTGCCTTCTTTGAACAATACGATTGGCATCTTGATGACCGACCACTCAAAAACGATAAAGAGATTAACCCTGATGTGCTTGGCTACATCTTTGAGAAATACATCAACCAGAAACAGATGGGTGCATACTATACCAAAGAGGACATAACGGAATACATCAGCAAGAATACCATCATTCCATTTCTTTTTGATGCAGCAAAGAAATCATGCAAAATCGCTTTTGAAGGTGATACATCAGTTTGGAAACTCCTACAAAAAGACCCGGATCGCTATATCTACGATGCAATTAAAAAAGGTGTTGAATTACCTTTACCAGCGGAAATTGCTATCGGAATTGATAATGTATCTGAACGCACAAAGTGGAATGAACGTGCACCTGATGGAGTTGATGAGATTGCCCTACCCACAGAAATTTGGCGTGAGGTAGCTGCACGACGGCAACGTCACGATACCGTCCGCAGCAAACTTGCAAACGGAGAGATTGACAACATCAACGATCTAATAACCTATAACCTCAATATCGGTCAATTTGCGCAGGATGTCATAGAAAGCTGTGAGGGACCAGAACTACTCCGTGCCTTCTGGAAAGCCATCACGCAAGTGACAGTGCTTGACCCGACATGCGGATCCGGCGCATTCCTCTTTGCCGCACTAAACATCCTTGAACCGCTTTACGAGGCATGCCTTGACCGTATGCAAGTCTTCCTTGACGAGGTAGGAGCGATCTCCGAATCGCGACCAGAGCAGGTAGGAGCGATCTCCGAATCGCGACCAAATCAGGTAGGAGCGATCTCCGAATCGCGACCCTCCCGCAAATACAAAGACTTTCGCGAAACCCTTGACCGCATCGCCCAGCATCCCAACCGAGAATATTTTGTGCTTAAGTCTATTATCATTAACAACCTCTACGGTGTAGACATTATGGAGGAAGCAATTGAGATTTGCAAGCTGCGCCTCTTCCTTAAAATGGTAGCACAGATTGAAGATGTAAAACAGATTGAACCTTTACCCGACATTGACTTTAACATTCAGGCAGGCAATACGCTTGTCGGTTTTGCAACATACAACGAGATAGAAGAATCGATTTCTGGCAGGCTTGACTTTGACAATACAATGGAACGCATCAAAGAAAAGGCAGAGGACGTTAAGCAACTATTTGTAGAGTTTCGCAGACAACAAACAACGTTAGGCGGTGATGTGAAACCTGCCGACAAACTGAATTTGCAAAGTAGGCTTCAGGTATTAGAAGATGAACTCAACGAATACTTGGCCGGCGTACACGACGTTGATCTGAACAAACAACCTGATTACGAAAAGTGGCTAAATTCACACAAACCTTTCCACTGGTTTATCGCGTTTTACGGAATTCTGCAAGAGGATGGGTTTGATGTGATTATAGGTAATCCGCCTTATGTTGAGTATAGCAAGGTTAAGCAACAGTACACATTAAAAGGATACATGACCGAAAAATGCGGAAATTTGTATGCAATGACTATTGAGAGATCTATTGATTTAAGCAAAGGACAAGTTGGAATGATCGTTCAACTGCCTCTGGTCTGTACTGATCGCATGATACCAGCACAGTCCCTTTTCAAATCACCAAATAGGATAAGTTGGTTTGCTAATTTTGATGATAGACCGGGAAAACTCTTTGACGATCTGCAACATATACGTGCTACTATTTTTATCACTAAAGAAGAAAAGAGTCTGGATATAGCAACACTTTACGCCACGCAATATAACAGATGGTTTTCAGAAACTCGTTCCACTCTGTTTCAAGGTATAACTTATGAAGACATAACAGATATTTGCATTAAAGGCATATTTCCCAAGATAGCAGATGATACTGGGAAAAGCATTGTAAGAAAAATCAAGAATACAAAAAAACAGTTTTTGAGTTTTAAGACTGGAAAATTCGCCTGCCATTTTCACAATTCCCCCCAATATTGGATTCGTGCTACCGATTTTGTACCATACTTTTGGAACGAACGAGACGGAAAAAAACAATCACTACAAATAAAGGATTTACGCTTCAGTAAAGAAGAACATGCCCTTGCAGTTTGCTGCTTTCTCAACAGTTCTTTGTTTTATTGGTGGTTTATTATATCCTCCGATTGTCGACATCTCAATATAAGAGAAATCATCAATTTCTCCTTTAACCCTGAAAGTCTGAATCAGATAAAGATGATTGAATTGTCCGAAATAACCAAAAAACTAATGAAAGACTATCGTAATCATGCAAATCGCAAGGAAACCAATTACAAAACTACTGGCAAAGTAGTTTATGATGAGTTTTTTCCGCGTCACTCCAAGCATATCATAGACAAAATTGACCGTGTGCTTGCACAACACTACGGGTTTACAGACGAGGAATTAGACTTTATCATCAACTACGACATCAAGTATCGTATGGGGTTGGGAAATTGAGGTAGGGAAGAGCAGGCTTGGGTGTGTAAAGATTTTGTCACTAGAGGCGTTAATTTTGGGATAATCTGAGAGTTAGGGATGCTCTTTAGTCCCGTAGGGACGATATGTTTATAGATCACGTTGAACACGGTATCTTTAGTCCTGTAGGGACGATATGTTTATAAATACCGTTGCATGACATATCGTCCCTACGGGACTGAAGAGAAGACAACCCGTATAACCATAAGGATTCAGAGAGATTCATCAGATCTTCTGAGTTTTCTTAAGTTTATACCCGATGAATGCCATACGCGCATTCACATCGTTGATTTATGGGTAGAGCGAAGCGAAACCCGACTTTGCTTATTGTATGTGGTTTCATGTCGGGTTTCGTTCCTCTACCCGACCTACTTTTTTAGTCTGGACTGTCTACTAGTGACAAAAACTTTACACACCTTTACAATTGGGTGTGTAAACTTTTTGTCACTAAAGTATCAATTTTAGAATTTCATAAGCTCTTAATAGTAGTAGGCACTCTCCGGGTGCCGTCTCTTATGAAAAAAGGTGACAGAATACTTACACACCCGTTTCATCTAATCGAGGGAGTCTTATCCTGGTCAAATCTCAAAATCCTGAAAATCCTGGTTCAGACAAATAGAGTGACAAAAACTTTACACACCCTTACAATTGAAATCGTTTGCACAATTACCGATTTTCCGTTATAATTATACCGAAAAGACACAGCATCTCTCTACTAAATTGAAGGATTCGGTATGAAAGAAACCGAACTGGAACATGAGATAAAAGAATTAGTTTGGGTTGGTTCATCTCATGATGATTTAAAAGAGTTTCCGCCTGAAGTCCAAGATGAAGTGGGATACGCGCTATATGTTGCACAAGAAGGTGATAAACACCCTAAAGCCAAACCCTTAAAGGGATTTACCGGTGTCATGGAAATCCGAAGTACTTTCAGGACTAATACCTATAGATCGATATACACAACTAAAATCAACGAGAAAATATACGTGTTACATGCGTTTCAGAAGAAATCCAAAAAGGGCATTCAAACACCGAGACAAGAAATAGATATTATCAGACGTCGCTTGAAAATTGCTCAAGACTTAGCAGAAAGGAAATAAAATTATGGCAAACTATACTCTAAGTTCAGGCAATGTATTTAAAGATTTAGAACTTCCTTCACCTGATGAGAGATTAGCAAAAGCAAAATTGGCTTATGAGATCAATTCTTTAATTGCCGAACAAGGAATGACTCAAAAGGAAGCTGCGGATTGTTTAAGAATTAGTCAATACAAGATGACACAAATAAGAAACGGCAGACTAAATTGCTTTACCGTTGTTTGCTTACGTTCTCTATTAGAAAAACTTGAAAAACGGATACGACTTTATTCGTTTCGGTCTGATGAATGCACGACAACCTGTTAATGTCCGATGCATAAGTGAATTGTTTAACTACGATGCTGATTTTTGAAACTGAAAGATTTTTGAGTGCTTGAGTAACCATCTGCCAAAAACTTTACCCTCCCAACCCGAACAGAATAAATCGTCTACTGCTATCATCAACTGCTGTTAAAATTGTATGCAAAGGAGTACTAAACATATCATGAAAAAAACACAACAGGCAAACACAGCTAAAGAAAAACCGAAGCAACACCCCGTTTTTCCATTTTATGACGAAGGCGACATTCTTAACTTGGATGCGGTCATACCTATTCTCGAACCTCGTGAATCGGGCACCATACGAGTCAAGTTAATATACGAAGAACCAAGTGAACCAATGCCCGTTGAGGATCCTTGGGAAGAATAGGTAATTGGCGATTATAAAATTATGATAACTACAGAACTCAAACAACGCATTGTGCAAGGTGAAAATAGCACGACCGAATTTAAAGAGAGATGCGATCAAGAAACTATTGAGACCGCTGCTGCATTTGCCAATACTAATGGTGGTTCCATTCTCATCGGTGTTTCCGATAAGAAAGAAATCAAAGGAATTACCTTATGCAAAGAGACATTAACTGATATAACAAACCGGATATCTCAAGCCATTGATCCGCGGGTAGTTATGGAACTTGAATCTGCTAACATTGAAGGAAAATCAGTTCTGTTAGTACAAATTACGGAGTCTCAAATAAAACCTGTCTCTGTTAAAGGGACATGTTACAAGAGAGTCGGAAATAGTAACCGAGTCATGTCTCCGCAGGAGATTGCACAGATGCACCTTAAGTCTGTTGGACAAACATGGGATCAACTCTCAGTCGTTAGTGCCAAAAATCATGATATAGATGAACAAAAGATCCAATGGTACCTAACACGTAGAGAAGCGAGTCGCAACGTAGCACAACCACAAAACATGACTGTACCAGACTTGTTGAGAAACATTAACTGTATTAGCGAAGAAGAAACACTGACCCATGCAGGGATTCTCTTTTTTGGAAAACACCCTCAAAGATTCTTTCACAACGCACAGTTGCGAGTTGTCAGATTCAAGGGGACATCTGTCACCCATCCAGTCATTGATCGACTTGATTGCTCAGGAACACTCTGGGAAATTGTAAATGCTACTGAGGAGTTCATAAGAAAAAATATTCGCTTACTTAGTTTTCGGACTTCAAAAAGTTTTCAACGAGACGATAAGTTTGAGTACCCGCTTGATGCCTTGCGAGAAGGGATTATCAACGGGTTAATTCATCGAAATTATCAAGAACCTGCTGATGTTCGGGTGTTCATATTTGATGACCGAGTTGAAATTATTAGTCCCGGCACCTTTCCGGAAGGGGTTAGTCCAGATAAACCTAGGCACAAGCCGGTAAATCCTATTTTGACTCAATTGATGTATGATGTCGGTTTTATTGAAAAGTACGGGTCTGGAATCAAAATGATGCAAAGATTGTGTAAGGAGTGGGAAAACACAGAGCCGCGCTACGAACTACACCCACTTGAAACCAAAGTCATCTTTGATTCACCTATCAAGGAGACCACTATTGTAGAAATTGATGACATTTCCGAACAGTTGAACGAACGTCAAAAGAACGCTTTTTCCTATGCACAAAAACACGGAGAAATCACAAATAGAGAATACATGAAGATTAATCAAGTCTCACACCGGATTGCTTATGGAGAACTAAAGGATATGATAAATAAAGGGTTATTGTCTATGATAGGAAAAGGGAGAGGTACCAAATACACCCGAAGGGTAACTGATTAGGTAACTGATTAGGTAACTGATTCTAATCTCGACTCCTGTTAAAATTGCATGCCAAAGGAGTGCTAAGCATATCATGAAAAACACACAACCGACAAATACATCTAAAGAAAAACAGAAACAACATTTTGCATTTTTGGACTATGATGCAGATGACCTTCTTAACTGGGACGTTGCTATAACGCCGCCACCGCCGCGCCGATCTGGAACAATACGGGTTAAGTTAGTATACAAAGGACGCAGCAAACCTTTCCCCATAGAAAACTTTTGGGAAGAATAGACGTTCTACTTCATGATCAAATATAGTCCGGGTTTGGAGAATTGAGATATGGCAAACTATACACTAAGTTCAGGCAATATATTTAAAGATTTAGGACTTCCTTTACCGGATGAAAGATTAGCAAAAGCAAAATTGGCTTATGAGATCAATACCTTAATTGCGGAACAAGGAATAACACAAAAGGACGCTGCGAATTGCTTGAAAATCAGCCGCTACAAAATGACGCAACTGAGAAACGGAAGATTAAATAGTTTTACAGTTGACGATTTAGGTTTTCTGATGAAAAAACTTGAGAATCAGATCCAACTTTATTCTGATGTAGGATAAGGCAAAGGAACTAAATACATCCAAGAATTAAGCGATTAGGTAAGCGATTTTCCTTCAGATGTGTGCTAAATAGCCGTTTTTTACTTGCAATACGAAGAAGAGAAACGGGTATGTAAACTTTTTGTCATTTTATTTCATAAGAGACGGCACTCGGAGCGTGCCTACTACTCTTAAGAGTTTATGAAATCCCAAAATTGACACTTAAGAAAAGGATCGCTAAACCCTTGCTCCAGCGGAGCAATATGTCTATAGAAAAAGGATTGTCAACAGACTGCACTCCAGCGGAGTGCTATGTACATAAATGGATGAACCACAAAAGGTTTCACATTTTCAGAAGAATAGAATAAGAGAATATGGATCTTATCCTGAAAATCCCGGTTCGGACAAAGAATGCATTTCCATCCTATCCATCTGAGATCACTAAAATCCTCTTATCCTGAAAATCCTGGTTCAGACAAACAGAATGACAAAACTTTACACACCCAGAGAAACCGATTTAGTGAAAAAGTAAACGATTAGGTAGCTGATTAGGTAACTGATTAGGTAACTGATTAACACATAAATTCAGTACAAACTGAACATATCATCAACATCTACAAGTGACACAACCAATCCAACGCATTTCGCAAACAGACAAAAACTTTCCATCATACATACAGGCATACCTGAAGGATGATACACCAGAAACGATATGGACGCGTGGAAATATAGAACTATTACCAAATGCGTCTAACATGACAGAAACTGCAGATTTATGGGCAATCTTCTGTTCCAGCAAATGTCCCGGTGAGATAATCCTAAACGCGCACGACTTAGCACACCATTTTAGAAATAATGGTGTTGCAACAGTTGGCGGATTTCATTCACCTATTGAAAAGGAGTGCTTGCGTGTCCTTCTACGCGGTTCACAACCGATTATTAATTGCCCCGCTCGGAGTATTGAAACTATGCGAATTAAGCCAGAATGGAAAGAATCCTTATCTCAAGATAGACTCTTAATCCTATCCATATTCCATAATGCACCTCAGCAGAATGCAACAAGGGCTGGAAAACGTAATCATTTCGTCGCAGCATTGGCAAATAAGATATTAATCGCGCATGCCGCAGAAGGTAGTAAAACATTAGAATTTGCACAGACACTATTGAAATGGGGAAAACCCGTTTACACCTTTGATTCATCCTATAACAAACCACTGTTACAACTCGGAACACAACCTTACCAATTTGGATCATAATCCCAATTGACACGTTGTCTGCCGTAGCGAGTACCATCTATCTCTGTTTGATGACACACAAGACATCTATGAAAATCAAGCACACCATGCAATTCGTGCGCTAATTGGAGCTCCGGTGTATTATGTTCATGGCAGGTAATACATGTGTAACTGCGATATACGTTATCAGCATAGAATGCCATCTTGTCATCTTCTTGCTTTATATGATAATCACGACGATTATCAACGTCCTTAACTTTCCACCTTCTATCTTGACCTTTAGTAAAAACTCTTGCTGATTGAGATAACTTGGTATCGTGTTGTTCAAACCACCACCCAATCTCTTCGGGAATAGTTCCCACTGTAAACAATTCTGACTGAACAGACGTTGAATCAAGACGAAACAGTAACGGATCAGATGGATGACATTTTGCACAGGGAATAGCGTGAACCTCCGTGAGAGGAAAGAACGCATCATGCTCAAGTTTGGCTTGTCCGTGAAAAACGATACTTATTAACAAAACAGGGGCAAGGAATAGATGACAACGGAGCAGTATCTGACGCGTCTGCTTCGCAGTAAGACTAACAGCTATGCCAGTTCCTAAATTGGACAACGCAAGCAGAAACGTTAACCAAGAATGCCAAGTAAGCGGTTGAAATGCAGAGTGAAGCAGTACAAGACATAACCCCATCGACGCTAACCGCTGGTGATATTTTAACCAGAGCTGCCGACTACCCCAACGTATCCAACGACTTCTGAGAAGATATAGACCTGCAACAAAAATCGCAATTGCACCGATGATGCTGATAGTATGACGTGCTTCACCGAAACTCCCAATATGCCAGATACAACCAACTGAAACAATAAGTGCAACGATGACACCATAACTAATTTGAATGAATACTCTCATAGTGTCAGTTTAGCATGTCCATATACTGCCGACAAGTAAAATCAACAGGACTTACGCATTTTCTCTTAAAGTCCCCTTGATAAGGGGGATTTAGGGGGTTAAAAAGACTAAAAACACTGAAATAGCGCACCATTTAACCCCCCTAACCCCCCTTATCAAGGGGGAATGCGTAAGTCTTGATCAAAATATATGGAAATTCAAGAATGGATTGTGTTAAAATATTCAACAGTATCCTTCGTTTTAAGGAGATTGAAAAATGAAGTTAAAACCTATATTGATTCTACCTTTACTCTTGGCAGTACTAACGATTGTTGGATGTTATACAAAACTCAGTTATTTTGAACCCATGCCTGGCAATAAGAAACATATCCAACAGGTTAAGGAAACTGAGGAGAGTATAGAACATGATTCCCATTCAGATGTGAAAAAGGCAGAGGTGAAAAAGGACGCTGGCGAATCTAATGGGTATTATGGACAGCGAAAATCAAACTACGGATATGCCAAAAGAGATACCTACAGGTCCTACACGATCCCTTATGCCTCGTATCCATATTATCATTATCCCTATGCATACTATCACCCGAATCCCTGGTACTACGGATATGGATATGGGTATTATTCACCATATTACCCTTATTATAGAAATTATTCCCCTTATCGTTACGCTGGTGGGTATTACGGTAGAACATATTATCCCGCTTACCGTGGGGGTACTTACAATAGAGGTACAGTCTCAAAAGGCAATCGAACTGAGTACCGGCGTTCACGTGCTTCACGGAGTGTAACATCATCTAACCCCCGTTCTGAACGACTCAGACGACGTTCTCAAAACTGAAAATAGATAAAGTGAAAACTTAGAAAAACAAAGGAGAACTACAAAATGCGACGATCTATTTATATCTTATTTCTCTCTATCCTTCTCACCGGTCTAATCACGGGTGTGTGTTTAGGACAGGCAGAGGAATTGGTGGTTGGTAATACTTTTGGAATAGGTGCACGGTCTATGGGAATGGGGGGCGCCTCCCTCGGTATCGCAGATGACTTCACCGCATTATACTGGAATCCAGCGGGAATAGCACAGATACAGAAGTTTGAACTTTTCACGAGTTTTTCACATAACACTGCAATTACAGACAGTTCATTCACAAACGAAGCGGTAATCGGTACAAGTCGTTCCCGGGTACGCCCCAATTCTGTTGGGATTGTATATCCTTTCTATACGGAACAGGGGGGACTTGCGATTGCTTTCGGGTATAATCGTCCTCAAAATTTTGACTTCCAGACACTGATTCAAGGCGTTGACCCAAGTAGAGGCAATAATTTCAGCGGTCTATATGTCAATGAAAGCAATATCAATTCGGGCGGCATAGGTATCTGGAGTTTTGGCGGAAGTGTATATGTCAGTAGAAACTTCTTAATCGGTGGTTCAATAGACTACTGGACTGGCGACATTCAAAATGACTTGGTTGCAACAGCAACAGATACACTGAATGCTGATAGCCAATTATCACGGTTCAGTTTTGACGATGAAATTGAACGAAACTTTTCAGGGGTTGGGGGTAGGATTGGAATACTGGCAACCTTTGAGGAAATCGTCAACCTCGGTATAACCTTAGTCGCACCGACAGAAATAACCGTTGATGAATTCTGGCGTGAGTATACGACAGTCTTATATGATGATGGTGAGGAGGCATCTGATCCAGAAAATGGTGCTTATTCTTATGATATTGAGAGACCTTTTGAGATTGGTACAGGTATCGCGCTGAAACTGTTTGAAAAGCGGTTAGTGTTAGCGGGTGATGTGCAGTTAACAGACTGGCGGCAGACGCGATACGATCCTGCAGCCGCAGGTGACATTGACGTCAATTACTTTGAGGAATATTATACGACAACTATACAAACAAGGTTAGGTGCTGAATTCCTGATTCCAGAGGTCGCTACATATCTGCGTCTGGGTTATTTTCGAGACGAAATCCCATTTGCTGATTCAGAAATTGAGAATGAGCGGGATTTCTTCACATTCGGTGTCGGTAAAATTTTTGAAGAATCTGTAAAATTTGACGTCGCATATATGTGGGGTAATTGGCAGCAGTATCGGAACGAATTGACAACTACACGCAATACACACCGCTTTTTCGTGTCTGCTGCATATCGGTTTTAGTCAGGACAGCTTAGAAAGGTTCTCAGCACGGTAGGTGCGATATCCTTATCGCACCCTCTTCAGTCCCGTAGGGACGATATGTTTATAGAATTAAACAAGCTGAATATAAGCCATCTGGGCACCGTCCCCGCGTCTGAGTTCACCCCGAATAATTCGCGTATAACCGCCATTACGGTCAAGATAGCGAGGGGCAATATCCTCAAAAAGTTTCTGAAGCACAGCGTGTTTTTGAATAGCAGCAGATTCACCACGTGGCGGTTTATAGTGCAATTTTGCACCATATAACATTCGAGCTGCACGACGACGACTATGTACAGAATCTTCCTTGGCAAGCGTAATAAGCTTTTCTGCTACGCGGCGAAGTTCTTTACATTTGTGAAGCGTCGTCCGGATCTGCTCATGTTCAAACAGCGCAGTGGCTTGATTACGGAAAAGTGCCTTTCTATGGCTTGTAGTACGGCCCAGTTTTCTGCCGCGTTTTCTGTGACGCATTATTCTGTTTCCTCCTCATCCGTGTCACTCTCTTCGTCATCCAAATCCATATTGAGAGTCAAACCCATGTTAGCAAGTTGATCTTTGATTTCATTCAGAGATGTCTTGCCAAAATTCTTATACTCCAACATCTCTTTTTCAGTTTTGACGACAAGTTCACGGATCGTTTTTATCTTAGCAGTTTCAAGACAGTTCCCCGCACGGACAGAGAGTTCAAGGTCAGCAACGGGTTTAGACAAGTATCTGTTTCTCAACTCTTTCGCTTCATCATATTCAATTTCTGGTTCAACATAACTTTCATCAAATTCTGTGAAAATGTCAAGCTGATCTCTAATAATTTCGGCAGCTTGTGTCAGCGCAAGTTTTGGTGTAATACTCCCATCCGTCCAGATTTCAAGGTTGAGTTGATCAAAATTTGTCATATCACCAACTCGTGTTTCTTGCACCGCAAAGTTAACTTTTTCAACAGGTGAAAACTTCGCATCAACAGGAATCCAACCGATAGGTTGCTTAGGATCACGATGTTCTTCTGCCAATGAGAACCCGCGTCCTGCCTGCACCCTTATTTTCATATCAATCCCTTGACACTTATCTAAAGTTGCTACGTGTTGATCAGGGTTAATTATTTCTACAAGTGAATTAGGTCGAATATCTGCTGCAGTCAATTCTCCAGAACCATCCGCGGTCAATTCCAGAACCAACGAATCTTCATCATGAACTCGAAAACGAATCGCCTTTAGGTTTAGAATAATTTGCACTACATCTTCAACGATTCCTGGTATAGTGGAATATTCATGTTTCACCTGATCAATCTGAATCGCGGTGATGGCAGCTCCCTTTATTGAGGAGAGAAGTACTCGACGAAGCGAATTACCAAGAGTCGTACCGAACCCGCGTTCCAGCGGTTCAGCAGTGTATTTTGCATAGTTAGGCAGTAATGTTTCTGTATCAGCTACCAGACGTTCGGGCATTGTTAAATGCAACCTATTCATCAATTTCCTCCTATAGGCATAAGTTGTTTTTCATTACAGAGTCAAACTATCTGTGTCCAGTAACGTTTCAAGGACAGTAAGGAACTAAGAGAACAATTCAAATGCCTCTTAAAGTTTCGATCTTAAAAGATCAAAATTTCAGTCAAGAGGCATAGTGGACAGTCCAAGTTAAACTTGTAGGTTGGATTGAGCGAAGCGAAACCCAACATGATAGACACAATCATTACGTGTCGGGTTTCGTTCCTCAACCCGACCTACATATTTAGTCTGGACTATCCAATAGTCTGGTCAGAATTACTTAGAGTATAATTCAATAATGAGTTGTGTGTCTAACTCTGCAGCGATCTGCTCAACCACAGGGGCTCCTTGCACTCGTCCTTCAGGTTTCTCAGAATCAATTTCAAGCCACTCCGGGGCACCACGTTGTTTGGAAAACTCTAATGCTTCCTGAATCGTTATATTTTCACGACTCTTTTCCCGTGGTGTAATCACATCGCCAACGTCAACTAAATACGAAGGGATATTGACACGTTTCCCATTGACAGTAAAGTGATTATGTTTCACCAATTGTCTGGCTTGTTTACGTGAAGTGGCAAACCCAAGCCGATACACAACATTATCTAACCTGCGTTCAAGCAAGGCAATTAGATTTTCGCCGGTAATACCAGTTTGACGTGCTGCTTTAAAATAGTAGTTTCGGAACTGTTTCTCATAAACACCGTAAGTTCTTTTTGCTTTCTGTTTAGTACGTAATTGCCGTCTGAATTCACTCCGGACGCGTGTTGGCGGTTTCTGTCCATGGTCACCAGGAGGATAACTTCTCCGTTCAAAGGAACATTTCGGTCCAAGACACCTACGTCCCTTGAGAAAAAGTTTCTCACCCTCTCTGCGGCACAACTTACAGACAGACCCTAAATACCTACTCATATTCCTCCTTGTTTACACCCGTCGCCTTTTGGGTGGACGACATCCATTGTGTGGAATGGGTGTCATATCTTTCATTAAAGTGATTTCTAATCCCGCAGCAGCGAGTGCACGAATTGACGACTCTCTGCCTGAACCGGGCCCTTTAACTCTCACCTCAACCCTTTTCATACCGTGTTCCATCGCTTTTCTTGCACATGCTTCAGCTGTCTGCTGAGCAGCGAAAGGCGTCGACTTCCGAGAACCAGGGAACGTCATCCCCGCACTCGCCCACGCTATCGTATTGCCGTTAAGATCGGTAATCGTCACTATTGTATTATTGAAAGTTGCCTGGATATGTGCAATACCTTCAGGCACATTCTTTCGTTCCCGTCTTCGTGAACGCAATCTTTATCTCCTTTATGTTCGTAAGCACCTCTGTGGATATTTGTGTATCAACCACCTTTACGTGCTGCCTCTTTTGCTTTTCTACCGACAGAAATCGTGCGTGCTTTACCTTTCCTTGTACGAGCATTCGTATTTGTCCGCTGTCCTCGCACGGGTAACTGCCGCCGGTGCCGTAATCCGCGATAACTGTTTATATCCATAAGACGTTTTATGTTTTGATCAACTTCACGCCGAAGATCACCTTCAACTTTATAATCTTCATTGATCATATCTCTGAGCTGACTGACTTCGTTTTCGGCTAAAGCATCAACCTTTGTAGCAGGATCGATGTTCAGGTCGTTTACGATCTTAGATGCAGTATAACGACCAATGCCATAAATAGCAGTCAAAGCAATATCAATCCGTTTCGTACGGGGTAGATCCACCCCTGCTATACGTGCCATACGAATCTCCTTGTATGCGGTATATGGTTATCCTTGTCGCTGTTTGTGCTTCGGATTTGAAGGACAAATAACGCGGACAACACCTTTTCTCTTAATGATTTTACATCGGTTACACATTTTCTTGACAGAGGGTCGAACTTTCATAATGAGCCTTCCAAATTCTTGACTTCGGTATCGCTTGTTTTTAATATTTTACACGACATTGTTAAAATCTATAAACTGATTATCTTCCTCTACGTCCCTTGAGTCGTCTATCCTTCAAGAATCCATCATAGTGTCGCATTGTCAAGTAAGATTCAATTTGTGAAACTGTATCCAACACAACACCTACAACAATCAAAATAGACGCGCCTTCCACCATGCCCCCGAACTGACCTTGTCCTAGCCGACTGGTAATAAAAATTGGGATCACAGAAATCCCCGCAAGAAACAGAGCACCCGGAAGGGTTATCCGAGTCAATGTTGTATTAATATAGTCGGCTGTCTGTTTACCGGGTCGTAGTCCAGGTATGAAACCACCATTTTTCTGTAAGTTCTCAGCCATATCAACCGGGTTGATCTGTACAGCAGTGTAGAAATAAGTGAATCCTATAATCAACAACGCATAAATGGTAAGATACATTATGGATGGGTTACTCGGATCCATGAGACCTGCCAAAGTTTGTACCCATTCCCAATCCGCTGGTAAGATTCCAATCAGAAATCCCGGAAACATCATTATGTAGATAGCAAAGATAATAGGAATCATGCCTGCGGTGTTAACCCGTAAAGGTAGATGCATTGCACGTCCCCCATATACTTTTCCACCTCGAATTTGCCTTCCGTATTGAACCGGAATTTTGCGTACTGACAGGTGTATGAAAATAGTACCCCCCACAGCAATGACAATGAGTGCGATTAATATCACGAGATGCAAAAGTCCAACATTTGTATCATTTATCAGACTATTACCGACTGTATATACACCACTCGGGAAACCTGCCATAATACCAACAGTGATAATAATTGATATGCCTTGACCAATACCGCGTTCGGTAATCTGTTCACCAAGCCACATCACGAAGGCAGTACCTGCGGTTAAGGTTATGACGGTCAATATGTGCCACCAGACAGTCGGATTATGGACGATTGTATGCTCACCAACACCTAAATTCCCCGGATTTCTCAACAAAACAGTAATCGTAATCCCTTGCACAATACTGAGTAACACAGTGCCGTAACGCGTATATTGTGTAATCTTTTTTCTGCCATCCGGTTCCTTAGAGAGCCTTTCAAGTGAGGGGATAAGCATGGGAAGCAGCTGCATAATAATAGCAGCACTGATATAAGGTTGAATACCCAGAGCGAAGATCGTCATCTGACTAAATGCACCACCCGAAAAAATATTAATCAGAGCAAGCACATCCCCGGTTCGCTTCGTGAGTTCATCAAAAAATATTGCTAAGGCAGCATCATCAATCCCCGGTAATGTAATGTGGGCACCAAGTCTATAAACGATTAGGAGTAGAATAGAAAAAATAATCCGTTTACGCAATTCAGGAATCTTAAAAGCGTTTTGTATAGGCTTAATCACTTATATCACCTCAACTGTGCCACCTTTTGCTTCAATTTTCTCAATTGCAGATTTTGAGAACTTGTGTGCACGCACTTTTAATTGTTTATCTAACTCACCATCCCCGAGTATTTTAATACGGGCATTTTTCTTTTTTATAATACCGACTTTGCGAAGCAACTCAGGATTCACCTCTGCCGCCTCATCAAATAAGTTTAACGTTTTTATATTAACAACATCGTAGACCAAACGTTTATGTCCAAGTCTGCGAGGTCCCCGCTTCGGTACCCTCCTGACTAAAGGCATCTGTCCACCTTCAAACCAAGCAGGTATTGACCCGCCAGAGCGAGATTTCTGTCCTTTATGACCACGTCCACAAGTACCGCCATATCCTGACCCCCGGCCGCGTCCAACACGTTTTCGTTTCCGTTTTGACCCCGGAGCAGGTTTGAGTTCGTTAAGTTTCATCGATTCTATTGTTCCTTAAGGTATGATTGCGTAAGCTCAACTATCAGAATTGTTGGTGTGTTTATGAAATAGTTCATCTACCGTTTTGCCGCGAATTCGCGCGACTTCATTAACATCTTTGAGACTCTTCAGACCGATCATCGTTGCCTCTGCTATATTCTTGACATTTCTTGAAGACAAGCATTTGGTCAGCGCATCACGGACACCCGCATGTTCTAATATCGCACGCGTGGCATGACCAGCAATGATGCCTGTACCAGGACGAGCTGGTTTTAGCAAAACCTTCGCTGACTTAAACTCACAAATGATTTCATGGGGAAGTGTGCCACCGGTCAAGGGCACCCGAATCAGGTTTTTCCGGGCATCAGCAAAACTCTTACGCAAAGCACCAGAAATTTCACTCGCACTCCCAAATCCGATCCCAACAATGCCATCACGATTGCCTACAACAGAAAGTGTATTGAAACTCGGTGTTCTTCTTCCCTTCCCAACACGCATTACCCGATTAACATGTATAGGTCTTTCTTCAAATTCATAATCGTCAGGATTAATTCTTTCTTTTTGCAAAAATATCTCCTCTCAAGAACTTTAGGGCAGTTTTAAAACTTAAGCCCGCCTTCTCTTGCAGCTTCTGCGAGAGCTTTAATTCGTCCGTGATATAGATAACCAGCCCGGTCGAAAATGACTCCCTCAATGTTTTGTTCTTTTGCCTTCTGAGCGATGAGTTGACCGACGTTCTGGGCAATTTCTATCTTCCCACTGGGACTATCCCCACTATCAGCAGTATTTCCCCTCACTTCTGGAGACAAACTTGAGGCATGAACCAATGTTTCGCCGTTCTCATCATCAATTATTTGTGCATATATATGCTTTAAACTTCTATTTACAGCAAGCCTAGGACGTTCTATTGTCCCATTAATCTTGCGACGCACTCTCTTCTTTCGTCGTAGATAACTGAACTGTTTTCTCTTCGCCTTATCCAACGGAAAACCTCCCGTAACTAACATTCAACGTTATATTTAGCAAAACGACCTGTCTATTTTCCTATTTTCAGATAAATTAACCAGCAACTTTGCCCTCTTTATCTCTTACACGCTCACCTTCGTACCGTATCCCTTTGCAAGGTTTATAGGTTTCAGGTTTCTTTATTTGACGGATAGAAGCAGCAACCTGTCCGACAACCTGTTTATCAATACCGCTAACTACAATTGGAATATGTGTCTGACCATCAATATTTTCCGATTGGTCAACAGTCAACGTAATGCCTTCAGGAGGCGTGTACGTCACAGTGTGTGAATACCCTACATCAAGCGTAAGTACGTTCTGACGATTGACTTCAGCTCGGTACCCTGTTCCTACAACGCGTAGTTTCTTCTCAAAACCTTCAGATACACCCTCAACCATATTTGCGATAAGACTACGGGCCAAACCGTGTAAGGCTTTCTGTTGTTTCCTATCACTCTGGCGGGTTAATGTGATAACATTGTCTTCTATATTCGCACCAATTCCATTCGGGATCACCCAATTCAATTTGCCTTTGGGGCCTTCTACCTCAACGCCACTATCGCTCAAATCAACTTTCACCGAACTCGGAATTGGAATCGGTATCTGTCCAATGCGTGACATTCTATATCTCCAATCTACAATTTCAACTTGCAGGTATGCTTGTTTTCTTATACGTATGATTACCAGACATAGCAGAGGACTTCGCCGCCGACTTTGGCCCGTCGACATTCCAATGAGGTCTTTACCCCGTCTGATGTCGATAGGATAGCTATCCCGAGATCACCAAAAACTCTCGGCAATTTGTCTGATTTTGCGTAAACGCGCCTCCCAGGCTTGCTGATACGTTTCAGATCGGTAATAGCTTTTTCTTTGTTACTTGCCCCGTATTTCAGATACATACGGATGATCCCTTGCTTCCCATCATCAATGAGACGGTAGTTTCTGACGAAACCTTCTTCTGACAAAATACGTGCTATCTCCAATTTAACCTTTGACGCAGACACCTCAACACGCTCATGTCCTGCCATATTAGCATTCCGTATCCGAGTTAACATATCCGCAATTGGGTCAGTCATTGACATGAATAATCTCCTTCTTACCAACTCGCCTTTCTGACACCAGGTATTTTGCCTGCTCGCGCAAAAAGACGAAAGCAAATTCGACATAATTCAAACTTACGCAGATACCCTCTCGCTCGGCCACAATGCTTACAGCGACTATATTTTCTTGTGCGAAATCGAGGTGTTCTTTTATTTCTGGCAATCCATGATTTACTCGCCAACTTTAATACTCCTTTAATCGTTAAATGCACTTCGCAATTATTCAATCAGAACGAGGGTCACTGTCTAAACGGCATACCGAACTCGCGCAACAATGCCCGCGCTTCTGCATCAGTTTTTGAAGTTGTCCCGATCGTTACGTTCATACCACGGATATCGTTCACATCGTCATAATCAATTTCCGGGAAAATAAGCTGTTCGGTTAATCCTAATGAGTAGTTCCCGCGACCATCAAAAGCATCCGGTGAAACACCACGAAAGTCTCTAATCTGCGGCAGGACAACATTAATCAGGCGGTTAAGAAACTCATACATCCGAGTCTGACGAAGCGTAACTTTACATCCAATTGCAGAACCCGGGGTCCGTGCCTTTTTTGACGGACCTCTAATTTTGAAAGCAGAGATAGACCTTCTCGCACGTGTTATGACCGCTCGTTGTCCAGCAATACGTGTCAACTCTTCAACAGCATCTTCAAGTGCCTTCGGGTTTTCTAATGCCTCACCAACACCAATATTCAATGTAATTTTTTCTAATTTCGGTATTTGCATCACATTCTTATAACTAAACTCTTTTTGCAATGCAGGAACGACTTCTGTTTGATAAAATTCTTTAAATTGACTCATTAACCTTATATCCTATGATCTAACGGTTATCTTAATCTTGTTTACAAGATTACAACAAATCTAATAACTAATACCTACAAAGTAACGATACAATTTATCCATCAACCTTCTTTAAGTTTGAGATGTGAATGGTTCCTTCCCGTTCAACAATCCCACCTTGTCCCATCTGATTAGGACGCAAGTGACGTTTGATAAAATGGACCCCTTCAACAACTGCTCTCTCTTTTCTCGGGTATATTTCCAACACAACGCCTTGTTTGCCTCGATCCTTACCACTCAAGACCAACACTAAATCATCTTTTTTTATATGCAGCTTTTTCTTTTTCGGCATAATCTGCACCTCCTAAATCACCTCTGGCGCAAGAGAAACGATTCTGGTGAAAGATTTTTCGCGTAGTTCACGAGCAACCGGCCCGAAAATGCGTGTACCCCTCGGTTCATTTTCCGCATTAACGAGGACTGCTGCATTCTGATCAAATTTGATATAGGAACCATCTGGACGCCTATATTCTTTTGCCGTCCGAACAACTACAGCGCGGACCACTTCACCCGCTTTGACCTGTGTATTCGGAGCTGCTTCTTTAATACTTGCGACTATTATATCACCAACGCGTGCATAACGCCTTCGGGTACCCCCAAGGACACTAATACACATGAGATTTCTGGCACCAGAATTATCAGCGCAGGTTAATCGTGTATAAGATTGAACCATTGCGGTACCTTCCTTCCAAGTTAATCAGTAGCAGATTGTGCCGCTGATATTATAGATTGCACCCGCCACCGTTTATGACGACTAAGCGGTCGACTCTCAACCACTTGAACAACATCACCAACATTGCATTGATTCTGTTCGTCATGTGCCAAGACCTTTTTGGTAGATCGCACAACTTTTTTGTATAGCGGATGTTGATAACTCCGAACAATTGCAACGCTAACAGTTTTCGCCATGCGATTACTGACAACAGTTCCTGTACGGATTTTACGGTGTCTACGTTTTTCCACTTCCAATTCGTCCTTTATAGTCTACTATCTATGTATGCGTTTGACTTTCGCCCTCTAATTCACGAGCACGGAGTATAGTTTTTACACGAGCAATGTCTTTTCTCAGCTTGCCAAGAATCGTCGTATCTTCTAACTGACCTAAAATACCCCTGGCTTTCTGATTGAATAGATTCTCTTTTAAATCTTCCAATTCTGTTACCAGTTCTTCAGTGGATCTGCCTCTTAATTCATGTGCTTTCATGACTATACCTCATTACGAGCAACAAATTTTGTTTTAATTGGAAACTTATATGCAGCCCGTTCCATAGCGTCTTTTGCGACTTCACGAGGAACACCACTCAATTCATAGATTATCCTACCGGGTTTTACAACAGCAACCCAGAATTCAGGAGCACCTTTGCCACCCCCCATGCGTGTTTCAGCGGGTTTTTTGGTAATAGGTTTATGTGGGAATATCTTTATCCACATTTTACCACCACGGCGAACAGCACGAGTAATTGCAACCCTTCCAGATTCTATCTGGTTGCTTGTTATCCACCCGGCTTCCATCGCTTGTAAACCGTATTCACCGAAGCTAATTTGTGACCCACGTCGCGGTTTTCCTCTGCGTTTTCCGCGGTGTACTTTTCGATGCATTACGCGTTTCGGCATCAACATCTGAATATGACTCCTTTATACAATTCGTCAGCGGATGGTAAACGAAACATCATTATGATATTACCCATCTCGCTGGTTAGTAGTTCTTTGCTGTCTTTGTCTGTTATTGCGTTGGTTTCTTTGGTCACGTGGATTATTGCGGTTCCCAGATTGTCTATTCCCAGACTGTCTGTTCCCAGATTGTCTATTTCCAGATTGTCTATTCCCAGATTGCCTATTCCTGGATTGTCTGTTCCCACCTTGACTACCTCCAGACCGTGATTCTCTTGTATTACTCCGTCTACCGCTCTGCTGTTTTCGTTTAGCGTCGAATTCTCCACTTAATTCTTCAGGAACACCCAGTATTTCACCTTTGAAAATCCATGTTTTGACACCGATTTTCCCATAAGTCGTATTAGCTTCGGTAAACCCATAATCAACATTAGCTCTAAGGGTATGTAAAGGCACTCGTCCTTCCAGGCTGGATTCTGATCGTGCAATTTCTTTACCGTCTAATCTACCACTCACCATGACTTTAACACCTTGTGCACCAGCTTGCATTGAAACAGCGATGTTTCGCCGCATCGCCTGCTTAAAACTAGTACGGCGTTCAATCTGTGTCGCAACAGCTTCAGCGAGAAGTTGGGCATCAAGCTCTGGTACTTTTATCTCCTCTACCTCAACTTTTACCGGACGGCCAACGAGTTTATGAAGCTCCTCTTGTAATTTCTCTGTTTCAGCACCACGACGTCCGATCACAATACCCGGACGAGCCGTATGAATGAATACACTACATTTTTCAGCAACTCGTTCAACTTCTATTTTAGAGATGCCTGCGCGAACCAATTTCGTCTTGATGTGCTGCTGAATCTGTAAATCCTCATGCAACCATTTAGCATAATCTCGGTCGCTGTACCACTTGGAATCCCAAGTCTCAATTATTCCTAAACGTAACCCGCGCGGGTGAGTTTTTTGTCCCACACAAACCTCCTGTTGGACACTGGCACATCTGTTTTTGAGAAGACGTTGGTGCTACAGTAGCAGCTTCTATTCAACATCATCATCGATCTCCTCATCCACAACAACAGTGATATGACTTTGACGCTTAAATATACGGTTAGCCATACCTCTCGCACGGTGCCGTATCCATTTTCGTGTAATCCCTTCATCAACACGTATCTCTTTGACGTACAAATTAGCGGCATCAATTGTAGGGTCTTGATACTGAACATTTGCTGCTGCAGATTGAATCAGCTTGTAAATCACAGGGGCCGCCGCTTTATGTGTAAAGAACAGTTGATTTAGGGCATCATCAACGTACTGATTCTTGACCAAGTCGGCAACAAGCCGCGCTTTACGCGGGGCTACCGAAACGTTCCGAATCTTCGCTCTTCCTTCCATTACTATCTCCTAAGACTTTATACACACTACCTTGCTGAGAGTATCTTTCAAAACTCCCATTATAACCCATTATAGACTTAATATCTCAAAATAGAGAAACACTATAACCTAATATTACTTCATTTACACATGCATCCTGAACATTATTGTCTCCTCGTTGCTCCTCCGCCAGCGTGTGAACGGAAAGTCCGTGTTGGAGCGAATTCACCAAGTTTATGACCAACCATGTTTTCTGTTATATAAACCGGAAAGAACTTCTTACCATTATGAATCGCTACAGTATGTCCAACAAATTCCGGTGTAATAGTTGAACTGCGAGCCCACGTACGGATAACGCGTTTACTCCCTGATTGTTCCATCTCTGCTATATGTTTGGCAAGTTTTGCGTCAACATAGGGACCTTTTTTAATTGAACGCGGCATTCAAGTCTCCTTTTAAACATGTCATGCATAACCGAAAATGACATCTTACTTACGTCTACTCATAATATGACGACTGGATCTCTTCTTAGGATTCCTTGTCCGATACCCTTTTGTCGGTACTCCCCAAGGTGTCACCGGGTGTCTACCCCCAGAACTTTTCCCTTCACCACCACCATGAGGATGATCAACAGGATTCATCGCGACGCCTCTAACTTTTGGCCGTTTGCCTAACCACCGCGAACGCCCCGCTTTACCAACAACTATCGTTGTAACATTTCCAACTTGTCCGATGGTTGCCATGCACTTTACAAGCACAAGACGTATTTCACCGGAAGGTAATCGTATACGCGCATATTTACCCTCACGATCTACTAACTGGGCAGATACACCCGCACTACGCACCAACTGTCCACCTTTACCCGGTTGCATCTCTATATTATGGATAGAAGAACCTAAAGGAATCTTTTCAAGCGGTAATGCATTTCCAACACTTATTTCTGATTCTGGACCAGAGGTAACTGTATCACCAACACGTAAACCGACTGGGGCAAGGATGTAACGTTTCTCCCCATCCGCATAATGCAGTAACGCAATATGTGCGGAACGATTCGGATCATACTCAATAGAGGCTACCTTGGCTGGAATATCAAACTTATCCCGTTTAAAATCAATAATACGATATCTGCGTTTGTGTCCACCACCTCGTCTGCGTACTGTTATACGACCTTTACTATTACGACCAGCATTCTTCTTCAACCCCTTAACAAGCGATTTTTCAGGTTTCTGCCGTGTAATCTCTTCAAAAGTATACCCAGTCATGAAACGACGACTCGGTGTGACAGGTTTATATGTCTTAGCCACTTTCTAATTCCTCTGATTAATACATTATATACTCTCGAAAACCGATATTCGAGTTCCTTCTGTTACAGTAATAATAGCCTTTTTCCAATGGGGTCTACGCCCCTTCTGATAGCGATTCATTCTGCCTTTAACTTTTCCACGAACTTGCATCGTGTGAACGTCTATAATATTCCCCTTAATATCAAACATTTCTTCAGCTGCTCTTCGGATATCTTTCTTCGTCGCGTCCCGACTTACAACGAAGGAATACTTATTATCCTCACGGAGAAGTGTGCTTTTTTCTGTGATATGAGGTCGTAAAATAACTTGGTATTTATCCTTCATCATGTTCCCCTTCTAAATCTGCAAACTTTGCTTCTAATTTCTCTGACGCCCGCTCCGTAATCACCAACTTATCATGCCACAATACTTGATATATATTGAGCGTATCCCAGGTGCAGCTATTTACTTTAGGAATATTACGTAGAGAAAGAAAGATATTCGGGTTATGCTCATCAAGAACGAACAACACTTTTCCCTCTAAGTTAAGAGCATCCAACAGAGAAACTATCTCCTTTGTTCTCGGTCGTTCAAGCGTGAAATCTTCAATAAGCACACACTGTTCATTTTGAAAACGATCAGCAATAGCACATTTTAATCCGAGCCTGCGGACCTGTTTAGGCGTATTCTGACGGTAACTACGCGGTTTTGGACCGAACGCAACACCTCCCCTTACGCGTATCGGCGACCTTGCATCACCAACACGGGCTCTGCCAGTCCCCTTCTGTCGGTATAACTTCTTACCACTTCCCCGAACTTCACTTCTGATTTTTGTTGAAGCAGTACCAGTTCGCTGGTTAGCAAGATACGCTACAACACATTGATGTATAACATCAGTGTTGACTTCAGCATGTGTGAATGAATCCGATAGTTCCTTTTCGTGAAGGACCTCTCCTGAACGATTATGAACATTTAACGTTGCCATTTTCTTTTCTCTTTCTCCGATATGCAAGACTTGACATGAATTACCCCGGCTCTCTTATTGAGGGTGCTGGGGTTTCAGGTTTTATATCTATATCAAGCTAACTTCCTTTATTGTCCGTTTCAGACGATTTTATAGCCTTTTTAATGAGGAGGATACCGTTAGGTGGACCCGGAATTGACCCCTTAACAACTAACAGATTCCTTTCAGCATCGGCTTGAATAACCTGTAAATTCTGCACGGTGTGTCGTTTCGCACCGTATCGTCCTGGCATTTTCTTTCCTTTAAACACACGCGATGGTGTAGCACTGGCACCGATAGACCCCGGACGACGTAAGTCTTGTTCACCGCCATGGCTTTTTCTACCACCCTTAAATCCGTATCGTTTAACAACCCCAGTAAATCCGTGCCCTTTTGATGTCCCTGTTATATCAACAAATTCACCTTCAGAGAATAGACTTGCATCAACAGTTTCACCTACATTAACATCTTCAAGACTCTCCACACGGAATTCCCGAAGTACACGGGTCGGTGCAACATCAGCCTTGGCAAAGTGTCCGCGTTTAGGACTGTTGAACTTGTTTTCCTTGCGTTTACCAAAACCTAATTGAACAGCTTGGTATCCATCCCGTTCCTGCGTCTTTACTTGAACAATTGGACAAGGACCTGCTTCAATCACAGTAACCGGAATAACTTTCCCCGTATCTTCAAAGATTTGTGTCATTCCAACTTTTCTACCTATAATACCGTTAACCATTTCCTCGTCCTTATAGTAATGTAATTTTGACATCAACACCAGCGGGAAGGTCAAGCCGCATCAGCGCATCCACTGTTTTAGGTGCAGTTTCAAGGATATCCAATAACCGTTTATGTATACGCATTTCAAATTGTTCTCTTGACTTCTTGTCCTTAAAGGTTGACCGTTGAACTGTATAGATATGCTTCTTAGTAGGCAACGGAATTGGACCTGATACCCTCGCCTGAGTCTTTTTAGCCGTTTCGGCAATTTGCCTAGCCGACTGGTCAAGCAGTCGGTGATCATAAGCTTTTAACCGAATGCGTATTTTCTGATTGTTCATCACTTCTTTACCTCTTCAAAAGTAACGATGCGCTCCCTTGTAAACCTATCTTTATCGCATGTATCTTGCCAGAACCCATCAAGTTATATCCACTATTGTGCTTTTTACCTTGACCATCCTGACAAGATACCTACACACGGTATATGCCAGATTTACGAGGAACGAACCCTACAAATACCTCACTCGTTACTCAAGAATCTTAGAGACAACACCCGCGCCGATAGTGTGACCACCTTCACGGATAGCGAAACGCAGTTGTTCTTCTAATGCTATCGGTTTAGAGAGTTGGACAGTAATCTGCGCGTTGTCCCCAGGCATAATCATCTCAACGCCTTCCTCCAGATTCATTTCACCCGTTACATCAGTTGTACGGAAATAGAACTGTGGACGATAACCACTAAAGAACGGATTCCAACGTCCGCCTTCCTCTTTTGTCAAGATATAGGCTTCCGCTTCAAACTTCGTGTGGGGTGTAACCGTACCGGGAATAGCTAATACTTGTCCGCGTTCAACATCATCTCTGTCAATACCACGCAGCAGAGCACCGATATTGTCACCCGCTCTACCTTCGTCAAGAAACTTATTGAACATTTCAACACCGGTAACAACTGTATCCGTCGTGTCACGTAATCCGACGATCTCTACAGTATTACCAACTTCAACGATGCCGCGTTCAACACGACCCGTAACAACTGTACCACGTCCACTGATCGTAAAAATGTCTTCAATCGGCATCAAGAAAGGTTTTTCAGTGTCGCGAACCGGTTCTGGAATGAAATCGTCAACTGCTTCCATAAGATCGCGAATCGGTTTACAAGAATCACTTGTCGGATCCCCAGCAGATTCCATCGCTTCCAGCGCAGAACCAGCAATAAGAGGCGTATCGTCTCCAGGAAATTCATATTCGTTCAATAATTCGCGAACTTCCAATTCAACAAGTTCCAGCAGTTCTTCGTCATCCACCATGTCTGCCTTATTAAGGAAAACGACCAAAGAAGGTACGTTCACCTGTCTGGCAAGTAGCACGTGTTCACGCGTCTGCGGCATAGGACCATCTGCAGCCGAAACAACCAGAATAGCACCATCCATCTGGGCAGCACCGGTAATCATATTCTTGATGTAGTCAGCGTGTCCAGGGCAGTCAACGTGCGCATAATGACGGTTTTCTGTCTCATACTCAACGTGAGCAGTGTTAATCGTAATGCCACGCTCTTTTTCCTCGGGCGCTTTGTCAATGTCCTCGTATGTCATGACATAGTCTTTGTCAGCGAGTTTTGATAAGACCATCGTAATCGCCGCTGTGAGCGTTGTCTTACCATGATCAACGTGGCCAATAGTACCAATATTAACGTGAGGTTTTGTCCTTTCAAAAGCTTGCTTTGCCATTTGTGTCCAAACTCCAAATTATAGGTTAGGTATCATGGGTTTTTAAATATCGCTAAACCCGAGTTTCATTCAAATTCTCATCAGCCTACATAACGTAGGCACACAAAGTGTTTCAATCATGTCCGAACTTTTCGGACGTTTAAACTTCTGCCTTACGATCTTTTTCGTGTTGGCATCAATCTTTTATATGATTAAGTAACAATAGATAATAATTATGTTCTTTACAAATACTACAGTACGTCAGTTCTATGAAGAAGATGCTTCACTTGAAATCAATTCCTCGGCAACACTTGTCGGAACTTCTCGATAATGCGCGAATTCCATTGAATAGTTAGCACGCCCCTGTGTCAACGAACGAAGCGATTTTACATAACCAAACATCTCAGACAACGGTACATCAACCCGAACAACCTGAATGCGGGATTTATCATGCACCTCAGTGTCCCGAATATGAGCACGACGTGAATTCAGATCCCCGATCACTTTCCCAAGATACTCATCCGGCACTATGACTTCAACTGCCATAATCGGTTCAAGTAATACCGAACCTGACTTCTTCGCAGCTTCTTTAAACGCCATAGAACCAGCAATCGAAAACGCCATCTCTGATGAATCCACTTGATGAAATGAACCATCTACCAGACGAACCCCAACATCAACAACAGGATAACCCGCTAATGTGCCAACATTCATCGCATTTTCAATCCCTTTACGAACCGCAGGAATATATTCTTGAGGAATCGCACCACCCCTCGTCTCATCGCTAAATTCGAAACCAGTACCTTTCTCAAGTGGTGATACTTCTATCACAACATGTCCAAACAATCCCTTACCACCTGACTGACGGACAAATCTGCCTTCAGCTTTGACAGGTTTCAGAAGCGTTTCACGATAAGCAACCTCAGGAGAACCGACATTGGCAGATACGTTAAACTCTCTCACTAAACGATCAACTATGATTTCCAGATGCAGTTCACCCATACCAGAGAGAAGCGTTTGACCTGTATCCGGATCTTGATGAACTTTGAAAGTCGGATCTTCCTCAGCCAACTTCGATAGTGCCAGATTTAACTTGTCAATATCTGACTGTGAACGCGGTTCAACTGCTACAGACATGACAGGCAGCGGAAATACCATCGTCTCCAAAGCAATCGGTGACTTGGGATCACAGATCGTGTCTCCCGTACTTAACTCCTTTAGTCCGATCGCTGCTACAATATCGCCAGCACTGACAGATTGGTGCTCTTCACGTTTATTTGCATGCATCTGCATCAGCCTACCGATACGCTCATACTTTTCTGTCTTACTATTATAGACAGTATCACCTTTGTTCAATACACCAGAGTAAACACGGAGATATGTGAGTTTGCCAACATGTGGATCGGTAGTGATCTTAAAGGCAAGAGCACAGAACGGGTCATCCCTGTCAGCAGCACGTGTTTCTTCTTCCTCTGTCTTCGGGTTGAAGCCAACTATCGATTTTACATCTGTGGGAGCGGGAAGGTAAGTAACAATGCCATCTAAAAGAGGTTGAACCCCCTTGTTCTTTAACGCGGAACCACAAAGCACTGGAACAACCTTACTACTCAGGACGGCTTGCCGCAATCCAGTTTTAATTTCTTCTGGTGTAAACTCCACACCATTGATATACTTCTCACAGAGCTCATCGTCCCATTCACCAATGGCTGCAAATAACCTATCCCGATATTCATACACCATCTCTTCCATCTCTGCAGGGATATCCGTTTCGTGAATAACCGCACCGAGACTCCCTTCATCCCACAATTGGCCCTTCATTGAAATAAGATCAACAATCCCTTTAAATTGTTCCGCAGACCCAATCGGTAACTGAATAGGAACAGCTGTTGTACCTAAACGCTCCTCCATCATTTCAACGGTTCGGAAAAAGTCTGCCCCAGTTCTGTCCATCTTATTGACATAAGCGATGCGAGGGATCTTGTACTTATCCGCTTGACGCCATACAGTTTCAGATTGTGGTTCAACACCACCTACAGCACAGAAAACAGCAACAGCACCATCCAACACCCGTAATGAACGTTCTACTTCCACCGTAAAGTCAATATGACCGGGAGTATCAATAATATTGATATGGTGATCCTTCCAGTTGCAAGTCGTTGCAGCAGCAGTGATCGTAATACCGCGCTCCTGCTCTTGCACCATAAAATCCATGGTAGTTGTGCCATCGTCAACTTCACCGATACGATAAACCCTACCCGTATAGAATAGAATGCGTTCGGTTACAGTTGTCTTACCCGCATCAATATGCGCCATAATACCGATATTTCGCGTATGTGATAGGGCTGAACTTCGTAGCACCCTTTGCTTCTTTTCCGACACTGTCTTATGACTCCTTATTCCACCAGACTCTATGAAACCTTTATTAAAATTATACAATCAAAAATGATGAATAATCGTTACCATCTATAATGAGCAAATGCTCTATTTGCTTCTGCCATCCGGTGTTGTTCAGATTTCTTACCGATTGCGTTGCCTTCATTCTGAGAGGCATCCATCAACTCACCTGCCAGTCGCGCTGCCATACCTTTTTCACCTCTGCCCCGGGCAGACTGAATAATCCAGTTAATCGCTAATGTCGTTCGCCGTTCCGCTTTTACATCAACTGGCACTTGATACGTTTGACTACCTACACGACGTGGACGAATCTCCAATACAGGTTTGACATTATTGATCGCTTGGTTAAACACTGTGAAACCTTCCTCGTTAGTCCGATCTTCAATAATCTTGAAACTTGAATACACAATCCGTTGTGCAGTTCCTTTCTTGCCATCCCACATCAAATGATTAATGAATTTTGCAACTAACTTGCTATTGTGAATTGCATCGGGACTTACATCCCGTTTTGCAACGTTTCCACGCCTCGGCATCTCCAACTCCTCCAGAAATCGTATCTTATAGGTTCTACAAGATATATTCTTACCTCTATAAGACCAATCTATACTTTAATATCTAATTAGGTTTCCGCGCACCGTACTTAGATCGGCCTTGACGACGGTTCTCAACGCCAGCCGTATCTAATTTACCACGAACAATATGGTAACGAACGTTAGACAAGTCCTTGACTCGCCCGCCACGAACCAACACAACTGAGTGCTCCTGCAGGTTGTGGTCAATCCCAGGAATATAACAAGTCGCTTCATCCGCAGATGAGGTAAAACGCACACGAGCAACCTTACGCAAAGCCGAATTCGGTTTGTTCGGTGTTACCGTTTTCACCTGTAAACAGATTCCTCTACGTTGCGGACACTGCTGAAGAATCGGGGATTTCGTCTTTTTACGGTATTTCTTACGCGGTTTTTTGATTAACTGATTTATTGTCGGCATCTCAATTCCTCACTCATATATTGAAAACAAATCACAGGGACAACTACTACACAAAAGAAAAAGCCCTCACAGGGCTCATTTTTCAAATAATACAACAACGTTGCTCTGAAAAACGACGTCAGACTGCTTCCAAATTGAATGCCCCCTATGTTTTTTCTGACAAAACTTAGACTCTAACACTCAAAACCTTAATTATAATACCAATCATCGCTTATGTCAAGTTAAATTCAAAAAAATATGAAAAATATGAGTGATTTATCGCAAAATTGTGAATTTATGGCGTTTTAAGCACTTTTCCACGCAAAATTACTGACCGAACGTTCAATTCCCTATCAACAATTACCAAATCAGCAGCCTTGTCCGGAGCAATTGACCCTATACGATCATCAATACCTAAATTTTTAGCAGGTGTTAATGTCGCCATCGTAAGGGTTTCTTCTAAAGAATATCCCCATTCCATCACATTACGCACACCATCCATCAGTGTAATGATGGCACCCGCAAGACGTTCTGTAGGTTTGCCGACATCCAGCCACATCGCACCATCTTTTATGTATTTTGGAGGAGACTCAGAATCTGATGCATTCAAAAGGTATGCGCCAAGTGCGGTATCGTAAACAGCGTTTTCCTGCCATTCTTCTGCTGCTAAACCCGCATGTTCAGTGCAATCGGTTATCAAACCGACACCTGATATCCCTTTTTTCCCGATAAGCTGTTTACCCCAAAATGGGTGGACATGATGTTCGTCAACAATCAATTCAGCATGGATCTTAGGGTGGTCTAAAACTGCTTCCAATGCTCCCAAGTTGCGGTGGTGCATTCCGCTCATACCATTGTAAGTATGGGTCGCACGCGTAATGCCTGCATCAATTGCATCCATTGCTTGTTGATACGTTGCATTGGTATGTCCCATTGCTATTACAATGTTATTATATGCATCCGACCTGAATTCTGCCAGATGTTTAACAAACTGTAAGTTATTGTCGTTCTCCGGCGCAAGAGAAATTACCTTTAACGTGCCATCAGACGCTGCCCACATCGAATGGAACTCTTCAAAGTTCGGAGGTGTAATATATTTTGGGTCTTGTGCACCGTTTTTCTCAAGACTGCCAAATTTGCCTTCAACATACGATCCAATAAGTCTGGCACCATCCGCCACAGGTTCGTCAACAACATTCGCGATCGCAGTCAAAGAAGCGTTAATCTGATCCATACTACCCGATGAAATCCCTACCACTAAAGCGGTAACACCGTGTGCTGCATGTGCCCGAGCGATTGTCTTTATGTCATCCACCTTACCGGTCATACTATCACAACCACCACCCCCATGTATCAACCCATCAATTAAACCAGGGATAACAAAGTAACCTTCAGCGTCTATAGTCGCGTCAGATGTAGGAGGACGCTCTTTTGTTATAGTTGAAATCGTATCATCTTCTATCACGATATTGCCATGACCGAAGTGTGACGGTGTATAGATGTCGCCATTTAGAATTGTGAGTGTTTCCATATTTCCTAAAGTTCTATTTCCTTTCTAATATGAGAAAACTGTATTCATGCGGATTTTTCTCGTCTGCTTCGTGGTCAGTCCGGCTAACTTCCTCCCAGGCGTTCCAATCAAATTCAGGAAAATACACATCTCCTTCAAACACTGCATGTATCTGCGTCAGATAGAGGCGACTTGCATAAGGTAAAAAAGCAGCATAAATCGGTGCCCCACCACATATCATAAGTTCTCTTGTTTCGTTTATAGATAGTGTCTCAACGGTTTCAATCACATCTTTGACAGAATGAACAACGATACACTCTTTAGGAGCAGTATAATTCCTATTTCGAGTCAGGATAATATTCTTCCGTTTTGCCAAAGGCTTAGGAAGTGTTTCGAAAGTCTTACGTCCCATGACAACAGGTTTGCCTATTGTCATGTCTCTGAAGTGACGAAGGTCTGCAGGCAACCGCCATGGAATGTCTGGTCCGTTACCAATAAGTCTATTCTTATCGATCGCAGCAATCATTGATATTTGCATCGTCATTTAAATGAAACGATTCTGAATAATCTTGTTTCTAACGGTCTCTCAAATTTGGACGGTTCATTGGGGGAGTTGGACGGTTCATTGAAGGAGGGTTCAATTGAATTGTTTTAGTCCCTTGTTTGTTCTTAGGAACAACCTTTAAATCTACAAGGTAGAGATCATCACCGATTTTGTGCTTATCACCAATTTCTACCGTTTCATAGGGTTTTATGCCCTTAAGCAGAAAACTAACATTCTCTTTTGAGACACCAAATTTGCCTGTTGTAACCTTTTTTGTTGTAATCTGTATAACACGATATCCAGTAACATCACTGTCTTCATCCACAGATGTAGTACTGTTTTCAATTTTAATTTCAATCCCAGAAATAGAATTCTTCCAAGATGATCCGAACCGGTAAGGTAGGTAAGAATACGCAGTGATGCTTTCCCCAATTCGGTATGTTCCTGAATTTGAAAATGGTCCCGGTTTCTCCGCAAATTTCCTTATAGAAAAACCTTCTTGAACGTTCGTCATAGAATTCCGTAAGTGTGTAGAACGAGGTGAATAAACTGATAAATGAACAACACCATAATGGTTGATTCTATCGGTACCTTCAACTTCTAACGTTTCATCAGATCTAATGAGTTGGTCGGCAACCCTGCGTTTAAGCGATGTCACACTTCTCACAATCTTTTCACCGTTATCAATATTGACAATCAATTCATTGTTGTCAAGCGTAGCATCAACAATCTTAGATGTATGCTTCATAGGCAAAAAGACCAATAGCATTTCATTATTTCTATAAATTTTGTGACCTGACTTCTGTCTCCCACTACCGATCAACACTAAAGAGAGAGTGATACACACTAAAAAGAGAATAACACAGAGTATAATAAAAACCTTTAATTTGTTCATATTTATCCTCTATACAATCATTCTTGCCCGAATGGCATCATGATGCTGATAGTCTTTTAACTGTAAATCCTGAATCCTAAAATTGTCAATTGCAGTAACATCGGTATTCAAAACAAGCTCCGGTAGCGGATATGGTTGCCGTTGAATTTGTTCCTTCACTTGATCAAAATGTGCATGATAGATATGTGCATCCCCTAAGACATGTATAAATTCACTCGGTTGGAGATCAGTCAGTTGTGCAACCATAGAAAGCAGCAATGAATAAGAAGCAATATTAAACGGCACACCGAGAAACATATCACAACTACGCTGATACATCTGTAACGATAATTTCCCATCCGCTACAAAGAACTGAAAAAACATGTGACAAGGTGCCAACGCCATCTGATCTAATTCACCAGGATTCCAAGCAGTGACAATATGTCTACGGCTATTGGGTTCTTCCTTGATCCGCTCAATCACATCTGCTAACTGGTCAATTCTACCGTCCTCTGTTCGCCATCTTCGCCACTGCACACCGTAAATACAACCTAAAGCACCGCTACGTCCCCACGCAGCAGCGTTAGCATTCCAAATCTTTGTCCCAAGTTTCTGAAATTGCTTTACATGATCATAACCGCGTATAAAACCGAGTAGTTCGGCTTTGACAGATTGGAAAGCAAGCTTCTTCGTCGTAACGGCAGGGAATCCATCTTCCAAATTATACCGCATTTGCATACCGAATAAGGCACGGGTTTTGCCATTTCTACCTTCACGGTCAACACCCGCATCTAATATCTGTTGTAATCCTTCAAGATACTGTTTCATAATTAATTCTAATACTCCCTTGAAAAAGAATGTATCATAACGTGAGTTTGATAAATCAGATTTTCCCAGGCCGGTAGGTTCGGTTTCCTAACCGAACCTACCGAGTCTATGCAAGTGATCTTTTGGACAAAATGAAGTCCATATTCCTATTATCAAGCTCACGTTATCATAAAAACGTATCTGAGATCAATAAAGTTACTTACCAGTGCTACCGAAACCCCCGCGAGATTCCGCGTGCATCTGATCGGCTTCATCCCATTCAAACGTATCCACACGGACGAATACACCTTGTGCGATCCTACTACCCCGTTCAATCGTCACAGGTTCATCAATGAAATTGTAGACCTGAATTTTTAACTCATCCTCTTCACCACAATAATCATTATCAACAATACCGACACCTTGTGCCATCATCAATCCTCTCTTACGTGGTGTACTACTTCGCAAACAGACCAATAACATATATCCTTGGGGAGTCTCTACAATCACATTCCCTGGAATTAGGACGATCTCTTTTGGATTGATGACAGCCGTTTCACGACAGATCAAATCAAATCCAACAGAACCATCTGTTTCATATTTGGGTAATGGAAGGGACTTATCAACACGTTTGATTTTGACTTTCATTATGAACCTGGCATTATGAAACTGGGATTCCTTCTGCTTTGCACTCTATTTTATAAACGGATGTACTTGCCGTGATGAAAAGACTTTTCCATTCATCACCACCCCAAGCAAGGTTCGCGCACCGTTCTGGCACGAGGATAATTCCGAGATGTTTTCCATCCGATGCGAATACCCAAATACCGTTCGGTCCAGTAACATAAAGGTTTCCCTGCTTATCTACCTTCATTCCATCAGGTTTGCCATTCTCCCCTTTCTCTTCGGCAAAGATACGGTCATTCGCTATTGTTCCATCCTCTTTCACATCAAAAGCACGGACATGCATGCGTTGTGTGTCATTAACATAAAGTATAGTCTCATCTGGCGATAAACAGATCCCGTTCGGTCTATCAAAATCGTCCACAAGAAGGGTTACTGTATTGCCATCAGGTGACAAACGATAAACACCATGGAAATCAAGTTCCTTTTCTGATGCAGAGGACAACCCGTACGGAGGATCTGTAAAATACATACTACCATCAGTTTTCACCACAATATCGTTTGGACTATTGAATTTTTTCCCCTCGTAGTGAGATGCAATTGTGAGGACATCTCCATCCGCTGTCGTGCGAGATACGCGCCGGTTTGCATGCTCACATGCAATCAGATGACCACCTCTATCATAAGTCAAACCGTTAGATTTCCCTGAAGGGTCCCTATAAACTGTCATACCAGATTCTTCATCCCATCGACGCATTTTATTGGCAGGAATATCGCTAAAAAGTAAGTATCTACCAACGGAGTTCCAGAGAGGACCTTCCGTGAATTTACATCCCGTAGCCACCTGTTTAACTTCTGCATCTGAATCAATTAGGTCTAAAAGACCTGAATCACGTATATCAAGAGCCATAATTTTCCTCTATGCTTAAAGTTCTTGTAATCGTTGCCATCACAATAGGTATTTCGCAGGTTCGGTTTCGATTTCCAACTGTCCGTCAACTGTCTAAATTAGAGTTTACCAAATTATTGGTGTTATCACTTTCACTGACCACCAACACCATTCAAATCAATATCATCAAAGCATGTTGCAGACAGGATCTGATCGAACAACGTATCAAGACGTGAACGTTCCTGAATGTTGTGAATTTCCTCAACAACAGCGTCTGAAACATCTGGAAACTGATGCATCAATAACTTGATGACACTATCTCGTTTCGCATTTGTTTCTCCTTGTTCAATACCTTCTGCTTTGCCTTCTGCCTTGCCTAATTCGTGAGCCTGCGGTGCCAGATGTTCTACGATTGATGCATGGTGCATGGTTTCCTCCAATATAATGTCCATAATTGTCTGTGAATCGTAAACTAAATTTCCTAAAATTGATAGACTCGCAAGATATGCTGCCTTATTCGGCACGTCAATGCTATCAGCAACCTGCACACAACGCCGAAACCATTGGTCAGCATCTATATCCGTTTGGTGTCCCATCAGCGGGGTAAAAGGGATCAATCCTGTAATCTTTGAATCGAGAATCTTTTGTCCATCAAGATCAATTAGTCGTAAAACTCTATACTCAATTGAGACATTATGATGTTCAATATTCTGTTCATATCTACCCGGATCGTTTCTGCCAGCATCCGGTCGTAGGTAAATCACATTTGAATAAACGGGCAAACGATATGCTTCAATCGCTCTCATGATATAACCAGCCATCCGAACGGACATCTCCGGATCATAACTATCATTAGTTTGAAATTCAAAATGCACAAGTACTTCATTACCTTTGTATATCGTTTTTATCAGCGAATCCGCCTGATGCATTTCAACAGTTGGCTGTTCTGGTGTAATAATCTCCAGCACTGTGATGTCCGTTGCATCAAATCCAAAGCAGAGATGAACAAAGTCTTGAGGATCTGTCTCAACCTGTTTCTTAGAGGTAGTGTCAAAAATTGCCATTTTAATCCCTACAGACCTTGACACACAATCCTAATATATGATAACATAATATTTATTGAATGATACATCTAATTATAATAGGGTTTCGAACCGACATAAATAATAAAACGTGCCTGGGGCGACTCGAACGCCCGACCTTCAGCTCCGGAGGCTGACGCTCTATCCAACTGAGCTACAGGCACACAGTTTTAATAGTGTAACAAATTCAGATATTTTTGTCAAGACTTTGTTCAAGCACATAGGAGATATATCAGATCATGATCAACAAATTACAAAACTTTTCAATCGGCAGTAAATGTAAACGAGCCTTGTCAATACTCGGGATAATACTCTTTATAACTGCCTTTATGCCCGATATAAGCGAAAGCCGCAGGAGTTTCGGAGGTCGCAGTTTTAGTAGAAGTTCAAGCCGTAGTTACAGTCGTAGTGCAACTTCAAGAAGTTATTCAAAACCTAAGACCTCATATAGTAGAAGTTCTTCAAAAAAGAGTTATACCACCCCAAGAACCTCAACATCAAGTCGCAGCAGTTACAGCGGCAGTCGCACAACGAAAACAACTTCACCACGTGCCAGCACAACAGCACGCCAGAAACAAACCGCAACAACCAGTGCAAAAAAAACGAATACCTCATCAACACGAAACAGTACCACTTCACGTCAAGCGACTGCACAGAATCGGAAACAGGTGAGGCAACTAAAAGCAGAAAACCGCACCTTGAAACGGAAAGTCACCACAGCAAACCGACAGACAGCACAAGCGCGTAGACAAACCCGTTCAACTATCACTGTCAATAACTTCGGTGGATACTATCCTATGACAGGTTATTCACTGTATAGTATGCATGCTTCTATGGCGTTTAACAACTTACTATTCAATATCTATTTCCACGATTACTATAATCACCGTATCCGACACAGTTACTTGTGGCACTATCACCATCGTGATTATGACCGCTCACATTGGAGCAAAGAGAAACAGGAAGAGTATGAGTTCTATAAAGACTATTACGAGAGCCAAGGAGTTGAACAGAATCCGAATTACGTTGATCCGGGAACAAATCCAGATGAAAACTACATCGCAAGTTATGTGGAAGAAAATCCTGATAAATTCTACGGTGAGAATGCTGAAGTTGTAACCGTTGATGAACTTCCTGATGAAGCGGCAATTAAACAGGAACTCCTCGCGACTAACGATACACCATCAGTAACAACGAACACACAACGCGCACCACCAGAGACCAAAACAGTTATCATTGAGAAGAAAACGTCTGGTGCTACGTGGTTCGTGCTTGTATTTTGTAGTCTGCTTATCGTAGGTGGAATCATGTTGATACTGTATAACAAAGGTTATTTTTAGGTGGACAAATGGCATTATTCGGCAAGAAAGATGGAAAGTCTCTATTTGGTAAAAAGAAAGAGACTGATAGTCAGAAACCGCAGCGGCATGAATTAGTTGACATCCCACTTAATAGCATCATTGAGCTATCAGACATTGCTACATTTGAGGAGACCGGGGATACATCGCGCACCTATACGCTCATCACCCGTAAGAAATACACAGCCCCTGGTCTCCTCAGATATATGTATCACGTTCAAGACACTGAAGGTGAAGCTGTGATCGGTGTTGACCATATTGCTGGTAGCGAGGATGCGTATGAAATCTCACGTTGGATTGTTGATGGCGAACAGGAACTCGGTGATCCGTTACCCGATGTCATGACGCTCTACTATCCTGACCCCGACAATGAAGACGAGGAATTCGAGGTAACATACAACCGGCAAGAGATTGTCACTGCGAAACTTGATGTCACGAACCAACAAGAAAAAGAAGAATTTGATGTAGAACTTCACGAATACATCAGTGATGAAGAGGAACTCATGTCTATAGAACGCTGCGGCAACTGGCTCACCTTCTATGTCGGGATGTTGATTTCCCGATCCGACATTGAAATTTATCCCGCAAATGTAAATGAACAAGTGCGGAGTTAAACGTCATTAGGAGTTTTGTGCAACAAATTTCAACGCCGCATATTGACAAGATAGATACCTCCCGCAACCAGAAAAGCACCCGCTAACAGACTAAAGGTAAGTTCATCACCCAAAATGAGATGACTAAAAAACACGCCAGATAAAGGTGTAGCAAAAAATAAGACAACTAACTTGCTTGCACTATATCTTTCAAGGATTGATGTCCAGACCAAAAAACAGAAACCTGCAATCACACCGCCTTGATAAAACAATGCTATACACCCAGAGAATGTCAAGGCAAATGGGGCACCACGTTCAAAAATCAGACTCAACACCGCATAACACGGTAGACTCAAACTCAGATACCAAACTAAAAGCCTATATGGATGAATCGATTGGACATATAACTTCGTAACAACTACCCTTAAGCCTAAAAAACACCCACTGACCAAAACAGTGAGATCACCGAACACACTTGTTTGACCTTCCGTAAGTTCTGGTGCAACAGTAACGAAAACCCCGACAAAGGCAACAATAATTCCTAATGTTTTTGTGAGAAAGAGGCGATCCCCAGGTATCCAAAAATGAGCAAATAGAGCCGTAAAAAACGGGTAGGCATTAATAAAAATAGTTGACCGGGAAGCGGACGTATACTTGGTACCAACGTTTAAAGTAATGATCTGTAATATGAAGATCACTGTGAGGAAACACAACCGAAAGAACTCTTCTCGGTTTACGCCAAGAGGTATTCTACGATAAAGTGACCATCCCCCGACAATAACAAGACCTATAAGAAAACGAATAAGTGCCAGTGCCATCGGAGCGATGTCGTCCAGAGCAACCTTTATTGACAGTGAATTCCCACCCCAAAGAAAAGCAAGAAGTAAACTGAGAGCAATAATCTTACCGTGAGGGTCCTCACTGATAACAATACGTCTTGACGATGTCCCGATGGATTCTTTGCTATTCAAAAGAGACTAAAGTCCTCATGTATGGTGCAAATACTGTAATTTGCGCTGTTGCATTAGTCATAAGCACCGGGACGATGATTACCCATCAGCCTCTGTTGACGTTCTGTCGCCTGTTCTAAAATTGATTCGCTAAACTGAAACCGATTCAGGTAAGGCGGATATTTCTGCGTAATCATTCTATTGGCGTAATGCACCTGTAACAGATAGCGAGTCTGATCACTACGATTTGCAGTACCTCTGTGCCAAACTTCACTTCTGAAGATAACTACGTCCCCAGCATTGCACAGAATACTCTGTTCCTTTGCACCCTTCCACTCAGTTTCACCGTCCGGTCGGCGACCCGAAAGATGACTACCGGGAACAAATTTAGTCGGTCCTAGATCTTCATAGAGATCATCCAGATAATAGTGTGCTGTTGTGATGTAAATTGGCACCTTAACACGCGGGTCTTCCAGAACATCGGCGGGAAGTGAAATCGGTATCCAATCCGAATGCAGTCCTTGATCAGGACGCCCAGGACCTGTCATCCAGGCCGTCATGCCAATGACATGGCAATCACCACCGTGCACTGCTTCCGCTAACTCAATAACAGGGGATTTATCAAGATAATGAAGAAATACAGGGTCGCGATTAAAGGCATTATTGATATGTTTGTTAAGAAACCCGCTCCCATTTTCTGGCACACTATGCCTATCAAAACTCTCAGGAATCGCCGTTAAACTATCCATAGCATCACGGAGTTCAGTAAGTTCCTCCGAATCAATGACCTGTGGCAGGTAGGCATACCCATCTTCCTCCATCGCTTTAACTCGGTTTTCAAGGTCAGGATAGGCAATTAGGGGTAACGCTTCACTCATTTTTATCTCCTTTAAATCAATACCTTCGCCAAAAAAACGCTTTATATTAGTCCAATACCTTCAAAGGTATTGCAGATCTGGTTTTCTGAAGAAAGTTTCTCCTTATTTTCGTATCAACATCTTGCGGGTTGCTGTAAACTCACCAGTTGTAAGTGTATAAAAATAGACACCACTCACCACGGGTTCACCCAACGCATTCTTACCATCCCAATGTGCAGCACGACTACGGTGCTTATAGATACCCACAGGCTGATGTCCTAAATCTAACTTCCGAATCAATTGTCCATCCGCAGCATAGATTGATATGCTGACATCCGCAGACTTTGCTAACTGATAAGGTATCCACGTCTCTGGGTTAAATGGGTTAGGAAAGTTTTGGAATATTGATGTGGTTTTTATCCATCCCCATTTCGTGTAATGCTTTCCATCTGGTTCAACAGCGCGGACATCCTCACTCATCTCAACCTCAATATTTTCAACTTGAGGGAAAGAACGCACTCCAACTGAATTGACAACGCTCACGTCAAATAACTTCAACGTCAATGACTTATTAGCAACGACTTCAAACGTGAGTGTAGCAAGCGTGCCATTCCCCTGGCTTTCATGCCCAGGAGATATAGCGGAAAGTGTTACTCTGTTTCCTTCAATGACCGGTGGCACAAAGTCCGTATCTGCTGCTGGCAGATAATTCCCGTTAGCACTTTCAATATAACGGAGGGCAGTAATATCATAGGACACAGTTACCCGATAGCCTGCAATGTTTTGTCCATCTGTAATATTGAGTGAGAAGGTAAGTTGCTTTCCAATATTTAGAGGTGCTTCGCTGGCTAATGAAAGACTGATAACAGTGTTTGATGTTGATGCGGGGGCAAGATCCCACAAGAGTATTGTACCATTACCGATCCCACCAGCACCACTCCCACTCGCCAGTGTCTGCCCATCAGGACTAAAAGATACACTCCAGACAAAACCCGTATGTCCTGTAAATGTGCGGAGATGACGCCCCGTGTTGACATCCCAAAGACAAACCGTGTTATCAGCACTCCCACTCGCCAGTACCTGTCCATCAGGACTAAAAGATACGCTCTCGACCAAACCCGTATGTCCAGTCAAGGTGCGGACATGGCTACCCGTGTTGACATCCCAAAGATGCACCTTTTTATCAGTACTCCCACTCGCCAGTACCTGTCCATCAGGACTAAAAGATACACTCTTGATAATACCCGTATGTCCTGTAAATGTGTGAAGATGGCTACCCGTGTTGACATCCCAAAGACGAACCTCCAAACCCCCACTCGCCAGGGTCTGTCCATCAGGACTAAAAGATACACTCTCAATACCCGTATGTCCAGTGAACGTGCGGAGATGACGACCCGTGTTAACATCCCAAAGGCGCACCTCCCACCCCCCACTCGCCAGGGTCTGTCCATCAGGACTAAAAGATACACTTCGGACAGGACTCGGACGTCCCGTCAATGTGCGGAGATGACGACCCGTGTTGACATCCCAAAGACGAACCTCACGCCAACTCCCACTCGCCAGTGTCTGTCCATCAGGACTAAGAGATACACTCTCAACAATACCCGTATGTCCCGTCAAGGTCAAGGTGCGGAGATGACGACCCGTGTTGACATCCCAAAGACGAACCTCATCCCACTCCCCACTCGCCAGTGTCTGTCCATCAGGACCAAAAGATACACTCTTACCACTACTCGTATGTCCCGTCAATGTGCGGAGATGACGCCCTGTGTTGACATCCCAAAGACGCACATCCGAACTCCCACTCACCAGTGACTGCCCATCAGGACTAAAAGATACACTATTGACAGCATGTGTATGTCCCGTCAATGTGCGGAGATGACGACCCGTGTTGACATCCCAAAGACGCACCGTGTTATCATCGCTTCCACTCGCCAGTGTCTGTCCATCAGAACTAAAAGATACACTCCAGACAACACCTGTATGTCCAGTGAACGTGCGGAGATGACGCCCCATGTTGACATCCCAAAGACGCACCGTTTTATCAAAACTCCCACTCGCCAGTGTCTGTTCATCAGGACTAAAAGACACACTCCGGACCCAAGACGTATGTCTAGTCAATGTGCGGAGATGACGACCCGTGTTGACATCCCAAAGACGCACCGTGTTATCATCACTTCCACTCGCTAATGTCTTTCCATCAGGACTAAAAGACACACTCTTGACCCAATGCGTATGTCCTGTCAATGTGTGGAGATGACGCCCCGTGTTGACATCCCAAAGACGCACCGTGTTATCATCACTTCCACTCGCCAGTGTCTGTCCATCAGGACTAAGAGATACACACCTGACAAAATCCGTATGTCCTGTAAATAAATCCAGCTCTTCACCTGTTTGTGCATCGTATAACCAGATTCCAATGCTACTGGCAACTGCCAGTTTTGTTCCATCGGGAGAATACTTTACTTCAGTGATCCATCCTTTTCCCAGTCGTACTTTTGTGCCTTCGGGCAATTCCCAGGCTGTATAGTCTTGTGCAAAGGTGTTTGGGACAACCACAAGGATTGCAAACAAAACGCTTAAAATCAAAAGTAACATATTTTTCATTTTAGAATCGCTCCTTTGCAAAACTTATCTCTATTTTCAGAGTTTTTCGGTAAAACAGTGAGGTAGATGAAGTGCCATCGATTTTTTAGAGCAGAATTCAGTGTTAGTTAAGACAAGTTTTTTCCTCAAATTGGCTATCAAGCAGCACAATCTAACAAATGTCTATTATTGGCGAAGGTATTGTTACATACCACACAGTTAAGCAGTTGAATAACACAAGTATTTTAGCAACTCCTATGGGACATGTCAACCTTTTTAACGAACAATTCGTTAACAGAATACATCTCATTTACAACCCTGGTAGGTGCGGTTTCCTAACCGAACCGAAATTCTCGGATCCGTTGCGGTTAGGAAACCGCACC
>JAJDZB010000006.1:0-10356 GCA_022824835.1 Candidatus Poribacteria bacterium | reverse complement strand
ATATGTGAACACCCCCGGTAGGTGCGGTTTCCTAACCGCACGGGTATTCTCGGATCCAGCAGAATACGCGTTTGGTATTCTGCATTGGTTAGGAAACCGTACCTACTAGGAATGTAAAAGTAATTATAGATTTCACTATATGTAGATATTAAAGGTTGTATCATATTTCTGGATAAAGAGTCAAGTTGATTTTCAGGTTTTCTTCAAAGACATTTTCTTCCCTCAATCTACATTTAAACCAAAAATAGATTCGTCAATACGATAAGAAAAATGATATAATTATATTATCATTACTGGCTCATCTTGCAAGCTTAACTTACCTGTCTATAACACAGGTATTTTCCATCTACTACAACATTTTTTTATCAATCAAAATATACTTAATAGGATACGCTTGCGCTTGGTGCGCTTTATCTTCATAAATGATGCTGACATATTACGAGAGGAGAGAAATGAAAATAGGGTTTGTCGTCAATGACATCAGAACTGAACAGCCGGTATACACAACAACCCGTATGGCAATGCAAGCAATTAATATGGGACATGAGGCGTGGATAATCTCAGTAGGAGACTTATCTTATGACCCTGATGAGTATATCCGTGCAACAGCGCGTGTGGTAAAAGCGTCTTCCTCGTTAGACCTGATGACCTGCCTAATATCAATCAGATGATAGACGCTGTGAACCGAGATAGATATGTCATTGCACAGGAATACCTAACTGGAGCAGCGGAAAGTGACATGCGCTTGTTTGTGCTCAATGGCAAGCCGTTGCGTTACCGAGGTAAATACGCAGCATTCCGTCGTGTCCGTATGGGTGACGATATGAGAAGTAACATCCACGTCGGTGGAGAAGTTCAACAGGCAGCAATTACTGGTACAACCTTAGAACTCGTAGAAATGGTGCGTCCAAAATTAGTTCAGGACGGTATGTTCCTCGTAGGGTTAGACATCGTCGGTGACAAACTCATGGAGATAAATGTGTTTAGTCCGGGTGGATTAGGCAGTGCACAGAAGTTTGAGAAAGTCAATTTCAACGTCGCTGTCATTGAGGCACTTGAGAAAAAGGTGCAATACATGAAATACTACCGCCGCAACTTTGACAATATAGAGATGGCAGTTCTATGATAAATACAACCTAATGAAGTTTAAATAATTAATTACGATTTATCACTATTGCCGGGGTAATTAACTTTTGAGTAATGAGACAAAGCTCGGTCAAGTGTTCGTATACTAATATTGAAGTAGTTGGTTGTTGTCCGGGAAAAATAAACGTATGAGTTCCAAAATCCAGTGGAAATCCTTAATTTATAATCCCAGCCTGATGCCCAAATTGTGTGTATATCAAGGATAGGATATTCTTGCTCGTCATACAGATGTAGAATTACCGAAGCAGTTAAATACCCGATGCCTTGCAGTTGAGTTAAAGTCTTTAATTTTTCCCAGTCGTTAGTAGATGTGAACGCTTTTTCTGTGATACTTTTTATGGATGATGGCGAGTTTTCTAAAGTAAGGTATGCCGTTCGCTTAGATTTCCACCGCGCTACCCGATGTAGTTCTTTCTTAGTTAGGTAACCTCGCTTCTGAATGCCGGCTTTTAAACCTATTAACTTTTCTTCCTCTATCCGAGATTCATCGCTTTGTTCTGACATAAATTCTTCCGCCATTTTTGGAATTGAAGATGGTGTTAGTTTGAAACGATATCTCAATGCCATTGGATGTTCTCCTTTTAACATTTAGCGGTGTGTGCCTGCTTACCTTGTCGCACTTTTGATGATCAGATGAGAACCGCAACACATTCACGTCAGGAAAGTCAGTTTTTAGTGGGACTTCGCGTTGTGTAGCGATCTCCCACAGTTGGAATTGGTCTCCACCTTTTGCGAGGAAACGTCCATCTGGTGAAAATGTAAGATTCCCACGTTTTCCGGTAAACAAGGACAGTTCCTTACCTGTTTTTACATCGTAAAACCATACACTTGTAGGACAGCTCAAAGCAAGTTGTGTGCCATCCGGTGAAAACTGCATTGACCAAGTACCGCCCTTTCCTAAACGGGTTTTTGCGTGTTTCGGTAGATTCCATTGTGGATATTTTCCATTTTATTCTCTTTACCTCCTGATGGTAAAATAGTATTGTATTGGTAATCTAATGCATAGTGCATCTGAACGACTTAATGAACTATGACCGAACCCAAACAACTCACCCACTGCAGCGTGTTCTCCATCCTGATCTGCGTAGATATAATGTCCTTGATGGTTTTCTCCGCGTATGAAGTCGCGCAGTGCATCGTCATCTGCCCAACCGCCAACGCCGAAACCTATTGCTTCAAACCCGTTGTCGTGATGTTTTATGTATAGTTCATCAATGTGTTCGAGTTCTGGTTCTTGATGCATGTAACCAAAATGGAGAAGTGCGACTTTCCCCTTCAATGTAGCGTTTGAAACAGTTTTTCCATCTACATCAACTGCAGTAAAATCTGGAATCACTTTGCCTATACGTGTCGCTTCTGTCCATTTCACAAGTTGACTAAGTTGTTCGCCTCTTGTATCAACAGAAAGAATCGTTCCATCCCTGTCAATCAACCATTGTGAAGGCACCTTGGTAACGCCAAAAAATTGTGCCAGTTCGCTTTTCCAACCCTTGCCATCAAATATCTGTAGCCAAGGAATTTCGTGTTCTTCTGTAAACTCCCGTATTTCATTTTCATTTTCATCAAGGCTCACGCCAATCACCTCTAATCCTTTATCGTGATATTCCGCATAGACTTCTTTAAGATATGGAATTTCTGGTTCACAGAAACCGCACCACTTTGCACAGAAATTTAGTACCACCATTTTGCCACGGTAATTCGAGACAGAAATAGATGTATCATCAAGTGTAGTCGCAGAAAAATTGGGAAGTTCTAACCCCTCCCACGCTTGCTGTTTCCACTTAACTTCTAATATATCTTTATGACCTGTCCACGGATATTTTTTCGATAATTCGGTTTCTCCCAAAGTCTGATAAATATCACCGAGACCGCGTAAAGCGTACCAGTCATCTGGTACATCTGAAAGCCGTTTTTGGAATGTGAGTAGCATTTGGTCTATCAGAGGTTTACATCTTTCAATCAGTTCAGCATTTGGACCAGGATTCTTCATTAGATTTCGATAAATATGACACGGGGTTTTTCCTACATCTTTGTAAATTCTTGTCAACCATTGATACAATCCGGAATCATTTTGCTGCAGTGATCTTGCAAACAAACGTTCAAGTGCAGTGAGTGTGAGATGAAACAACGGATCATAGTCTTCATCGTATTTTCTTAAGGCAAAAAAGCAAGTTTCAGTATCCTTGTGTGCTAAATTCATCGCTTGTTCAAGTAGGATAAGGTCTCTGTCGGATTCGCCAAAATAGACATTTTTATTCTCCCACACAATAATCGCTAATATCTTAGTCGCAGCTCCGTTATCAGTTTTGGATTCAAGCACCTCTTCAGCAAATTCACGGAGTTCCAGATGCATCGCTTCGGGAAAATCAGAGATGTAATCTTGTAGATCTGGTGGCAGTGTTGTTTTGCCGTCAATCACTCCCGCTTCAATCTTCGTTTTAAGGAACTCCAGAAGTTGTTTCTGGTCATTCTGCGTGAGTTTTCTTGGCGGAGCATTTTTTCGGTTCTCTTTTGATTTTAAATACACCTCCCAAATATCAGTTTTATCGGATGGCGTATCAAGTAAGTCTTGTTGATCCGCCGATTGTTGTCCCAAGTTTTTCCGGAATGCAGCATTTTCCAAAGGGACAAAATCTCTACACTTCTTGATTAGAGAATTATATTTATCAATTTCTTGTGAAATTGCCTTAGTGTCAGATGAATTTTCATGACGATTTTTAAAATCCTGAAGTTCATCTTTTAATGTCTTATAGACTATATACGGGGTTATCCTATGCTGATGATAGAATGACTTTGCCTCCTGGTAACGAGCAGAATCCTCTTGTTCGATTGCCCATAAATATAGATTTTCAAGAGCAATCAGTACTTTTTCTTGTTTCTCAATGTCCGCAAAGAAATAGTGATGTAGTCTAAAATCGTTTATGACAACTAAACTCATTCCAGGGTCATTCGGTATCAACGAAAATGTATCATCTATATGTGGATCATTTTTGGCATCCCAGTCTGAAATTTCAACAATTGTGCGAAGTAAGGCAGCCGGAGCGTTTTTCGAATCAGATTGAAGGAAACTATCAGTTAACTCTCGAACTTTTGGTAACATCTTTTTTGGAAGTCGCCATAAGTAATCGTGAAGACCGGGTGGTAGTGCCGTTTCTCCATTGATGATCCCCACTTCAATCTTTTCTTTGAAATAACCGAGTAGTTTCTCTTGGGTTTCTTCATCTATTTCTGATATACCGCTTTTATCTGAAAGACCCTGGTTATATAGTGAATTAATAAAGGTATACCAGAATTCTGTGGAATCGTATTTTTCACGCATATTTCCCTCCATATATTATATTATTATTCATTCAATGAACCTAAGATTAATCTTGGGCATTTATTATAGAGGGAAGATCCCATAGATACACGACACCATCAAGCGCACCACTCGCGAATATCTTCCCATTCGGACTAAAAGAAACTGTATCAACTCCTTGATTATGTCCGTAAAGAGTTGTAATCTTAGTTAGCGAAGTCATATCCCAAAGACTAATTTTACCCCGATGTGTACCTACTAAAGTCTTCCCATTTGGACTAAACACCACATCATTAAACGTGTCTTTTCCAGTGATTGTGGATATTTGTTTGAATGTAGGAACATCCCATAACTCAATTGTAGAACCCTCACCTTTACTTGCCAATGTTTCACCATCTGGACTGAATACTACCCATTTTACTTCACTCGCGGATTGTAAAGTAGTCAAGTGAATACCACTGGAGATATGCCATAGACGAATAGTCTTATCTTTACTTCCACTTGCTAACATCCTGCCATCGGGCATGAATGATACAGTAAATACATGGTCTGTATGTCCCTCAAGTGTATTCTTAAGTTCACCAGTATTAACATCCCATAGTCTAACGGTTTTATCACGACTCCCGCTTGCTAACAATTTTCCATCTGAAGCGAATGCAACTGAAGTAACCGCACCAGAATGTCCTAATAGAACATTCTTTTGTTGTGTAGTGTCAACATTCCATAGTAGGATACTATTATCGTAACTTCCACTTGCAAGCGTCTCACCATCCGGACTAAACACAGCAGATTGTACACTTTTGGTATGTCCCCGCAAGGAGTTCTTATAGATAGAAGTATCAACATCCCATAGTCGTAAAGTAGTATCTGCTGTGCTTACCAGTGTCGTGCCATCAGGATTAAAGGCAATGGAATTGATGAAAGATATATGTCCACGAATCGTATTGATATGTTCTCCGGTAGCAATATCCCAAAAGCGAATCGTTCCATCATTACTTGCACTCGCAAGGTGTTGACCGTTTGGACTATACGCTATTGATGTAATAGGATATGTATGACCAACAAACGTATTAATTGGTTCATTTTGTACTTCGTGTATTTGATGGACATCCCAAAACTGAATAGTATGGTCCAATGTACCACCACTTGTGACTGTATTACCATCTATACTGAATATAACTGATTTAGACCAGCCACTATGACCTTTGAATGTGGATTTGAGTGTGCCAGTAGCAGCATCCCATAATCTAACAGTACTGTCCCAACTTCCACTTGCTAACATGTCCCCCTTTGGATTAAACACTACCGATGTAATCTGTCGCGTATGTCCTGTTAATGTTGACTTAATCGTCCCTGTATTAACATCCCATAGTCGGATATTTTTATCAGTACATCCACTTGCAATTAGATTACCATCCGGACTGAATGTCACCACATTAGGACGAACCTTCTTTGAAAGATGTAGGTTATCATCGCTTTCATCATATTCACTGAGAGTTGTTTTGTGTTTGCCAGTGATAGCATTCCAAATAAAAATTCTGTCGAACTCTGCAGTAGCTAACATTTTACCGTCTGAACTATAGACTATTGAATTTACAGGGTTCTGTCCACCAGTAGATTTGAGTGTTGTTTTAATTGTGCGACTGTTAACATCCCACAATTTAGCATATGCTCCGTTTGCACCACTTGCAAGGGTCATTCCATCTGGACTAAATGCAACAGTATTAACTTCTGCTGTTGCGTCCATTAAACTAAGTTCTTGAGTTGTCTCTACATCATAAAGCCAAATACCCGCATAAGTTGCTACGGCAAGAAGTTTACCGTCTGGTGAATAGGTAATTTCATTCACGCCACCTTTTCCCAAACGCGCGATTGCACCGTCAGGTAAACCCCAACGTGTGTAGTCTGGTTGTGCATAACCTGTGGATAGAAATAGCAATGGTATTAAAAGAAACGTAAGTAGAATTGTCGATTGAATTTTTATCATTTGATAGACTCCAATGTTGTCAAAAAAATATCTGACGTGCCAAATTTACTGTTTATTTAACATAGCACGATTAATCACTAAATCGTCAATAGATTTTCCGTTTTGATCTGTAATCCGTAAGTAAAATCCCCACCCACCTCCTTCCTGGCACACTTTAACAAGAATACTGTTCTTGCCTTGCTTGAGCATTACAGGAACAGTGAATCGGTCAATTTCTGCACTATAGCTATTGAGATTTGTGAAAACTTCCGTGCCGTTTAGCCAAACTTTGCCCTGGTCATCACTATCAAATCGGAATTGGACTTTCCGCTCATCAGGTGAGATAATAGTAGCATAAGCATAAGCAACACACCAATCAACATGTTTCCCAAGATGGATATAACCGTTTAATGTATCATCTGTGCATTTTTGCCAACTCACCGTACCATTTAGTCCATTATATTCTGCCTTCAAGTCTATTTCTGTTATATCTTCAGGTATGTATGCTGTATCATCACCGATGCCACCAGCATTATCAAATGGACCAAGCACCATCCATGCATCTTCAGTAACAAAACCCGTTTTTTGTATAAGTTCTTCAGCCTTCTCAGTCATGCCATTTTCACGATAGAATTCAGCCAAAACGAGGGTGGCATTTAATCGCACGCTCAACTTGTTAGACATATCTTGAATTATTTGATTCAACATAGAGACGTAACCCTCTTTATCTTCGGGATTATTGCCGTATTCAGCAATTTGTGCGAATAATTCGCGCTCAGAACTTGCTAAGGTTATAGAGGATAACTTATCCTTGAATTGTTTTAAAGGATCTTTCTTTTTAGGTGAACTTTTTCGTATTCCATCCCAATCCCACACGAGAATTGTGCCTTCACCACCTATGCTTACCATCGTTTTTCCATCAGGTGATATTGCTAACTGGTACAATCCGCTCTCATGTCCTTCAAGTGTTGTGAGTTTTTCACTTGTTGGTAGATCCCATAGTTCAATATTGCCGCTAAATCGTCCATTAATTAGCAATTTATCATCATGTGAAAATGCTAATGTATGGCAGTCTTTCACCTTAATATCTTCAATTTGAGTCTGATCCTCACACTTAAAAAAGCGGGTTTTTCCAAAAAGGGTAGTCACAGCAAGCATCTCTCTATCTGGAGAAAAAACTAAACCGGTGATATCTTCTGTAGTTCTGATGTTGCGTATATTTCCATCTTTTTTCTTTTTTGCTTCCTCAAACCACTCTCCTTCAAGGAAAGTACATAATTCAATCCCAGTTTCCACATGCCACATTTGCACCTTTCCTCCCTCCGTGCCACTGACAATAATCTCTCCATTGGGTGAAAAAACTAACCTTGTGATGTCCAAAGGACGAGGGTAGTTTAGATCGAATATTTGACGATTTTTTTTCGGATCTAATAGGTATATTTCCTTATATTTGTCATTCTCTATATTCCACAAGTGTATAATACCGTTAGCTCCAATAGCAATTGTTTTTCCATTTGGTGAGAAAATTACTTTCCTGGCGAGAGAACTAGTGCCTCTCATTGGGAAATTATATGTCTTTAACTCTTCCCCAGTTTGTACATCAGTCAAACGAACCTGATACGAATCAGTCCTGTGGATACTGGCGAGTTTTGTTCCATCGGGTGAAAATGCATAAAGTGAAAACCAACCTCCTCCTATCCGTGTACCTTCAATTCTGAACTTGCTTGTCGAATTTAGATTTGGTTTCCGTATCGTGGTCAGGTCCCAAAATGTCAGATTCCTATTGCTTGCAATGCTCGTAAGTGTAGAACTATCCTGAGAGAAAGCAGTTGTGTGAACGCTTGATGGATGTCCTGTAATATGTGTTGGTAGTGGATTCCCTGTCTTAATATCCCATAGCAGTACAGTACCGTCCGAACTCGCAGTAGCAAGTATGGTGCTATCAGGTGAAAATGCTAAGGCAGTTGTTTGGCCGATATGTGCCTCAAAAACAGCGAGAGAATCTCCTGTCGTGACATCCCACACTTGCACAGTTGTATCTTCATTACCACATACCAAATACTTATTGTCAGGTGAAAACATTAATTGAAGAGTTTTATTCCTATCGTTCATATCCTCCTGGCGTTTTTGGAATGTATGTAAATGTTTTCCAGTAGGGGCATGCCATAATCGTATCTGTGAATTCTGGCTTCCACTTGCGAGTAGTCTACCATCAGCAGAAAATGTTATTACTTGAACAGAGTTTCCTATACCGACCATATTTTCTTCAGGTGCTTTAAGGGTAGAAATCTTTTTCTCGGTCTCTATATCCCAAATCTCAATTTGATCATCTTCTCTGTTTCTTCCTGCAGTTGCGACTTTATCCTGTGTTAAAGCAATCAGATGATTTTCTACCAGGGATGCTGCGAATTCCCCTTCTGTATCTATTGCCTCTACCTGTTTAATGTCAGGATTTATAGTACTTATTGAATAAATCACTTTCTTTTTGGAAAACCGGTATCCTATACTAACAAGAGTTTTGCCGTTTTGGTCCAATCGCAACGCTTCTGACTCAGGCGGAGTTTTATTAAGTCGCACTCTTTGATATGTCGTGGTGTCCCATACTTGGAATTCTCCTCCCCAGAACCGGTTGCCTCCTCCATTTACGAGGTACCGTCCATCTGATGAGAAAGCCAGTGACCCACACGGACCAGGAAACAGATGGAATTCCTTTCCCGTATGCACATCGTAAAGCCAAATTCCTATAGCACTACCCACAGCAAGTTGATTGCCGTCTGGAGAAAACTGTACAGTATAGATTTGACCTTTACCCAAACGTGCTCTGGCATGTTTGGGTAATTCCCATTGCGAGAAATGCTTTGCAGTTCCATCTTCCTGTACTCTTTCTGATAGAGGTAAGTTCTCATTAGGTTGCTGTTCATGAATAGTGTCATTATTCTGTGCGTTTACACTGCCAAGCTGCTTTTGTAAATTGGGTTCCAACACAAGGTTTGCCATAACAGGTGCCTCCATAATATCAATCTTGATCTTCGAGTTAGCATCAAAACTATAAGGTTCCTGAAAACGCGTTAAGAATTTGCTGCCTCCAAAACCTAACAGGAGCAACACGACTACAACTGTTGAAGCAGCGAATAACCAGGGCACAAACGGTTTACTTACAGACGGTGCAGCAGGTTTTGTTCGGGAAACCTCACGCATAATGTTTTCTGAGAGATTCGGTGTAATTTGAAAATTGTCTAATGCTTCCCTTATCACCGGTTCCTCTTTCTGTAAACGTTGCTGTGCACGACGGAGACGGCTTTTTATTGTATTCGCTGACACACCTAAAAAAGCACCGATTTCTGTGCAAGACATATCACCTAAATAGTGTAATGTCATCACAGTCCGTTCACTTTCTCCAAGTTTCGCAAGCAATTTCTGGACAACATTGCGTTGTGTTTCTCCGGTGATCCGATTGTTTTCAGTTAAAATATATTCAGAATAGGTTGCTTCTTCATCCACAGTATTATCTATATTGTCCTGCAGCTGTGCCCGTATATGCTTATTACGCAACCAGGTGCTGCAAAGATTTGAAGCAATTACATAGAGCCAACTTGCGAAACGTTGCGGTTTTTTCAACGTTTTGAGCCGCTGATGTGCTCTTATGAACGTATCCTGTGTTATCTCCTCTGCAAAATGAAAATCTCCGATCTTCCGCCATGCAAGCGCGTGAACCTGTTTTTGATATTTTTCTACAAGTTCTGCAAACGCAGTATCATCACCATCAAGGGTATGTTGAATTAATTGTGCATCACTGTTTCTCATGGATTACCTCCGTTATTACCTTTTGCTTATATGACAACACTAAAGGATTAAACGGGTGCATAATTCTGCAAATAAACACGTGTTCAGATATGGAGGAATGAAATACAAAAGTATTTACTTATGATTATGCGGCATTGTAAGA
>JAJDZB010000073.1:0-89530 GCA_022824835.1 Candidatus Poribacteria bacterium | reverse complement strand
ACGCATCTGTGCTGCATTCAAAACTTTCATGCAGCTCCATCCTGTCGTTTATATAGATTAAACTAAAAATATGTGAACACCCTCGTTAGGTGCGGTTTCCTAACCGCAAGGGTATTCTTATCCCGTGCGGTTAGGAAACCGCACCTACCGAGGGTGTTCACATATTTTTAGATTAAACTATATAAACGACAGGATGGAGCTGCATGAAAGTTGTGACTGCAGCACAGATGCGTCAAATTGACAGTTATACTATTGATGAAATTGGCATCTCTGGTATTGTTCTGATGGAGACTGCGGGGAGTCAAATCGTCCGCAAAATTGAACAATACTTTCCGAAGGCACAACGTATCGGCATATTTGTCGGAAAGGGGAACAATGGCGGAGATGGTTTGGTCATCGCACGACAACTTTCACATGCTGGACGTGAAGTGCTTATCTTCCTTGTTTCATCCCCTGAAACATTTACTGGAGAAGCGCGAATCAATCTGGACATAGCTGAAAAACTTGAGTTGAATATTAAGGTCATACTGACAGATGATGCGCTGAAAAAATCACATTTTCTCGTTGCGAAATGTGACCTGCTTGTAGATGCTATCTTCGGTACAGGATTGCACAGTGAAGTGCGCGAACCTATCGCGAAAATCATAGACGTTATCAACGAACACTCTATACCTGTTCTCGCTGTTGATTTACCATCCGGGTTAAATGCAGATACAGGACACCCATTGGGGACTTGCATCAAAGCAGATACGACAATCACAATAGGTTTGCCAAAAAGGGGGTTATTGGTTCAACCTGGAACAGAACTTGCTGGTAACTTAGAAATAATCGACATAGGATTTCCACAGCACGTAATTGATGCTCAGAACATTAACGTAAATTGGACAACAGAAGAACAAGCGATTGATTGGATGCCACTCCGTTTCAGCGAATCGCATAAAGGAACTTATGGACGCGTCTTAGTCATCGCAGGTGCTACCGGAATGACAGGCGCAGCAGCACTCACAAGTGAAGCAGCATTACGTACAGGGGCTGGATCGGTAACACTCGCTATTCCGAAAAGCCTAAATCCCATCATGGAGGTTAAGCTTTCTGAAGTAATGACATTACCCATACCAGAAACGGATACAGGCAGTATAGCAGAATCAGCAGTATCACCTATATTGGAACATGCAGAAAAAACAAAATCTGTCTTGGCTATTGGTCCCGGTATTTCTCAACATCCTGAGACAGTAAAATTTGTTCATCAACTGATACGTGAAAACAGAAAACAGGAACTCGGTTTGCGGATAGTGATTGATGCGGACGGATTGAACGCATTGGCACAGGAAAAAGAACTTGTCTCAATGCTGGAATCGGAAACAGTCTTAACACCACATTTAGGTGAGATGTCTCGTCTAACAGGAACGTCCATACAAACATTAGCGTTAGATGGAATTTCTGCAGCAGAAGAATTTGCAAAACAGCACAAAGTAACCCTTGTATCTAAAGGGGCACCTACTATTATAGCAACCCCGAAGGGTGATATGTGGATCAACTCAACGGGTAATCCGGGAATGGCGTCAGCTGGGATGGGAGACGTGTTAACAGGGATTATAGCTGGACTGATAGCACAAAACCTACCCGTTGATATAGCTGCGATACTCGGTGTTTACATACATGGATTAGCAGGCGACATCGCAGCAGATAAGACAGGAATGCACGGTCTTATAGCCGGAGATGTCCTCCTGTCAGCACCAAAGGCGATGTCCCAAATGATAAATAGTAGAATCTAAAAATATGTGAACACTCCCGGTAGGTTCGGTTTAGTGATTTTCCCAGGCCGGTAGGTTCGGTTTCCTAACCGAACCTGCCAGGGATGTAAGAGTAATTTTAGATTTCAGTATAAGTCTTGCAGAAGAGGTGAAATGTATGCGTAATTTATTATTATTTACATTAATTTTTTTGTACTTTGCACTAATTTTCGGTCTAAATGCAGAAGCAGATACACACGACTTGTATGTGCAGCATGTGGAGCAGGCGTTTAAGTCCCTATTTCAAGGCAATAACGAACAGGCAATAGATTCTTTTGAGGCAGCACTCGCTATTGAACCTGATCAATATGAGATATTACATTATTTAGGTATGTCGTATACACAAGATGAATATTGGAAGAAAGCGGTAAATGTCTACAAACGTGCTCTGGAACTGAAATCAGATAGTATTGAAGTGCTTTATTCATTAGGGTTGGTTTATTTCAAACTCGATCAATGGTCAGATGCCGCAGCACAGTTGAAACAGGTCATAACACTTTCACCTCATCATGCACGAGGTCATGAATTATTGGGTAAAGTGTATATCAAGCTTCGGCAATATCCGGATGCTGTAAAAATCCTAACGAAAGCTCTTGAACTAAAACCAAACTCTCCAGGGAATTATAACGAACTCGGGAATGCCTACCTCAAAATTAAGTCATACGCTGAAGCGATTACTAACTTTAAAAATGCAATCAAATATGGTCCTTCCAACTTTGCAGAACCGCATTACGGTCTCGGCACCGCATATATGCACACAGGAGAACGAGAAAAAAGTAGAAGCGAGATGCTACTGTATCAACAGTTACAGAGACTGAACGTTGAATATGAACGGTTTACGCGTCAGACAAGGATTGAACCTAATAACCTTGAAGGGTGGACAGGTTTAGCCAAAATACTGATGCAACAGAAAATCTACAATGAGGCAATCCCCGCATTACAAAAATGCATTGCGTTAAGTAATTCTCAAAATGCCTCTCCCGACACTATTGCCGGATTCCATCACGGCCTCAGTCAAGCATTTCTCAATCTGAATTATTCCAGACACGCGCTGGAATCTGTCGGTAAGGCAATTCTACTTTCACCAAAACAATCAATATTCTATAATACACTCGGCAGTACCTACGCACGCTTGGGCATGATCCAAAAAGCAATTCCAGCCTATCAACAAGCGATAACCCTGGACAGTGAACAACCCTATTATCATCTGAATATCTCTAAACTGTATCAGAGTATTGGCAATAGAAAACTCGCTCAAGAACATTATCAAGCTTACGAGTTTTACCTATCAAAACAGAAAAACAGAACCCAATGAAAATAAGACTACTTTTCTCTACTATTCTATTTATCCTCTCAAACGCAATCCTTTGTAATGTGTTTGCTCAGAAGACAGAAAATCAGATGATTCTAATTCCTGCTGGCACATTTACAATGGGTAGCGACAGGCGGGCAGATGATGAAAAACCTTCGCATAAGGTCTACTTAACGGCATATTATATAGGCAAGTATGAAGTTACGAACGCAGAATACCATGAGTTTTGGATGAGTCTGCAAAATAATAAAGCCAAGGCAACACTACACACACCTGAAGACTTTTCGCATCACCCTCATATAGGTCAATGGCCCGAGCGGGCAAAAAAATACCCGAATCATCCTGTCGTTGGCGTCTCTTGGCATGATGCTAAAGCTTATGCCGAATGGAAAGGGATGCGACTTCCGACTGAAGCTGAATGGGAAAAAGCTGCAAGGGGTTACACAGATAGGACATTTCCATGGGGAAACGCTTTCGAACTGTTCGCAAATACTGCCGACGGAAATGATGGTTACGAAAACCGGATTGCACCTATTGGAAGTTATCCGAAAGGAAAAAGCTTTTTCGGGATAATGGATATGGCAGGTAATGTGTGGGAATGGACCGCAGATTGGTATAGTGACGTCTACTATTATCACACACCGAAACAGAATCCAGAGGGACCCGACGTGGGTAGTTGGCGTGTCGTTAGAGGCGGGTCTTGGATTGACAAACTTGCTCGCTGCACCACAACATTCCGCTTTTATCTTTATCCAACCTTAAAAACTTCCTTCGTAGGTTTCCGTATAGCAAAAACTGCCGAACCAAATAATAAATAGAGTCCTACCTAACAAATACCATATATGCTAAAGTTCACGTATCTTCTTTTTTCATTTCTGTTTATATTTGTAGTCATGTTTACATCAGCGGATACGTTACCTGTTTTTGTAGATGTTACGGAAGAAGCAGGGATAGACTTTAAACATAACAACGGTAAGACAGAGTATAAACACGTTATTGAGACAATGGGATCCGGCGTAGTCTTTTTTGATTACGATGCAGATGGAAACATTGACCTATATTTCGTTAACAGCGGACCTGTGCCTATTGAGGGAATCTCAGATAAAATTAAAAGTGAGAACGGTTCAAACGTGCTTTATCGCAATCAAGGAAACGGGCACTTTATAGATGTCACTGAGGCAACGGGAGTTGGAGATATCGGATACGGTATGGCCGCATCCGCTGGGGACATTGATAACGACGGGGATGCGGATCTATATGTATGCAACTTTGAACGAGATAGTCTATATCAAAATAACGGCGATGGAACATTCACAGATATTACGGATACTGCTGGGATCAACAATTCACTTTGGAGTATCGGCTCCATTTTTCTGGATTTTGATTTGGACGGTGACTTAGACATCTTTGTTGTCAACTACCTCCTATACAATATCTCCATGCCAGTAACGAGATTCAAAGGAATTATAGGTTACGGTCCTCCACGGAGTTATGAAGGAACAGTGGATGTGCTTTATAGGAATAACGGAGACGGCACTTTTACAGATGTTGCTGAAATAGCTGGACTTGCCAGTAAAATAGAGGGGCAGATAGAAGGTCGAGGAATGGCTGCTGTTGCATTTGACTACAATAACGATCTATATCCCGATATCTATGTCGCTAACGATACAAATCGAAACTTTCTGTATCATAACAACGGAGATGGAACATTTACAGATGTAAGTCTATTCCTTGGCGTCGGTTATGATGAAAACGGTGTTGCTGAAGGGTCTATGGGTGTAGACTACGGAGACTATAACGGTGATGGATTGTTTGACATCATCATCGCAAATTCAGAAAAAGCAACACTCTATAAATCACAGAAATTGGGTGAAACGGGTTTTCTGTTTACAGAGGCATCTGCGGAGAGTGGATTACTGCAACCTACGTTACCTTATGTCGGTTTCAGTCCGCTTTTCTTAGATTACGACAATGATGGCAACCTTGATATTTTCTGCACAAACGGACACCCACAAGATATAATCGAAACATTGACACTTCAACACGAAACATATCCGCAACGCGATCAACTTTTTCATAACGATGGTAATGGTTCATATTTTGAAGTATCACAGACATCGGGAGCGTATTTCTCCAAAGAACTTGTTGGTAGAGCTGCTGCTTCCGCCGACTATGATAACGATGGGGATATTGATATTGTTATCCTAAATTCCAATCAGCGGGCAGTCTTACTGAAAAATGAGGGTGGAAACAAGAAGAACTGGCTGAGTGTAAAACTCGTAGGCACACGGACCAACCGGGACGGGATCGGGACAAAGGTCAAAATCGTATCGGACGAAGTTACACAGATTGCAGAAGTGAAAAGCGGATCAAGTTATGCTTCAGGAAGTGATATACGATTGTTATTCGGTTTAGACAAAGCAGAAAAAGTTGATAGAATTGAGGTACTATGGCAAAACGGCATCGTTCAAAAGTTAGAAAATACTGATGTTAATCAAATGCTGATAATAACAGAACCTGAATAGTGTTCTGCAAACTTGACAAAACAAAAAACCCGTATCCACTCAGGAAACGGGTTTTTTGTTTGTAGGGTCAGCAGGGACATTATTTTCGTTTAATATCTGCCCAAGTTGTAGTAACTTTATTGCGGGGTTCAACTGGTGTAAGCACATTCAAGAATTGTCCATCCAGTGTTGGTGCGATCTGCAGGTCGGTATCAGCTTCATCAAAACGCAAATTAATATAATCACCACCACCGCCTTCGCCGCACTTATAGTGGAGGAAGTTTTCACCTTGGATTAGGTCTACCTCTGTTGGCCGCGTTACGTTTCTAACACCACCTGTCCAGGCAGGATTGTCATACACCTTACTTCCGTTCAACCATATTTCTGCATAATCATCATGTGATGGATACATTGTGGTTGTGCGTTCATCTGGAGACAAGATAAGCAGGATACCGTGCCAAGTAAATTCGTCCAAAGGATTAGGACCGAAAGCCAGGGACATGTTATTTCCCGCCTCTGTGTCAAGATCAACGACAGACCAGACGAGCGTACCGCCGTTATCTGGCAAGTAAACTGCCCCTTTTCCAGTCAGTCCAGCACCGTACCGTGTGGATACTGAATAATTATTATAATCGCCACTGGTGCCGGCGTCAAGATAGTCTTGAGCGGCAGAGTTGTTGAACCCGCCAGTATTCGTGACTAAATCGAGTGCCCACCATCTTTCAATCCATTGATCACCTGCCGGCTGCCAATCTTGAGCGAATGCGGTTGGTGCAATGGTTAAACAAGCAATTGTGAATAAAATTGCTAATTTCTTCATAGCTATGAAATCTCCTTATTCCTTAGTTACAGTATGCTCATATTTGAGTTTATGCATAAGACGCGCGCCTCTCAAAACATTCAAATTGAGCAACACATACTAATTTATCTTATTCCGGCTTGCTAGCTGTGCCGAAATTCTGTTTGTTATCAATAAATAATAATGAAACCGTCAAAGGTAACATAAGTCTTAAATCAAATTATAGCACTTTTCAATACAAAATGCAATGAAAAAAAATCAGGGATAATATGTATTTTAAACGATTGCAGTTTTATTGTCAAGTTTTTTTTAATCACTATAATTCAATCTGCTATATCAACTGCTGATCCACTATCTGCTGAAGCATAGATTGCATCTGTAATCTGCTGAACGACAAGTGCTTGCTCCAAACCTGTAATGGGTTGTCTGTTTCCGCGTATCGCCGCAGCAAAATCTATTAGTGGATCATTGTAGTGTGGACCTTCAGTATCTTCACCATCTTCAAGTGGATTTGAGTTGACACCGTCAACTGTCGTTGTTTGGCTATGCACAATATTATTCGGATTACCGTCTCCCATTCTTAATTTCAGCGCACCTTCTGATCCGATTATCTCCCAATCTGAATGTGAGTGAGATGCCAAAAATTCACCGCGTTCAAGATTAATCACGGTGCCGTCTTCACAACGAACATGTGCAGTATAGTGTGTCTCTGCATCAGAACCTGGCGCAATATGTGACTCAAATACGGGTGGAACAGTCCATGTCTGTGCAAACACAGTTTTAGGTTTGAGTTGCCATCCGGTGATGCCGAGTAGATAATCAATATCATAACATCCCCAGTTTACCAAGATTCCGCCACCATTGAGTGCTTTTGTCAGTCGCCATGCAGGCCTTGGTGAATCGGGTTGTTTTCCACATCCTCTTAAAGCGCGACAATGCACAGTCCGTAATTCTCCTAACCCACCCGATGTAATAAGTTCCGTTACCAATCGGGCAGCTTTGTTAAAGCGATTGCGTGACGAACAGCATCCAGAAACTAAATCCCCTCGTGCATCTATCAGTTGCTTCACTTCATCAACGTTCATAGCAATCGGTTTTTCTAAGAGGACATGTTTGCCGCGTTCAAAGGCACGTAATGCTACTTCAGTTCTGTATTGTGTGGGAAATGCTAATACGACTGCTTCTACTTCTGGATCGTCCAACAGGTCTACATCGTTGCTATATACATTCGGTGGATTGAAACGTTCTGCAGCGCGTTCTCTGTAGGATTCCACTAAGTCAGCCGCTGCAACCAGTTCAACGCTCTCAGAGTCAGATGCGATACTGAGATGTCTACTTCCGATGACACCGCAACCAATAACACCTATTTTTACAGGTTCCATAAAATCTCCAATTCGATATATATTTATTTAATGTTAAGCGTAAGTATTCCAGATTTTTGCATAGATGTCAAGTTAATTTATGACTCACGAGAACCAATTCCACTTTCTCTTGAGAAAATGCGTAGTTTAAGTTAAAATAACTGATATGCTATCATTCATTTCTCTTATACAAAGGATAGAACGTATGACAAAAACACATCTATTTCATGCCCCACACCTTCATGCAATTGCTCGCACTCTCTTTGTCGCAGCAGGAACATCAGACCATATTGCCGATGATGTCGCCGAAATATTAGTCAAGGCACATCTAACAGGACATGACTCCCACGGCGTTCTAAGAATACCCGCATACCTAAGAGCAATTGAGTCGGGAGGCATTAAACCAACAGCGGAACCAGAGGTAGCTGCTGAAACGGATAACACATTAAAAGTCAATGGCAATCAGTGCTTCGGACATTATGTTTCCCGTTGGACAATGCGAAAGTCCATAGAAAAATCAAAACAGTCAGGCATGTGTTGTGTGAGTATTTTCAACACCGGTCATATCGGACGTTTAGGAGAATATGCGGAACTCGCAGCAGCATCAGGATGTATCGGACTCATCACAGTCGGTACAGGTGGAAAAGGAGCAGGTCCAATGGTTCCCTATGGTGGATCACAAGGCACATTCAGCACAAACCCTATCGCGATCGGTGTTCCCACAGGTGATGCGGCACCCTTCATCGTTGACTATGCCACAAGTGTCATCGCGGAAGGAAAAATACAGGTCGCAAGAAGTAAAAATGCTGATTTACCAGAAGGATGTATATTAGATAAAAACGGTGTACCGAGCGTTAAACCGGCAGACTTTTATGATGGTGGAACTCTCTTAACATTCGGCAGACATAAAGGATACGCTCTCGCAATGTTCACATGTTTACTGGGGGGTTTAGCAGGGACAGCCAACCTTGAAACCGGCGACATGGGGGGTATTTACATGCAGACGATAGATATCAACGCATTCACACCCATCAACGAATACCAGAAGGGGGTTCGAGCCTTCTTAGGTGTCATCAAATCTACACCGCCAGCACAAGGTTTTAATGAAGTACTATCACCTGGCGATTTTGAAGCACGCAACCGGGATGAACGACTCAAGAATGGCATAGAAATTCCGGATACAATCTACAAACAACTGCTGGCATGTGCAGAAAAACGCAATATATCCATCGGTGATGATATTATAAAGGCTGAAGATAAGCGGCATTACAAAATCACCTGAATCATGTTAAAGAATACAGGCATGCAAAGAATACAGTGTTTTCTCATTCTCTTCATTTTGACATCTGCTCCCTATATCACTGCTGCGCAAGACCACACATCCATTACGCACGGCGGGGTTGTACAAGCCGTTGCATATTCACCCGTAAATTCTAAGTTAATAGCAAGCGCAGGTGGAGGACATGCAATAAAGCTATGGGACCTTGAGGAAGATACAGTTACCATACTTGGAAATCACACTAAAACTATCAACGCAATCGCATTTTCTCCTGATGGCAAAAAACTTGTCAGTGGCAGCGATGACTATACGATCAAATTGTGGGATATTGAGAAACAGAGCCAAATTGTAACTCTCAGACATACGACAGATTTCGCACAATCGCAGATAAAGGAAATTTCATTCTCTCCAAACGGACAGATGTTTGCTACAGCAGGGTATCATGTAAAACTATGGGATATACATACATACAGAGAATTGATAACCTTCAGACATGACGAATGGGTAATCGCATTAGCCTTCTCTCATGATGGGAGAACTCTTGCGATGGGAGATGTCCGTGGTAAAGTGAGAATCATAAATGTTCGAAACCGCCTGGAAGTAGCAGAATTTCAGGCAGATACTGATCTGATTTCCGCCTTGCAGTTTTCTCCAGATAATCAAATATTGGCAAGTGCTGGATATAACAGTGGTGTGAAATTGTGGAAACTATCCAATTGGGAACATATCGGCACATTGCCTACCAAAGCAACAGTGACAGACCTCAATTTCTCAACAGACGGTATGACACTTGCAACGACAGATTACGAAGCAATCAACCTATGGAACATCACAGATGGTGCTAATATCGCGACATTCTTGGGACACAAAGGATGGGTAAATTCCGCATCATTTTCACCGGACAACACATCATTAATCAGTGGTGGTGATGATGGAACACTTCGGCTCTGGGATGTCACTGCATATCAGACGTCTATAGAAGAATTGGTGAGAATTATCTACTTCGTCCCAAACGACCGTTCCCCTCAACCCGATATAAGAACAAAGCTGGATCATCTGCTAAAAGACGTGCAAACTTTCTATGCTGATCAGATGGAAGCAAACGGATTTGCACGCAAAACATTTACTTTCGAATCAGGTGAAAACGGATCCGTTCTCGTTCATCAAACTCGCGGAAGGTTTAATGACGCATACTATTATGCCGATACAAGCAAGAAGATTACAAATGAGCTATCAACCCAATTTGAAGAAAATAAACACATTAATCTTATCTTCGTAGAAACTGGTGCTGAAGCAATTGAAAGGAACAGCGCCTGTGGTATAGGTGGAACACTATGGATCGGAAATCAACACCAGGTATTCTCACGCGGTGGATATGCTCTTATTCCCGCTTCAGGTAAGTGCTTTGATGGTGATGTCGGTAAATATGTCGTCGCACATGAACTTGGACACGCATTCGGTTTAACACATGATTTCAGAGACGAGAAATACATCATGTCCTACGGTGCTGACGCTGACAGGTTCTCAATGTGTGCAACAGAATGGTTTAACGTAAATCGGTTCTTCAATATAGAACAAACCGCATTTAACGAACCCACAACTGTTCAAATGTTAACTTCTGAGGTGTACCCATCAAATGCAGAAAACCATACGATTCTATTTCAGATCACTGATCTGGATGGGATACATCAAGTTCAGCTTCATGTTCAAACTACCGGCAATGATCCTGCTACAGGTACTAAACTACAGAGTTGTCAGAAAATAGAGGCAATAAGCAGCACCGTACATTTTGATATTACTTCTTTGACACGTTTTCCATACAATCCTATAACTTTACTGATTATTGACGTCTATGGCAATATCACACTGCATGATTTCTTGCTAAAAGCGGGTGCATCCACATCAGTTGAGAATCGCACTGATATAAACGGGGATGGCATAGTGGATATAAGTGATCTTGTGCTTGTTGCTGTGAACTTTGGAAAAACTATCATCGGCGATGTATTTCCTAACCCAGATGTCAATAGAGACGGAGAAGTAAACGTTATTGACCTGCTGTTAGTTGTCAATGCGTTAGATACTAATTCTGATGCTGCCCCCTTACACCCACATCAGATTGCACAACTTGATGCAGAAACAGTAAACCGTTGGATTAAGAAAGCAGAACAATTACCGAATAGGGATGTTACTGTAAGAAAAGGAATTGCGATCCTGCAACAGTTTGTCAAAGTGTTGAACCCAACCCAAACACGTTTGCTTGAAAACTATCCGAACCCCTTTAATCCAGAAACGTGGATACCTTATCAGTTAGAGTCTACTACTGATGTAACCGTATCAATATATGATATGAACGGTCACAAAATAAGGACGATAGAATTAGGCAATCAACCTGCTGGCACTTATTACAACAAGGATCGTGCAGCATATTGGGATGGACGCAACGATTCTGGCGAACCTGTTGCAAGCGGTTTGTATTTTTGCACGTTATCCACTGGAGATTTTACTGCAACCCGGAAAATGTTATTGCGGAAATAATCCAACGTTGTGATGCATAGAAACTCTTTATTCTAACGTGAGTTTGATAAATCAGATTTTCCCAGGCCGGTAGGTTCGGTTTCCTAACCGAACCGGCTTTGTGTCAATTGCGTTCATAAAGGTTTTCGCTAAGGATCCGGTTCGGTTAGGAAACCGAACCTACCGGCCTGGGAAATCACTAAATTGACGCTTATCGCAACCAAAACTTTACACACTCTAATGTTATAATACATTGCATATCCTGACATTTTGTGATACAATAGAAGAGGCGTTACAGAAGATATTAACAACAAAACCTTAGGCATCAAATTCACACATAAGACCCTTTTAATGAAAAAAATCGCCAAAAATACATATTTTACTGCTGTCCTCCTATTTACAGTAACTATTTCGTGTATCAGTTATGCACTCCCTCCAGATGCAGACCTTCAAAGTGCCATTCAAAATGTACGAAAGTTCACTAATCTCAAACCGAGATATTCACCTGGCGACGTCATGGAATGTGCTACGGATAGTTTTGTAACGGTCGCGAAAAACTGGCAAAACATCCCATCAACACTACGGCAAGAATTAAAACCGGTTTTCCTCCGTCCAGGACTTCCGGGAAGTTTCTTCGGTGATATTGTCCTTACAGAACACTTTAACACACCGCATTTCAAACTCCACTATACACGCAGAGGACCCCACGCACCGCCGCTTGAAGACTTTCATCCCCGTAACGGAGTCCCTGATTATATCGATCTCTGTGCTGATGCGATGGAACGCGCCTATCACGTTCAAATTGATCTCATGGGGTTCAAGAAACCTTACATGGATTTTTGGGCAGCACAGAACGGCGGCGACCATAAAATGGATGTATACCTGTTTACCTTCCCAGCACTCGGTATCACAACAGCAGACTGGTTTGAAGGACGGGTACTATCCACTGCGTTGACAATCGCTCCCTATTTCATGATCAACTCACGTATCTACGATTATGTCGGAAAAGCAGAGGGGATACGATATCTTGAAACCACATGCGCACATGAATTCCTGCACGGGATACAGTTTGCATATAACGCCTATATGCCAACCTGGTTCATGGAATCATCTGCTACGTGGATTGAGGTGATGACTTATGATGGCGGTGTCGTTGACGATGGAGACACACTCCCTGATCCCGATGAACCGACCGAGACTAACGCTTATAACTATTACATCCATCAACTACGCCGATGGTTTAATATACCCGATATTTCCCTTGAGAGTAGAATCGGTGACCATGAATACGGGTCAGTCATCTGGTCGCTCTATATGGCAGAACGATTCGGCTATGACATCATACGCCAGTTTTATACCAATACGACAGATGGCAGTTATCGCGAATTCGGTAACTTTTATGATGTCTTTATAGACAACGGTACAACCCTCGCAGAAGCTTTCAAGACTTTTACTGTATGGAATTATTTTACGTATACACGCGCGAATACGACTGTTGATATACAAGGGTATAGAAACGCTGAAAGGTTCCCTACTGTCGCAATCCACCCAAACGATGTTCACAGTCAATATCCGATTGGTACGCACTTCGATTCTGAGGCGATGCCAGAACACTTTTCGTGTCGTTATATCGTATTCCGACCACAAGGCGTCATGCCAGAATTCGCAATCAAAATTGATGGTGCTGACCTTGCGCCTTATGATATGAGTGCTCTGACAATTGAAGACAGAAACAATATCCAGAGCGAACTTAACAGACTCAATGGCACAGGATTACGTGGGTGGGCTGCAAAATTCATTGTAAAGAAACAGAACAATAAAATTGAAATCAGAGAAGCCTTCACATATCATAAGTCTCAGGAAGCACAAATCACATTCAATGATTTCGGTGGCGTGATTAAAGAAATTACACTTATTCTTATCAATATGCACGCTGATGTTGAACAGGTGGTAGTTCCGGGTGGTACTACTGGTGGTTCTATCAGTTTTGTTGCTGGCGCACCACCGAAAGGACAACTCGCAAACGTCCAAGTATCACAAGGCACTTCTGGTGCTTTGCTCAATTGGACTGTTGATGACCCAACGGGTATTCAGGAAGTCGCTATCGTCAGAAAACGATACGTCTTAAATAGTGAAACAGATGAACCGCAAACCTTCCAATCCGATGCTGAAGTGCTCGCAGCCGTTGATCGCAACGGAGATGGCATTGCTGAAGACGACATCACTGTTGTCGGACGCGTCTCATTGACGCAAATCCCACAACAGGGGCAGTTTGAAGATAGAACAGTTTTCCAGGACGTTGACCCTGAAGACATGGTACACTATTACTATGCAGTTGTGCCGGCGGACGCTATAGGAATTATGGGAACACCGAGTATCGCTCCAGATAGCTTTTCACCGGCCATAGAATCAGCAAACCAAGCACCATCGTTTTTCATCAATACACAACAACACGGCACAGGCGAGTGGCATGTTGAGGTGACAAGCACGCATGCACTTCAAAGTGCGCCGATGTTATCAGTAGAAGCACCAAATAGGGATACCTATAACATCACCTTATTCCAGGTGTCTCCTACAAAATGGCGTGGGACTCTACAGACAAACGGATTCCCTGCTACCGGGATTTACTTATATAAGATTTCTGGAAAGAACCTATCAGGTAAAACCGGTAACAGAATCTGGCAAGGACAATCTTTCAGTTATCTACAGAACAGTACGAACCGCAAAGTAGTAGTTGCACCAAATCCAATTCGTCCAACTCTTGGGAACCAACACCTTTCATTTTACCCAAAAGGTCTAAAAGTTGAAATCTATGATGTAACGGGTAACTTAATTAAGGTAATAGAGAATGCGTCGAATTGGGATTGTACCAATCAAAATGGTGAAAAGGTCTGTACCGGACTATACTTCTACATGGCAAGCGATGGAAACGGATACCGAAGCGCAGGTAAATTCTCTATTGTAAAATGAACCAGGATTTACAGGATTATTAGGATTAGCAGAATGAAACAAGATTCCCAGATTGTAGCACAAACTTTCCAGTTTGTGTCCCGTGTAGCACATTCTGTTAGATTGTGCACCTATGTAGCACAAACTTTCCAGTTTGTGTCCATTTCTAACAGTCAATAATGAGAGATAAATTAATAGAATCCGTAGGAACAATATGTTTATAAAAGCAAAATCATCTTTCTTAACTTTCGTTTTAATACTACTTTTCGTAAGTTGTGGTGAAGAAGGTCTGATTGAACCGCACGGTGAAACGAAAATACCGCCACCGATCACAACAGGAACACTCCAAGCCATTGATTTCCCAACAGATACCGGTTCGTCATGGACCTATATAAATGTTGATACTGAGCAAGAGGTTACACTACGTATAGGAGGCACACGCGATATTAGCGGAACAACCCACAGGCAGATGACGATTAGTGAATTGACACCCACTCCCCCCGATGAATTTCCTTTTGAATCAATTGATCATCTGTCTGCCAATGCATATTACTTCAGGTTAGACACGGAGTTTTTTGATGGATTTCCGTTTCCTATTTTGGCTACCTATTTCACAAAAACACCGCAAGCGTTGACAGAATCAGCGTTTGATGTTATTCTCCCACTTGACAACCCGTTGTTTCATCAGAAACATTTTCCGGCTCGCAAGTTATGGGATTTTCCATTAGAGGTTGGCAAACAGTGGGTTGTTTTTGAAAAGGACATCGGTATCCCAGTCTCTGCCACACGTTTTGTTGCTGAGAAAGATTTCGAGATTACCGTACCCGCAGGAAGTTTCAATACATTCGTTGTCTACGAAGAGGTCGTATACAGTGAGAGTGAGGATTCAACGATAAGGTTGATCAGTCCACCCGCAGTCTATTGGGTTGCGCCATCCGTGGGTGTGGTTAAGTATAGATTCAGCCGTTACCGTGCTACTGACACTTTTCAGACGCAGACTTTCGAACTAACACGGCTCCATCTTCCCGGTCCCTTCACCGATTGAGTGATACGATAGAAGTCATGAAATCTCTTGCACATCGCAATATTCCAATTACAATCATCGGCGGGGGTATTCACGGTATCTCTATCGCATTGCGACTGATGCGCGACATGCCGCAGGTAGCCAGACACATTGTCATCTTAGACAAACATCCGCAACCCCTCACTGAATGGAGAAACAAAACCGAACGTCAAGGCATGACATTTCTCCGTTCCCCCGCAGTACACCATATCACACCTGATTCCTTAGGGATAGTTGACTATGCACAGCAGCATGACCGTACTGATGCGTTAGCACCCCCATACAACCAACCCTCTACTGAGATATTTTGGGATTATTGTCTGGAAGCTGTAAAGGAGATACAAGCTTATCCAATATATCACCAATTCAATGTGTCAAAACTACGGTGGGACAAAGGAACAGGAAGGTTCCCGTTCAGGATAATCTCTGACAAAAAACATTACGGGGGCGAAGGTTTTCGTAGTAGTTGCGTTATACTTGCTATCGGCTCAGAGGATTGCGCTTATGTACCTGAAGCGTATAGAGATTGGCAACGTCGTTACCCTAATCGGATACTACATTCATCCCAGTTCTCTGTGAATACATATCAGGGGTTGGAAAAAACCGGTAAGATCGTAATCGTAGGGGGTGGGTTAACTGCCGGAACACTTGCCCGGAGTTTGAGTGAACGTGGACACAATGTCGTTTTGGTCGCAAGAAAGCAGTTGAAAACGGAACAGTTTGACTTCCCGCCAATCTGGTTAGGACCAAAAGCACTAACAGAATTTGCGGGAGAATCAGATTTCCAGCGACGATACCAGATTATTCAGGAGAACAGAGGTGAGGGTAGCATAACACCAGATGTAATGGAATCGCTTGAGAATAGTGAAAACATCAGAATCTTACCCCAAACGCTTATCCGCAATATAAACATGGATAAACACCTAATAGTTGAAACGACCCGTGATGTTATTACGAATGTGTCTCAAATAATACTTGCAACTGGATATAGATTCGACGTACGGGGTTACGGATTTCTTCAAGCGTTAATCGAACAACACTCAATTCCGCTTGTGTGTGGTTTACCAATTCTTGATACGAACTTAGAATTCCTACCGGTCAAGAATCTGTTCGGTTCAGGGACAGTTGCCCAACTTCAAATTGGTCCTGCATCAGGAAACATTGCAGGTGCAAGTCTTGCATATCAGCGTTTCCGTGATAGGGTTTTGGCGAATGTGCCAAAGAATTACACAAACGGATCGGTAGGGCTGTAGATTCATATCAAGAATTGCTGGATAGATGGAATCTTCCACTTTTCCACTCTCCCACTCTTCCCTTCTTCCCTTCTTCCAATCTTCCCCTCTTCCAATCTTCCACTCCCTAAATCCTCATCTCGTTAAGGCATAAGCGACAACATTCATCCCTTGTTCAAATGCCCAAATACGTTGCTCTTCACCACCGGGCTCACATATTCTTCCTTCCCATGCACAGTTGAGATCGTTTGGACAGAAGTAGACCATGACTTTGTCATCCTTATCCAAGATAACTTCGTCATAAGCATAAGTTGGCCACAGTTTGTCCCCACCCATATATTCATTATGTGGGTAAAGTGTGTGGTAAATTGGGTGCGTCAAATCCAGACGTTCGAATTTCTTATCTGGGAAGATCCGTTTCATCAATTGCACAATCTGCGGACGGAAGTCATATTCACGGATATCGCAATCTTCAACGTGCATGAATCCACCGCGATCAAAGTACTCTCTTAACTTTCTGATCTGTTGATCCGTAATTCGCATACCACCCCTAACCTTACCGTGTCCAGTCATGAAGAGGAATGGATAAGAAAACAACCAAGGATCGTCAATTTCAACATATTGTGGATGTTGTCGCAGATCAACATTTATTGCGGTATTGGCATCAAGCAGTTGCGTAAACTTTAAGTCTGACTGCCAGAAGTAGGTTCTGACAAGATTGGTATACCAATCTCCGCCGGGATATTTGAGTCGGACGAAAGTAAATTTTTCACCTGTTGGTTCCATGCCAGGATGGTGGTGTTCAATTATTTCACGTCTGCCGTTGCGTGGATTATAGTCCCAATGATAATCTTTTGTTGAATCATACGGTATATGCTCACCAAAACTGGATCGTTGTGCGCTCGCTGACCGAATTAAACCACCGCCAGCCGTAGCAGCTGTGGCAAGTCCTACAGAACCTTTTATAAATGCACGACGTGATAAAGGACGATTGGATATTTTTCTCTGTTTTCTGTTTCTATTAATTGACATGCTTCTGTCCTCCTATATAATGGTATAGTCTGCACAAACATTTACCTGAGTCTAATACGCCTGACCTAACAATTCAAAAGTCACGCTTTGCGCTTCGCCGCCATGCTTCTTAAATGCATTCCGAGTGCCAGCAATAGCGCGTATTCTATGATTTGCAATACCCAGTTCCCTGAGTGCCTTCGCTGCGGCTTCTGCGCGTTGTGTTGCCAGAACCTTATTCGCTGTAGCGTCCCCTTCCGCACGTGTGTGTCCAACGACTCGAAGATAGTATTGAGGGAACGACTTGAGCTTGGATGCAATGTCGGTGAGAGCACGTTTACTACCGGGAAGAATACGAGCATTCCCCCTGCCGAATTGAATCGGCTCAATCTTCATCGCTGCAACAGGCGCAAGATTATTCCAGTTCGTATCCGAGAGTGGATTGAGTGCTTTATCTTCACGCACTTTCTCCTCTATCACACTTGAAGTATCTACAAGGATACCTTCTAAACCCTCAGTGGCGCTACTACTGAGCACACCGGGATGGAACTCGTCTGTATTTAATGCACGTAAAATTCCTTCATAGTATAACTGTCCATAATTCCCAGCTAACGGATCGGATGGCAGGGATTTGGTTTTGACAAGAACTTGCATTATTTTCTGTATCATCGTGTCAAGTTTCTCCGCTTCTTTCGCCGCTGAACCCGTGATAATACCGAAATGAGCATAATTCTCAACGGTGTTACGCCATTCAATACCTTTTACAAGTTTACTCGCTTCATTCTGATTTAATGTGTCACCATACTGCTTTGCATCTTCCTGAATTAATGACAGCAATCCATCCGGTTGGTTTGTGTAATCGTAGTTTGCCCGGAGATAGGCTTGCACAACAGGGGTAACAAGTTCGCGTTGAGAGTTTAGAAATTCCCGTTGAACCACTAAGACATCAACGATATATCCTTTTATTTTTGAACTATCCAACAGCAATTGGACGCCATCAATTGCAAGTGCTTTTGTTACATAAGGTTCCCAAAGAACATAGGCGTACGGGTCGTCTGGATCGGCAGATTTTAGTTTATTGTATACATCTTCTGCCCCATTGGCATCCGATTTCCAATTTGCTGGTAGACTCGGCAGACTCATCGTGTTAATCATAATACGTGCAAGTGTTTCACTCGGTGAGTCCGGTGTGAGTATTATCTTAGCCGCCGGATTGCTCAAATTTGGTATAGCCGCAACACCACGTTTATGTGCTACCATGGCATCAGCACCTTTAGATTCGTCTATGACCAGAACAATTGAACCGGGATAATCACCAACAACATTACCCGCTTTAAGATATGCATCTATTGTAAAAACCGCCATCTGCACTTTACCACTTTTGAGATCACGTACTCTCTTGACATAGTCCGCTTTGTCATCAATAAACGTAAGTTTAATGGCTTGACGATCAAGTAGGTTCTTGACAGCGTCAGAACGTAAAATAGCATATCCTGGAAAAGAGTCGTGGGCGATTTTTATTTCGTGGTCATAATTACGCGTGCTCGTATCTTGAACGAGTTTATCACGTCTACCACTAAGCCGTGGTTCAACGAGAAACTTATAGGCAAGACCGATCACCCCGATAATAATCAGCCAACTCGCTACCATAATGACTCTACTTTTTGTTTTTGCTTCCATGCTAATGTCTTCCCATGCGTCTAAAAATAATATAACCTGCAACTAAGACAACAAGTCCGATAAGTATCCACGGTGTGTTTCCGCCTCTGTCACTCCCTTGTAAAGGTTGTTGCGTTGGTTGCTGCGGTTGTGTCGGTGTATTCGTTTGTTTCGGTACTGTAGAAGTTGTTTCAACCGCTATCGCTGCATTACTTGCAGGTGTTGTAATCCGTTGAATAAGGTCTAACGCGATTTCAGGTGTGAGGGGTGCAATATCGTCAAATGCTTCTTCACCACCGATATCAGTAGCAGTTCCACCGGTTTCAGCGAGTATCTGTGTGACAGCAGCAACGAGTTCTCCTGGATTATCCGCTCTCCGATAACTATCCGCCTCCTGTGCTAACTGGTGATCCGTTTTCATATCAACCCCGATGACGTCAACCCGAAGCTGCCTATTCAAAACCTCGGGTGTGTATTGTGCGACTTTTTCAGCATCTTGTGCTTCCCCATCCGTTACAATCAACAAGCGATAGTTCCCGTAGTTATACTGTTTCTCACGTTGTTCAAGTAGGCGGTTTGCACCGATACGGATATATCTCCCAAGCGGTGTACCTCCTTCTGGTTCGGGACGATTGATAGCTTCGATCAACCTATTCGTGTCTTTTGGTCCCAGTGGATACACCCATTCATTTGGCACATTACGTCCACTAAATACGAGCACACCTATATTGGTTCCATCAGGAATTTTTGCCAACACCTCTTGGAGTGCCTCCTTTGCAGCGTCCATCTTAGACTTAGTCTCGTCCCCTCGGAATTTGTTCTTCATAGAACCGGACGCATCAAGGATTACGACAATATTATCCGTATGAACACCCCCGTCTGCTATACACATGTTTATGATGAGTAGCGTAATTAGGAATAAAACATAAGACACGATTGAAAGTTTCACAAGCCCCTCCTATCTTAAGGACTCAAAAGTCAAAGTCGGATGCAGCAACTGCTTCAGCAGAGACTTTAATCAGCGCAAATTCTACACGCCGGTTTACCGATGCTTCTTCAAGACTTGAAGGTTTAGGGATAATAGGTTCTTTAATGCCTAAACCTACAGGAACAATCTGGTCCGTATCAATTCGTGCATTCTTACTACGCGCATAATCAATGATTGCCTGTTTCACCGCTTCACCGCGCTGTTCAGAAAGTTTGAGTGCTGCACGCATCACTTGATAAGGACTGTCAACATCGGTTCCATCGTCAAACGTTTTTTGTTCTATAAGGCGAATTAATTCCGCAGTGTTTTCAAGACTAAGCGGTTTACCTTGCATAAAGTATTTATAGTTGCCCGTTGTACCTGTACGTTTCAACACACCTTTGTTAATGCCGACATTAACTAACACACGCAGCGTTCTCGTAGGATCGCTGTGTCCTTTTATCGCAATTGCCGCGTTTCCATACTTCGCAGCGAGTTCAAGCACTCTATCAAATTCTTCGCGGTATTGCGTCCCACTAAATGTTTCTACATTCGCATCAAATTGAATAGTAAAGGAGATGAGCGTTTTTTCGTCAAGGGCAGCGTCCTCATTAAATGATTCAATCTCTGCACGGACAGCCTCCTTCTTAAAACGGGTCTGTTTTAACTGTGTCGGTGCAGCAACAGTTGTAGCAAGGATACTCTTAAACGCAGCGGAGTTGAAGTTTAAATCAGATGGCAGAAGTGCGTGACGTTGACTTGCAAATCCCCAATTAACCGCCATATCCAAACCCGCCTTATTGAACCCTTCAAAACCTGTGATGGTATTCTTGGGATCGTTGAAGAACGCAACATTACCGGGTTGTCCCACGAAAGTGCAATCCGCTATTAGACCGTGTGCATCCTCCTCAAGCGTTGGCAGCACATCTTTGCCGTAGATATTCTGCATCATGGAGAGCAGTCTTGTATATTCCGTTGAGCCACTTCTCTGATATGTCTTTTTAAGTGCGACAACCTCCTCAGCACCTTTCAGATAACCCGCAAAGAATTTCTCAATCAACGGTTTATAGAGGTCATAGAAATCCTTACGGCATGCGTACACATCAGCAATAGAACGTGAGAGTGTTGCAGTACTAACGACAACGTGTGCCCCTTTGACTGTTCCTTCCGCCCCCGTTCCGGTATTTTCTGGTCCTCCTGTCAATCCGATCATATCAGGTGTAATGACGAAACATCCTGCAATAGAGCTGTCACTTCTGAACTTTTCTGCTGGACCTTTTGCGCCTGTCAATTCGTCAACCCAAACTATTTGCACATTTGTTTTGGAAAGCCGTGCGGTTTTTAACATATCGTAAAGCATACCGACATGAGGTCCACCTTTCTGAATAGCGATCTTTTTACCGCTGAGGTCAGAAATTTTTCGTATATTCGCTCTTCCCACGAAATGGTCCCCAGCAGACCATGTAAGTTGTCCAAATATAACGGGTTTTGTGCGTGGATCGCGTCCTATCACTTCACTTGCTTGTGCGATCATTCTAAACGTTCCCCGTAAAATCGGTGTTTTGCCGCCAAGATAGTCCCGAACTTGTTGCTGGAAGTTATCTCCCGGAACTAATTTTAGGTTCAATCCCTGTTTTGCCATGATTGTACCTGTCTGCGTTGTCAATCCACCATTCGCGTGGAATAGAGCCGATTCGCCGCCCCACGTAATATATGGAATGACAAAGGGAGATGTAGAGGTAACATCACGAATCGTAACTTGCCCAACTTCATCTGCAAAACGTTGTTGTGCATCTACAGAAAACACAAGACACAGAAGCACGAAGCAAGATACGCTTATTGTAAACATAAGTGGCAGTTTCTTATGCATTGTCCAATTAAATGGGATAGCAGATGTCCAGGTAGAAAGTAAACCTATATTTCTTTTCATGTGATTATCCTTTTTTGAGATTCTCTGCATTATTTTTATCGTCTTATGTGCATTTTACCATAAAAAACCTTAAAATTCCAGAAAAATAAAACTAAATGTTGTTATTGACGCGATCTTCTTGGCACATCCTTATTTTGCGTTTCCAGTACGTTTTTTAGCAGAACTTTTTGGGAAAATTAGAATAGCATCTGAAATTGCGCGACCTTGGAACCTTGGCATAGGTCTGACACGTCGGTTTCCACGACCTGTTCTTGCACTTCTCTGAGTAGATGCTTTTTCTGCGGGTTTTTCGTCAGCAGCATCAACTTTAGTTTTCTTTATTATGTTAACTAGCTCAGGTGTTTTCTTTTCTGCTGTCTTGTCGTCAGATGTAGCATCTTTCACTGTCTTGTCGTCAGGTGTAGCATCTTCCCCAATCTTGTCTGTTTGTTTACGCTGTTCATCCGCTTTCCTGTTTTCCGCTGTCTGTTTCTCTTTTGCAGACATTTTCTGCTTTTCCTCAACCTCTGATTTGTCAGGTCGTGTTAGCTTGTAACTGACAACCTCATTCCGAATAACCATCATCGTGGATAATCCGCCATCCAAGTTGACAGCGTCTGTTGCACCCCATTCAACAAAAAGCCTTGCAAGTTTGTGAAGCATAACACCGCGTCGGACACCGGGTTTAGCAGCAGAAATTGTTACAAAAAAGAGTGTTCCATCCGCTTTTTTACCGATAGCGGTTCTCGGATGCCAAAAACTGTGAAATGCACTATCAAATCCTTCACGTTCATAAGCATCTCTCGTTGACACAACACCATTTCTTAACAGTAAAGGTCCTCCACCGATAATATGCGTAAAATCTTCCCAAAACTTACTCTCTCCAACCTTTTCAGGTATAACCTTTTCTTGAATCCTAACTGCATCACCGATGTGTATGTGTTCTAATAGTACCCCTCGCTTTCGTCCAGTTGCTGATAGGATATATCCATCCTTCGGAATAGGGGTACTTCCTTGTCCATCACGAATGTCAGTAACGATGTTATCTCGGACGATAACTTCAACCCCTTCAGGCATTGTTAGGGTCACAAAATGGAAGTTTGGACGGTATAACAGCAATTCGTTTCGCTGCCTACCACGATTAATCCCATCAATTTCTATTGGCGTGTCGTTGGGTAACAAGATCCTGTGCTGAAGTGCGATTCTATCTATAGAAGTTTCTATTTTTCCATCAACGGTTTTGAAAGCGACAACACCGCGTCCCTGCTCTGGTTCACTAATCCATTCACCGTTAATCTTAAGTGCTCCAACCGATTCTCCCCTAAACGTACCGGACATCTCATAGAAACCGCCATTGATTGCAATAGGTGCTCTGTTTCGACGTGCAATTGATAGCAGATCTTCTGTACCAATTGCAGCACCCATCGCGCTATAGGGACGGATGTCAACTGCATCTGGTGAAACAGATAGGATGTTCGTCAAAACACCATCATCTAATATCTGTCGATGGACGACACCCGGAAAAACCTGTTTAGTTTCATCCGTTTTCACCGGATCTGTGTAAGATTGCACATATTCAGGTACTCTCTCAAATTTGACAACACGACCAACCCAGATACCGATACCAAACGTGATCAATAACCCGATGACAGTCCAGGTACGGGGATATCTTCTGATAAAACCGACACATCTTCGTCCTAAGTAAACAATATCAAACATGACTATTGACCTAACCTTTCACCCTTTCATCCTTCCATCTTATCTTCCACCCTTCCAATCTTCCATCTCCCATCTTCCAACCTTCCATCTTCCAATCTTCCAACCTTCCAACCAACCCCTATTCACCTATGTAGGCTTAAGACCATCCATCAAATTGTCTATCCGTTTTTCCCATTCATCACATGTTGCATGCGTTCTCTTCACCGAAGCACCGATATAGTTCGTTGGTGAACGTAATGCTTCGCGTTGCGGTTCCGTTAACTTATCAAGGAACGGTTGAAATGTCTCATCCTCCCAGAGTAGTGTTGACAGGCTCTTGCCTGTTTGATGAACTTGTGCAATCAGTTTACGTGTATGATCGTAAGCATCTGGAAATCCGTAATACGCCATCAAGAGATAGATAGGTTCAGCGATTGTATCCTCTGCACTCATTTCGAGGTTATGCATCATATTTTTCGACTTAACATCCATCTCATCTAATGCCTTGCGAAGTCTGTAGATAGCATAGTCGAATGCCGTAACCAACTCCGTGAGAAAGCGACTGGATGCCGAATTCGTTAAGTCGCGTTGATGTTCTAAAATGCTATCCAGGAATACCGTCTGCATGCGTGGCACAAAAGCTTTCCATAGACTCTTTATGTTCTCATAAGCTTCTGGATTAACCTTGTGCGGCATCGTGGACGAGCCAACAAGTTGTGGGTTATATTTCCTTCCGACCTCTGCAATTTCAGTGCGATAGAGATGTCGCATATCATCTGCGAAGTTTGCAAGTATTGTATAGGCAGCTGTGATTTGATATGCTAAATCTGAAATGAACTCTGGTTCTACACACTGTGTTGACGTATGCGTATCTGACGGTTTCAGGTTGAGCAATTCAAGAAAATCAGCCTCCATTTTTTCAGGATTGTCATGTATCAATGCCAATCCGTTGAATGCGCCAACCGCACCCGAAAATTGTCCGCGTAAGTTTTGTCCTGCTTCGTGTACTTTTTCAATCCGGGTCCCAAGTCTACTGACATAGAGTGACAACGCGTAACCGAATGTAATCGGTTCTGCATGTTGTCCGTGTGTTCTTCCTATTTGGGGTGTATCCGCATGTTCTCGTGCTAATACGATCAATTGCTTTTCTAATGCAATCATATCCGGAACAATTACATCCGCAATCAGTGTTTTGAATCTTATTGCTGTAGCCGTATCCAAAATGTCTGCTGACGTGGCGAACAGGTGGACGTAGGGACGTGCTTCAGGACTAATCTTGTTACGAATTACATTTACGAGTGAACGGATGTTGTGTCTGATACGTCTCTGTTCTTCGTAGACCTCTTCTGCTGTTACGTGTTCCACTGCTTGTTCGACTTCATCTGCGATTTCGGTTGTACAGACACCATATTTCGCAAGCGTCCGAACTAATGCTGCCTCTACCTTCGCTTGACAGGTTACATATCCTGCTTCAGAGACGTAGGGTAGCAGACGTTTCATAAAAGTTTCATCGCCGCCATAGTATCTAAAATCTAAAGGACTGACAGCTTCATAAAGTTGCATATATTTACGTTTCTCCAAGTTTTTGAATCAATTGTATATTAAAGTGTTAACAAAGTAAAGTGTTTTGTTGGTGAGGTGTGTAAGGTTTTTGGTTACTTATGTGCGAATTTTGAGGATGTTCCCAGGCCGGTAGACGTTATAACCTTTGAGATGGTCTTTCTTGTAACACAGGTATGACATAGCAGTGAATCACTACACCATCAACAGTATCTGTCTCTACTTTAGAGCTTGGCTTTTCTGTATAATCAAACACTATGTAATAGCCTTCTTTTGCATTCTCATTCTTCATATAAGCTGCAAGTTGTTTCTTTCCTGATTGATACGATTTTTCACTTCTCCATATTTTGGTTTCAATGATATACTTCCTACGTTTGTGTACAATAATGAGATCTGCTCTACCTCTACCTGTTGGCACCTCAAGAAACATAGTTGCCCCCATAAGGTTAACATATTCATCAAGATATCCAAATAAGAGATATTGACCAACGAATTCTTGAGGGGTTTCTGGTACTTGGAGGATTCTATAGCCTGCTCGGGATATGAAGTTACTAAAGTTATCAATTAAAGTATCCATTTGCAGATGTCCTCCAGCAGTGACAAATTCTCTAAAATCTTGGGGGCCATCTTTACTGAAGTATTGATCTTCAAGTCCATTGATTAAGGGTTGAAACAATTGTATCACACGTTGGAGATAGATAGAATTGTGAACTGCACACAATCCATTTCCATCTTCAGTGATTATTCCATAAGTTGCGAGTTCACTAATGATCTCATTGTCAAGGTTGAATCGTCGGTTTTCACCATTTAATGCGATCCTCATCAAGAATCTTTCAAGACGCGGATTTTTCCGTAAATTTCCTGCAAGATGTGATATGTTTGTATTGCTTTCCTTAAGTAGTTGCTTGTAAGCTACATTAAAATGATTCATCTGAACGATCTCAGAATTCGGTATGTTAATCTCCTCAGTAAGAATTTGTCCAAATCTATTGACCAGAAAGGGTTGTCCAGCAGTATGTTTATGTATTGCTTCAATGACACTCGTGTCAATTTCTTGTCCAACTTCATCAGTATATTGGGCAAAAAGTTCTTGAACCTGTTCAAGTGTAAAGTTTGATAGTTTAAACTCATCTTGGATATTGAAGGGTGATATAGAACGATCATAATTCAGTTGTGTGATATTTTTGACACCAACTATACCTACGCTATACGGACATCTATGTTCTAAGTGCGATAGGTAAATATGACGTAATGAATGTAGAAACCCGCGAAGCGCATCAGGAGGAATTCCATCAAATTCGTCAATTACTATAACAAAATGAAAGTTCTCTGTTATTTCTCCAAGTTCCTCAAGAAACTCTCTCATAGAAACTTGGTTAGTAATGTTAACACTATTTAACAATTCAGTTATTTCATTAATCGGCATATCTATACGTTTCTGAATGATATGCTTAATTTGTTTACATAGTTCTTTGCCGAGTGAGTGATAAAATGTGTCTGTTTCTATATCTGCATATCCTTCAAAATTAAGTTGTATAGGCAGATAATCCGTATTCTCTTTTTGGAGTGCAGCAATAGCATTTCTAAAGAAGGTCGTTTTACCAGTCTGTCGAGGTGCAAACAGCACAATATATCTGCCTTGCTTCACCCGATGAATGAAATCTATGCGTTCATCATGGCGAGAAACAACATAATTCTTATCCGGAAATACAGGTCCAAATGTTCCAAAAGATTTCATAAATCAACTCCAGTAATTGGCAGGACATGGATAGTAATATTATACAATCTCTCTGTTAAAATGTCAATAAGTCCGTTTTTCGTAATAAAATCCTTGACAATAAAAAAACCTTTGTGTAAAATATAGATAGAAAAGTCATAGAATAACAATTGGGACAATTGGAGAATAGAAGTCATGACACGACAAATACTGCACAAAATAACTTCCTCTAAGCAATCCTTTGTCATGTATATCCTAATAGGAACGCTGTTAACAGGTTGTGCCATAGCACCCAATCCTGAGATTGATGTTTTTATTGAACCGGTTGAAGGACAAACTGACACAAAGATTGATCCACAGACGGGTGCTGTTACAATGCAAAAGAACGGGGTAGCAGTAACATTAGAACCGTTAGATGAAATAGAAATGTATTCCCTGACGGAAGACCCGCATATCAATCCTTATCTCGTCGTAGAGAATAACGGGAACGTTGAACCTATCTATACTGTCTTTCTTATGACTGTTCACAATTTGACTACCCCGAGGGTTGTCGTTGAAGAATCGGCGCAGCTCATAGATCGAAACGGTGCACAATACGCAAATCTACCTTTCGATTACTTTGAAGACCTATACGGTAGTGTAACGAAAACAGATCAGAATATTCAACAATCCCGAACTATTCCACATTACCATCCATATTATCCTTATTACCGTTCATACCTGGATATTGCGGCATTGGAAGCAGGACAAGAATTCGCAGCTGAAAGTCTATTTGAGAGTGGTAAGCTGTTTAAGGGTGCGAAACGAACTGGCCTCATTGTTTTTGATAGATTAGATCGTGACACTGTTGATATGAGAATTATCGTACCCGAAATCAGTATAATTCATTCTGAAGAAAAACATGAAAAACTAAAATTTAATTTCGATTTTAAACAAGTGATCGCAGAGAATTGATTAACTTTGCATCAGTATAACTTAGATTAACGTGAGTTTGATAAGATACGTATATGGACTTCATTTTGGCCAAAATATTACTCACATAGGCCCGGTAGGTGCGGTTTCCTAACCGCACCTAATACGAACATTTGATTTATCAAAATCACGTTAGATTACCAACTTATTGAAGGGAGAGTAGATTGATGAGAATGTGGTGTGTAGGACTGTTGATAATAGGATTAATTGCCTTTTCTGGTTGTCAACCTTCCGATAAAACAACAGATAATGCTACAGATGATACGCAGGAAGCAGATGATACACAGAAAGCACAACAAGATCTGAAAATAGCAGTTGCTGCTCCGCTTACAGGAAATGCTGCTGCCTTTGGAGAAATGATAAAGAAAGGCGCAGAACTCAAACAGAAAGAGATTAACGAAGCGGGAGGCATAAACGGTAGAATGTTAAAAGTCCTTTTTAGAGATGATGCTGGTAAGGATGCTGAAGCAAGCCTTGTTGCTGAAGGAATTGCCAACGACAGAGAAATATTAGCGGTTGTTGGTCATTTTAACAGCGCATGTACATTAGCAGGTCAACCGATCTATGATGCTGCTGGAATTGTTGAGTTGTCACCAGGTTCAACAAATGTAACTGTCTGTGAAGGCAGCAAATGGACATTTCGCAACTTATACCGTGATGATTTTCAAGGAAAGTTTATCGCACAATACATAGATAATGTCTTGACTGAGCTTGAAACCGTCGCAGTCTTCTTTGATAACGATGACTATGGACGCGGACTCCGAAACGCATTTGTCAATGAAGTAGAAAAAACTGGTCTCACGCTCGTGGCATCAGAGTCTTACGAGAGAGATACAACAAACTTCAAAGCACAACTCACCAGTATAAAGGCAAAGAAACCGGATGCAATTTTCATCTCAGGTCTCTATACAGAAGCCGGTTTAATTGTCAAACAAGGTCGGGAAGCAGGTGTTACTTCACAGTTCTTCGGTGCTGATGGGATTGACAATGCAGTATTTTTGTCAACGGCAGGTTCACTCGCTGCTGAAGGCACATATATTACGACTCCTTTCCTCTTTGGAGAAGACGACCCAAAAGCACAAGAAATGGCTACCAATTTTGAAAAACTTCACAATGTTTTGCCAGATACCTGGGCAGCATTAACTTACGATGCTATCGGAATGGTTGCTGAAGCATTGGAAAAAACTTACAACCCTGAAGCAGAACTCGCTGAAAACCGTAGTGCTATTCGCGAACATCTGGCAGTCATTGATACACCTGAAGAAGGATATATGGGTGTAACGGGACTCACATACTTTGATCACAATGGTGACACAGTCAATAAACCCGCTTACGTTAAAGTTGTTAAGGATGGGAAGTTTGTCCCCGCAGAGAAACAACTTCTTGAACTAAAATAAACGAACTATAGAATGACACGTTTTTTGAATTGACCCTTATCTAAATCTCTATTTCCGATACATAGAAAGTCAAGTATATGTGGGCACAGTTATTTGAACAATTAATCAACGGTTTGGTTCAGGGTGGCATCTACGCGCTTATAGCCGTTGGTTACACCATGGTTTACGGCATCATCCAACTTATAAACTTCGCACACGGCGAAATCTACATGTTCGGTGCCTACTTCGGACTGATCCTTATCACCGTATTTCACATTCCGTTTTGGTTTGCATTGCCGTTAGCCATGTTGCTATGTGCACTGTTAGGCATGTTGATTGATTATGTAGCCTATCGTCCCCTTCGTACTGCCCCCCGTTTGTCTGCATTGATAACTGCAATTGGAATTTCGATTACACTTCAGAACCTTGCACGGATAATCTGGTCTGCAACCCCTAAAACCTATCCATCAGATGATCTCCCATCATTCTTTGTCAGTGGAATAAGCATGACCGGTGAGGTGATTAACGCAATTCCTCTACCAGGGGGCGGTACACTGCCTTATCGGGATGTTTTTATTCTGCTGATTGCTGTAGTGCTGATGATCATTCTCAACTTTTTGATATACTATACAAGAATAGGAAAGGCTATGCGAGCATGTGCACAGAATGCCACCGCAGCCAATCTTATGGGTATTAATGCAAATAGAGTGATTTTAGCAACTTTTGCAATCGGCTCTGCATTAGGGGCAGTTGCCGGCGTGATGGTTGGACTGAGTGAGAATGTTAATCCTCAAATGGGGTACTATAAAGGGGTTGCAGCGTTCGCAGCAGCAGTGCTGGGGGGTATCGGCAGCGTCACAGGGGCAATAGTCGGAGGGTTACTCATAGGTATTGCAGAGGCATTTGGTGCTGATCTTCACTCAGGTTATAGGATCGCATTTGCGTACATCATCATGATACTCGTAATATTGATTCGTCCAACAGGTCTATTTGGAAAAGCAACAAGCAAACGTGCATAGGTAAAAATCCAATAAAAAGGATAATTATGAAGGATAAACTTACCCCAAGGAACATCATTCTCTGTGTTGCCATCTGTTCACTACCCTGGTTCCTGTTCGGCATTGATGAAATTAGTAGTCTATTAATAGATCAATACAGGATCAGTTTCGGTTGGCTCGGTGCTGATTATATTCTGCGGATTGTCGTCCGCGCATGTCTCTATATGCTGCTTGCTATTGGACTCAACATTGTTTGCGGTTTTACGGGTCTGCTTGATCTGGGATATGTTGCTTTTTATCTCATCGGCGGGTATACGGCAGGCATACTTATGTCACTTCATGGTGTTCATTACTGGATTGCGTTACCATTGGCAGTGGTGCATGCAACTGCATGGGGTCTATTACGAGGAATCCCTACCTTACGCCTCACCGGGGACTACTTCGCCATCGTTACTTTCGGTTTTGCTGAGCTATTCTTCCGTATCGTTAGAAATGAGACGTGGTTGACAGGTGGCGTTCCTAACGGTCAATTGCGTGGTATTCCAACACCGACAATACCATTCACATCTATTTCTTTCTCCCAAAACTGGCACGACTACTACCACATATTAATTCTATTGGCTTTAGTCATTTTCGTTACCTATAGGCTACAAGACTCAAGAGTTGGTAGGGCATGGGTTGCAATTCGAGAAGATGAGCAAGCTGCAGAAAGCATGGGGATAAATGTTGGTCGTTATAAGTCCTTGGCTTTTGCAGTAAGTGCTGCAATAGGTGGCATTGGCGGGGCATTCTTAGCACAATTTCAAGTCAGTTTCAGCGCACCATTTTTTGAGTTCTGGGAATCCATCTTCATACTCTGCATGGTCGTCTTGGGTGGCATGGGAAGCATCAGGGGGGCAATGTTAGGTGCTGCCGTTCTTGGTTCGTTAGGTGAAATACTACGTGTGGCTCTAAAAAATCATCCTGAAATCGCCGGATCCCGTATGCTCATCTTTGGAATAATCTTAGTTCTATTAATGCGTTTCCGTCCTTCTGGTTTGATGTACAAAAAATCATAAGCAGTACATTACGCGTTCTCTGAAAATATCAATTATCAGCACGCATTCTCCAATGCTGCATAAGTAATTCTCCCACTAATAGCACTATTGCAATGAAGATAAACCATTGAAATCTATCTTGCAATTCACCATCTGAAGTAATCTTATATCTCTGCTTCTCAATCCTTGATAAATCTGAGATCAACTGAGAAATACCTATATCTGCGTGATAGTAGTTCCCATTACCAGACTTCGCTAATTCAAACAACCCCTCTTCATTTAATGTCGTTAAAACCAGTTGACCTCTTGTATCCCGTTTGTATCCCATGCTTTCATCAGGCAGCGGAATAGGTACAGACTTGCCAGAATCACCAAAACCGATACAGAAGATAGATATTCCCTCCATCTTCGCTGCTGCCACTGAATCAGATACATCCTCACCGTGGTCCTCACCATCGGTAAATAGAATAAGAACCTTATGTCCACTTGAATTTGTCATGGTAGGAACAGAATCGTTACCTTCACGAATGAAGCGTTCCTTTGCAACCTCTATTGCATTGCCTATACGAGTCCCACGATGAACCAGTGAATCGGGTGTCAACGCAGCCAAAAACTCTTTGATAGTGCTAACATCGTCTGTCAGTGGACATACGACAACGCCTGCTTCAGCGAAATAGAGGAGTCCGACACGGTCACCGTGTAATTGATCCAGCAGTTCAAAAATCACCTCTTTTGCATGCGTAAGCCTACGCACAGAATCACCATCCGTAGCAAGCATACTCGTAGAGGTGTCCAGTGCCAACATCACATCCAGTTTTTCAGCGACAGTTTCAGGTTTTTTCCCCCACTGTGGAAATGTAAGTGAAAGAAATAGAACAAGGCATATCAAGATCAACAATACGATTTGCGCCTTCTGTCGTTTTATGTCAGCAGCACGGATACTGCTTTGGTAAAGCAATATGGCTTTCTGTTTTCTTTGCCAACCGAATCGTAACAGAATTAAAAAAATAGGCAACCCGAATAAAATGTAAGTCAGAAAATCCGGATTACCGAAACGGAACCAATTCATGCTTCTACTGTGTTAACTATAAATGTTGATTCAACCATTCAATGTGCTGTTTATATCTCTCTATTTCCTCAAGTTTCCTCGTATCACTCCAATTGTTGTTCTTACTGATAAAGTCTACTATCTGCTCTGCACTATCTAAACCTTGTCCTTGAGTCCATCCAATACGTGTCCTTCTCCACAACACGTCATCAAGCGTTATTGCCATTTCTCCAGTGAAAGCATAGAGGATTTCCGCTTTCAAAAAAGGATGATCGTCTGTCATACGTTCTGCCAGACTAGCATCACGGTTAACTAATTCCTGAATACTTAGATAACCGATGTAGCCGTATCTCTGAATAAGCCGTTCTCGATCTACCGCTATAGATTGCCTACGTCTGTTGTCCACTCGGTTGGGAGCATCAGGAACGATTACATCTGAATTCGCACTCGGTAATGGACAGTGTGCAGTCTTACAAGTACGAGGCACACTCAAAAAATCTGCAATATAATCTACTGTCTCTTCCGCTATAAGCCGGTGTGTAGTGAGTTTTCCACCATATACATACAGAATACCACTTGGACTTTCAGTTATCAAATGTTCTCTTGAAACAAAATTCTTGCTATCACCTATCAGTTTTGTCTGATTATTAGCAATCAGGGGACGTATACCGGCATAAGTACCGATAATTGAATTCTGATTTAATGACATACTTGGGAAAAGTCTTTTTGCCTCAGCAAGCAAATATGCGACTTCATCAGCGGATGGACGAACATCCTTCGGATCACCTTCAGGCGTTGTTTCTGTTGTTCCAACTATAGATGTATTATCATCGCCTGGTAGAACAAAGATTGCGCGTTGCTTTGCATTTTGCTGCTTTTCAGATTGTGTTAAGGCAACAATCCCATAATTATCAGTAGGGTCAACTTTAGTACAACGCGGCAATAACAGATGAATTCCTTTAGCGTTCTTTTTCTCCAATCGTAGTTTACCATTATAGCTTGGGTCTTTCTGCCACAACATGTCTGTCCACGGCCCAGTTGTTGAAACTATCTTCCTGGCACAAATCTCAAAACACTCATCCGTTATACAATCTTTTGCTAAGACACGATACATAGTCTCTGGCGGATTTGGGATAGAAACATACTCAACAAACGCTACGTAATTTGCAATTACACCGCCATGTAAATGTGCATCTTTTATCGTTGCAAGAGTCAATCTGGCATCGTCAACAATGCTATCCCATAGCACAACGCAACCTTTTAAGCCATCAGTTGAAATAGGACCAACTTTAGACTGAATTTTATCAGTATCAATATGTAACTTTGCTTTCTCGGATGCATCCGATTTTGATAGATGATTATAGTATTGTGCTGCAAGACGGATACCTGCAAGCGGATACGGGTCACCTTTATAGCGAAGAATGGCTAACGGGATAGGTTTTACAAGATTAGGCGCGATATGTGTTAAGGTCTCTCGCTCCTTACGAGACTGCTTAACAAGCGCAATATCGCGTTTGGCAATATAACGGAACCCACCATGAATTAATTGAGAACTGGCACCACTTGTACCGCAGGCAAAATCACCCTGCTCAATCAATCCTACTTTGATATCACCGTTTAATGCCATGTCTCGGATCAAACCAGCACCTACAATACCGCCACCGATAACCAATACATCTAACGGTTCCGTTTTGAGTGTCTTTATATTTTGACAACGTGTGCTATTTGAAAATTCTGTCCGCATTTTACAATTGTCTTTTATAGTAAAACATACAATTAGTGAGGCACTTTTGTGCTACAGCACCCCCGGTAGGTTCGGTTTCCTAACCGAACATAATGTCTTTCGGACCACGGTAGGTGCGGTTTCCCAACCGCACTGGTACAGACTGTATAATTAATTCAAAAATTTACCATAAATGGTATGACGAGATTCTAACAGACTCACACAATCCTGTCAATAATTCTCTGGAAACATAAGTCTTTCCACCTGTTCAATGAGTATATGCAAAACCTTAATATGGATTTCTTGTGTGCGATCCGCAGTATCCCCAGGGGCAATTATATATTTATCACAATGCCCCCTCAGCTGACCACCGTCTTGTCCAATCAAACCGAAAACATACATCTGCCGTGACCTTGCTGCCTCTGCTGCTCGGACGACATTCTCCGAGTTTCCACTTGTAGAAATTGCAATCAACAGATCACCTGGGTTACCAAGTGCTAAAATGGAACGAACAAAAATATCCGCAAAGTCATAGTCATTCGCTGTGCAAGTGATATGTGCAACATCACTGAGAGCAATAACAGGAAGGGGTCGTCTATTATGGCGAAATCTTCCAGTACATTCTTCAGCAAAGTGCATTGCATCACACATACTACCCCCATTACCACAAGTGAATACTTTACGGTTCTGTGTAAACACCTCTTGTAATAAAGACGCAATCTCCGATATGACCGTTATATTGTCTGTGTTATTAATAAAATCGTTGAGTGTGTTTTGGGCATCTATGAGTGAATTCCGTATGCTGTATTGTATATCCATTTTAGTACTCGTCTATAGAACTGAAGTAAGTAACTTGTTGTAATGTTGGAGGGAAAATCCAACTATATCCGACACCTGGCTTTGTATTGTTCTTTACTGTTTATCTAAAAAATTATACCTAATCTCTACCTGGTTTTACAACCTATTTCTTTAAATGTCGTTCCATTTTATGGATTACCAAGTATCCCGTATACTGACGTTGTGAGACTTTAGGTAGTCTTTAATTCCCGCAATGGTGAATTCTCCATAATGTGTAATTGAGGCAACAATTGCCGCATCCGCATTACTGTCCACAAATACATCACGAAGATGCTGAGGATTCCCGGCTCCTCCAGATGCAATAACTGGGACCGGCACAAGATCAGCAATCGCACCTGTTAACCCCAATTCATATCCAGCTTTTGTGCCATCAGCATCAATGCTATTTACCACGATTTCACCTGCCCCTAATTCAACACCACGTACCGACCACTCCAACGCATCCCAACCGACCGGTGTTCGTCCACCATCAATAAAGATTTCATATCCACTCGGTATCTTTTCATGTTTTGGAACTTTTTTTACTTGCATACTCAAAACAACACATTGACTTCCAAAGGCATGTGCACCTTCAGCGATTATCTGAGGATTCCGTACTGCCCCTGAATCTATGCTGACCTTCTCTGCTCCCGCCAGTAAAACTCGACGCATGTCTTCAAGCGTCCGCAAGCCTCCACCGACAGAAAACGGTATGAATATCTCTGCTGCAACAGAGGAGACAACATCAATCATAATGTCTCGACCTTCGTTACTGGCAGTGATGTCGTAAAAGACAAGCTCATCTGCACCACTCTCATAGTAAAACCGTGCCATCTCAACAGGATCACCAACATCTACATTTCCTTTGAAAGCAATTCCTTTGGTAACCTTGCCAGCACGGACATCTAAACATGGAATTATTCGTTTTGTTAACATCTTCTCCTCGTCTAATCTGCCTATTTTAGTCTCTAATGTTTCAGTCTCTGTTTAACAATGTGCAATATGTCATCAAACTCCGATACTTTTAGTGCCTTATACATCCCCGCAAGCGTCAGAACACTCAACCCAATCGGGAGGAATACATTCAGCATACGCGACACTATACCCTCTGTTCCAAGCCAATCCTTCTCTATAAACCCATTGGATACCCAACATACCACCCCCATCACCACAGATGCACATAGTACTTTCAATGCGACCTTTAGCACCGAATTAAACCCTATTTTATTTATTCTACGTCTCAGTAGGAACAACAAAACGGAACTGTTCAGTGTCACAGTTACCACAGTTGAAAACACTATTGCACGTTCATTCAACCAAAACCCTTGAAATATAAACATGTAGTTCATACAGATATTAAGAACAACACCGCATAGACTAACAATTACGGGTGCACGGATATCTTTGAAAGCATAAAAACCATCCGTAACAATCTTCAGCGCAGAAAAACCACACAAACCAAATGCATAAACGAACAGAACATTTGCTGTTGCAACTGTATCTGTACCCGTAAATGCCCCGCGTTCATAAAGTAATCTACAGATCGGTTCTGCCAATATCATCAGACCAATTGACGCAGGTAAAATCACTGTCAGCATCAAACGTAATGCATAAGATAACGAATCGCGAAACTCAGGCAAACTATCTGAATTCGCATATTTTGCAAGTTGCGGTAAAACAACCGTTGATATCGCCACACCAAACATACCGAGTGGAAAGTGCATTATTCGATACGCACCTTGAATCCAAGCTAACCATTCATCACCAGATGTGATAAACCACGTATTTGTCAGCTGATTAATCGGAACTGCAGCAACCCCCAAAATAGCCGGACCAACTAATTTTAGCACTTCAACAACCCGCGGTTCTGTAAAACTAAGCAGCGGTCTATACCGATATCCGACCCGGTACATTGACGGAACTTGTATAAGCAATTGAAGTATACCCCCAACAAGCACACCAACTGCCATCCCCGTTGTCGGGTGCATATCTATACGTTGAAATAGATAATATCCGCTAATACCTATAACAAGTGAACTCAGGTTGAAAAACGAGGAAGCACAAGCAGGTATACCAAATCTACCTTTACTGTTAAGCAGTCCCATCGCAATAGCAGCAAGGGATACAAACAGAAGGTAAGGGAACATTAATTGCGTTAGATAGATCGTCAACTCAACTTTAGTATCAAACCCATAGTGTTTTCCCGAATCTAATACCTCATCAAAGTCTTCACGTGCTAAAACATCAACTATAGCGGGGGAAAACACGATACCCAAAATAACAATGCCGGTCAGAACAATAACGACCAGATTAAAAATACGATTTGCGAGGTCCCAAGCGGCTGCCTCCCCCTCCTCTGTTTCAGTAGCGATGAAGGTTGTGATAAACGCTTTGCTTAGAATACCCTCACCGAACATATCACGCAGGAAATTAGGGATACGAAAAGCAAGATGAAAGGCTGGCGCGGCAAGTTTCGTCTTAAAATAGTAAAAGATCGCCATTTCACGCGCAAGACCAAGCAAACGTGAACCCATCACTGCTAAACTAACAATCGCCGCAGCACGAGCAACATTCTGGTTCTGTTCCGTGGAGGTAATCTGGTCATTTTCTTCCATTATGATATAAGAGACAGATTATAAGACATCAAAACTTCTTCCAACCTTCCATCTTCCACTCTTCCAACCTTCCAATCTTCCACTCGTCCATCTTCCAATCTTCCACCCTTCCATCCTTCCACCCTTCCCATCCTGCCCTCTTCCACCCTTCCATTTCCAATTTGATGCTTGACAACAATTCCCAATTCATATATTTTTAATGTAAAACAGTGAGGAGATGACAATGCAGGAAAAAAAGTACTTCACCGTAGAAGAAGCAAATGAATATATCCCCGAATTGACAGGACACGTGAGAGCCTTGCTCCAACTAAAAGATGGGTTGGAAAACCTTCGCGCAGAACTTGACGCATTCTTTGAGGCTATACCTTCTAATGGCGGTGACAAAAACGCCTTTTCGCATCTACAAGTTGGAGTGGAAATAAGAAGAATAATTGATCGTATAGAGGAACGGGGATGTCTTATCAAAGGACTTGAACCCCCTTTAATCGACTTTCCACACATGCGCGATGGAAGAGAAGTATATCTATGTTGGCGATATGGTGAAAAGGAGATAGGTTATTGGCACGAAATTGATAGCGGATATGATGGACGACAACCACTTGAAAAACTATAATCATAATAGACATTAGAACATGTATCATACTATCGGCGGTTTCAAAAAATAGAAATGGTGAGTCGGACCATTGCCATTTCCTATATCTATCGCATGTTTAATTGCATCCGTTATATATCTTTTTGATGCATCAATCGCTTCATCTAAACTCTTACCACCTGCAAGATGTGTTGCTATTGCTGAGGCATAAGTACAGCCTGTCCCGTGTGTATTTTTTGTCTCAATCCTTTCCGCTTCAAAATATGTCCATTCACCTTTCCAGAATAGAACATCTATCGCGTTCTCAATGCCAAGATGTCCACCTTTAACAAGAACTGCCTCACACCCTAATTCCGATATTGTTTTTGCTGCAGACTTAGCATCATCAATTGTCTGTATCTCTTTATCTGCCAACAGTTCTGCCTCGTAAATATTAGGCGTTAGTAGTGTTGCCAATGGAATAATGGATTTTTTCAGACTATCAATGGCTTCCGCTTTCAACAACGGGAACTTGCTCTTTGAAATCATCACGGGATCAACAACAATCACTTCTGGGTTATACGTCTTCAGTTTACGCGCAACCGTTTCCACAATTGAAGACGATGAGAGCATACCTGTCTTTACACCTGCAACGTCAAAGTCTGAAAAGACAGCATCTAACTGGGCTTCAATTAAAGGTATCGGCAGATCATAAGCATCGGTAACAGCCACAGTGTTTTGTGCCGTAACCGATGTAATGACCGACATCGCGAACCCACCATTTGCAGAGATCGCCTTGATATCCGCCTGAATTCCAGCCCCTCCTCCAGAGTCCGACCCAGCGATTGTCAATATCTGTTCCATTATGCTACTCCGATCCTGATACGATGCCACAGTTTTTACTTCACTGCCGACCTTAAATAGTCTTGGACGATTGTAAGAGATTTGAAAATTATATCACTGTTTATATATTGTCTGCAAGACAATACCTTCGCCACAATAATAGACATTCTGTTAGATTGTGCCCAGTATTTGAACTGTAGCACATTCATCCTTGATTGTGCCCCAGTATTTGAACTGTAGCACATTCTGTTAGATTGTGCCTCTTTCTACAACATTCATCCTCCATTACCCCTCTCCACACAACATACATCCTGATTGTGCTGTAGCACATTCATCCTTGATTGTGCTTCTTTATACAACCACCATAGGCGTCAATTTAAGGATATTCCCTCTTGTTGACAGGCTATATAAATTCGATTTTACCCCATACCTTCCGCACCGAAATCAACGCTATGAATGCGCGTATGGCATTCAGCGGGTGCTGATTTGTGATTTTCCAAAGCCTCAGAGAGGCGAAAGGTGTATAGTCCACAGTGATCCAACCAACAGCAAGCCCCAGAGGGGCGAAAGGTGTATCAAACCCACTAACGTTTTTCACTAAAATGACACCTATAGGTGTGTAAAGTTTTAGCAACACCCATTCGTTAAACAAAGAGATCCCTAAAAAAGAGAGTCTACGTCTCTTCAATGCTTGAATGGTGTTTTGCGGTTGGTGTGTTGTATGTGCATGCGGTTTGGATGTATGTTATACCTCCATTAGCACCGGCACGCCGCGAAGAAGACAGATAGCGACAGCTGTTGTTGCCAGGATATGTGTTCCTGTCTGGATCGTTTCTAAGTGTTGTGGAAAGAGTTCATGACTTTGTAGCATTCCGAAAGTCGGATAGTACCACATCGTGGATCTCTATGTAAAAAAAGCTAAAGAATTTTAGATGAAACGCATATATTAATTAAATACATTTAGCTAATATCCTTTATCGGTTCACTTTATTGTTAGGAGGTAAAACCGATGACAGAACAAAGAGGTCCGCATAACAGAGGCAAATGTCCATTCTATGTTGTTCCACAAAATCCGCTTTCTGCAGAATCGTCAATACACCACTGTGCCGATTGTGCCGTAGGCAACAATGCACAGTTGAGAAGTTTTAAAGAGGATTTGCGTCAACTTGCATTTTTGACAGTGTTGGAAGAAACACCGAAGTATGACCCAGATCACCCCAGTGGCGCGAGTTATACTACGTTTCATTAAGGCGCGTGTCTGCACTCGGCTCTGGTCAGAACGTAAAAAAGTATTGCTTCAGAGTCCTTTTACGCATCAAGAAGATATGGATGATGACGCTAACTGTAAACATAATCCGTTGGTTGATAACTTAACCGCACAAGCGGGTGCAATAGAGGATGTAGCAGAAACCGTGACACACCAGATAGAAATTGAAACCTTAAGAAAGCACTTGCCGAAATTAATGAATAGACTGACACAAAAGGAACGCGCCGTGATTGAAATGAAGTTTTTCCAAGAGTTTAATGGAGCAGAGATAGCCGAAATCTTGGAAGTGTCAAAAGGACGGGTGAGTCAGCTCACCAAATCTGCACTGGAGAAACTTGGCAAAGCATACTTAGCCGCACTTGAAAGAGTAAGAGGTAATCCGTATCGTGATACTGAACAATAATCTAACGAATGTTTGTATTTTTACAGAAGCGTTGTTTCGCCTTCCTGCGGAATGCCAAACGCGCATTCTGCAAAACCCGTTTTTGAATGTACTTTTTATTATGTTTTCTCACTTACTAAAGAATTTGCGAAAAAAAGCTAAACTTTTTCTGATGAAACGCATGTTTAAAAGTATAAGGGTGATTTCCAACGTAGTATGAAGAACTGTAGATTTTTAACGAAGGTATTGAAATAATGTACCTTTTTTATTCTGAAAAGGAGTAAGAAAATGTTAAGATTTAGCAAAGGATTAATATCAATAATCCTGTTCTGCACTATAATTCTGCTTGGGTTTATCAACACAAGTAATGCCGATATTGAGATTGAGTCATTATATGTTTATTCTTCTTTAAGTTCGAACGATTATTTTATAATGATGGTTGATGTGCAAACGAGTGAACCGTATCATGGCATAGACTATTACCTGGATGATACCTGGATAGATAGAGCTTATGGTGACGGTAAGCGAACCTATGACTTTCTCTGGTATGATGAGAGTAATTTTGGCGGCAGTCTACAAGGGACAGAACATACACTTAAATTAAATGTTATGCAGTCTGTAGGCGACGACATTGTCGTCACAAAGACTTTTAAAGTGTATAAACCTGATGTAAATAGTGGGTATGGATCAGACACCGGTGTTTATGGAGAGACGGAACTCAGTCGCCACTCCTATGAACATCCTTATATAACATTTGAGGCATCCGTTTATGCTCAGAACGATACTGAATTTGAGTGGACTAGCACCTCCAGATTCAGACATACAGTCACCGGTCCAAATGGTTTTACAGATACGAAAGAATCTAATCCACCGACGCAGGGAATAACCGCAAACGGCGGTACCTACGGTCCTTATAATGAGAGTTATGAGGAATCTATGCAGATAGATATTAGCGGCGGAGATCTGGGTAGTTACAACTCTGATGTATATATTCGACACTATGTTAAAGGAAACGTTGGCGGTGATTTTAAGAAAGACAATTGGGATATTATGACTGATCATGATTTTGAATGGAAGTAGAATACCCAATAACATTTATCCATAAGGAAGGGGCATCGTCTCCTTCCTTATCTAAAGGAGAAATACAGTGCGTTTATACTTTTACACCTTCTGCGTAATTCTACTGCTGTTTGCAAAACTGCTTGACGCTAAGATAATTTATAGTTCTAAACGCGATGGCATTTATAGTATATATGTTATGGATGACGATGGTAGTAATGAGATGTTGCTAACAGATCTGTTCAGTCCAACCGACCCTTGCTGGTCGCCCAACGGTAAACAGATAGTGTTTTCGAGACGTGCAGCACCAGGTCGTGATTCTCAACAAAGGCATCTATTTATAATGGCAGCAGACGGTACGAATATCCGGCAACTTACACCACCCGTAAAACCTTTTGGAAGAGATAGCTATCCAGCGTTTTCACCAGACAGTGAATCTGTCATCTTTAGTCGATATGAAGTAATTAACAATAGGAACAAGAAAAAAAGTGTCTGCATGATGAATCTAAAAAGTGGAAAAATCAAAAAGATTTACGATTCACTTGCAGACTTCCCAAAATGGTCTCCTGATGGTCACCACATCGTATTTACGACATCTCAAACTGCGGGTGTAAGTGGTAATACTATCATGATTATGAAATCGGATGGTGGCCATCCGCGTGAACTATTGCCAAGACCTCCTGACAACGGTCAGCTCATTAGTTACTTTTCACCAAGATGGCATCCCGATAGTAAACAGATACTGTATAAACAGACTTTCCAAACACTCGGGAAAGACGAGAAGGGCGTGATATTTTATATTCCTCAAGGGTATTACTATTTTATTTACAATAGACAGGACGAGACAACCCGGAAGTTGCAGATACCAAAAAACTTACATGCATACGGTCTTGATTGGATGGATAACGGTGAATCTGTCGTTTTCAATGCATTTGAGGTGGAACTAAAAGTTCGGTTTCGTGATAGTGGACAACCTTCCAATATCTATAAGTATGATATAAAAAGTAGAAATGTCACACAGTTGGCAAGTCCTTCTGGACGGGTTACTGGTTTAGATTGGATAAGTGATGATGTACTTTCTGTTACACCTGCTGGAAAAAAAAAGACCCGGTGGGGAACGATAAAAAAGATTGTAAGGATATCAAGGTCCCGTGACAATTGAAAACTCCGTGGACTGATTTCGGTTTTCTGTGCAAGTAAAGAGTATTCAAAAAGAGTTATTCCTATAGATTTACGATCCTGTTTGTTAACTCGAATCTGACGATTGCCTTATTTGCAAAATTCAGAGTAAATGGAAATGTCTACGACATCTTAAATATCGGAGAAATGCAACAAAGCATCATTATTTAGTTAATACCCTCAAATTTATTCTATATATTACTATCGTCAATATGGTATTTTTTTCAAATAACAATACCTTCGCCAATTATCCTGGATTTAGATTAGCTTGTGTGTTATGAATAGCACCAATAGAACTTAGGTGTCCAATAATTTGTTCAATAACAATATCTTCAGGTTTTTGCGGAAGTATTTTTAATGTTTCCATCATATACTTCAAACCATTGATATAAAAATGATCTTTTATGAAAAGAAGAGGGATACTGTTGTGTTTGAAATTCAGGAAGATGAATGAACGATTGAAGAAAGATCTGTTGGGCAGGGTATCACTGACTGCCCTCCGAAAGTCGGATAGTACCACATCGTGGATCTCTATGTAAAAAAAGCTAAAGAATTTTAGATGAAACGCATATATTAATTAAATACATTTAGCTAATATCCTTTAACTATAAATAAGGCGATTATACTACTTCAAAGGAGTAAGAAATGGAGGGGATCGTTCCCCTCCATTACATTACATTTAGGGAGAAAAACGATGCGTTTATTAACAACCAGTCTGGTCATGCTGCTATGCTTCGGAGTGATAGCGAATGCTAAAATCCTTTTTGACGCGAGTCCCGATGGACAGTCCGGTATCTATGTGATGGATGATGATGGCAGTAACATCACATTGTTGACTGAAGGGGACAGAGCGGGATATGCCAGATGGTTCCCGGACGGTAAAAAAATCCTGTTTCGGAAGCAGGTGAGGGAAGAAGGCGTTCGCCCGCAGTCTTACGGGTATGCCTTTTTTATCATGGATACGGATGGCACAAATCAACAACAGATCACGAAAAAAACAGATAGGGGAGAGAAACGTGAATATGAGGGAGGAGGTGCTTTTTCATCTGATGGCAGGTCTTTTGTTTTTAATCACTTTTACCAAAAGCCGCATGCACACGGAAGTGCTCCTCACGGTAGTGTCAGACAATACAACTTTAAAAGTGGACAGGTTACAACGATAGCCAATGATGTCAGTATGAATGCAAAGGATTGGTCTCCGGATGGCAGGTATATTGTGTATGCTACATCAAAAGATATAGGTGGACAGGGAACGACTATTTGGGTGATGAAGCCTAATGGCACACAGATTAGACCGTTTATCCCTATGCCTCAGCAAATAGGCGGCACTGGAGTATTGGTTATTGATAGATCGTATCCCAAATGGTCGCCCGATAGCCAAAGGGTTGTTTATATACAACACGAATATACTTGGGAATTGGAGAAACAGGAGGATGTGACATTTATCCACCTTATCCATAAGGCATATCGCTATATTATTTGCGACAAAAATGGCAGCACCATCAAAGAGTTGAATATACCCCCCAACTTGAATGGTGGTAGTTTAGACTGGATGGGTGAAGATGGTAAATCGGTCATTTTTACCGCCCGCCCCGTCTTACTCGACGTAATACGTCCCGTTGGAACACCAATACAGAATTTTCATATTTACAAATATGATCTTGAGACAGACGAACTCACACAACTCACACATGATGCATTAAATTACGAGACGGTAGACTGGATTAGCGATGATGTGCTGTCGGTTACGCCTGCTGGGAAAAAAAAGACCCAGTGGGGAAAGTTAAAAAAATGACACCTTAACGAAATCAATATTCAGAAAACGAAGTCAACGTTTAGACAGGTAGATAAACTTTTAGGGTATCTACCTGTTTTTTGTATGAACTCATAGCGAGTAACAGCGTTCGAATAGTTTCAATGTGTTAGCGATTACGATCAAGATTGGCGATATTAAAGACAGATGCTAAAAGAAATCATGTCGCATTTTCACAAACTAAACCCAAAAGAATCTCAACAACTTTTGAGAATATCAAACAAATTCACTTGCAAAGAAAATCCAAATTGCGTATACTTTTATAGGTTGCTACCTATCCCATTTCGCGGAGGCGTTTTTTGTCCGATAAACTCTTGAGTTCCTTAAATAATGTGCAACGTGAAGCTGTGCTGCACACTGATGGTCCCCTTCTGATACTTTCCGGTGCGGGGAGCGGAAAAACGCGCGTTATCACACACCGAGTGGCATATCTAATAAAACACCACCGCATCTCTCCATTCCGAATACTTGCTGTTACCTTTACCAATAAGGCTGCAAACGAAATGAAAGAAAGATTAGATGTACTCGTTGAAGAAGGGATCGGTAAAAACTTATGGGTCTCTACTTTCCACTCGACGTGTGCACGTATCTTACGCAGAGATATCGAAAAACTCGACGGTTTTACTAAAAATTTTACCATCTACGATAAAAGTGAACAAGTTACAGTCGTTAAGGATATAATCAGATCTGCTGGATTAGATGACAAACAGTATAACCCACGAACCATTCATGATCTGATCAGCAAGGCAAAAAATAACAACATTTCTCCAATAAACTATGAGAATAACGCCGATGGATACTATGAAAAGATCGTAGCAAAGGTCTACCCTCTATATCAGGAAACACTTCGTAAGAACAACGCATTAGATTTTGATGATCTGCTCAACTTTACTGTAACGTTATTCAAAAAATTTCCCGAAGTACTAAAATACTACAATCAGAAACTCCTACATGTGCTTGTTGATGAATATCAAGACACAAATCAAACCCAATATGAGTTAGTGCGTCTACTGGCAGGGGAAAGAAAGAATGTCTGTGTCGTCGGTGATGATGACCAATCCATATACGGTTTCCGAGGCGCAAACATACACAACATACTCAATTTCGAGAACCATTATCCCAACACACATGTATTACGACTGGAACAGAATTACCGATCAACGCAGAATATATTAAATGCAGCATGGAGCGTCGTTCAGAACAACAAAGCAAGGAAAGCCAAAAAACTCTGGACAAAAAATGAAGAAGGTGAACTTATTACCTGCTATGAAGCTATGGATGAGAACGATGAAGCCGGTTTTGTCGGAACAAAAATTGAGGATTGGAATGCGGAAGGGGTTGATTATAGAGATTTCGCTATCTTTTATCGGACAAATGCACAATCAAGAGTTTTTGAAGAAGCATTGCGCACAGCAAACATACCTTATCAGATCGTCGGCGGACTCGGTTTCTATGACCGCATGGAGATTAAAGACCTACTGGCATATCTCCGCGTCATGTGTAATCCTTTTGACTCAATTAGTCTCAGACGGATAATCAATGTTCCAACACGCGGTATCGGGGCAACATCACTTGAAAGGCTGATGACCTTTGCTGATAACGAAGAAATACCCCTCATTGAGGCGATAGACCGCGTTGACGAAATTCCAAAAATAAACGCCGGCATAAAAGAAAAAATACGCAAATTCGCAAAATTGTTCGACCCGTACGAGGCAGATGACTTACCTGCAGAAGTGCTTGAACATATCCTAAATACAACCGGGTATCGCGATAACTTCAAAGAACAGCGCACCATAGAAGCACAAAATAGAGTTGAGAATATTGATGAACTGATGAACGCAATCTGTGAATATGAAATGATTGCTGAAGAACCAACACTTGCCGATTATCTGGAAAATGTCGCTCTTATCGCTGATATTGATACGATGGAAGATGACGATAACACCGATGAAACTAATGTGGTAACCTTGATGACATTACATAGTGCAAAAGGGTTAGAATTTCCATTTGTTTTTATCGTCGGTATGGAGGAAGGATATTTGCCACATAAACGGTCTATCGATGAGAATGTGGAAGCGGGTTTAGAGGAAGAACGCAGACTATGTTATGTTGGCATTACACGAGCAATGGAACAACTTTATCTTGTCCATGCAGATTCACGTAGAAGTTGGGGAGGAACAGACTATAGAACCCCTTCACGTTTCATTGAAGAAATACCGCAACATCTTATCAAACACGTTGACCGTTACAACTCAGCGTTTTCACAACAAGAAATTAGATATATTGAAGAAGAAGAAAACTTATACACTGTTGATCAAATTGTATTCCACCCCAGTTTTGGCAGGGGAAAGGTAGTTAAACTCAAAGAATACGGTCAAAATACCTATGTAGTCGTTAGATTTGATAGAGCGGGCTCAAAACAATTTGATGTTGAATTAGCACCTTTGCATGCGGTATAAATAACGCTGTCAGGCAAAAAGTATAAAAGTATAGGAAGGTTTTATTGATATGGCAACCATCACCCCTAAAGATGTAAGCCACGTCGCAAACTTAGCGAGGCTTGAATTTGATGCAGAAGAGACACAACATTTCACCGAACAACTCGGCAGAATCTTAGATTATATTGGAAAATTGAATGAATTGGATACGGAAGATGTCCCACCTACATCACATATACATCCGCTTCAAAATATTACAAAACCTGATGTCGTAAAAAAGTCGTTACCTATTGATGCAGTCCTTGAAAACGCACCTGAAACAGCCGAAGGATATTTTGCCGTCCCGAGAGTAATTGATGTGACGTAAGGAGTTGTTGAATGTCCCTAAATCAATTAACAGTACACGAACTACACGAAAAACTCAAGGAACGTGAAATCACTGCTGTCGAATTGACTGAATCAATATATGCACGTATAGATGAGGTTGAACCGAGTGTGAAGGGTTACTTGACATTAACAAAGGCGTTAGCTTTAGAACAAGCGAGTAATGCAGACGTTGGATTTCAGAATGGAAATGAGATGCCACCACTTGCCGGCATACCGATAGCAATAAAAGATGTGATATGCACCAAAGATGTCCGGACGACGTGTGCATCAAAAATACTCAGTAACTTTAAACCGCCTTACAATGCAACTGTCATGGCAAAACTACAAAAACAGAACGCAGTCATGATAGGTAAAACGAACATGGACGAATTCGCAATGGGGTCATCTACCGAGAATTCTGCTTATCAGATAACACACAATCCCTGGGATTTAGAAACAATACCAGGAGGGTCAAGTGGCGGTTCAGCTGCTGTTGTAGCTGCGGACTCAGCCATCTGCTCTTTAGGTTCAGATACTGGTGGTTCCATTCGCCAACCCGCTGCACTGTGTGGGGTCGTCGGTATGAAACCGACTTATGGACGCATTTCACGTTACGGACTCATCGCCTTCGCTTCATCACTTGACCAGATAGGTCCCTTTACAAAAGACGTAACAGATTGCGCGTTAGTACTCAATGCCATCTGTGGTAAGGACCCGTTAGACTCTACATCTGTTGATGTTCCCGTGCCAGATTTCACAGAGAGCCTTATTAACGATGTTCAAGGATTACGAATCGGTGTACCGAAAGAGTATTTCGCTGAAGGTTTAGATGCTGAGGTAGCAGAACTAGTTCATTCAGCTATCCAAAAGTTAGAGCAATTGGGGGCATCCTTAGAGGAAATCTCACTTCCACATACCGACTTTGCAATCGCAACATACTATATTATTGCACCCGCAGAAGCAAGCGCAAACCTGGCAAGGTATGATGGCGTACGCTACGGATACCGGACTGAAGAACCTGTAGACTTGATAGATATGTATAAAAAAACCCGAACAGAAGGTTTTGGACAGGAAGTTAAAAGACGGATCATGCTCGGAACTTTTGCACTCAGTGCAGGCTACCAAGACGCATACTATCGTAAAGCGCAAAAGGTACGAACACTGATAAAATCTGACTTTGATGCGGCTTTTGAGAAAGTGGATGTCATCGCTACACCAACTTCACCAACACCCGCATTCAAAATCGGTGAGCGGACTGCAGATCCACTTCAGATGTACCTTTGTGATGTCATGACGACACCAGCGAGTCATGCAGGATTACCAGGGATTTCTGTCCCATGCGGTTACGTAAAAAGCGGTTTACCTGTAGGCTTGCAGCTACTTACGCCACCATTCGACGAAGAAACTCTTTTACGGACAGCATATACATATCAACAGAATACAGACCACCATTTAAAGAGACCGATAATAGCAGAAACAGAGGATAAAATATGAAGGCAATAACGGCTCCCTTAGGTGGACTCATCGGCGCAATTATAGGAGGTGTACTATGGGCGAATTATATTAAATGGACTGGTAGTAATGCCGGGTTTGTGGCAGTGGCTATCGGCGCACTGTGCGGTATCGGTATTGTATTTACAGGAAGTCAGTCCCTTGATACAGACAATCAGAAAAATTGGATCCTTTTAGCTATAGGTGCCGCGTTTTTCTCAATTCTCGGCATTTTAGTTGGGAAATATCTTGACGTTCAATTGAATGCAGTTACACAGATCGCTCATCAAATGATTGAAAAGAACCCAACGCTGACACTTGAACAAGCCATGCCTTCTGCCAAAACAGTTTATTCTGGAAACACAAAATGGGAACACATGATTGACAGAATGGAATGGTTCGATCTCGTATTTGTTGCAATAGCCGTCGTCGTCAGTGTGTATATTACATTAAACCGTTGGATACGCAAAGTAATATCAAAGTCATAAGCAGAACTTACGCACTCCCCCGGTAGGTGCTGTTTCTAACTAATGCAGAATACCAAACGCGTATTCTGCCGAATCCTGTGAAAAATGGTGAAATTTGGGCATTTTGCGTAAGTCCTGATAAGAACAAGTAAATTGAAATATGAAGACAAAAAAAATGGAGTATAAAATAAAATGAACAAGTACAAAATGTCTATCCTGCCTTTAGTTATTCCTGTAGTTATCCTCTTTTCTGTTTTAGTTCCAATTTCTTGGCTTTTCGCACAGGAAGAAGAGGGTGTTGAAACATCGGGTGATGAAACACTATTAAAAAACATTGCACTTTTTGCTGAAATATTAGCTTATGTGAAACAGGAACACTATGACAATCCTGATGATGAGGAGTTGATGGAAGGAGCGATAAAGGGTATGCTCCGTACGCTCGACCCTTATAGCCAATTCATACCCGATCATCTCTCATTCCGAACCCAGAACCAAGGCAACTACGGTGGACTTGGCATGACAGTCGGTATGCAAAAAGATATGATCACAGTGATAACACCTTTCAAGGGAAATCCTGCAGCACTCTCAGGAGTGCAAAACGGAGATATCATCAGCCAGATCGATGGAGAATCAACCGCTGTCATGACATTAGACGAAGCGGTTGACCTGTTACGAGGAGAACCCGGTACCTCTGTAACAATCACGATCATACGACCTAAAGTGAGTCGTCCAATAGAGGTTACTATCGTCCGTGAAGTCATACGTATCCCAAGCGTAGAAACAGAGATTATCGGTGATAATATAGGATATATCAAAATCAATCAATTCCTGCAGACAACAGCAAATGATGTAGATAACGCATTTGCGGAATTCACGCAGCACGGTATCCGAGGTATTATCCTCGATCTACGATTGAATCCGGGGGGCCTGCTCGGTTCTGCTGTTGAGATTGCAAGCGATTTCTTGGAACCCGGGCAGCTTGTTGTTTACAGCCAAGGACTTGAAGACCGTGAAGACTTCCAGGCAAAGGGAGAAGCGAGAGAAAAACTCCCCTTAATCGTTTTAGTTGATGGCGGTAGTGCAAGTGCATCAGAAATCGTTGCAGGGGCAATAAAAGACCATAGCAGAGGTTTAGTGATGGGAAGTAAGACCTTCGGTAAAGCTTCCGTACAGAAAGTCTTTTCACTCAGTGATTCTAAGGCTGCAATTAAATTGACTGTCGCACATTACTATACACCAAAAGGTGTTGATATTGACAAAATTGGCATCATACCTGATGTTGAGACCGCATACTTCAGTCGTTCAGAACGTCAGATGCAGTTGAAATTGCGTAACCACGATAAACTAAAAACATTTGTTGAAGAGCATGGCGACGACGTATTACAAAAATTATTTGACGCTGAACATGCATCAAGAGATGACCGACAAGCTGCAAGACTCTTGCGCGCTTACAGCCGCCTGTCAGATTCACTCACGGACGAACAGATTATCCTTAGTGATATCGGTATTAAGTATGCCATCGCTTTAGAAACTGAAAATATTAAAGATGAAATCATGCATGACCCTCAAATTGTCGCTGCTATAGAGCAGCTTAAAGTACTTGAACTATTTACAAAGCGAAACCAGTAATGATTAATCAATCCACTATTCTAAACTATATTGACAATGTGTGGCAAGAATCTGTAACCTCAAATCTCCTTGATGTTACCAATCCTGCAACAGGTGAAGTGCTTTCAAGAGTGCCGTTATCTCCATCCGAAGAGGTAAATGCGGCAGCTTCCGCAGCAACAACGGCATTTGAAGAGTGGCGACGCACACCACCTCTCGAACGGATACAATACCTATTTAAACTCAAGAATCTACTTGAGGAGAACATTGATGATATCGCCAAAACCATCACTTTGGAGTGCGGAAAAACGCTGAGTGAAGCAAAAGGTGAAATGCGACGCGCAATTGAAAACGTTGAGGTCGCATGTGGAATTCCGACACTCATGCAAGGAACAAACTTGGAGGACATCGCTACCGGAATTGATGAGTTCATGATCCGGCAACCGATTGGCGTTTGCGCTGTTATCGCACCTTTCAATTTTCCCGGTATGATCACCTTCTGGTTTCTTCCCTATGCTATCGCTTGCGGCAATACCTACATTGTCAAACCGTCAGAAAAGGTCCCATTGACGATGCAAAAGATATTCCGACTCCTTGAGCAGACTGGACTTCCCCAAGGTGTCGTCAATCTGGTGAATGGCGGACAAGAAACCGTAAATACTATATTAGAACATCCAGACATACAAGCCATCAGCTTCGTCGGATCAACACCAACAGCAAAAGCGGTCTATGCAAAAGCCGCAGCACACGGAAAACGGGTTCAGTGCCAAGGTGGTGCCAAGAATCCATTGATCATCTTACCAGATGCTGATCCGCAGTTTACTGTAAATGCAACCGCGGATAGTGCTTTCGGTTGTGCAGGTCAGCGGTGCCTCGCTGCCTCACTGGCAATAGCGGTAGGCGGCGCGCGAAACTGGTTTCCAAGAGCAATCAGTGATATCGCAACAGATAGAATAGTAGGCAATGGTTTAGATGAAAATGTACAGATGGGACCCGTTATTACGCCCGAAAGCAGAAAACGAATCGAAGGGTTGATACAGAATGGAATTGATGCAGGGGCACGCGTGTTAGTCGATGGACGTTTTCCTGAAATACAAGATGGTGACAACGGGAACTTTATACGGCCTACTGTGCTCAGCGAGCTTGAACCACAAGGAGAAATCGCCAAAACTGAGATATTCGGGCCCGTCTTAGGTCTCATACATGTAGACAACATTGATGCAGCAATTTCGCTCATCAACAGCGGTAACTATGGGAACATGGCATGCCTTTTTACAAATAATGGTAGATCAGCACGCAAATTTCGCTACGAAGCACACATCGGAAACATCGGTATCAACATAGGCGTTGCAGCACCGATGGCGTTCTTCCCATTCAGTGGGTGGAAGGACAGCTTCTTTGGCGACCTGCACGGACAGAGTTGGGATGCTGTCGATTTCTTTACACAGAAAAAGGTAGTCGTAGAAAGATGGAATTAATGCCACTGCTCTTAATAGTAGTAGGCACGCTCCGAGTGCCGTCTCTTAATAGTAGTAGGCACGCTCCGAGTGCCGTCTCTTAATAGTAGTAGGCAATCGCCGAGTGCCGTCTCTTATAAAAAAGTAACAAAATACTTACACACCTTTACCGTAATCAAATTTGCAATACCAATCAATAAATGGTATCATATAAGAGATTGACATCTGCTCTATCTCTGAACACATTTTACAGTTGCTGTAGGGTTTTAAAATGCGTTCCATTTTTGCAGTTGCGTCTATCCTGATAAGTATAATCGGTCTAATATTTATTGTGCGGGGGTACGTCCATCCAAGTAAATATAAAGAGGAATTATCTAAGGAAACACCGACAGCTGTCAGAGTAACACAAGTATACACTGAAGCTACACATTTTGTGGTCATCGGAATCGGAACTATCAGTTTCGGCATTCTGATTGCTGTTATTGGCATGATGTTTAATTGGGACAATATGCCCGATCGGTTCTTGAGCATATTCCGTAAATCTGAAAAAACAGATGAGGCAAACAACACCGTTCACAATCTCACAAAGGAGGAACAGGACAGTTGAATCGGATTGCCGAAAACTTTGCACATGTAAAGCAACGGATAGCAGAAGCTGCACAAAAAAGCGGACGTTCACCCGAATCAATTCAACTTGTCGTTGTAACCAAAGGGGTATCAGTAACAGATATAGAGACTGTACTTAATGCAGGCGCGACTATCATAGCCGAAAATCGTATTCAGGAAGCACAGCAGAAATTTGAACCTGTCAATTCTCTACCTTGGAATCTATTGAATGCACCTGAATCTAATAGAACCTTTGCGTGGCATCTAATTGGACATCTACAAAGAAACAAAGTAAAACCCGCTCTGAGCATGTTTTCATTGATTCATTCGGTCGATAGTTTGCGGTTAGTAGAAGAGATTTCCAAACGTTCCATAGAACAGGAAAACGTGACAGATATTTTACTACAAGTAAATACAACTGGAGAAAAAAGTAAATACGGATTAGATTCTAAGGAAGTGCCAAATATAATTGAAAAATCTATCAATTACGCCAATGTGCGGGTGTGTGGGTTAATGACTATGGGTAAATTCACTACAGATCCAGAGGAAAACCGACCCGCTTTTGAAGCATTAAGAAATCTTGCTGACAATCTAAAAATTGAAGATTCTCCCAATGTAGATATGCGTTACCTATCTATGGGTATGACAGGTGATTTTGAAGTTGCAATCGAAGAAGGGGCAAACCTTGTTAGGATAGGTCGCGCAATTTTTGCATAAATAAAATAAAAAATGACCAAACTGTATAATACTGAGCACTGTGGATTAAGGTTTGGCAGCCCAAGTTTTATAGGCCCAAGTTTTATAGGAGATAGATGGTGTTAGACAACCTAAAATTAGGAGTAATTGGCGTTGGGAAAATGGGTGGAATCATCGTTAACAGTATCGTAGATTCTACCTTAACACCTCAACAGATATGGATTACTGATATAGACACTGCCCTGGTAAAGCAACTCTGTGATGATCTAAAAGTTAACGCTGCATCCAATATAGAAGAACTCTTAGATAACACAGAAGTAGTCCTTTGTGCAGTTCCGCCTGTAGCTGTTCCAAGAATCCTCCCACAAGTCGCCAAGAGTCTTACACCTACACAATGGATTGTTAGTATTGCTGCGGGTGTAACGACTAAGACATTAGAATCGTATTGTGTGAATGTACCTCCTATTGTGCGTGTCATGCCAAATATCGCAGCATCTGTTGGAGAAGCGATCTCAGTTTTAACTGCAGGTTCTGCTGCAAATACGGAACATATCAACATTGCTCAGGAGTTATTTAGGAGTTGTGGTACTACGTTAGTCATGGAGGAACGGCATCTAAATGCTGTCACAGGTCTCAGTGGTAGCGGACCGGCTTATGTTGCGCTTTTCATAGAGGCGTTAGCAGATGCAGGTGTGCATGTCGGCTTACCTCGCCAGGAGGCACAGACGTTGGCAATCCATACAGTATTAGGTGCAGCGACAATGCTTTCAGAATCGCTGGAACATCCAGCAATTTTGAAAAATCGCGTGACAACACCTGGAGGCACAACCGCCGCAGGTCTTCATGAACTCGAAAACGGTGGTTTACGCGCAACACTTGCAAGAGCAATAATCGCTGCAACAGAACGAGCAAAACAACTCGATTCCGATGAATGAGAAAGGTATGAAACCATAATGCCTATAATTGCGACTTTTCTTAGTTGGGTGATTGAAATTTATGTTTTTATTGTAATTGCAAATGTGTTTCTATCTTGGATAGTGTTTGCCACAAGGAATTCAACCATCCATAAAATCTATACGATAACCAGTCAATTGGTTGATCCGCTACTACAACCTATTAGAAATATAATCAGACCTTTAACTGGGAATCTTGGAATCGATTTTTCACCAATGGTATTAATCTTTCTCCTGATAGTATTAAATAGATTACTGATCGTGTGAACATTATGTATTATGCCGTTCTTACAAATTATCTTGAATAAAACCCGTTCATTTCAATAATCCAATAGATAGTGCTATATGAATAAGGTAAAGAGTAAAGCAAAGAAGACATCTTCAAAAAGAACCAAAGACAGTCCTAAAAAAGCAACATCCACAGTAGAATCACTTCAAGACAAACAAGAGAGTTCAATCGCATCGAAAATACTCAAACTGTGGAAAACGCAGAACGTTTACGCTTTTAATGAGAAAACTTCTGAGAGAACAACTTATGTCATACGAGAAATGCCGACACCTGTTGATACCTTAAACGTTGATACGCTCAGACGGAAAATATATCAGGACATATTCTTAAAGACTGAAATGATGCGGGGACACACAGTGGCTTATACGCCTCTTTGGGAAACATTTCCATTTAGCGTGGAAGCACACATCATCAAAGAGAACATCTCATCAGCTGCCAACATCATCAATTTTAGAAGGCAGTGTAGACAGATTTACGGGAAACGTCTCAAAAAGCAGCAGCAAAAACTCAAAAATCTCGGCATCTTTGCTGATTGGTCATCTTCTGACAGAACGATGGACTCACGTCACGAAACGAAACTATTTAGTTTCTTTGATAGACTACGAGACTCAAAATACCTGAAGGACGAACTACGTTTAAGCCATTGGTGTCCAAACTGTTTTTCACCATTAGAAACAGGAAAAACAGCAATCCCCTTAACGAAAAGTATTGCATTTACTTATGTGAAGTTTCCATTCAGTAGCGGTTTTGAGGAGTTCGGCACTGATGTCTATTTTGCTGTGCATCTACCCATATCGCAATTATGGAAAATCGCGGGTACGATAGCAATCGGTATCTATGAAAAAGTCCCTTTCTGGTTGACAAAGTATGAAAAACAGTACATCATTTTCTCTGAACCACAACTAAAAAAATTCGCACATCCTAACTCGAAACGCACAGAACTCCCTGAACCCATCGCAAAATTAAATCCTTCAAAACTAAGAGATTGCAGTCTAACACACCCGCTTTTTTCTTTAACAGACCTAAGATTCGTCATTATACCTGAGGCGGTCAATGCTTCTCTTGAAGAGAAATCTGAAAAAAATGAAATGTTATCAGGCATCATCCCGTTGAATCCAGCACACCATTCGCTAAGTTATACTATATGTAAAACTATGCCAGAGATCGGAAATTTCATAAACGAACAATTTGTTTCATCCTCTTCCATAATTCCAATCTTTGATGAAACTGGCAGGTTCACAGAGGAAACAGATATACTATGTGGTTTAAATTTGTTCAATGCAATTCAATTTATCAGCGATGAGTTAGAAACACGGGAATGTTTGATTAATGCCAGAAACGAAAAAAAACAGCAGCTTCACTGTCAACATTGCAACAATACATCAGTCTCACGGCCCTATCGCCATTGGTTCTTCTCAAATCCGTCACCTAATGTTCTTCGGGAAGTCTCAACTTCACAAGATTATTGGGATCATTATCCTGAAGACATACAAACCCCTATTCAAAATGAGATACGTAATATCAATGATATGCCCATATCCTCACAACGCCAATGGGGAGTACCGCTTCCTGTACTCCGATGCGATAACTGCAACGATCTAATTACAGATAAGAAGATCCTTAGAGCAGTCCGTAGTTCAATTCGTCGCGGCTCTGAACACTGGTTCAGATTAAGTGTAGAAGAATTATTGCCTACAGATACAGTCTGTGTCAACTGTCATTCAAAAGACTTTAGAAAAGAATCAACATATATTGAAAGCGATTTCTCAAACCTACTTCAAACACTTGACAGTTCTGACTTTAAAACACCGATACTTGATTCTTCAAGAAATGTTATATTCTTACCAAAAACAACATTTCTAAAATGGTTAGGAGAATTGAGTATCCTCTCTGCTGCAATGCAATTAAGTCGTCCCTCTAAAGAAAGCCAACCCTTCAAGCATATTATGTTACATCATATTGCGGAACATGTTTGGGAAACTGAGGTGCTTGAAGAACACATACAAGAATATCCAGCAGATGTAATACGACATGTCTCAATACTACCTGATATTCATGAAGTGCCGATTAAAGGAAATGGAAAACAACAATTAGAAGCGTTAATTAAAGAGTATTACAACAAATATGGACAACTTAAAGATGCATTGTATCAAGCTGCTAATTTCCTAAAAGATTTGAAAAAAAGAACAGGATCAGATAAGCATAGAACACTCGCTGATGAAAATGAAGACGACAGAACCAGTATCTTACTTGAACAGGATAAGCTTGCAATCTCAGTAACCAGAGAACACATTCAACAGATCGAAGCATACTACGAAGTAAGTGATTACGCAAAGATATGGCAATTACTCTTTGATTTTTGCCAATCTGAGCTCCTCTTTTATATTGACCTATCTAAAACCGAGATAACTGATGAAAATGTAGACTCTAAATATATCACTGTATCAAGTATGTTAACTGCTATTCTACAGAGACTTGCGCCAATACAACCTTTCTTAGCCGAAGAGATACATGGAGAGACACATTCAACGAGTAGTATATTCAAAAATAGGTTGTTTGATTTTTCACACATAAACACTCAAGGAGACACGAAAAGCAGATGGGAATCCTTGAAGAAAACGCATCAGACCAAACACAAATAAGTAGGTATTTTTTAAAGTGATTTCTCTGTCTCAGTATGCAAAAAAGATGCTACCTTTAGTCATCATTTCAATACCGATGCTATTACTTGACGTAGTTTCTAAATGGATTATTCGGGAAAACATCAATCGAGGAGATGGATTTGCAGTTATACCCGGATTTTTCAATATACGACACGATAGGAATCCTGGTGCTGCTTTCGGTATCCTCTCTGATCAGAGAACATTTCTAATTCTCATCACAGTCGCAGCTCTAATCTTCATCTTCTGGTATTCGTTCAGATTCCAGAACAGTAGATGGATGCAATATGCACTCGGTTTTCTATTAGGCGGTGCAATTGGAAACTTCATTGACCGTATATTCTTAGGGGAAGTTGTGGATTTCTTGCAGTTTGGTATTGAAAGTAAAAGACTGTTTTGGCCTACTTTTAACGTCGCAGACGTCTCTGTATGTATCGGTGCTGGCATGCTTATTGTATTTCTTTTTAAAGTGCAAAACAAAACATAAGCTTAATTTAAGGGAAAAATTCAATGTTTAATATTAACTCAACTCTACTTGCGCGTTATTTCGTTGTAATGGTACTATCAACCATTATTTTGTTCGTTCCACATGCTGAAGCACAACAACCAAGTTCACCTCCATCCGAACATTCACACGATGAGCAGGAAGAGCATTATCACGAAAGTGCTTTACGACGATTTGAAATAATAACCCTGAGTTCACTACCATTCACTGCAATTCACAGCTATTTAGGTGTTCGGGCAGTTAGGATGATACAAGACAATAAAATCGCACCCGTGTTGACACAGAAAAACTATAGAGCTATGGGAATAAGTGCAGTATCATTATCGCTTTTTATCGGAATATGGGATTGGTGGCATACACGAAATGTAGATACATCAGAACCAAGTATACCTGAATGGAAACAACCGACACCGCCAACTGAAGAAGGAAGTCCAACGGAAGGACCTCTGGCGATCATACCGAGTAACGCACAACATGTAATGATGAATAATACCTCAAATTTTATCGGCTCAACATTTATCGGACAACCTTATCTTATGCAGCAAAACCATCAATTGAATATTGGAGGAACAGGTCCGTCAGAAGGTCTTGTTATACCATTATTACAAATTCGGTTCTAATAGTTCTGCTGTGTAGTTACACAAATTGGCACACGGGTAAAATAATATATGCGTATTCTCTTTATGGGTACAAGTGAATTTGCCATTCCAGCATTGGAACAACTTGTGACTCACAATTACGATATCATCGGCGTCGTGACACAACCTGATCGCCCCAGTGGAAGAGGTAAAAGATTAAGTCCATCTCCAATAAAGAAAATTGCATCAGCAAACAACTTAAAGATATATCAACCAGAAAAAGTTAGAGATCCAGCATTTGTAAAAATACTAAACGAGTTAATTTTAGATGTGATCGTTGTTGCAGCGTTTGGACAACTTTTACCGCAATCGGTATTAGACATTCCACCGTGCGGCGTCATAAACTTGCATCCGTCCCTTCTACCAAAATACAGAGGGGCAGCCCCTATTCAGTGGGCACTCATCAATGGAGAAAAAGAAACCGGTATCTCGCTCATGCTATTGGATGCAGGTGAAGACACGGGTGATATAATCTGTAAGGAACGCATACCCATCAACTCAGATGATACCGCTGAAACATTACACGATGCTTTAGCTAACATTGGTGCAAAACTGCTCATAGAAACACTAAGTGAATTACCTAAAGGCAAACCACCTAAAGCAGAACCACAGATTTTGATAGAAGGACGCGTTAAAGCAACGTATGCACCACGTCTAACAAAAGATATTGGACACATTAATTGGCACGAAGATGCTATCACCATCTTTAACCTAATTAGAGGCACAGCCGGTTGGCCCGGGGCATATACCTATTTTCGTAATGATATAAGACTCAAAATCACTGAATCTCTACCACATGAAAGCGATAAGATAAGTAACAACGCATCAGTGTCTGGACAACCAGGAACTATTATAATAAACGCAAATAGCGAAATGTTTGTCATAACGGGTGATGGTGTACTTCAGATAATCCAAGTACAACCAGCAACAAAAAGAATTATGAATGCTAAGGATTTCGTAAACGGCTATCAGATAAAAATAGGTGATTGTTTCCTAAGCAAGTGATTCAATTTTGGGATTTCATAAGCTCTTAATAGTAGTAGGCACTCTCCGAGTGCCGTCTCTTATGATAGTAGTAGGCACTCTCCGAGTGCCGTACCCAAATTGCAACTTTTGTAGCGTAATCTGTTAAATTGTGCTACAATCAATGGATTCAGAGATACCATGAACAAACTAAACCAAGCATTATGGGGCATGATCAAGGTTGCCATCTACTGTTCAATCGTAATCGGAATTATAGGAGCTTTGGTCCTATTAGTTATTATTCCACAATGGGTAAAGGCACCAGAACTATTAGTTCCCAACCTTGTAGGCAAATCTTTTTATAATGCAGTCTCAACACTCAAAAACGCAGGTCTTAAAGCAAGTGATATAGTCGAACAAAAAAGCAGCACTGAACCGCAAGGGAACGTCATTGAACAGGACCCACCCGCAAATTCCAGCATCAAAATACACCAGAATGTAAAACTAACAGTAAGTATCGGAGAGGACCTAATTGTTGTACCGTCTGTCATTGGAAAAGCATGGGACACAGCACGAGAAACGCTTGATGCTGCTGGTTTCCGAACAGACACAATCGCAAGAGTACACTCGTCAAACTATTTACCTGATACCGTCATCGCGCAAAGTCCAACTGAAGGAAGTCAAAAGAGCCGTCACACCCCTGTCAATCTGCTGGTAAGCCTCGGAAGAAAACCACAATATATACAATTAGATGATTTTCAAGACCAACCTGTCACTAAGGTATATCCATTACTCAAAGCTTACGGACTGAATGTTGAAATCGTAAAAAGTCCACACCCTACAATCAAACAGGATAGAATCATTTCACATCCAAGACTCGTCCAAAGTGGAGACTTCATAAGACTAAAAGTTAGCGGTAAACGTCAAGATTCAGGAAACAGCGGTAGATGGTTGAAACACAAACACAACGTTACTGATGAAGGCGAAAAATCTCTTGAAATTAGAATTGTCATTGTTGATGACTACGGTGAACGGGAAATCGTAAAAGGTTCTTATGCTCCTGGCACTTCAATTGATCTGGAGAAACGCAGAGTGAAAGTGTTCGGTCGGGTACTTGTAATTGTATTCGAAAATGGAAAAAAAGTGTATGAACGTCATTATCAATAACGTGAGTTTGATAATAAGTATATGGACTTCATTTGCCCAAAACAACACTTGCATAGACCCGGTAGGTGCGGTTTCCTAACCGCACCGAATATGAAAATCTGATTTATCAAACTCACATTATCAACAAGATATAGCAAACAAAAGCGTTATCAAAACATTGGAAAAAATGCCCAAACCGAAAATCGCACCCTCTTTATTAGCAGCAGACTTCAGTCGCATCGGAGACGAAGTACAACGCGTTGTTAATGCTGGAGCAGACCTACTCCATTTTGATATAATGGATAGTGAATTCGTCCCAAACTTCGGTATTAGTCCATTAATGATCGCTGCTGTCCGAGATAAAACCGATCTTCCTTTTGATGTGCATATTATGGTTGCGCACCCACTCAGGTATATTGACCCCTTAGTCGAAGCAGGTGCGGATATGATTACATTTCATATTGAAAGTTATGATGAACCTTACGCTGTAATTTCAGCTATTAAAGCACACAACATAAAGGCAGGAATAGCATTTTCACCCAATACACCAACAGATACAGTGATACCATACCTATCAGATATTGACCTTGTATTACCCATGAGTGTTGAACCAGGTTTAGGGGGACAGAAGTTCATAGAAAATACGCTGGCGAAAATCGAAACATTATCTGAGGAAAAACATTATCTCAGGCATCAACACAAATACCAGTTAGATATTTCTGTTGATGGCGGCGTTACAATTGAAACCGCACCTGCAGCAGTACGTCTCGGCGTAACAATACTTGTAGCAGGGACAGCAATATTCAAAAGTCAACAACCAGAAACCGTTATTGAAAACTTACGAAATGCATAGTTCATAAGTCTACGTAATTGTCACATTCAAATTGATGCACACGTTTTATGTTCCTTCAATAGAACCTAACGCAGATACAGTAGAAATAAGCGACCTTGAACATCACCATATCAGAAATGTCCTACGTTTGAAAAAAAACGATGTCATCCAAATTATTGATGGGAAAGGTGGCGTTTATAGTGCAAAAGTTGACAGAATTAGTGTAGAATCAACTACAGCACAGATAACAGAACAAACATCAGCAATGAGGACTAGCGAACAAAAGACACCAACCCTCATGCTCTTTCAAGGAATACCAAAAAACGATAAAATGGAGTTGATCCTTCAAAAAACAACTGAACTCGGCGTATCACAGATTGTTCCTGTCATCACAGAAAGAACCTTGCAAAAACCGAGTGAGAATCGGTTTAAACGATGGAACCGTATCGTTATTTCAGCGACAAAACAGTGTAAAAGACTCTGGTTGCCTGAACTACAACACGTTAGAGATTTTGATGCTTGTATCAGCACAATTGCTACTGAAACATTATCTCTAATTCTATGGGAAAAGGAGAAGAAACATCATATCAGTAATGTGTTAAAATCTAATGCAAACCCAGAATCTTTAGCACTTTTCGTTGGTCCTGAAGGCGGTTTTACAGAGAATGAAGTAAATGATGCTGTAAATAAAGGATGTATCCCTGTAACAATCGGATCAAACACGTTAAGAACAGAAACCGCTGCAATTGCAGTTATTGCCATCGTAGCATATCAATACCAACTCTAATTAAACACAAAATCATGAAAACAGCAAAACTTATCACAATGGGATGTAAAGTTAATCAATACGATTCACAGTCGATGCGGGAAGTTCTAATCCATAACGGATTTGAGATCGTTGATGAAGCACAACCTGCAGACCTATATCTCGTAAACACGTGCACAGTTACAAACACAGCTGATCAAAAAGCAAGACAAGTGGTCCGTCGTGCAATTAAACAGAACCCTGATGCAGATGTCTTGGTTACAGGTTGTTATGCTGAAAGTGATCGTAAAGCAATAGAACAGATTCCAGGCGTAAAATTCGTATTTGGCAACAGAGAAAAAGCAGAATTTCAGACCTATCTTGATAAACTGGCGGACGAAACACCGCTACAGATTAAACCTCTCCAGCACGACGCCATTCGTGAACATGCACGTTTTAGCAGCGGCGTAAGCGATGCAGGCAAACGCACACGCGCACTCATCAAAGTTCAAGACGGATGTAGTGCATTCTGCACATACTGTATCATACCCTATGTTCGAGGAAGAATGACAAGCCGACCTCTACCAGATATTGTTGATGAAGCACATCGCATCGCAAATAGCGGTATCAAAGAGATCGTCATTACAGGTGTACATCTGGGTGCTTACGGTCAAGATACAGGTAGAGACAAGGATATCGCTGATATATTAGAACAGATACACAACATTGATGGTATTGAACGGATTCGGTTTAGTTCTATAGAACCGATGTATTTTCCAGATATTCTATCAGAAAGAATGTCGGTTCTACCAAAGTGCATGCCACATTTCCACTTACCGATACAATCAGGGGCAGATAATGTCCTACGTAAAATGCGAAGACGTTACACGACGGCACAGTTTGCTACGCTCGTAGAAACACTCCGTGATCGTTTCACAGAAGATATCGGTATCACGACAGATATTATGGTTGGGTTTCCGGGTGAAACGGATGACGACTTTAAAGAATCTTTGAAATTCGTTGAAGCAATCGGATTCAATCAGCTTCATGTCTTTCGTTATTCTCCTCGCAAGGGAACCCCGGCGGCAACTTATCCAAACCAAGTACCCCCTCACATTTCCGCACAAAGAAGTCGGGCAATGATCGCATTAGGGGAAAAACTAAGCAAAACGTTCAAGAAGAAAATGATCGGAAAAAAGAAGAAAGTCCTCATAGAAGAAAGCAGAGAGCCATCAAATATAAAACATGGCAGAAACCCACTTTCTGGATATACAGATAATTACCTAAGAGTGCTCGTTGATGTGCCAGATACGGCAATAAATCACATTCTACAGGTAGAATTAACATCTTATGATAACAATTTCATCTACGGAAAATGCTAAGAAGTTTCTATTTCTATATATAGAGATTTCGGTCTATCTATTCTCACCTAATCATCACCCTATTTTGGAGGATACAATTTGTTAAAACTAAAAATTGCTCTATTGATTCTCGTATTACTCATTACTGTGTCAGGTTGTGAAAGAATTACTGATACCGTAATAACACCGCCCAAACAACCAGAGGATCAACCCCTCACTGTAATGACCTACAATGTCTATGTTGGTAGCAGTGCTGAACCCCTACTGAATGTGCAAGAACTCTTACAAGTTCCTACTGAAGTTGCAAAGATGTATGCCAACGTAATGGCATCCGATTTCCCAAGCCGTGCTATCGGGATTGCAAAGTCCGTAAAAGAACACAATCCACATGTCATAGGTTTGCAAGAGATCTCTCTAATCCGGCGTCAAAGTCCAGGTGACTTTCTGGCAGATAAGCCAATACTCGCAGAAGAGGTAGTTTTGGATTATCTCCAACTCCTGATGGATGCGCTTCAAGCTGAAGGTTTAGACTACAAAGTCGCAGCACAGGTCGAAAATTTAGACATTGAAATGCCATTGGTAACTGATATAGGTCTTGATGATATAAGATTGACAGACTATGATGTCATACTTGCTCGTAGCGATGTTGAAATTACCCGACAGGTTACTGCGAATTATGACAGTAAATTAAACATTGATAAACTCAGTCTTGAAATCAAAAGAGGATATGCTGCTGTTGACGCAACAATAGCGGGGACTACATACCATATTCTCAATACACACTTAGAAGCATTTATAGAGCCAGTTAGGGTATCACAGACTCAGGAACTTGTGGATTTACTATCCAATGAAACCTTACCAATTATCTTGTTAGGAGATTTCAACACGAGAGCAACTGAGGGAACAGGATACAACATTCTACTCGGTGCAGGATATGTTGATGTCTGGCAGATGGATTCTGAAGGAACGGGGAATACCTGTTGTCAAGATGATAATATCTTAAATGAGATCAGTGATCTTACGGTTCGGATTGATCAAATCTTTGTCCGGAACCTTAACCCTACTTCTATTGTAACACACACCGTAGGAGATAAACCTGGGGATAGGTTAGCATCTGGATTATGGCCATCTGACCATGCAGGTGTAGTGGCACAACTTAAATTCTAAATCAGGATTTTCAAGATTATAGGATTATCAGGATAAGAGGTATCTGTTGCGTATCAGATGGATACTGTAAAATTCATTACAAGAGGCATTAGAATTAAATACCCAAGAAGCATCCAGCCAGATGGAAGTTGAATGCTTTATATGCATTCCGCGTTGATTTGGCATTTTGTAAACCGCACCGATCTGCAATGTCCGATAAATTCTTAACCTACTATATACTTGGATGTAATACAGGCGGTAGGTTCGGTTTCCTAACCGAACCTTATGTGTTAATTTTAAAGAAAGTTGAAGTTTTATGAATCATTCCAAACCCTTATGGTTATAGGGACTGTATTCTCTTCAGTCCCTACGGGACTGAAGAGGGTTTCTGACATTGAATATTCCTTAAGTTTACACCTATAGGTTTCGCTTCGCTCCACCCGACCTACAAGTTTAACTTGGACTGTCTACTAGGCTCTTAAAAGTAGTAGACACTTTCCGAGTGCCGTCTCTTTAAAAGTAGTAGGCACGCTCCGAGTGCCATCTCTTATAATAGTAGTAGGCACGCTCATGAAGTTTAAATAATTAAACAGGTAATTTCTTGTATATATAATGCAGGCACACCACACTGCTGGCGAGGTTTCCTAACCTCGCCAAATTACCCAAATATTTTCTTAAACTTCATCCGAGTGCCGTCTCTTATGAAAAAAGGTGACAAAAAGTTTACACACCCGTATTACTGTATTACTTGACTCGTCTACAAATTTATGCTAATATCTTACCATAAGGAGAATGACATGAAACAAACTTATACTGCACAGATTCAACACAGTGGTGAATGGTGGATCGGATGGGTGCGTGAAATCCCCGGAGTGAATTGTCAAGAAAAAACACGAGAAGAACTGCTGGAGACGCTAAAAATAACTCTACTTGAGGCGTTAGAATTAAATGCGGAACAAGCATCCAGCCAAATGGAAGATGAATATTTTATGGGCATTCAGCGTTGATTTGACGTTTTGTAAACCGCCCGGATCCACAATGTCATATTAATTCAGAAACCTTTTATATACTTGGATGTGGCGAAAAGTATGAAAGAAAACAGAGACGGACAGGTTACCAGTATATCTAAGGCACAAACTCTGGAGGAGATTGCCGACTATTGGGACACGCATAGCTTGGCTGACCACTGGGATGAAACACATGAAGTCCATTTTGAGGTGCAGATGCAGCGAAAGTGTCGTGTAACGCTTACGCCAGAAATCTATGAAAAAATAGAGAAACAAGCACTGGAATAGGGAATTTTACCAGAAACTTTGGTCAACTTGTGGTTAGCGGAACGTCTTCACACAATCGAATCATCGTAGGTGATAATGGCATGACAAAACTATAAGATTGACTATTAATTATGGTGTATATGAAATGAATTCTGTACAAACGAAATTAGATGAAGCTCGCTCTGAACTACTTGACTTAACCTTGCGTAACCCATTGATCAACTATAAACCTCTCCAGTCGAGAGGCGTTGAGATCATTGATGAATCTCCATCAGATATTTATCAGATACTTGTTCAAAATAAGAAAACTATGTCTTTCCTACCAAAAGATGAAGATGATAGTTCTTATCTGTTTGAAGATGAAGCGGAACATGACCCTGATCGGTATACTGACACCAAACTTCAGACAAACTATTCATCTAACGAACTTCAAAAACGTCTGAGAAACACCGAGTATACTGAACGAATAGCAATTGAAGAGCAAGGAGTGACGACCCTCTATATTGCCCTTGGGATGCTTGAATGGTATGAATCTGAATCAAGTGATATTTTACGCCGAGCTCCACTAATCATGGTTCCAGTGGAACTCAACCGAACCAGTGTGCGTGCTCATTTTCGAGTTCAGTACACAGAGGAAGATATAGGAACAAATCTTTCGCTTCAAGAAAAACTGAAAACTGAGTTTCGTATTCAATTACCAGTTCTCCCCGATGTGGATGACCTTAATCAGTCCAATATTCTAGAATATTTTGAAGAAGTAAATGAGGCAATTGGTACCGCTAAAAGATGGTCAGTAGATGAGTCCGCGGTTGCACTCGGTTTTTTCTCATTTGCCAAGTTTCTAATGTACTGTGATTTAGACGTTAATAATTGGCCTGATAATACCCTCTCTGAACATCCTATATTAGATTCAGTGCTTGTAAACCAATTCCAAGATTTAGACCCATCTATTGACGACAGTGCCTCCAACGTTGACCAACACCTTACTCCCGAAAACACACACCACGTAGTGAATGCTGACAGTTCACAAGCATTGGCTATCCATGATGTAATTGAAGGACGAAATCTTGTTATTCAGGGGCCTCCCGGCACAGGTAAATCCCAAACCATTACCAATTTGATTGCTGCATCTATAGCGAAAGGAAAGCGGGTGCTTTTTGTTGCTGAAAAGATGGCAGCTTTGGAAGTGGTCAAGCGAAATTTAGACAAAGTTGGGCTGGGCAATGCCTGTTTGGAACTGCATAGTCATAAGATGAACAAAAAAGCCGTAGCTGATGAACTAAAGCGAATACTTAATTCCAGTGAGCCTAAAATAACAGACCTAAAGCAAGAACTGGATCTTCTTCTCAATAATCGTAACCGTTTAAACAGTTACTGTGAAGCAGTCAACAAACCAATTGGCGAAAGTGGTATTACACCTTATCAAGCGTATGGGGAACTTTTAGTAACACAGCGTCTCCTCTCAGGGAAGGAAATACCGACTTTAGCATCAAAAGATTTTCAACATTCAACATCTGAATTTAGAGATGGCGTGGAACTTACTGAAGAATTGCAAACACTCCTTAAGCGGATGGGCATACCCAAAAAACATCCGTTTTGGGGAAGTCTTTGTAAAGTTTTTCTTCCTACCGATAGAGAACCGCTGCAACGTGCAGCAGCAGAAGCATCCAAAAGAGTTTCAGCACTCAAAGATTCATCTGAACAACTTGCACAGCACCTTAAACTTGCTGTCCCAGATACTTGTGAGAAGGTTGAAAGTCTCATTCACGCAGCGGGTCGCGTTTTAGATGCACCAGAATTATCAGGTGTTGCTGTGCAGTCAACCGCATGGGAACCGCATAGTAATGATTTTGAAGTAGGCTTTAAGGCAGGAGAAAAGTTAAACGAACTTCATAAAACACATGATGATATTCTTATACCTGAAGCGTGGGAGCAAAATGTATTGGAGACCCGGCAAAAGCTTGCTACTTATGGTGATAAGTGGTGGCGTATGCTTTCGAGCGGTTATCGACAGGCAAGTAATGAACTCAAAGGTTTATGCTCACAACCACAATTACTACCCAAAGCACATCATGACAGGCTCAGTATCGTTGATGCAATTCTTGAAGTGCAGCGCGAAGCACCACAACTCAAACAGATACAAGAGATCGGACAGGAATTATTTGGTTCACACTGGCAGGGGCAATCCTCGAATTGGGATCAACTACGAGAGATCGCAAAATATCTTTCAGCACTGCACAAATCGGTAGCAAACAATGATTTACCCGAAGCTGTAGTTACATATCTTGCGTCAAGTCCGAATTTGGCAGATCTTAAAGCATTGCTTGTGAATGTTGAAGAACTGCTGAGTAGTTATCCGGATCTACTTCAAACGGTGATTGAAAAAATTGAACTTGATGAGAAAGTGCGTTTTGGAAGTGATGATGGATTAAAACAGCTTCCATTTACTGAACAGATAAAAATCTTTAAATCTTGGGAGACTGAACTTGACACACTCCAAGATATGGTTTCGTATAATCACCTTGTTGAGAAATTAAGGGATAAAGATTTCAATGAAATTGTAAAGGTCGCAAATGAATGGTCAGAAGCGGGAGAATACTTATCAGATTTACTCAAACAGACGTGGTACAACGCAAGGATTGAGACAGTAATGAAAGAACGACCAATTCTCGCGGGTTTTAGTAGCGAGACTCATCAGCATATAGTAGAAAAGTTCAAAGAGTTAGATCACATCTCATTTGAATACAATAAGGCTAAAATTGCTTATGAACATTGGAAACATTTGCCCCAGCGTCAATCATCCAGTGGACAGTTAGGGGTACTGATGTATGAATTTCAGAAAAAACGGAAGCATCTACCAATTCGTCAACTTATGACTAAAGCAGGAAATGCAATACAAAAGATTAAACCAGTATTTATGATGAGTCCGCTCTCTGTAGCGACATTTATTCCACCGAAAAGCGTTGACTTCGACTTAGTGGTTTTTGACGAAGCAAGCCAAGTAAAACCTGTTGATGCTTTCGGATCAATTGTCCGAGGCAAACAAACAGTTGTGGTTGGTGATACGCAACAACTACCACCGACCTCTTTCTTTGATAAACACATAGCAGAAGATGACAATGACACGGAAGAAAACGCACCAGCTGATACAGAGAGTATTCTCGGTTTGTTTAGTGCTTCGAACTCGCCAGAACGCATGTTACGTTGGCACTATCGCAGTCGACATGAATCATTAATTGCTGTGTCAAATCTTGAATTCTATGACAATAAGCTTCAACTCTTTCCGAGTCCTGATGCCGCGAAGAAAGAGGTTGGGTTAGTTTATCATTACCTATCGAATACTGCTTATGACCGTGGAGGCAGTAGAAGCAATTCGGAAGAAGCAAAAATAGTCGCAGAAAATGTCATGGAACATGCACGCACACGGCCTGATTTGACGCTTGGTGTAGCAACGTTTAGTACTGCTCAAATGCAAGCAATTCAAGACCAACTTGAACTTCTACGCCAAGAAGATCCAACATGTGAGAATACTTTCTTCAATGTGCATCCTGAAGAACCATTTTTTGTCAAGAATTTGGAAAATGTTCAAGGAGATGAACGGGATATTATATTTATTAGTATCGGTTATGGACGAGATGCTAATGGGAAACTTACGATGAACTTCGGTCCCCTCGGTAAAGATGGCGGAGAAAGACGACTGAACGTTTTGATTACGCGAGCACGTCAACGTTGTGAAGTGTTTACTAATCTTACTGCTGATGATATTGATCTAAGCCGTACCAATGCCCGCGGTGTAGCAGTCTTAAAACGTTATCTGAAATATGCACAGACAGACGAAATTGACATTCCAGAACTGACAGGTAAACTACCAGACTCCCCGTTTGAGGTTGAGGTTGCAGATGCGTTGCGGGGATGTGGTTATGAAATTGATCATCAGATTGGTTCTGCTGGTTATTTCATTGACCTTGCGGTTAAGGATCCTGAACGCCCAGGACGTTATTTATTGGGAATTGAATGTGACGGAGCAACTTACCACAGTGCTCAATCAGCTCGAGATAGAGATCGAATTAGGCAGGAAGTACTTGAAGGATTGGGTTGGCGTATCCATCGTATTTGGAGTACCGATTGGTTTAGATTTCCAGAACGTGAACTCAAAAAAGCAGCTGAAGCAATTGAGGCAGCTAAGGTACACATTCCCTTCTCTATTGGCAAAACTCCAGAAACTAATAATCATGATTCCAATAAAGACAAGGGTGAATCAGACACAGAAGTTGACGCAACTGGTGATCCAACTCCAGAACCAAAGTCAAATTCACTTGCGGAAAAGTATAAAATCGCAGAACTATCTATTTCTACCAATGGGCTTGATTTACATGCAGTTCCGAGTCACTCAATGATGGATTGGATTCAACGTGTTGTTGAAGTTGAGAGTCCTGTACACATGAATGTAGTAGCAAAACGCATAGCAAATGCTGCAGGGTTCAAAAAAGTCGGCAATCGTATTCAAGACGCAGTTAAATTTGCTGCAACACAAGCAGCACGTTCTGAGAGTATTCAGATCAAAGAGACATCCATGTATGAGACATTTCTTTATTGGACTGGACAAAAAAATATCACTGTGCGAGATCGTAGTGAACTTCCAAATACTTCACGCAAGTTAAATTTTATTGCACCTGAAGAAATGCAAGAGGCAATCAAGTTGATTGTCTCGGAATCTTGCGGCATAGAACAAGACGATTTACCTCGCGCAACTTGTAGGTTATTCGGTTTTAAAAAGGTTAATTGGGAGATGCAAGACGAAATTGAAGGCATAATTTATAAAATGATTGAACGCGGTGAGTTGACAGATAAAGCTGGCTCATTGGTACTTACTACTTAATTTGACCTTTTAAAGCAAATATGGTACTATTTGACACTTATTTGCAGTGATAATGTTGAAAAGATTTTCCGGACGCTGTAATAGTATGTATTGATAGTATAAAGGTAGAGCGTGCAATGACACAAATAAACACAGACCTTTATCATGGGGATTGTTTAGAGGTACTTGCCGATTTTGACATCGATTCATTTGACCTGATTGTAACCTCCCCCCCGTATGCGAACCGTCGGTCCAAAACTTATGGAGGAATCAGCCCTGATGAATATGTCGATTGGTTTATGCCTCGTGCTGCAGAATTTTTAAGGGTACTTAAGCCATCTGGTACATTCATTTTGAACATCAAAGAGCAAGCAGTAAACGGGGAACGGCATACTTATGTGATAGAGTTGATACTTGAGATGAAAAAACAGGGATGGTTATGGACAGAGGAATTTGTCTGGCACAAGAAAAATTGCTATCCCGGTAAATGGCCGAATCGATTCAGAGATGCCTGGGAAAGGTGTCTGCAGTTTAATAAAAGCAGAAAGTTTAATATGTATCAAGAGGCTGTTATGGTACCGATGGGGGATTGGGCAGAGAAAAGGTTGAAAAATCTCAGCAAGACAGATCGAAGTCGGGATACATCAAAAGTCGGAAGCGGATTTGGGAAAAACGTGTCAAATTGGTTAGATAGAGAAATGGCGTATCCGACGAATGTTTTACACTTAGCGACAGAGACAGGAAATCGAAAGCATAGTGCCGTTTTTCCCACGGCATTGCCTGGATGGTTTATTAAGTTGTTTACAAAAGAAAATGATTGGGTACTCGATCCGTTTGCGGGCTCTGGTACAACGTGTCAGGTGGCTCAGAAGTTATTAAGAAATTCGGTTGGAATTGAAATTGTGCCTCAGTATTATCAGTTGGCAAAAGAGAATATTCAATCAACACAAGGTCGACTATTTGAAGATCCCTAATATGAAACCCATTACACAACAAGAGATCGTTGACTACGTTGAAGCGAACATACAAGTTTTTCATCAGAAGAGGTTAGATAGTCTCGAAAAATTGAAACTGATGGATGTTGTCAGACGGAAAAACCCGTATTTATTCAAGGCGAAGAACATTAATACAGCACCAGAATTTGTAAAGACTATCTTAGACGCTTTTTTATCTTCACAAGAAGAAGGGATTTTTGGCGGGTTCTTGGAAGAACTTGCTATTTTTATCTGTTCAAAGGTGTATGGTGGTCGAAAATCTGCAGCAGAAGGGATTGATTTAGAATTTGAAAGAGGTGACAGAAGATATATTGTATCAATCAAGTCTGGGCCAAATTGGGGAAATAGTAGCCAAGTTGCAAAATTGCGGGATAACTTCAAGAAAGCTAAACGAATTCTCAGGACAAATGCATCGTCGACAAATGTTGTCGCTGTCAATGGGTGCTGCTATGGAAAAAATCGAAAACCAGATAAGGGTGATTACTTGAAGTTGTGCGGACAAACATTTTGGGAATTTATTTCAGGTGATAGCAACCTTTATACTGACATAATTGAACCATTAGGATATCAAGCGAAAGAAAGAAATGAGCAGTTTGTGAAAGAATATGCTAAGGTTGTCAACAAGTTTACTGCTGAATTCATCGGGAAATTTTGTGATACTGAAGGTAATATGCTTTGGGAAGAAATTGTAAAATTTAATTCAGGCGAGACTACATCTTAAAATCTAAGCTAAGATGACGAGGCACAGGGACAGGGATCCCACCCTACAAATGATTTATGAGATACCCTGTACATAAGCACACCAACTCGATTTGAGGAAAAACATGCAAGACTATCAACCTATCTCTCTTACCGATTTATGTAATGTTAACGCAGAAATAATCGGCACAAACGCAACACCAACCTTAGGACAACAAACATTCCACGGCCTCCCCTTCCACATCTCCGAAGGTGAGAAATGTTTCTTAGGTTTCGGTGACGGTGTCAACACAGACCCTATCCAAATACCAGTGAATGCTTCACCGAAACGGATTATCTTCGTCCATAGACTTCTTGAATCTCGCATCCATGAAGGAGAACCGATTGGTAAACATATTGCTGATTATGTATTTCAATATGCTGATGGTGAAGCGGAAAGCGTCCCAATCCGAGAACGTTTTGAAATCGGTAGTGTACCGCAGGGATGGGGACAACAGACCTTCATCGCTGTCCCAGATACGAAGGAAAGTTTGCATGATCGCCATCAAGGACCTTGGGGTTCTGCAGGGAATCGTCAAACAGAGGCAATGCAATGTGTTCCACGCAACTATTACCTTTATATTTGGAAGAATCCCAGCCCTGATAAAGAAATTGACTATATTGAAATTCGTCCTCCCAAAACACATAACTTGCGGAAGTTTATTATTGCTGCCATCACCCTCGGCTACCCTGACGAAGACCCAATCCCACGACATCCGAACCGTGAAGTAAAAATCACACTCCCACAAGCAGAAGATGCTGACAAACCTTTTGACATGGAAGTCAATGTTGACCGAGGCACTGCTACCTATCCATATCCTTTGCCTGAAAATACGCCAGATGCATTCATCAATGACGATTTCAAGGGATGGGGAGAATTCCAAAACAATAAGAGTAGTCCGGCATACACGGAAATTTCCGCAACACCATCCGCTACCGTTGACGTCATAAATCAAGGTGAGACACTTGGGAGCGTCAACTGGGGAGAACTTCAAGAAAAATCAAGCGTCCAACCGAATGAACGCGTCAAAGTAGAAATCATTGACACGGGTAGAAATTGGGTACATACCACCGTTATAGATGAAGACACAAATAGACCTGTGCCGTGTCGTGTCCATTTCCGTTCTCCGCACGGTGTTCCTTATGCACCGCATGGACACCACGCACATGTCAATTCAAACATGGGAACTTGGCACGTAGACATCGGTGGTGATGTACGGTTAGGACAGATTAGTTATGCCTATATTGATGGCACTTGTCAGGGGTGGCTACCGCGCGGTGATGTCATTGTTGATGTTGCTCGCGGTTTTGAATATACACCTTTACGTACTACCGTCAACATAAAACCCGGACAACGCGAGTTAACACTGAAAATAAAACGATGGTGTGATATGAACACCGAACGTTATTTCAGTGGAGACACGCACGTGCACTTCCTCTCTACACAGGGAGCACATACCGAGGCACAAGGTGAAGACCTTGGTGTTGTCAATCTGCTGCTATCACAATGGGGACATCTGTTCACAAACACAGAGGAATTTATCGGAAGACCGACAACCTCTGCTGATGGAAGAAGCATCGTCTATGCAACGCAGGAAAACAGACAGCATGTGCTTGGACATCTCACGCTACTTGGCTTGAAAGAGCAGGTCTCCCCATGGTGTTCGGATGGACCGGGTGAAGCAGAACTCGGAGGAAACTTGGAAGTCACATTGTCACACTGGGCAGATGCATGTCATGCACAGGGAGGCACTGTCGTCTTACCCCATATTCCAAATCCGAATTGTGAACCCGCAACGTTAATCGCTACTGGACGTGTTGATGCTGTTGAATACCTTACCAACGCGATGTATGGACACATTGAATACTATCGTTATCTCAACTGCGGATATAAATTGCCACTTGTCGGTGGTACAGATAAAATGACAGCAGATGTGCCGGTAGGTGTTTATCGCACGTATGTTCACATTCCCGAAAATGAAGAATTCAACTATGACAACTGGTGCAAATACATGAGTGCTGGCAATACGTTCCTCAGCGGCGGACCAATGATACGCCTTACCGTAAACGGTCAACCGATAGGTAGCACGATCAACCTGCCAGGTAACGGCGGCACCGTTGAAGTTGAGGCATCTGCAGATTCTATCTTCCCCATCCATACCTTGCAAATTGTGCAAGCAGGACAGGTCGTTGCCTCCACAGAGGAGAACAGCGGGTCGCACCAGTTACGCCTCAAAGCAAACCTAAAAGTTGATAAGCATTCATGGATTGCTGCTCGGTGTGGTGGACCAAACTATGCACAAGCAATTCCACATCATGATGGATGGCGGCGCGGCATCATAGCACACACTTCGCCAATTTACATCGCTGTCGGTGGTGAGTGGTGGATGTTCGATCCAGAAGCGGCAAACTACATGCTCACCTTAATTGAAGGCGGGTTATCCTATATTCAACAATCCGCGCGGCACTATGAACACGGTACGACAACACACCATCATGGTGAAGATGACCATACAGCATATCTGTCTCGTCCATTCCAAGAGGCGCGAGAAGCGATTCATCGTCGGATGCATAAATTGGGTATTCCGCATTAGCTAACCAAACTTGAGTACGGACTGCCCAGGCTGTTCTTATGTAGCATACGTTGCACATCGGATGAGGCACGTCATAAACCTGTAATATCACACTTATTCTTCTTGCAGAGAAATTACCTGATTTGCAGGAACTTGCTGAACGATCTGTGTAGATCCGCTCAACCATAGCACCTCAATTCTATCAACCTTATTATGTTTGCCAATTCCGAAATGGAGTTTAAGTTCACGTTGTGAGAGATACCCATCTCCACTCTGTACTTCGCGAATTTGAGATAAGTCACCAGTCGTTACTTTGACACGTGTCCCCACTGCATCCGACGCACTTCTTGTAGATTTCATTTTAATCTGTAACCAATTATTCCTGTTTCCGCCATCGTTTCGTAACAGACGTGGCGGTGTATTGGAATTGGTCACGAAAATATCAATATCTCCATCCAGATCGTAGTCAGCAAAAGTTGCACCGCGGCTGACATCTTCAAGGTTGAATCCTGGTCCTAAAGATTGGGACACCTCCGCAAATGTACCATTCTGTTTATTTTGAAAAAGTAGGTTGCGTTGTGCGTAAGTACCTTCTAATCCGAGTTCATTAAGATTGTCTTGCAAGTGTCCATTCGCAACAAACACATCTCCATAGCCATCATTATCAAAATCAACAAAAACTGTTGCCCAACCGAGATACGGATATGTAATAAGTGCTGTCTTTGTAATAGAAGTTGCATCCGTAAAGAAACCATCACCATCGTTTTGATAGAACGTATTTGTCTGATCAGCATAGTTCGTCACGGTTAGGTCAAGCCAACCGTTGTTATCCCAATCCCCAAACGCTGTTCCCATACCATTTTCCGCTACACCGTTTTCACTAAGCGCAACACCGATCATAAATCCTACTTCGGAAAACTTACCGTTTCCGAGATTGGTATAGAAGAAGTTTTCTGTTGAGTCGTTTGCTACATAGACGTCAGGATTACCGTCATTGTTATAGTCTCCCCAAACAACGCCTAAACCTTTACCGGTATCGTTATAGATACCTACCGATTTCGTAACATCAGTAAAAGTGCCATCACCATTATTCCTGTAGAGGGTATCCGCTTGCGCTTGAAAGTTGTCAGGTTCACAATATGCCCGAATTCCTTTTTTCTTTATTCCACACCAGGGATTTTCATCAATGTTGTATTCAAGATAGTTTACGACATAGAGATCAATATTGCCATCTCTGTCATAATCTGCAAATGCACAACTCGTACTCCATCGTGGTTCAACAACTCCTGCTTTCTCCGTAACATCGGTAAAAGTGCCATCACCATTATTCCTGTAGAGGCGATTTTTGCCATAGTTTGTTACGTAAATATCCAAGTATCCATTGTTATCAAAGTCTCCTACTGCACAGCCATGTCCATACCCTGTATCTCCGACCCCTGCTTTTAGTGTTACATCAGTAAATGTACCGTCACCGTTGTTTTCGTAAAGGGAATTGGTGGGTATTTCTGAAGTATGGTAGCCGGGAAGTGGTGCCCCATTAACAAGATATAGATCTGGATCCCCATCCGCATCATAATCAAAAAAAGCTGCCCCTGATCCGAGCATTTCCATACAGTACTTTTCCCCACTGCGTCCATCAACGTGTGTCCAATGTATTCCTGCTTCGCGTGTCACATCAATAAATTGAATATGAGTGTCTGAAATGGCAAGGAGAAGCAGCGAGTGAAACATGAAAAACTGCACAGTCCACAGACACAAAAAACTCGGTGGTAAGCATCTATTTTTTTTGTATATCAGTTTCTTCATTGGTCTTAATCTTTACTAATGTCTGTTGAAAAGATACGTTCTTCGGTTCCAATTTTATGGCAGTATTTATTGTATTGATTGCCTTCTGATGTTCCCCTGCGTAAAGATACGCTAAAGCAAGTGTATGCATATATTGGGGTCTTGGCAATAATCGGACCGCTTTTGCAGCAAGGTCAACAATGTCTTGTGGTGTTATGTGATTATTTCCATTGGGTTTAACTTCAAGATAGAGTCTTGCTAATCCGTTTAATGCATAATGTGCATTTACATCTAAGGTTAGGACTTCCAAATATGCATTAATTGCTTTGTCAATTTCCCCACGACGGTGATGAACTGCAGCAACCCCCGCCTTTGCTATTGCCAATGTAGCATCATACTTTAGTGCGGTGTTATATTCAAGGAATGCATCATTTAACCGTCCTTGCGTGTAATACACCGCCGCTAATCCTGCGTGTAGCAGTGCTTGTTCGGGTTCGATTGCGATTCCTGCCAAGAACGCTTTTTCGGATTCTTGCAATTTTCGTGTCCGAAGATACAACTGCCCAACTCTATAATGTGCATCTATTAGTTTTGGATTTATTCGTAACGCTTCTTGAAATGCGCTAATTGCTTGATCATATTTCTGGTATTTTTGATATGTAAGTCCCAGTTGATAGTGTTTTTGTGGATTGGACGGTTCGTTAAGAATTGCTCGTTGATGGGTGTCAATCTCCTGAGCGATTCTGCTTAGACGGCGATATATTTCCATTGCTTTTTTGCCTTCATCTACCTGTTTTAATCGAAACAACGCTTGTGCCAAATTGTAATATGCCCCGATGTGGTTTGATTGTTCTGCTATGACTGCTCGGAAAGTACGAGCAGCCTGTTCGTATTCCCGCTTCTTTATGAGAAGTAAACCCAAGCTGAAACGTGCTGCAGTGAAGGAAGGATCATTCCGTACTGCATTCTCTAACAAGGGTAATGCTTTATCAAGTTCACCTTGACGCAAATAGATTGCCCCTAAATTACCATTCGCCATCGGAAGTTTAGGTTTTAAGTTTATCGCCTGTCTATAGTATTTAATTGCTTGGTCAATTTTGTCAATTGCTTCATAACACGATGCAAGATTGCTCATCGCTTCCGCAATGTTCGGTGATAACTTTAGACTTTGATGATAAATTTCTATTGATTTCTGAAATTGATTATTCTGTTGGTACACAGCGGCAAGTCCAAGCCAAACACCAACAACTTTTGGATATTTTCGTGTTAGGTTGCGATAGAGAACAATTGCTTGGTCAATGCGTGATGTTTTTGTATAGAGAAACGCAAGGTTTGTTTCAGCTTGCATCAAATTTGGCGTAATTTGCAAAGCACGCTTAAGTGAAATTTCCGCTTTGGTGAAGTCCCTGAGTTGTAGGTATATCGTCCCCACTGCTGCATGCGCTTTTGCAAAACTGGGATTATGTTCTAACGCAATTTGAAAATTCTGGAGTGCTCGCGTGTATTCGCCTTGTTGAATTTCTTGAATACCACGTTGATAATAATCTTCCGGTTTTTGTGCTGTTGCAACCCAAGTCTTGCTACAAATGACAAGGCAGAAAAACAGAATATATAAGATATGTTTTGGTAGCATGTATATCTGTCCTCACTGATGTCTGTTAGTTCTGATTATGCAGTGCCTTGCTATTTGATAATTTTTGCCTGAGATTGGAACGTGTTATTTTTCTTTTGAAACGTCCATTGCACAGCGAAAGCCGCGTATAAGTGAACCGGGATTACCACCGAATCGGTTTGCACACCGTGTGAAATCCAAGTTTTCTGCCCAACTACCACCTTTCAAGACATGTCCGTCTCCGGTTTCTGGTCCTTTAGGGTTCATATAGGGAGCAGAGTCATAATAGTCTTCCTTGTACCAGTCGGAAACCCATTCCCAAAGATTTCCAGCCATATCAAGTGCTCCGTAGGGACTTGCACCTTGTGGGAACTGTCCAACAGGTGCGGTCAATTTATACCCATCTATTAGTCCTGTGCCATCATTTCCGCTGAGTTTTGTTGGGTCCCACACATTTCCCCACGGCCAGATGCGTCCATCAGTACCGCGAGCAGCTTTTTCCCATTCTGCTTCAGTTGGCAGTCTTTTTCCTGCCCACTCAGCGTAAGCTGCAGCATCGGACCATTCCAGTACAACGGCTGGCTGGTCATCAATATTATGAGGGGGATAATCTAAGTATTGTTCGGGTTCGTATCCGGTTTCTGTGAGGAACTGCTTGTATTGCAGGTTCGTAACCTCAAGTTGATCAATGTAGAAAGCGTCCACATATACTGTGCGTTGTGGTCGTTCATTGTCGAATCGTGAGATATTCCTGAGAGGAAATATCTCTTTATAGAGTTCAATGTCAGCATCGCTGGTGCCCATCAGAAAATCGCCTGCAGGAACAAATACCATGACTGCACTATCTTTCTGTGTTGTAATGGTATCGGGTGATGGTTCAACGGAGTGTGTATCCATTCCCTCACGACATGCCGAAGCAATGACTTCACCTTTTGGGTCATCCCCTGCATTGGTTTGATGAACTTGGATGAGTCGTGCGTTCGTTTCCTTGTTCCGGACAATACAGGGGTCACAGAGAGATGCGTCATCTTTGTTGCCTGTATTTGTTGCGAACGCTATTTCTATCTCCCAATCGGTTGCTGCCAAGTCATTGATGTGGAAAGGACCGGTCAGTCATAAAATCTACAAGCGATGGGGTTAGTTCCTTACCTTCTGGTGTAACCATCATCGGTGTGTCGTCATCCCATTGGACGATTCCCGGGACATCCATCATATTCCGTAGTCCAGCCTCTGCATTTCTGTTTCCTAAACCCCAGAACATCCAATCTGCACTATTTGAGATTGTATTTCCGTCATCAAGGAATTCCTCGGCGATAGAACCGTCGGGTTGCGTATTGCCTTCTGGATAAATTTCAGGTGGAAAATCTCCGAACAGAACAATGATGTGGTGTCCATTTTTCTCTGTGTGTTGTTTTGTCCAATCTGCGATTTTATTAGCAGGATCATTCACAACCTGTCCAATGCCACTCTTACCTCTGATGTTATCCATTAGGATATCTGCCTCTGTTTGTGCAGCGGCTTGCGAAATCCATTGGACTGTCTCTGTATAGACAAAAACATCAACGTTAGCATCGGTTTGAGGTATACACATCATAAACATAGCGGTGAATATAACGCCAACAAGAAAATAGTTTTCTTTCATAAATTAATATACCTTTATATGTTGAATGTAGAATCATTATAACTTATCAGAATCAGGATATCAACCTTATCGTTGATATTTAAATCCGAATTGTCCTATAATTATAGCGTTTTTAAACATAGGGATCATAGCGAGGAGCATTTAAGGAATTGTACTGCCAATGTGACAAATTAGGTTGCATTAGGACAATTCGCATTACTTACTTATTAAGCACAAAAGTTTATAAGTAACTATAGTATTCTACTATATTTTTCGGTAAAAAAGCAAGTTAAATTCACAAAAACGTACAATTAAAGTTTATCAGGATGTTTCTATTTTTAATTTAATACAAATGATGTGCGTCTTAATCTGACAATCTCACTAAAACTTTGACTGAAAATGAGATTTTTGATAATATACACTTCATACTTAAATTGAATACTTTTTGTTTATAATCTTGCTTTTTTCCGTTGTTAGTGGATGTATCCATTTGACAAAACAGTAAGTTTAAAAGGAGACAGACATGCCAAAAGAATTAATCGCAGTTGCCCCACGTGAACCTGTTTTAAGAGAATATGAAGACGGACCTGTGCCAGCAGACAGTGTCCGCGTCCAAGTCGAATTCGGTGCTCCCAAACGCGGTACTGAAATGACAATGTATTACGGACTCAGAGGCGCAGGGTTTCCGCATGGACTCGGAAATATGTGCGTCGGTAAAATCATAGAGATCGGAGACGGCGTAGAAAACTGCGAAATCGGAGAACGGGTCGCAGGATACGGCAACCTAAAGGAGACGCATACATGGCGGGCAAACGGTTTGCTGAAAATGCCTGAACAGATGACATGGAAACAGGCAGTCTGTTATGATCCTGCACACTTTGCACTGTCAGCCATACGTGATGGACAGGTACGCGTAGGGGATCGTATTGCCGTTTTCGGACTCGGGGCAATCGGATTGGTGACGCAACAGTTCGCAAAAGAAGCAGGTGCTGATTTCATCGCATGTGTTGACCCGATTGAGAGACGACGTGCTGTCGCTGAAAAAACGGGGGCAGACCTCGTATTAAACCCAACCGAATGCAATGTCGGAGAAGTGCTGAAAGAAGCAACAGGTGGACTCGGACTGGACGTCGCAATTGAGACAAGCGCGAATTACAACGCACTTGACGATGCAATTCGAAGCGTTGCGTTTGAAGGTACAGTTGCGGTTGCGGGGTGGGCAAAAGAGTGTACAGGTGGACTTGATCTTGGTGCAGTCGCACATTTCAGCATTCCAAACCTTATCTTTGCACGTGCAAATAGCGATCCGAACCGGGACCATCCCCGTTGGAATTTTGGACGCATCAGAGATAACTGCTGGAAATGGTTATCTGAAGGCAGATTTGACTGTGAAGATATTGTTGACCCCGTCGTTCCGTTTGAAGATTCTGTTGAGGCATACATTGAAATGGATAACCATCCTGAACGCAGTGTGAAATTAGGGGTCTCCTTCGGTTGAGAAATCTATTGTAGTTAATCAGAGACTGTGCTGTGTTAGCGGTTACTGATAGGCAATTAGAAAAATGCCGATTACCATGACAACCGCAGCGACAAATCGGCGTCTTGTATAAGTTTCTTTCAAGGCGTAACCACCGAGCAAAACTACGAAAATGACAGAACACTGACGAACAGCAGTTACATAACTGACCTTTTCTGTCATTAAAACGTAGAGGATGAGTGAATAGGACATCAACGCCAGTACTGCTACAGCAAGAGACCGCTTCCATTCTGTCCGTCCAATCTGAGTAATAAGTTGTCGTGGAAACCTGATAATACAAACGACACCATATAGTGTTTGTGAGATAATGTTCTCTGTTAAGTAGAAAGTCCCAGCGCGCCACCAAGGGGCATCTGTTGAATAGCGATGAAACTCAGACATACCTTGTTTATCTACCAGTGAGTAGGCAATGACGCTGCCTAAGGTTGCATAAGCCCAGAGTGAGTCAGGTTCTCGTAGAAAACGAAAGAACGCCTTGAACTGTATACGTGCTTCACGTTGTTGATAGAGTAATATTGAGACTATGACACAAAAGATACCACCGAGACCTTGTACCGACACAAGTTCATTTAGGAACAGAAAGGCAAATAGTGGCAAGAAGGCTGGGGCGGAACGGGTTATTGGATAAACATACGAAATCTCACCAACCGTATAGGCGTGCGACAGAAACAAGCGGTATAACAGATGAACAAATGCAGAGCTAATAATATAGCCCCACACAGGTTTTGGAATTATAGGTTGCTTGATACCAAAAACAATGAATGCAATTAATAGAGTGAAAACGCCAGAATAAAAGAAGAGGATACGTGTATCTCTACTGGATTTGCTATAGTAATTCCATAATGCATGGCAAAAAGCTGACAGCAAGACTAAGTTTATTGATGTAAAACGCATAGACTCCCCAGAGGCAGTATCGGTTCAATTTATTCGCTGTCTTGAAAACTGTCATTGATTTCGTGTTGTTCTATTCTAACATTATAAAAGAAAAATTGGAATAGATGCAGGCAAATACCTTGTTGAGCAAAAGATTGTGATGGCGTGTTGTGATAACTGGGGTGTTGAAGTTGTTCCAAATCCTGACGAATCGCTTGTGTTTCCTGTGCATCAGTTGTTTATCGTGAAACACGGCATTTACAATCTTGAGAACATTATCACAGAAGAATTGGCTGCGGACAAGGTATATGAGTTTGCCTTCAGTTTTGCACCGCTTCGGTTGAAAGGTGCTTCAGGTTCACCCGGTAATCCGATCGCAGTTCGGTAGTATTTCATTTCTTCTGGAGGACCGATCTCCGAATCGCAAGGCGTTCTCTTCTGTTTATCAGTCTTCCGTGTTAAGACACCGCAGCTTTAGCTCAGTGATGTAGACACGGAGACTAATCTGTTAATTGTATCAAAAACCCTTGACTTTTTCAGGAAACATTTCGTATACTATTCAGACTGTTTCAGTGGTAGATGTTGTAGCATCTGCCACCTCACTACAAAGAGAAGCAGAACCTTCACGGAAACAGCAACTATGCGAAAAACCTATAAATACAAGATGTACAATCAGAATAACAATGTCAAACTTGGCAATATGCTTGATGATATGCATCAGATCCACGTTCACTTCATGCATCTGCAGCGTAGATACTATCGCAGATATAAGAAAAATATATCGTATAATAGGATGAGTTCTCACCTTACGAAGTTGAAAGATACGACAAAACCGCATTGGAAGTTTTTACCGAGTCAAGTAGCACAGAATGTAGTTAGACGCATTGCTCTTGCCTATACTTCTTTTCTAACTAATATTAAGGAGCGTAAGGAAGGTAAGACAACATGCAAGGTCGGTAGACCCCATATTAAACCGCGTCATAAGTATACTTCTATGACATTTACACAAGCAGGATACGAACTACAAGACAATCGCATCAAGATAAATTGCATTGATACGTGGTATACATTCTTCAACCATCGTGAAATGAAAGGAATACTCAAAACTATAACAATCAAGCGTGATACATGTGGCGATTATTGGATATGTTTCAGTTGTGAAAATGTTGACGATTCAGAACGCTTTGCCAAGACAGGTAAGAGTGCAGGCTTTGATTTTGGATTGAAAACATTTCTAACATCATCTGATGGCATTAGGGTTGAAAATCCGGAGTTTTTGAAAAAGTCCCTGAATAAGTTGCGATCCTTAAGTAAGGACTTGAGTAGGAAGATGAGAGGTTCGGGTAATTGGTATCGTGCGTTACGTGCATTGGCAAGGCAGTATAGACAAATATCTAACCAACGTCTTGACTGGCAATGGAAACTTGCTACAAAACTTTGTCGCGAATATGATACGCTTGTTTTTGAGACGTTGAATATTGAGGGTATGAAACGGCTATGGGGACGCAAGGTGTCCGATTTGTCCTTTGCCCAGTTCCTACAGGTAGTAGAACAAAAATGTGCTAAACACGGCAAGGCGTTTGAGCAAATAGGTAAGTGGACTGCCACAACTAAACCTTGTAGCAACTGCGGATACAAAAAAGCTAATCTGACTCTTAGTGATAGAGAGTGGATATGTCCTGAATGTGATACAAAGCACGACAGAGATATAAACGCTGCTATAAATATTAAACAGGCAGGCTTAGCTGCCTAAAGTGGAGCGACAGTAAGACGTATAACTCTATGAGTTATACGCAGTTGCAAGGAAACACAAGCCCCGGCCTTTAGGCTGTGGGTACTATGACGACAAAGAATAGAAAGAATCTCAACGATGTTATGCAACAGATGTATCGTAAGTTTCCTGACAACACTATAGAATACACCCAGCGCGATATCATCAGAACCGTCAATAAAGTTTCAGGTAAGGATTTTGACCCGTTCTTTCAAACTTATGTTACAGGCACAGAACGACTACCACTTGCCGAATACTTCAACTATGCAGGTTTGGATGTACAGATAGAATACAGCGAAGCATTACCCACTGACGATTATGTTTTTGATGTACTGAAAGCAAGTATAAAAAACAAAAGCTGGCGTCTGATTTCTGTAAACGGTACAGCAATTGATTCTTTTGCTGACCTACGCGAAAGTGCAAAGACGTGGAAATCTGGTGACATTCTTGATGTAAGTATTGAAGCGGATGGCAAAACACTCCCACTGTCCATCACCTTAAGCGGAATCGTTGATAATCCACCAACCTCAAGGAACGCGAGTGTTAGCATTACGAAAACGAAAGAGACAACAAAGTTACAACGCGCTATCTTGGCAAGTATTTTAGGCAGCAAGTAATTTAGGCATTCCTATCTTTGAGGTGCGATTAGGAAATCGCACCTACCAGGGATGTAAAAGTAATTATAGATTTCACTATAACGTCTATTTCTGGTAATCTTCAATGTCCCAAATCAGAGCAGTTCCATCCCAACTGCCACTAACAAGTGTGTTTCCATCAGGACTAAACGCAACACATCTTATAGCTTCTGTGTGTCCAGTTAAAGTTGTAATGACTTCAGTTGTCGGGATATCCCACAGAATGATCTTCTTATCATTACCGCCACTTGCAAGGATAGTACCGTCAGGACTGAATGCAACACTAAGTACTGACCCCGTATGTCCCTCCAATTTTTCGATTTTTTGACCAGTAGTTGCATGCCATAAAAGAACTTCATCAGTATGTCCAGAAGCAAGTATACTTCCGAAAGGATGTAGTGTTAGGCATTGTAAATTTTTAGGTGTTTCTATTTCTGTATATTCTTCTGTCGACACATCCCATAATACTATAGTATCATAACTTGCAGAGATAAGCGTTTGACCATCAGAACTATAGACGACACCGTTTATGTATGCGTAAAAGTTAGTTTTGTTACCGTTCTTCTGATGTGCAGTAATCCGTTTTTTTTCTGTCCTTGTAAGTGAATCCCATAGTATCACTAAGCCATCACGTGCACCACTTGCGATAGTTTCACCATCAGGACTGTAGGTGATACTCTCAATGGCATCGGTATGTCCTTCAAGAATAGCTGTTTGCTGTCCAGTATTTGCATCCCACAGCTCAACGTTGTCCGCCAAACCACCTATTGCTATTTGGGCACCATTCGGACTAAAAACGACAGTCTGAGGGGCACGAGTTCTCCCGATAACAGATTTCAACGCATACGTCGTGGAATCCCATAAGCGAACGGCAAATTTTCCACCGGTCGTAGCAAAGGTTTTTCCATCTGGACTGAAATCAACACCTGAGACTTTCTCAATAAAACCGTTAGTAATCTCTTTGACTTCACCACTGTCCTTGTTCCAAATACGGACACTGCCATCAACACCGCCACTGACAATTTTTTCTCCATTAGGATAGAATTGCGCGGTTGCTACTATGCCTTCATGACCGACATAAACATTGCTTGTTTCTTTATCTTCAAGATTATACTTATGTAGACCATTTCCCCCCGCAGTAATGACGCTTTTTCCATCAGAACTATACGAAATATCTGCTATTGAACCGCCGTCAGTGTATATAGTAGACTGTTCATTGGTGTTTATGTTCCATAAGATAATCTTATAGTCACTACCTGCACATGCCAGCGTATTGCCATCTGGACTAAACGCTAAACTCCATACCTTAAACAGATTGAGTGATCTGATTTTTGTACCAGTATTTACATCCCACAGAAACACACGTTTATCATCACCGCCGGAAGCAAGATAGGTTCCGCCAGGATTGAAAACAAGCCTATTGACCAGACCTTCATGCCCTTTTAGTTCTGCCTTCTGTTTATGTGAAGTAACATCTATTAATATCACCAGAGAATTATCACCGGTACAGGCAAGTGTTTTGCCATCTGGACTGAACATCATACTAAGGACTCGTCCGATAAATGCAATTGGGATCGCTTGTATCCGTGAAGTTTTAACGTTTATAAGATTAATCACCCCATCTGTTCCAACTGCAAGCATATTGCTATCAGGACTGAAGGCAATTGTATTGACAACACCCGTATCAAAACTAAATTTACTCTGCTGAGCACCAGTGTCAGCATTGTACAATGTTACACTCTCGTCAAATCCACCACTCGCGATTATGTTACCATCTGGACTCACTGCCACACTTTTCACGGCATCTTCACTGACAGGCTTCAATGTGGTAATTGGATGTGCATTTGCAATGTCCCACAGATAGAGTTCATGGTCAGATGCACTTGCAAGCGTCCTGCCATCAGGACTAAAGGCGACACTGATAACGGGTCGATCAAATTCGGCATGGACACCTATTCTTTGACCTGTGTCAGCATCATACAGGCATGTGCTTCCTAATCCGCCAACAGCAAGTAATCTACTATCAGGACTGAAGGCGACACTCCATGAATTCCAAGCAGATAGATTCTTATTCGTTTTGCTATCGGGTGGGTGTTGAATATCCCATAGTAGTAAATGATCTTTTTTGCTGCTGGCACATGCGATTTTTTTACCATCAGGACTGACGGCTATACCGTTCATATCATCATCATCAACTTTTACCGTGGCTATCTCCTCACCTGTTCTGACATTTATTAGATATATTGTTTTGCTTCTTGTTATGACAGTGCCTTCAATGAGTAGAGATTGTCCATCAGGACTGAATTCTATACCGTCAATACTGCGTGGTTTTATATGACCAATTTCCTTTTTAATACCTGTATTGATGTCAAATAGATATGCTTTGCCACTCTCAAAGCCGCCAGCAACTGTCTTTCCATCAGGACTGAAGGCTACACACTTCACATCCCAACTATCATTACTAATTAGCACTGATTCTTGCGTATGATCCGACATGTCCCAAACAACGATATTCTTTCCACTCCCCGCTGCGAGCAAACTACCATCAGCATTAAAGTCAATACATTTTATGCTATCTGTATGCGGTCCGACCAAGGCAATCTCTTGATTGGTATTTGTGTCATATATCCATATTCCAATATTAGAAGCAACAGCAAGTTGTTTGCCACTTGGGGAGAACTGAATCTCTGTAATCTCACCTTTTCCCAAACGCGCTTTCGCTTTTTTGGGTATTTCCCACTGTGTGTAATCCTTCATTGTTTCCTCTGTTTGTATGTCTGCCGTTAAAGTGGTAATGTTATTAATTTGCTGTTCTTCAGGATCATTCAGACTTGCCAGTGCGTTAGTGTTTTTGATTGGCATTCGCACATGTGGCTCGGTTTCTAAGTTTGCAACTATGTGTGCTTCTATAACCTCAACCGATGTCTCTGCAATTGCATCTAAACTGTAAGGTTTTTGATAACGAGTCAAGAATACACTATTTCCAAAACCGAGTATTAGCAACACGACAGCTAACGTGGAAGCTGCGATTGCCCACGGGACTAAAGGTTTACTACTCGGTGTTGTTGCAGGTTTGATACGCGAAATCTCACGCATAATGTTTTCTGAGAGATTCGGTGTGATTTGGAAATTGTCTAATGCTTCCCTTATCACCGGTTCCTCTTTCTGTAAACGTTGCTGTGCGCGACGGAGACGGCTTTTTACTGTATTCGCTGACACACCTAAAAAAGCACCGATTTCTGTGCATGACATATCACCTAAATAGTGTAATGTCATCACAGTCCGTTCGCTTTCTCCAAGTTTCGCAAGCAATTTCTGGACAACATTGCGTTGTGTTTCTCCGGTGATCCGATTGTTTTCAGTTAAGATATATTCAGAATAGGTTGCTTCTTCATCTACAGTATTATCTATATTGTCCTGCAGCTGAGCCCGTATATGCTTATTACGCAACCATGTGCTGCAAAGATTTGAAGCAATTACATAGAGCCAACTTGCGAAACGTTGCGGTTTTTTCAACGTTTTGAGCCGCTGATGTGCTCTTATGAACGTATCCTGTGTTATCTCCTCGGCAAAATGAAAATCTCCGATTTTCCGCCATGCAAGCGCGTGAACCTGTTTTTGATATTTTTCTACAAGTTCTGCAAACGCAGTATCATCACCATCAAGGGTATGTTGAATTAATTGTGCATCACTGTTTCTCATAGATTACCTCCGTTATTACCTTTTGCTTATATGACAACACTAAAGGATTAAACGGGTGCATAATTCTGCAAATAAACACGTGTTCAGATATGGAGGAATGAAATACAAAAGTATTTACTTATGATTATGCGGCATTGTAAGA